>CAYTAH010000002.1:256207-262704 GCA_964435785.1 uncultured Phycisphaeraceae bacterium | reverse complement strand
GCCGCGTCGCTGCCTCACTGCCCTGATGCCTCGCAGCCTTGCTGCCTTGCTGCCTCCCCCTCCGTCGCTTCGTCGCTCCGTCGCTCCGTCGCTTCCTAAAGCATCTTCTGCAGCTCGCGCCGGAGGATCTTGCCGGTGGCGTTGCGGGGGAGGGCGTCGAGCACGCGCACCTCGCGGGGGACCTTGTAGCCGGCGAGCTTCTCGCGGCAGAGGGCGAGGACGGCCTTCTCGTCGAACGCCGCGCCGTCCTCGAGCTCGACGAAGGCGATGGGGACCTCGCCGCGCATCGGGTCGGCGAGGCCGACGACGCCGGAGGCCTTGACGCTCTCGTGGCGGTTGATGACCTCCTCGATCTCGCGGGGGAAGACGTTCTCGCCGCCGACGATGAGCATCTCCTTGATGCGCCCGGTGATGGAGAGGTGGCCGTCGTCGCTGAAGCGGCCCATGTCGCCGGTGTGGAGCCAGCCGCGGGCGTCGATGGCCTTGGCGGTCTCCTCGGGGAGGTTGTAGTAGCCGAGCATGCGCTGCGGGCCTCGGATGAGGACCTCGCCGTCGCGCCCGGGCGGGAGGGGCCGGCCGGTCGCGGGGTCGGTGATCAGCTGCTCGACGCCGGGCAGCGGCTTGCCGACCGAGCGCGGACGCCACTCGTGGGGGCGGCACCAGTTGGTGACCGGGGCGGTCTCGGTGAGGCCGTAGCCCTCGCAGATGTTGCGGCCGAAGCGATCGCGGAATCGTTCGAGCACGTCCTGCGGCAGGGGCTCGCCGCCGGAGACGAGGTAGCGCAGCGTCTGGAAATCCTCGGGCCCGGCCTGCTTGACGCTGAGCAGGGCGTTGTACATGGAGGGGATGCCGACGAAGAGCGTGGGCCGGTGCTCGCGGCAGAGGCGGACGATGTGCTGGGGCACGAAGCGGGCCGAGTAGACGGCCTTGAGCCCGCGCACCAGGGGGAGGATGGTGAGCACGGTGAGCCCGAAGGAGTGGAACTGGGGAAGCACGCCGAGGAGCACGTCGCCGTCGTGCAGATCGACGTGGGCGAGGCACTGGCGGACGTTGGAGGTGAGGTTGCGGTGGCTGAGCATCACGCCCTTGGGCTTACCGCTGGTGCCGGAGGTGTAGAGCAGGCAGGCCAGGTCGTCCGGCGCGGGCAGCGCGGGCCAGCGCAGCTCGGGGAAGGCGCGGAAGTCGATCGACTCGAGCATGACGAGGCTCTTCACGCGCGGCCGCCGGCCGAGGTGCTCGAGCATCGGCTCGACGGTGAGGATGGTGTCGCACCCGCAGTCGTCGATGACGTACTGGAGCTCGTCGGGCTTCAAGAGGTAGTTGAGCGGGACGACGGTCTTGCCGAGCATCCAGGCGCCGAGGGCGCAGATGGGGAAGGCCCCGCTGGTGGGGAGCAGGAGGCCGACGGCGCGGGACTCGGCGCGTCGCTCGATCTCGGACGCGGCGTGGAGGGCGGCGACGAGGATCTCCACCCCGCGGTATGAACGCCGGTCGTCCACGACGAGCGTGCGCCGGGGGTGTCGGAGGCAGGTGCGGATGATGGGGAGGTGGACGGACAAGGGGGCTCCGGGCCGGGCGGGGGGCGTGGGGAGGTGGATCGGGCGGGTAATCTAGTCGATGCGCGGGGGGAAGCGCGGCGGCCGAGCATCCCGGCGGGGGCCTGGGCGTATAAAGGGGGCGGGAGCAGCCGGGGGCGCCACTAGAATACGTGGCGGCGGGCGGGCTACGCCGCGGGCCGGGCGCCCGAGGCCCGCCCGGCGGCGCCCGGGACCGGTGAGCCCCGAAGGAGCACACAGATGGCTCGCAGTCGTGCGATGGCGTTGGGCGTGGCGTGGGCGGCGGCGCTCGGGTGCGGGGGCGCCTGGGGCCAGGTGATCATCGACGACGGCGGGCCGACGAGCTATCCCGCGCCGGAGTGGATGGAGCGGCTGATGCCCGACCCCAACGACCCGCGGGTCAAGGCGTACGCCGAGCAGCAGAGGGCGCGTCGGGAGAAGGAGCTGGAGCTGATCCGGTTCCGCAAGCAGTACTTCGGGGGCAACAGCCGCGAGACGCGGCAAGTCGGGCTGGCGGTGATGCGGGAGAAGTACGACGACCCGGGGCTGTACCCGCTGCTGCTGGAGGTGCTCGAGCACGACCGGCAGGACGTGCAGGAAGGCCTGCTGGACATGTTCGCGGACGCCAAGACCGACGAGGGCGACGCGACGCTGGCGTGGCAGGCGGTGTTCGGGCCCAAGGCGTCGGTCCGCGAGGCGGCGGCGGAGCGGCTGTACGCGCGGGTCGGCGAGGCGGGCGGGGTGTCGGACGGGATCAGGCTGGTGGTCGCGGCGGGGCTGCAGAAGGAGAAGGACTCGGAGGTGGTCGCGGCGGCGGGGATCGCCGAGACGCTGAGCCTTTACGAGATGGTGCCGCTGATGATCGCGGCGCAGGTGAGCGGGAGCCGGCAGGGCGCGCAGGGCGAGCGGGCGGGGAACCTCGGCTGGATCATCGTGGGGCAGCAGCAGACGTTCGTGTCGGACCTGCAGCCGGTGGTGAGCGACAGCGCGGTGGGGTTCGACCCGACGCTGGACGTGGTGACCGAGGGGGCGGTGCTGGAGGTGCAGGACGCGGTGGTGTACACGTTCCGCACGGAGGTGTTCTACTCCCTCAGCCGCATGACGAGCAGCGCGCTGGGGCGCCCGACGGCGCAGCTGGGGATGGACGAGGCGAAGTGGTGGGAGTGGTACGAGCGGGAGTGGAAGCCGTTCATGGCGTCGCGCGAGGACGGGTGAAGCGGGCGCCTCGGGCCGGTGGCGGCGGGACGGCTATTTCGGCGGCTATTTGGCGACGGTTTCTTGGACCCCGATGACCGAGGCGATCGCGTGGGTCTCGGTATGGGAGAGCGAGACGAGCCAGGTCGCGATGCCGAGCTTCTGGGCGCGATCGGCGGCGAGGTTGTGCAGGAGCAGGCCGGGCCGGCCGGCGTGGTCGCGCGTGACCTCGACGTCGGTCCAGGCGAGCCCCTCGGCCCAGCCGGTGCCCAGGGCCTTGAAGACCGCCTCCTTGGCGGCGAATCGCGCGGCGAGGTGCTCGATCTCGCGCTTCTTGCCGCGGGCGTACTCGAGCTCCTCGTCGGTGAACAGGCGCTCGCGGGCGCGCTCGGGGTGATCGGCGATCAGCTCGGCGACGCGAGCGACCTCAACGATATCGACCCCGTGGGCGACAGCTGGCACAGTTGATCATACGCGTGCGGGCCGGGGATTTCGGCGCGTGGAGGGGTCCTGCGGGCCCGACGCGCGGCTGTCGTCCCGCGTCACTCGAAGGGCCAGATCGCCAGGCCGTGGGGGGCGTTCCGTACGTCGAGGCCGAAGTTGACGCTCGCGAGGCGCTCGCCGGAGTCGAAGTCCCAGGCCGTGACGGTGCTGGGGGAAGATCCGGCGACGATGAGCCCCGACTCGGTCGCGACGAGGCCCCGGGCGAACGCCTGGCGCGCAAAGTCGTTGGGGAGGTCGGTGTGGAGGAGGGTCTCCTCGGGGTAGTGCGGGATGCGGAAGCGCTTGAGGATCTCGCCGGCGCGCGAGGCGAAGCAGACGGCGTCCTCCGCGGTGCTGTTGAAGATGACGCCGTCCTTGTAGGGCCGGGCGTTGTGCGTCCACTCGGGGACGGGGGCGAAGTCGTGGTGGCCGGCGCGGTCGATGGCGAGGATCGACTTCAGGCGCACGCCGCAGACCAGCAGCGAGCCCTCGTGGAGGGCGACGTTGTTGAGGTGGGTGGTATCCGCGAGGGGCGGGCCGTCGGCGCGGGCGGGGTCGTATCGCCCGACGCGGAGGGTGAGCTCCTCGCGCGGGCCGAGCGGCGTGGAGACGCGTCGCGGCTGGTAGCGGACAAGATGGGCGCGGGTGAATCGCTCCTTGCGGCAGTCGAACTCGAGGACCGAGTCGAAGGCGGTGGCGGTGAGGTAGAGCGTGTCGCCGTGGAGGCAGATCTCGTGGCAGTGGCGGAGGTAGCGGCTCCTGAAGCTCTTGACGATGTTGAAGGCGCGGTCGAAGACGAAGAGCTCGTCGCTGGCGGCGATGTAGACGCGGTCGGGGCACACGGCGATGCCGCGGAGGCCGCGCCCCTGTCCACGCCCCTCCCAGTCGATGTCGATGCGGTTCCAGTCGAGGACCTTGCGGGCCTCGCCGGTGGCGAGGTTGACGAGGAAGGCTCCGCCGTGGCTGTCGCCCTGGTGGGCGGAGCGGATGACCTCGGTGACGAGGACGGTGGGGAGAGGAGGGGTGCGAGATCTCGGGTTTGAGACTTGGGGGTTCAAGTGGAGATCTCGGGTCTCGGACTTCAGATCTCAGCTCGTCGCGCCAGGCTTGCCTTCAGCGGCCGGGGGTGAGGCCGCGGGGGCGGGAGATTCGGCCTTTGCGGGCTTGGAGTCGGGGGCGCCGTCGGGCTTGGGCGCCGCGGACTGGTTCTCCTTTTTGGCGGCGTCCTTGTAGGACTTGGAGCGGTAGTCGGTCTGGTAGAAGCCGGAGCCCTTGAAGAGGACCGCGGCGCCGGTGCCGATGAGGCGCTCGAGCGAGTTCTTCGAGCACTGCGGGCACTTGCGCTTCGGCGCGTCCCTCATGGACTGGAAGAGCTCGAACTCGTGCTTGCAGGCCGTGCATCGGTAGTCGTATGTGGGCATGGCTGGTTCCGTTGGCCCTCGCTCGCGCGTCGGGTTCTGTGACCCTCGCTTGCGAGCGGGGCTCGCTGTCAGATGACCTTGGGCGTGGGCTCGGGCTCCTCCGGGGCTTCGGGGGCGATGGTGACCTTCGCCGCGCGGATGACGCGGTCGTTGATGCGGTAGCCGACCTGGTAGACGCTGGAGATGCGCCCGGGCTCGACTCCCTCGACGGCGAGTCGCGAGAGCGCCTCGTGGCGGGCGGGGTCGAAGTCGTCGTTGGCTGCGGGGTTGATGGCGGCGACGCCGAACGCGCTCATCGCGCGGCTGAACTCGTCGCGGATCATCCGCACGCCGGCGAACATCTGCTCGGCGGAGACGTTCGACGCCTGCTGCCCCAGGGCGAGATCGAAGTGGTCGAGAACGGGCATGAGGGAGGACAGCACGCGCTCGACGCCGGCCTCTCTCGCGGCCGCCATGTCGGCGCTGAAGCGGCGCTGGGCGTTCTGGTAGTCGGCGAGGGCGCGCTGGTACTTGGCGCGGAGGTCGTCACGCTCGGCGACGATCGCCTCGTAGGCCTCGGGCGAGTATTCCTCGGAGGGCGGGGCGCCCCCCTCCGGCACGTGCTCGGTCATGTCGATCGCCTCGTCGTCCTCGTGGCGGTGCTTCTTCTCTTTGTGCCTGCTCATGGCTCGTCTCCCGGAGCGCTCAGGCGCCGAAGAGGTCCTTCATCTTCTTCCAGAAACCGTGGCTCTCGGGGAGGACGCTGTGGTCCTCGGTGGCGGCGAACTCGCGGAGGATCTCCTGCTGCTTGGCCGAGAGCTTCTTGGGGATCTCGATCTTGATGAGCGAGACGACGTCGCCGCGCCGCCCGCTGCGCAGGTTGGGCAGGCCCTGGCCGTTCAGACGGTAGACGTCGCCGTGCTGGGCGCCGGCCTGGATGCGGAGCTTCTGGCGCCCCTCGATGGTGGGCACGTCGACCTCGGCGCCGAGGGCGGCCTGTGTGAAGCTGATGGGCAGCTCGAGGAGGAGGTTGTCGCCGTCGCGCTCGAAGAGGGGGTGGTCCTTGACGCGGACGACGACGTGGAGGTCGCCGCGGGCGCCCTGGCCGTTGGGCGAGGCCTCGGGGGGCGGGGGCTCGCCCTCGCCGGCGATGCGGACGGCCTGCCCGTCGTGGATACCGGCGGGGATCTTGACGGTGAGCTTGCGCTTCTTGGGGACGCGCCCCTTGCCGCGACAGGCGTCGCAGGGGTCGGCGACGATGGTGCCGCGCCCGCGGCAGTGCGGGCAGGCGGTGACCATGCGGAACATGCCGCCGAGGCCCTGCTGGGCGACCTTGCCCTGGCCGGCGCAGGTGGGGCAGGTGGCGGGCTTGGTGCCGGGCTTGGCACCGGTGCCGGTGCACTTCTCGCAGACGTCGAGGCGGGTGAAGTCGACATCGCGCTCGACTCCGCTTGCGACCTCGGAGAGGTCAATCACGACCTCGGTCTCGAGGTCGTAGCCGCGGGCGGCGCGGGGGTGGGCGCGTGCCCCGCCGAAGCCGCCGCGCCCGGCGCCGAAGATCTCCTCGAACATCGAGAAGATGTCGGTGACGTCCATGCGGGAGAAGTCGTGGGTGGCGGGGCCGCCGCCGCGGCGCAGGCCCTCGTGCCCGAACTGGTCGTAGAGCTTGCGCTTTGCGTCGTCGGAGAGGACCTCGTAGGCCTCGGCGCACTCCTTGAACTTGGCCTCGGCCTCGGGATCGCCGGGGTTGCGGTCGGGGTGGTACTTGAGGGCGAGGCGTCGGTAGGCGCGCTTGATCTCCTCGCCGTCGGCGGTGCGCTCGACGGAGAGGATCTCGTAGTAGTCGCGGGTGGTGGGCATCAGC
>CAYTAH010000002.1:164518-256107 GCA_964435785.1 uncultured Phycisphaeraceae bacterium | reverse complement strand
GGCGGTGCGCTCGACGGAGAGGATCTCGTAGTAGTCGCGGGTGGTGGGCATCAGCGTCCGGCCTTTGCAAACACGACCAATCGGGCCTCCACCCGGTCGAGAAACGGAGCGACTGACTCCTGAATCACGTCGAGAACCCTCTTCGGCTCCAAGCCTCCGACTCCGGTACCGATCAGCGGGAGCGCAACGGAATGCAACTGGTTATTCACGCATAACTCGCAGGCATGGCGCGCACAGTCCCGAACAATCTGCAGGTTCGTGGTCCACCTCCAAGTCAGGCCCGCCACATGAATGATCGCCTTATGCGACAATCGCCCCGCGGACGTCATCACGGCTTCGCCCGGCCTCATCGGCCCGTGTCGTCCCAACTCGCGAAATGGACCAGCCCCCGCGCGCCTGCGAATCGCCCCTGAGACCCCGTGGGGAAGTAGCAGCCACCAAGGGATGAAGTTGCGGTTCCACGGATTGACGATGGCGTCAACCTCCTGGTCAAGCAAGTCGCCATGCACGACTTGTGCGCTCCTCATGAATCGAGCCCTCGGGCGTTTCCGCACGGGGCTCGGGTGTTTATCGGCGCCCCGCTCTCCTCCTCGCTCTCTCCAGAGGTCTCTCTCTCCTCCGGGAGGGGCTGTGCGCCGTGGATGTCCTGCTTCACCTGTCTGCTGTGTCGCTGTCTCGCTTCCGCCCGAGCTTGCGCTCGGGGCTCGTAAAGACATCAGGCCACAGCGCCGGACTCGGCCTCCTTCTCTTCCTTGAGCTCGGTGACGAGGACGTCGGTGGTGAGCATGAGGCCGGCGACGGAGGCGGCGTTGATGAGGGCGGTCTTGGCGACGAGCGCCGGGTCGATGATGCCGTCCTTGACAAGGTCGGTGAACTGGCTGGTGCCGGCGTTGTAGCCGAAGCCGGGGCTGGCCTTGCCGCCCGGGCCTTCCTTGATCTTCTCGACGACGAGGTCGCCGTCGACACCGGCGTTGGCCGCGATCTGGTAGGCGCAGCTCTCGACGGCCTTGGCGACGATGTCGAATCCGAGCTTCTCGTCGCCCTTGGCCTTGGCCTTGGCGGCCTGGATGGCGGGCTGGGTGCGGAGCAGGGCGACGCCGCCGCCGGGGACGTAGCCCTCCTTCGCGGCGGCGCGGGTGGCGTGGAGGGCGTCGTCGACGAGGTCCTTGCGGGCTTTCATGTCGGTCTCGGTGGCGCCGCCGACATTGATGATGGCCACGCCGCCGACGAGCTTGGCGTGGCGCTCCATGAGCTTCTCCTTGTCGTAGTCGCTCGTGGACTTCTCGAACTGGGCCATGATCTGCTCGGCGCGGGCGGTGATGTCCTTCTTCTTGCCGGCGCCCTCGATGATGGTGGTGTCGTCCTTGGTGATGACGACCTTCTTGGCCGAGCCGAGCTCCTTGAGGTCGATCGACTCGATGGAGCGGCCGAGGTCCTCGGAGAAGAAGGTGCCGCCGGTCAGCACGGCGATGTCGCCGAGCATGGCCTTGCGCCGGTCGCCGAAGCCGGGGGCCTTGACGGCGGCGATGCGGAGGATGCCGCGGAGGCGGTTGACGACAAGGGCGGTGAGGGCCTCGTTCTCGATGTCCTCGGCGATGATGAGGAGGGGCTTGGAGCCGGTGGCGATCTTGTTGAGGAGGGGGAGGAGGTCGGGGAGGTTGGCGATCTTCTTCTCGTAGATCAGGATCGAGCAGTCCTCGAGGACGCACTCGGCGGTCTTGGGGTCGGTCATGAAGTAGGGCGAGAGGTAGCCCTTGTCGAACTGCATGCCCTCGACGTACTCGAGGGTGGTCTCGGCGCTCTTGCCGTCCTCGACCTCGACGACGCCGTCGGGGCCGACCTTGGCGATCGCCTCGGCGATGAGCTCGCCCACGGAGGCGTCGTGGTTGGCGGAGACGGTGGCGATCTTCTTGTAGTCGTCCTTGCCCTTGCACTTGACAGCCATGGCGTCGATGGCGGCGGCGGCGGCCTCGGCGGCGGCGTTGATGCCGCGCTGGAGTTGCACCGGGTTGGCGCCGGCCGCGACGTGGCGGACGCCCTCGGTGAAGATGGCCTGGGCGAGGACGGTGGCGGCGGTGGTGCCGTCGCCGGCCTGGTCGGCCGTCTTCTTGGCGACCTGGTTGACCATCTTCGCGCCCATCGCCTCGAAGGGCTCGGGGAGCGAGACCTCCTTGGAGACGCTGACGCCGTCCTTGGTGACGCTCGGGCCGCCGTAGGACTTCTCGATGACGACGTGGCGCCCCGCGGGGCCCATGGTGCACTTGACGGCCTCTGCGAGGCGGTCCACGCCCTTCTTCATCTCGATGAGGGCGGCGTCGTCGAACATGATCTGCTTGGTGGCCATAGCGGCGTACTCCTCACACGGTTTCGGGGGCGCTGCGCAGAGCCGGGGCCGGCGCCTCGATATGCGGACTGGTGTCGGATGGGTATCCGGCGATGGACATCTCCTCGCCGGCTTCTTCTTCGATGATGCGGCAGAGCCTCTCGTCGAGGTGGCTCCGCCAGTCGCCCACCGCGCCCTTGCGCAAGAAGCTGGTGCGGTCCTCGCGTCCGAAGCCGGGGAGCGTCTTGGTGCGGGTGGAGGGCGCCTGGGCGAGCGAGCGGTCGAGGCTGAGAAACTCGTAGACCCGGTCGATCTCGCGATCGAGGTCGGCGTGGAGCTGCTCGTAGCGGAGCTCGAGGACGGGGGCGCCCTCGGCGCGGAGCTGCGGCAGGGCGAGACGTGACTTGCGGGCGACGTCGGCCCAGTGGCGGGCGTGGTGCCGGACCCAGGCCTCGTCGCCCAGGAGGCCGTCGAGCGGGTTGAAGCCGGCCGGATCGGCGCGGAACCTCTGCGAGGCCGTGCGCCACTTCTCGCGGAAGGGGACGGCGATGCCGCGCTCGTTGTCCACGCGGAGGTGGTGGAAGGACCAGCTCACGAGGACGTCGCGCACGTCCCTCGTGATGAAGATCTGCGGCGCCCCGCGGATGATGGTGCGGAGCGGGTTGGGCGTGCGGTCGCCGAGCCAGACCGCCCCGGGCTTGGACCGCGTCGCGGCGAAGATCATCCGCCGGATCATGGCCTCGGAGGCGTCGATGCCGACCTCGCGCAGGGCGGGGTCGGAGCCGAGGAACCAGTAGACGCCGGTGAGCTGGTCGACGGCGTTGCGGAGCACCTCGAAGTGGAACTCCCCCTGGACCTGCGCGTGGGGGTGGAGGTTGAGGAGGTTCTGCACCCAGTTGGTGCCGCTCTTGAAGCAGCCGCAGACGAAGAAGAAGTGTCGCTTGCGTCCGTCGGCCTCGATGGTGTAGTGGTTGTCGATCCAGCGGTCGGCGGCGGTGATGTCGGCCTCGCGCACGGGGGTCTCGTGGACGTCTCGGCGGAGGCTTGGGGGGACGACGCGCCGGACCAGCGGGCGCAGCGCCGCTTTGAGCCCCTGGGGGCTCCTGGTGCTCACGGAGCGGAGCAGGCGTGCGAGCTGGCTGGGTCGGCGCTGCATGGTGATCTGGTCAGCCTCGGCGCGTCAGCCCTCGACGACTCCGAGCAGCTCGGACTCGCGGAGGATGAGGTGCTTGACGCCCTTCACCTCCACCTCGGTGCCGGCGTACTTGCCGAAGACGACGCGGTCGCCCTTGGCGACGACGGGCTTGGCGCGGGCGCCGTTGTCGAGCCGGCGCCCGGGGCCGATGGCGACGACCTCGCCCTGGATCGGCTTCTCCTTGGCCGACTCGGGGAGGTAGAGGCCGGAGGCGGTCTTGGTCTCGGGGTCGATGGGCTTGACGACGATGCGGTCTTCGAGGGGTTTGATGGCCATTTCTCGTGGTTCCTGTTTCGCGTGCGTTCGATGTGCCACCGGCGGCTTGCCCGCCGGCGTCTGCGCGTCGTGACTGGTCCGCACTGGCGGGGGAGCCGCCAGTGGCACAGGGGTGGTCAGAAGCCCATGCCGCCCATTCCACCCATGCCGCCGCCCATGCCACCCATACCGCCCATGCCGCCGTGGTCGTGGTCGTGGCCGCCCTCCTTCTTGGGCTCGGGCTTGGTGGTCACGATGCAGTCGGCGGTGAGGAGGACCGTTGCGACGCTGGAAGCGTTCTGGAGGGCGAGGCGGTCGACCTTGGCGGGGGTGATGACGCCCATCTTGACCAGGTCGCCGTACTCGCCGGTGAGGGCGTTGTAGCCGAAGTTGGGCTTGCCGGCCTCGGCGACCTTGCCGACGACGACGGTGCCCTTGACGCCGGCGTTGTCGGCGATCGTCGCGAGGGGCACGGTGAGGGCCTTGCGCACGACCTCCATACCGGCGGCGAGGTCGTACTTGGCGTGGCCGACATCTTCGGCCGTGACCTCCTTGCTCTTGGCGAAGACGGCCTTCCACTCCTTGAGGTTCTCGACGGCCTCGCGGGCCTTGATGAAGGAGACGCCGCCGCCGGCGACGATCCCCTCGGCCACCGCGGCGCGGGTCGCGTGGAGCGCGTCCTCGATGCGGGCCTTCTTCTCCTTGAGCTCGGCCTCGGAGGCGGCGCCGACGTTGACCTGGGCGACGCCGCCGGCGAGCTTGGCGAGGCGCTCCTGGAGCTTCTCGCGGTCGTAGTCGCTGGTGGTGTTCTCGATCTCGCGCCGGATCTGCTCGATGCGTCCCTGGATATCCTTGGTGGAGCCGGCGCCCTCGATGATCGTGGTGTTGTCGGCGTCGACCTCGACCTTCTTGGCCATGCCGAGGTGGCCGAGCTCAACCTTATCGAGCTGCAGTCCGAGGTCCTTCATGACGGCGGTGGCGCCGGTGAGGACGGCGATGTCGCCGAGCATGGCCTTGCGCCGGTCGCCGTAGCCGGGGGCCTTGACCGCGACGACCTGGAGCGTGCCGCGGAGCTTGTTGATGACGAGCGTGGCGAGCGCCTCGCCGGAGACGTCCTCGGCGATGATGAGCAGGGGCTTCTTGGCCTCCATCACCTTCTCGAGAAGGGGGACGAGGCTGGTGATGCTCTCGATCTTGTCCTCGTGGATGAGCACGAGGCACTTCTCGAGCTGGACCTTCATCTCGTCGACATTCGTGACGAAGTTGGGCGAGAGATAGCCCCGGTCGAACTGCATGCCCTCGACGACCTTGACCTCGGTCTCGCGGGTCTTGCCCTCCTCGACGGTGATGACGCCGTCCTTGCCGACCTTCTCGAAGGCGTCGGCCATGATCTTGCCGACCTCGGCGTCGTTGTTGGCGCTGATCGCGGCGACGTTCTGGATGTCGGCCTTGCCCTTGACGGGGGTGGCCTGGCTGTCGATCGACTTGGCGGCGGCGGTGACGGCGAGCTTCATCCCCCGCACCAGCGCGTTCGCGTCCACGCCGGCCGCGATGTGCTTGAGGCCCTCGCGGAAGAGCGCCTCGGCGAGCACCGTGGCGGTCGTGGTGCCGTCGCCGGCCTCGTCGGAGGTCTTGCTCGCGGCCTCCTTGACCAGGAGGGCGCCCAGGTTCTCCGCCTTATCGCGGAGCTCGATCTCCTCGGCGACGGAGACGCCGTCCTTGGTGACGGTGGGCCCACCCCAGGACTTGTCCAAGACGGCCATCCGCCCCTTGGGGCCGAGGGTGGCCTTGACGGCGCGGGCGAGCTTCTCGACGCCGGCAAGCAGCGCGTGCCGGGCGTCCACGTCGAAGGTGAGTTCTTTGACTGCCATTGTCCTGGTGCTCCGTTCTCGCGGGCGGCCTCGGCCCGGACTCTCCTGGAACTTCGGCTCCACGCCGATCGGGACGACCGCCGACTCGTCGGCGGCCACCGCGCCTGGCGGGGGCGATCGCTGGGAGGAGGCGTGGCAACCGGGGTGCCAGCGGCGGCGCTCGCGATCGGGTGAAGCCTGGCGGGTTCGCGTGCGTTCGGCGCGATTGGCGGGGGATCGCGTCTGACAAGCGACGGCCGCCGCGGGGGGTCGGGCTGCCGATCTGGCAGACTGCCGATGGCGCCATCCGCATCGCGCCCCCCACCGCGCCCGAGGGGCCGACCGGCCCAAGGCCTTCCGGCCCGGAAGCGGGACGCACCCCGGGCTACGATTGCGGCTCTGACAGGAGGTCGGTGATGCTCGCGACGGTTGACGTCGGCTCGTACCTGCCGCTGGGGATCCTGGTGGCGATGGCGGTGACGTTCTCCGTGGCGACCATGGTGCTGACGAAGCTGATCGGCCCGAGCCGGCACGGCCCGACCAAGGGCATGGTGTACGAGTCGGGCATGAACCCCGTGGGAACGGCCCGCAAGCGGTTCAACGTGCGGTTTTACCTGATCGCGATGGTCTTCCTGCTCTTCGACGTCGAGGTGATCTTCCTCTACCCCTGGGCGACGACCTTCCCCAACCTGGAGGCGGGCACTTCCGAGGGCCTGGTGTGGCTGGGGCGGATTCTCTTCTTCCTTCTCACCACGATCGTGGCGTACCTGTACGGGTACCGCAAGGGCGTCTTCCGCTTCGACTGACCCGGGGGAGCGCGACCGGGACGGACCCGTGGCAACCCAGGGCGAGAGCCGCGGGTGCGCCTGCGGATAGGATCGGGCGATGCCGAATGTGACGGGCCAGGGAGATTTCCCGGCGGGGGCGCGACGTCGGGTCGGGGGGCGGGCGCGGCTGGCCGCGCTCGCGGTCGCGCTGGCGTGCCTGTCGGCGTTGATCGTGGCGGCGGGTCTCCGCCCCAGCGAGGCGGGGCACGGCACGCACACCCAGCTCGGGCTGCCGCCGTGCTCGTGGGCCGAGGCGCTGGGCAAGCCCTGCCTGACGTGCGGCATGACAACCGCGGTGGCGTACGCTGCGAATGGGGAGCTGATAGACTCGGTGAGAGCGCAGCCCTTCGGGTTTGTCTTGGCTGTCATGGCGGCTACGGCGGTCTGGGGGGCGGTGCATGTCGCGGCGACGGGTTCGCGGCTGGCACCCGTGGCCGCCGGTCTGATCACTCCCAGAGTGATGTGGGGAATGGGCGGGCTGGTGCTGCTGGCGTGGGCATACAAGGTGGCGACCTGGCATGGCTGAGCGAGGCAAGGCATGAAGAGTGAGTCACGCGCGGGGGGGCGTCGGATCGGCGCGTGGGGCCGTTCGCTCGGGGCGGCGCTGATGCTCGCGGGCTCGGCGTGCGGCGCGGGCTGCGCGATGGTGGGCATGATGGCGGCCTCCGCGGAACGGCAGGGCTCGACGACGTTCCAGCCCGAGTACTCGGGGCTCGAGGGCCGGACGTACGCGGTGGTGGCGATTGCGGAGCGGTCGGTGCAGTCCGAGTTCCCCGCGCTGCAGCCCTCGCTCATCCAGCGGATCGACGCGCGCCTTGCGGCGGAGTCGGGCGCCTCCGGGCACGTGCCGGGGGACCAGGTGACCGGCTTTCTGGCCAACAACCCGCAGTGGGTGGCCTGGCCGCGCAGCCGCCTCGCGGACGAGCTGGAGGTGGACCGGCTGGTATTCATCGAGGTCAACGAGTTCCGGACCAACGAGCCGGGGAATGAGTATCTGTGGGACGGGCTGGCGTGGGTGTCGGTGTCGGTGATCGAACGGGGCGGGAATACGGACGCGGAGGCGTTCCGGAAGGAGATCCGGGTGAAGTTTCCCGACCAGTCCGGCGTGGGGCCGGATCTGATCGACAAGCAGGGCGTGGCCTCCGCGCTGCTCAAGCGGGCGGTGGACCGGGTGTGCTGGCTCTTCTACACGCACGACGAGCCGAACGCGATCACGTACTGAGCGGCGGGCAAGCAAGCGGAGCAGCGACGATGCGGAACCTGGGAAAGCGAGCGGTGCTCGGCGCGGCCTTCGCCGGCGCGGGCCTTTGGACGGCGTCGGGGTGCAACATCGTGGGGCCGGCCTTCCTGCTGGTGCACGGGCCCGAGAAGATCCCGCAGGTGTACGACCTGCCCAAGGAGCGGCCGACGGTCATTTTCTTCGACGATCGCGCTGGGCACATCGCCCGCTCGACGACGCGCGAGCGGGTGACGGGCGCGGCCGAGGCGGCGATGCTCAAGGCGAAGGTGGTTGACCGGCTTCTGGACTCGCGTGCGGCCGCGGCGTACGTGGCCAACGAGCCTCGCGGGGACCTTAAGTCGATCTCGGAGGTGGGGCAGGCGATCAACGCCGAGGTGGTCGTCTATGTGATCCCCGACCTTTTCACGATGTCGACCGACGGGCAGACCTTCGCGCCGACCGCGCGCCTTCGGGTGAAGGTGATCGACGCGACGGCCGACGCGCGGCTCTGGCCGGAGGAACGCGAGGGGTACACCTTCGACGTGACGTCCGTGACAAGGCAGGGGGCGCCGCCGACCGACACGGCGTCTCTGCGCGAGGCGGAGGACAGGTTCGCCGATCTCGTCGGGCTGCGCATCGCGCAGCTGTTCTACAAGCACGAGGTCGAGACCGTCGCGGACGAGCGTGACCGCTGAGAGGGAGCTGCCCCCGAGTGAGGCGCGTGGTGCACGTGCTCGATCCCGACAACGGCCGGCGCGGGGCCGCTGCGCGCGGCGCGCCGCCCATCGCCTGCATGGCGTGCGCCGAGGCGATCGCCGCCACGCCCGAGTGCGAGCACGCCGTGGTGTGCCTGGATACGGGCGGGGGGCGGGTCGAATTCACTGGATCGACGCGGACGACGACGGTCGCGGCTCCGCTCGGCCGGGCGTGGCTCGCGTGGCGGGCGATGCGCCGCGTGCTGCGATCGCTCGGGGGTTACGAGGTGCTGCAGCCCTGGAGCGACGCGGCTCGTAGCGCGTGCCGTGCGGCGGGGGCGCGCCCCGCGGGGCCGCCGGTCCGGGCGATGCCGAGCATCGGTGCGGGGACCGGCCGGACACGGGAGTCGATCCGGGCGGAGGCGGGGCTGGCGGGTGACGACACGCCGGTGGTCGCGCTCCTCGCCGAGCCCGCCTTCCTCGCGGACGCGCGCCGGTTCGTCTACATGATCGGGCTGCTCGACGTGGCCGGTATCCCGGTGGCCGGCCTGGTCGGGCCGGGCACCGCCCACCTGTCGCGCGCGAGGAGGTTCCATGTCGAGGCGGCGGTGAAGTGGCGGCTGCTGCTCGCGCCCGAACCCGTGGCGGCGCTCGCGCACGCGTGCGATCTGATGGTGCTCGTCCCGCCGGCGCCGCACCGGGAGCTCAGCGCATGCGAGCGGGCGTGGGCGCGGTGGGCCATCCTGCGGGCGCACCTGCTCGGCACGCCGGTCGTTGCGGGCTCGGAGTGGATGGAGGGGCTGTGCCCGGAGGAGGCGCGGGGCCTGCTCGACGCCGAGGGGGCGTCGATCACCGACATCGGGCGCCGTCTGGCGAGGCTGGTTCTGGCCCCGGATCTCCGCGGGCGCATCGCCGCGGCGGTGAGGTCGCACGCGGAGCGCCTCGCGACTCGGGAGGGCTACGCCCGCGCGCTTCGGTCACACTGGGGTTTCGAGGGTGCGCCGGCCGTCGCGGAGGCGGTACGATGAGCGGGGAGCACGCGCTGCTGTTCGTGTGTCTGGGGAACATCTGCCGCTCGCCGCTGGCGGAGGCGATCTTCGCGCACAAGGCGGAGGCCCGCGGGGTGCGGGATCGGTTCCTCATCGATTCGTGCGGCCTCGGGGGGTGGCATGCGGGGGAGCCGCCGGACGCGCGGGCGCGGGCGGTCGCCGAGCGCCGCGGCGTGCGGATGTCGTGCGTCGCACGGAAGGTCGACCCACGGAGCGACTTCTCTCGCTTCGACGTGCTGCTGCCGATGGACCTGGACAACCGCGATCGCCTGCTCGAGATCGGCGCGCCGGCCGAGCGGGTGCGCCTCGTCCGCAGCTTCGATCCCGCGCTCGCCGACGCCTCTGAGCACGATATGGCCGTGCCGGATCCCTACTACGGCGGGCCCGAGGGCTTCGACCGCGTGTTCGATATGCTCGACCGGGCGTGCGGGGGCCTGCTGGACGCGATGCTCGCGGGCCGGCGTTAACGCGATCAGAGCTCGAGCATCAGGCGCTCGGGGCTCTCGATCGCGTTCTTGATATTGAGCAGGAACGTCACCGCCTCGGCGCCGTCGATGATGCGGTGGTCGTAGCTCAGGGCGAGGTACATCATCGGGCGGAGCGCGATCTGCCCGGGGCTTTCGGGGTCCTCGACGGGCCGGTTCTTGATCGCGTGCATGCCGAGGATCGCGGACTGCGGCGGGTTGAGGATCGGCGTGGAGTTGAGGCTCCCGAAGATGCCGCCGTTGGTGATCGTGAAGGTCCCGCCCTGGAGCTCGGATAGGTCGAGCTTGCCGTCCTTGGCGCGGAGGGCCAGGTCCTTGACGGCCTCCTCGATCCCGGCGAAGGAGAGCGTCTCGGCGTTGCGGATGACCGGGACAACGAGCCCCTTGGGGCTCGCGACGGCGATGGCGATGTCGCAGTAGTCGTGCGACTCGATAGCGAGCTGGCCGTCGTCGCCCGTCATGATCGAGGCGTTGACCATCGGGTTGGATCGCAGCGCCCCCACCGCCGCCTTGATGAAGAAGGACATGAAGCCGAGGCCCACGCCGTGTTTCTTCTCGAAGCTCTCCTTGTAGCGCTTGCGGAGCGACATGACCGCCGACATGTCGCACTCGTTGAAGGTCGTGAGCATCGCGGCGGTGTGCTGCGCCTCGACGAGCCGGGCGGCCACGCGCTGACGCAAGGGCGTCATCTTCTTGACAGTCGTGGCACGAGCGCCCGGCGCGGGGGCGGGCGCCGGCCCGACGGGCGCGGCGGCCTGGGGCGCAGCCCCGTTCTGGGACTGGACGTAGGCGAGCACGTCCTGCTCGCGGATGCGCCCGCCGGCCCCGGTGCCGACCACCCTCGCCAGATCGACGTTGCGCTCCTTGGCGATGCGCTCCGCGAGGGGCGTGGCGCGGATCTCCACGGCCGCGGGACGCGTTTCGGCGGGCGGGGCGACGGGTGCGGACGCCGCCGGCTTCGATGCCGGCGCCTCGGCCTGGGCGGCGGCGGGCTTGGCGGCCGTCGTTGCGCCGGGGGCGGCGGGGCGCTCGACCGACTCGTCCACGGACCCGACCACGGCGCCCACCTGGACCTCGTCGCCCTCCTTGGCCATGCGCTTGAGGAGCCCGGCGGCAGGGGCAGTGATCTCCATCGTGATCTTGTCGGTCTCGAGGTCGAGCACGGGCTCGTCACGCTCGACGTACTCGCCGTCGGCGCGACGCCACGATGCGATCACGCCGCTGGTCACGCTCTCGCCGACGTTGGGGATGACGATCTCGGTGGCCATAGAGCGTGGTTCCTCTGGCTCGGGTCAGCCCTTCGTGGCGGCGACGGGCTCGGAGCGGGGCCGTGGCGAAGCGGCGACGGGGCCGATGATTACGTCGAGGAGCCCCTCTTGCTCCTTCTTGTGCTGACGCTTCGAGCCCACGGCGGGCGTCGGGCTCGCGGGGCGGCCCACGTAGCGTCCGTTGATGCCGAGCTCATCGCGGAGCCGATCGAGGACGAAGAGCCCCGCTCCCGCGTTTCGGGGCTCCTCCTGCGCGAAGAGGATCTCGGTCTTGGAGGGGTACCTCGCCGCGATCTCCTGGAAGAGCGCCGTATGGAAGGGGTAGATCTGCTCGACGCGGACGATCGCGATGTCCTCCCGCCCGATCTCGTCGCGCCTGGCGGCGAGATCGTGGTAGAACTTCCCGGTGCAGAGGATGAGCTGCCTGACGCCGTCCCGGTCGGCGCCATGGCTCTCGAAGCGGGGATCATCGATCAACTCGCGGAACGTGCCGCGCATGAGCTCATCGACCGTGCCGGTTGGCACGCGGAGCATGCTCTTGGGGGTGTAGAGGACAAGCGGCTTGCGGAAGGGGCGCTTGACCTGCCGGCGCAGGACGTGGAAGACCTGCGGGCCGGTGGAGGGGTAGACGATCTGCATGTTGTTCCCGGCGCAGAGCTTGAGGAACCGCTCCATGCGCCCGGAGGAGTGCTCGGGCCCGGCGCCCTCGTAGCCGTGGGGAAGCAGCATGACCAGACCGGACCACCGCTCCCACTTGGCCTCCGCGGAGGCGATGAACTGGTCGATGATGACCTGGGCGCCGTTGACGAAGTCGCCGAACTGCGCCTCCCACAGGACGAGCATGTTCGGGTCGGCCAGCGAGTAGCCGTAGTCGAAGCCGAGCACCGACGCCTCGGAGAGAGGGCTGTCGTACACGCAGAGCCTTGCCTGCTGGGACTTTCGGTCGAACGGCCCCTTGTGCGGCTCCCAGATCGGACGCATCATGTTGAGCGGGGTGCAGGGCTCGCCGGTTTCGAAGTCGCGGAGCACGGCGTGGCGGTGGCTGAAAGTGCCCCGGCGTGAGTCCTGCCCGCTGAGTCGGATGGCGTGGCCGTCGAGCAGCAGGGCGCCGAACGCCAGCGACTCGGCGTCGGCGTAGCTGATCTCGCGCGTCGTGAGCAGCTCGCGCCTGGCGTCGAGCAGCCGCTGGAGCTTCGGGTTGACCTTGAAGCCGGGAGGCACCGTCGCGAGCCCCGCGCACACCTCCTCGAGCACCTCGCGGGGGACGGCGGTCTCCGCGGGGTCGAAGCTGAACCGCCTGTCCATGCCGGTCCAGCGGGCGCTTCCGGGATCGATCGTGGGGTCGTAGGGGGAGGACTGCACCGCCTGCTGGGCGTGCTCGAGCGCCTGGTCGAGGCGATCGCGGATGATGCCCATGTCGCGATCGTCGAGGATGCCCTCGGCGAGCAGCCGCTCGGCGTAGATCTTCAGCACGCTGGGCTTGCGCTTGATCAGGTTGGCCATGACCGGCTGGGTGAACGAGGCCTCGTCCTGCTCGTTGTGTCCGTAGCGCCGGTAGCACCACATGTCGATGAAGACATCCTTGCGGAACGCCTGGCGGTACTCGACGGCCATCTGGGCGGCCGCGACGACCGCCTCCGGGTCCTCGCCGTTCACGTGGAGCACGGGGGCGTCGATCATCTTCGCGATGTCGGTGCAGTAGCGGCTGGAGCGCGCGTCCTCGGGGACGGTCGTGAAGCCGATCATGTTGTTCACGACGACGTGGATCGTCCCGCCGGTCGTGTAGCCCTCGAGCTGCGAGAGGTTCGCGAGCTCGGCGACCATGCCCTGCCCCGAGACGGCGGCGTCGCCGTGCACGAGCACGGGGATCACCCGGAGTCGCTCGTAGTCACCCCTGAGCCTCTGCTTGGCGCGGCAGCGTCCCTCGACCACGGCGCCGACCGCCTCGAGGTGGCTTGGATTGCTCGAGAGCGCAAGGTGGACCATCTTGCCGTTGCCGAAGACGCGGGTTCCGGAGTAGCCGCGGTGGTACTTGACGTCGCCGCCGCCGTCCACGAAGTCGACGTCCCAGTTCTCCTCGAACTCGGTGAAGATCTGCGCGTAGCTCTTGCCCACGACGTTGTTGAGCACGTTGAGCCTGCCCCGGTGCGCCGAGCCGAGGACGACCTCCTGGACGTCGAGATTCGACGCCGCCTCGAGCACACGGTCGAGCAGCGGGATGAGCGACTCGGCGCCCTCGAGGCTGAACCTCTTGTCGCCCGGGTAGCGCTTGCCCAGGAACTTCTCGAACTGCTCGGCCATGAGGAGCTGGCGCGTGACGTGCACGCGCTCGCCCTTGGTCAGGGCGATCCGCCCGCCTCCGGCCTCGAACCGATCGAGCCACCAGGTTCGCTCGGCGCTTTCCGGGATGTGCATGAACTCGATGCCGATGTGGCCGCAGTAGGTCGCGTCGAGGTACGCCACGACCTCCGAGACCGGCGCGCTGCCGCGCATGCCGTGAACGCTCTCCACGTCGGCGGGCATCGAGAGGTCATCGGCCGCCAGCCCGTGGAAGGAGGGCGCCAGGAGCCCCGGACGCGCGCGTTCGCGTCCGAAGGGATCGAGCCTGGCCGCCATATGGCCGAACTCGCGGTACGCCTCGATCAGCCCGTCGACGCCGGCCTGGAAGTGGGAGGCGACGCCGTGAGCCGCCGGGGCGGCGGAGGCCCCGCCCGACCTGGCCAGATCGAACCCCTGGAAGAACGCGCGGAGCTCCGCGGGCACGCTGTTCGGATCCTGGCTGTACCGTACGTACGCCTCATCCAGGTACTCGGCGTTCCATGCGTTGACGGATGGCGGCAAGGCTCGCGGACGCGTGTTCATCGTGGCCCTCGACCTCACGGAGGCCCGCCGGGCGAGCGCGCACGGCTCTTGGCGGTGATGGTTCGATACTAGGCGGAAGTATCGGCACCTTGTCCAGCGCACTCACGAAATCGTGCGGGATCCGGCCGAGGAACGGGCCGGAGGTCGAGCGCCGGGGCGGTCGCGTCAGCCGAATCGGCCGGTGATGTAGTCCTCGGTCTCCCTCCGGGAGGGGTTCTGGAAGATCTTCCCGGTGGGGCCGACCTCCACGAGCTCGCCGTGGTAAAAGAAGCCGGTCACGTCGCTGACGCGCGAGGCCTGCTGCATGTTGTGGGTCACGATGACGATGGTGTAGGACTCTCGCAGCTCGAGCATCAGCTCCTCGATGGCGGCGGTCGAGCGCGGGTCGAGGGCCGAGCACGGCTCGTCCATCAGCAGCACCTCGGGCCCGACGGCGATGGCCCGTGCGATGCAGAGCCGCTGCTGCTGCCCGCCGGAGAGCCCCAGCGCGGACTTGTGGAGGCGGTCCTTGACCTCCTCCCAGAGGGCGGCCTTGCGCAACGACCACTCGACGAGGGCGTCCAGCTCGCTCTTCCGGAGGCGCAGGTGCAGCCGGGCGCCGAAGGCGACGTTCTGGTAGATCGTCTTGGGGAAGGGGTTGGGCTTCTGAAAGACGATGCCGACCCTCCTGCGCAGGTCGACCACGTCCGTCTGCCGGGAGAGGACGTCCACCTCGTGCATCGTGAGCTCGCCGCTGGCGCGTGCGCTCGGGATCGTGTCGTTCATCCGGTTGATCCAGCGGAGCATCGTGCTCTTCCCGCACCCGCTGGGACCGATGAGGGCGGTGATGCGGTTCTCGGGCACCTCGATGGTCACGGACTTGAGCGCCTGGAAGTCGCCGTACCAGCCGTCGAAGTCGCGGGCGCGGATGGCGATGCGGGGGGGCGCTGGAGGCGGCTGCTCGCCCTGGGCGGGGGCGTCGAGCACGCCGCCCCGCCCCCCGGGGACCTCGGACCTTCCCTGCTCGGCGTGCGGTGTCACGATGGCTCGCTCCTGGAGCAGCATGGGCGTATTCCTAAGACTTCGTGCCCTGGAATCGCTGGCGGATGACGATAGCCGCCCCGTTGAAGACGAGGAGCACGGCGAGCAGCACGACGATGCCCGCGGCCGCGAGGTCGTGGAACTCCTTCTGCGGGCGCTGCGCCCAGTTGTAGATCTGGAGGGGCATGGCCGTGAAGTCGTCCATCAGATTCCCGGGGGCGAACGTGATGAAGACGATGCCGGCGATCATGAGCAGCGGGGCGGCCTCGCCGATGGCGCGGCTCATGGCCAGGATGGCCCCGGTCATGATGCCCGGCGTCGCGGCGGGCAGCGTGACGCGGAAGACGACACGTCGCCGGGTGGCGCCGAGACCGAGCGCGGCGTCGCGGAGCGAGTTGGGCACCGCCCGGAGGGCCTCCTGCGATGTGATGATGACCACCGGCAGGATCACGAGCGAGAGGGTGAGCGCTCCGGCGAGCAGTCCGCGCCCGAAGGGCACCCGGAAATAGAACGCGGTCCGCTCGCTGATGCGCCCGGCGTAATCCGTCGTGCGGAGGGTGCGGGAGGCCAGCGCGGGGTCCGAGGGCCACTCGTCGTCGGGCCCGATCACGTGCAGGTCGATCGGTCGCTTGCCGGGGTCGGTCGCGGCGAGGCCCGGCCCCGGCCGGGTCTCGGGCGCGTCGGGCCCCTCGACGGGAACGAGGATGACCTGATCGGCTTCGTTGTAGAACTGGTCGAAGTAGCGCGAGCCGGTCTCGAGGGCGGGGCGGGCTTCGGAGCCGAAGAGGCCGAACATGGACACGAAGGCCGTGAGCCCCACGATGCCGTAGACGACCGAGGGCACGCCCGCGAGGTTGGTGATGTTCGTCTCGATGAACCCGTGCACCCATTGCGACAGCTTCGCTCTGGGCTTGAACTCCTCGAGGATGATCGCGGCCGCGACGCCGAGCGGCAGCGTGATGAGCGCCACGAGCACGAGCAGCCAGACGGACCCCATGATCGCGGGATAGAAGCCGGCCTCGTGGGCGTCGGGGCCCGGCGCGGCCGTGAGGAACGTCCTGGTGATGGTGCCGACGCCGGCATAGAGGACGCCCGCGATGATCGCCGCGAGCAGCACGACACAGAGGAAGGCGACCGCGATGCAGAACCACCGGAAGGCCTGCTCGCGCCGGTGCCTGCCGGCACGGGACCGGCGCGCGCTTTCGAGACGATCGGCGTCGAGGAGGATGACCGCGGGGCGGGGGGCCGTCATTCGTACGCCTCCCGGAAGCGCCGGCGGACGTGGGCGCCGAGCAGCGTGAAGCCCATCGTCATGACGAAGAGCATCGCGGCCACGGCGTACATCGAGAGGTACTCGACCCCGAAGTTGGAGACGTCACCGAGGGCCATCTGGACCATGAACCCGGTCATGGTCTGCACCTCCTCGCGGGGGTCAAGCGTGACCTTGGGCGTGGAGCCCGCCGCGAGGGCGACGACCATTGTCTCACCGATGGCCCTGGCCGCGGCGAGGAGCACGGCGGAGACAATGCCGGAGAGCGCGGCGGGGAAGACGACCTTCACGGCCGCGTCGAACTTGGTGCCGCCCACGCCGTAGGCGCCGTCGCGGAGAGTCTGGGGAACCGCCCGCATCGCGTCCTCGGAGACGGAGCTCACAATCGGGATGATGAGGATGCCGACGGCGATGCCGGCGGAGAGGGCGTTGTAGGAGCCGACGCCGTCGAGGAGCACCTTGAGCGCCGGCGTGAAGAGCACGAGCGCGAGGAAGCCGTAGACGACCGTCGGGATGCCCGCGAGGATCTCGAGGGCCGGCTTGAGCACGGCGCGGACGCGCGGCGGCGCGTACTCGCTGAGGTAGATGGCGGTGACGAGACCCAGCGGCACCGAGACGAGCAGGGCGATCCCGGCGACGAGCGCGGTGCCGCAGACCAGGGGCCAGATGCCGAAGTGCTTCTCGGATCCGAGCAGCGGGCTCCAGCGGGCGCTGCCGAAGAACTCCAGGAACGAGACATCGTCCTGCCTGAAGAAGGACACGGTCTCAACGCCGAGCACGAAGACAATCGCCGCCGTCACGAGCACAGAGAAGAGCGCCGCCCCGCCGAGCGTCGTGACGACGGAGCGATCGATCACCCGATGGAGCCGGTGCGACTGCAGACGCCCCGGCTCGGCGATGATCCGCTGGGGGGACAGACCGCTGGTGTCGGGGAGAGCCGGCATGGGGGAGGGAGTATACCTGGAGGAGACAATGCCCCGTGACCCCTTCCGGGGCGTCGGGGGCTCGGTGGGCGGTCACTTGGTATCGACGACGTTCTCCGATGTGTAGAGCTCGCGGAGCCGGCCCTCCCGCTTCTTGCCGTCGGGAGTCACGAACACCGATCCGGTGACCCGCTTGCGGAGGAACTCGTCGGCGCGCTCGTCGATGTCGCTGGGGAGGGCGACGTACTCGACCTTCTCGGCGAACTCACCGTCCCGCTCGAGGTAGAACTCGACGAACTTCCTGACCTCGGGGCGGCGGAGAGACTCCGCGTTCACGTAGATGAACAGCGGGCGGCTGAGTGGCGAGTAGCTGCCGTCGATCACGTAATGCGGCTCGGGCAGCACAGCCTGCCCGCTCTCGGGGTTGACGATGGGCACCGCGCGAAGCTTGTCCTGGTTCTCGAAGTAGTACGAGGCCCCGAAGTACCCGATGGAGTACTTGTCGCCCGTGACACCCGTGACGAGCACGTTGTCGTCCTCGCTCGTCGACATGTCGGCGCGGAAGGACTTGCCCTTCGGGAGCGTCACCTCCTGGAAGTAGTCGAACGTTCCCGAGTCCGTGCCGGGAGAGTAGACCTTGATCGTCTCGTCGGGCCATGCGGGATCGATGTCGCTCCACTTGCGGGCGCCGCCGTCCTCGAGGTAGATGGCCTGAAGATCCTCGATCGTGAGCTGACTGGCCCAGGTGTTCGCGGGGTTGACGACGATCGAGAGACCGTCGAGGGCGACCGGGATCTCGATGAAGCGGACGCCGTTCTCCTTCGCAAGCGCGAACTCCTCCGGCTTGATCGGCCGGGAGGCGTCGGAGATGTCGGTCTCCCCCTTGACGAACCGCTTGAAGCCCCCGCCGGTGCCCGACACGCCGACGGTGACGTTCACGTTGGGGAACTCCTTGCGGAACGCGGACGCCGCCGCCTCGGTGACCGGGAAGACCGTGCTGGAGCCGTCCACACTCACCGTGCCGCGGAGCGCCGAGGGCTGGGCGGTGGCGAGGTGCGCCGCGGCGAGGATGCCGACCAGGGGGGCGAGAAGCATTCTCATGGGCGATTCTCCTGAGTCGATGGGGTCGATCTTCGGACCGCAACGCCCGCGCGCCGGGATCCGTTCGTCCCACACAGGTAGCCTAGGAATAGCTGCGGGGAAGCGGCGCCGAACGGCCGCTCCGGGCCGCAGATCGCGGTGAAGGTTGCGCAAAGGCGGCGGACCGGCTACGCCCCGATCTTCACGACGAGCGGACGGACGGTCTGGGCAGTCTGACCCTGCGCACCCACGAAGTGCGCGGAGAGCATCGCCTTGGTCGGAGGCAGTGCGTCCGTCGTCGCCTCCCGGATATCGAGCGTGAGATAGTGCACGGCGCCGACCTGGTCCCGTCGGCGGCTGGCGACGACGACGTCGGGGGGCACCTCCCACTCCGCGAGGAGATGGTCATGCTCGTCGTGCAGCTGGAAGACGAGGACTCCATCGTCCCAGATCGGGAGCGGGTAACGCTCGGGGTAGTCCCAGAAGTAGACGATGACCGGGATCGTGTCGGGGTATCCGTTGTTGTCCTCATCGAGGAGCATCTGGGCGGCGATCGTGATGGATCGGGCACGCACGTCCTGCGGGGCCTTCGGGGGCCTGCGCCCCTCTTGCTCGGCCACGCATCCGTAGATTCCGAGCAGCAGAGCGCCGCAGCCGCACACGATCACGATCCGCCGCAAGAGCATCAAGGACTCCATCACTTTCCTGCGGGCCTCTGCGGCTGCGTCTCGCCCGGGCGCCGCGCCCGGACGCGGGGCGCGTCCGCCCAGTCGACCTCTTCCGCGGCGCCCGACCGAACGGGCTTGGCCTGGATTCTCGGAGCGGAGTCGAACACGGCGGGATCATTGGCCGGCGGCGGGGCGCCGGGCTCGAGCGGGAGAGGCTCGGGGGCCACGTTCGGGTCCACCTCGACGGGGCCGACTTCCTCGACGATGCGCGCCGGGTCGGTGAGACGGCCTATCTCTTGATCGGTGAGCACCTGGTATCTCGTGACCGCGAGCTGGCCGCCGGGGATGACGTGCGGCGTGAGGATGACCAGGAGCTCGGTCTTGACGTTCTGCACCTTGCTCGAGCGGAAGGGGAGGCCGAGGACGGGGATGTCACCGATGAGCGGCACCTTCCAGTCGCGGGCCTCCTGGGTCGTCTGGATGAGGCCGCCGATCACCACGGTTTGGCCGTCCATCACGCTGACGGTGGTGTCCACCGTGCGGCGGGTGATGATGGGCGCCTGGAGATCGGCGCTGATCTGGGTCGTGCGGCTGGTGAGCGCCGAAATCTCGGGGTTGATGTCGAGCTGCACGAAGTTGTCTGCGCTGATCGTGGGCGTGACCTCGAGGATGATGCCAACGTCCTCGTAGTTCACGTCCGTCGTGACGTTGTCGCCGCTCTGCGTCGCGCCGCCGGCGCGACCGATGTTCTCGCCGACCTGGATGCGGGCCTGCTCGTTGTTCTTCACCGTGATCTGCGGCCGGCTGAGCACCTCCAGCTTGCCCTGCACCTCCAGCGCCCGGATCATGAGCTCGAAATCGAGGCTGGACACGGAGAGGTTGGGCGTGCCCAGGGCGCTGGCGAGCGCCCCGCCGGCCGCGAAGGAGCCGAACTTGTAGGCGTCGTTGCCGAGGCCGGTGATGCCGCCGATCTCCATGTCGACGCCCCATGTGTCCTCGTCGTCGATCGTGACCTCGGCCAGGAGGACCTGGATCATGACCTGCGGCGGGGCGGCGTCGAGCTCGCTGACGATCTGCTCGACCGCCGCGATGTATCGAGGCGAGGCGGAGATGAGGAGCTTGTTACTCTTCTCGTCCCCGACGACGGTCACCTCCTGCTCGAGCTGGCGGGAGACCGAGCCGCCGATGCCGAGCTCGCCGCCGAGCGTGCGCTGCATGGTCGCGGCCTCGGTCGAGAAGTAGCTCTGGAGGGTGGTCTCGAGGTCCTTGGCCTTGGCGTTCGTGAGGTGGAAAACGAGCTGCTCGCGCTCGTTGGCCTCGATTGTGTCGAGATCCTCGACGACCTTGCGGACCAGCTCGAGGTACTCCTCTGTCCCGGAGACCAGCAGCGTGTTGGTGCGGGCATCGATGGTGATCGAGAGCTCCTTGCGCTGGTCGGGCACGGCCGTCACCGACGCGGAGTCGAGGCCTCTCCGCTCCTCCTCCTCCTCCTCCGGCTGCCGGCCCGTGGGTATGAGCACCAGCGTGTCACCCTGAAGCCTGAGGTTGAAGAGATCGCGGAGCAGGTCCGCCATGGCGCGGGCATCGGCGTTCTTGAGGCGGAACGCCTCGATCTCGCGGGAGCCGGCTGTGCTGCCGTCGAGATCCAGCAGGATCGACGCGATCAGGTCGACGATCTCCGTCGGCGCGGAGACGAGCACGGAGTTCGTTCGGAGGTCGGGCGTCAGGCGCACCTGCTCGCGGATGAAGTCGTCCACCTCGGCCTCGGTCATGGTGCGACCGAGCGCGCCGTCGAGGGCGCCCGAGATATCCTCGCGGAGGTACCGCAGCCTGGTCGCACGGCTCTGGCCGACCGAGCCGCCGAGCGATCGACCGGCGAGCAGCTCCTGGAGGAGCCTGACGACCTCCAGAGCGTTGGCGGACTTGAGCTCGAATCGGCGCACGTCCTGGACGTTGAGGACCTTTCCCGAGTCGAAGCGGTCCACCATGGCGCGGATCGCCTCGATGTCCGCGTCGGTTCCCCGGACGACCAGAGCGTTGAGCCGCCCCTCCGGGGTCACGCTGACGGCGTTCTGGCCGCGGCGCTCGTTCTCGCGGTCCACGTACACGCTCTCGACGGCTCGCGCGACCTCGTCGGCCCGCGCGTTGTGGAGCTGGATCAGGTCGACCTTGCCCGCGCCGGAGATGGTCGTCGAGTCGGTCTCGATCGCCGCGAGCAGGTCCCGCACGAGGGCGAGGTTCTCCTCGCTGCACGTCAAGATCAGCAGGCTGTTGGCGGGGTCGGCGACGACGCTGAAGGTGTCCATCGGCGACTCGACGCCCCCGGCGCGGCGGGTGGACTGGATGCGCTGCTCCATCAGCTGCTGGAGCTTGGGGGCGAGCGACGCGACGTCGGCCCCGGGGACGGGGAGGACGTGCAGACCGACCGTGTAGTTCGCGTCCTCGGAGTCGAGCGTCTCGAGCAGGCTCTCCACGACCTCGAGCGAACGCTGGCTCGTGGAGAGGATCAGCGTGTTGGTGCGCGCGTCGGACGTGATGATCAGCCGGTCCTCCGGGCGCAGAACCCCGGCCTCCTCCCGCTGGGTAAAGACATCGGAGAGGACCGAGGCGACACGGTCGGCGGCGGCGTTGGAGAGCGGGAAGAAGCGGACGGCGTTGCCCGCGCCGGCGAGCTCGACATCGAGCGAGCCGACCAGCTCGCGGATGACGGAGATGTTGGCGGGCGTGCCCACCACGATGAGTGTGTTGGTGTCGGGCTCGGGCTCGACGATGAGACTCGAGAGCGGGACGAAGAGGTCCGACTCGATGCGGGCGTTCGCGACGTTCGGATCGCCGCCCCTCGCGAGCACCCGGAGCCTCGCCACCTGGCGCTGGAGGCCGTCGGCCTCCGGCGTCGTTCGCGTGCCCTGGATCACGACGCGCTGGATGATGTCTGCGATGGTGCGGGCGTCGGCGTGCTCGAGCGGGATGATCGCCGGCTCCACCCAGTTGCCGACCGTGTCGGCGTCAAGGTCGGCGATGAGCACCTCCACGAGCGCGACCGCCTCCTCGCGCCCGGCCACGAGCAGGGAGTTCGTCCGCTCGTCGATCGAGACCGCGATCTCGCCCGCGAGCGCCTGCCCCGTCGCCGTCGGCGGGAGACCGCGGCGCTGGGTGCCGGGCAGGCGCCGGAGCGCCTCGCCCTGGCTGAAGAGCTGGTCGAGGATGGTCTTGAGGCGCGCTGCCGCGGCGTTCTCGAGCGGGAAGATGCGCACCACCACCGCGTCGCCGATGGGCAGCGTGTCGAGGGCGCGGACGAGCTCGCCCAGCACCGCCACGTTCCCCGGGGTCGACGCGACGACGACCGCGTTCGACTCCTGGTCCGGGATGAGGCGGATCGGCACCGAGAGATCCAGCCCGAGCGCCTCCTTGCCGAAACCTCGCGTCAGTTGCAGCCGGCGGACGTGCTCCCGGATCGCCTCGGCCGGACCCGTCCTGGCGTCCTGCGTGGACGGGTCGAGCATCTTCTGGAGCGTCACGACGACGGCCTGCGCGCTCGCGAGCTTCAGCGGCACGATGGCCATCTCCTGCGAGGCGTCGAGCGGCTGGGCGTCGAGGACACGGATCAGGCTCTCGACGACGGCCGCGTCGCGGCTGCTGGCGATCACCCCGATGGCTGCGCGGCTGGCGATCTCGACGAGCGTGACCGGCTCGCTGACGAGGCCGAACCGGTCGTCGGGGACGGGCCGTGTGATCCCCATCTGCTCGAGCGCCTGGCGGATGGCACCCGGCGCGTTGTTGCGGACCTCGACGACTCGCATGCCCGGCGTGACGGCGTCCTGCGCCTCGGAAGCCTCGTCGCCGGAGGGCTCCTGGGACTCCGCCGGCGGGTCGGTCACGTCGAGCTGCGAGACGAAGTCCTCGATCTGGGCGTAGAGGCCGGGGGAGGCGGAGACGACCAGCGAGTTCGTGGTTCGCTCGATCTCCACGGCGAAGGGCTCGCCGAGCCTCTGCGCCAGCGGCGCGAACGCCGTCTGGATGAGGGGACGGAGCCTCGCGACGGGCACGTGCCGCGCGCGCAGGATGCGCGGGGCCGCGGCCTGTTCGCCCTGCTGCTGGAGCGCGCGGGCCAGGGCCCAGATCTGGACGAGATCGTCCTCCTCGGCGCGGACGACGAGCGTGCTGGAGATGTCGTCGCCGTAGATGCGTGCGGAGCGCGGGCCGGAGCGGCCGCCGCCCTGGGCTGAGAACATCTGCGTCAGCGCCTGGGCGATGACCGAGGCCCTCCCCCGCTCGACCGGGATGACGACGGGCTGGGGGAGCTGCACGAACTCGGGGACATCGAGCTGCTCGACGATCCGCTCGATGCGCTCGAGCTCCTTGCGCCCCGCCGAGACGATGAGGGAGTTCGTCTGGACCTCCGCGGCCACGGAGGGAACGCCCTCGGTGTCCACGAGCACGGTGGGCAGGTAGTACTCGTCGGAGCGCTGGTCGCGCTGGAGTCCGCGCGGGAGGTTCGGCTGCTGCCGGGCACGCTCGCGGTCGAGCTCGTCCTGGAGGCTCTGGCGGAAGCCCTCGTTGAGGGCGCGGGCGACGCTCGTGGCGTCGGCGTGCTTGAGCGGGATCACGACGAGCTGGCGGGAGGTGTCGTAGTCGGCGGTGTCCAGCTTCTCGAGCAGGGACCGGATGTTCTCCCACTCGCTGGCGTCGGCGCTGATCACCAGCGAATTGCTCGCCTTGTCGGCGACGATCGAGACGTTGCGCGCGGCGAACGTGTTCGCCTCCTGCGCGAAGCGTCCGTAGAACACCTTCAGGGCCTCGGCGGTCTGCTCGGCGTCGGCGTACTCGAGCCGGACGAATTCGGTGGTCCGGTTCTCGCCCCCGGAGACGTCGAGCTGCCGGATCATCTCCTCGATCTGCGTGACCTGGCCCTGCGTCGCGAAGATGCTGATGGAGTTGTCGGTCGCTGAGTAGTCGATCCGCGGCTCGGGCTCGTCGGCGCCCTTGGGCATGTCGCGGAGGAGCGTCGTAAGCGTGAAGCGCACGTCGCTGGCCAGCACGTGCTGGAGCGGGACGCGCCGGAACACCTGGAGCTGCTGCTCGGGCTCGATGTCGAGCCTCTCGATCTGCTGCTTGACGAGCGCGATTGTCGCGTCCGACCCGGTCAGGAGCAGCGCGTTGCTCCGGGTGACGGGCGTGATCGTGATCTTCACAGACGGCGGGAGGGCCGCCTTGAGCGAATTGGCCACGTCCAAGGCCCGGGCGTTCTCGAGCGTCACCGAGTCGATGTTCACGTCCTCGGGCCGGGGCGCCGCGTCCAGCTCGGCGATCAGCGAGGCGACCTGCTCGTAGCGAATCGCCGGCGCCGACACGATGAGCGAGTTGCTCGCCGCCTGGGGGGTGACGATCACGCGGTCCTCGGCCCGCCCGGCCTGGGGGAACATCGCGCGCACGGCCTGGGCCACGTCGCCCGCGGTGCCGTTCTGGAGGTAGACGATATCGATCTGGCGATCCTCCCCCATCTCCGGCCGATCGAGCTCGGCGATGAGCGATCGCACGAGCGCGAGACTCTCCTGATCGGCCGTCACCAGCAGGAGGTTGCCGTCCTGCGACCCGATGATCGAGACCTGCTCGGGGGGGAGCCCCTCCGCCCGGGCCCGCTCCTGGAAGAACCGGGAGAGGTTCTGGGCGGCGCGCGGGGCGTCGGCGAAGCGGAGCGGGATCGGCTCGACCGTGGCGTCGGGACGCCCGGTCACCGCGTCGAGCTGCTCGGCGTAGGCGACCGCCTGCTCGACCCTCGCCCCCGGGCCGATCAGGATGATGGCGCGGCGCCGGGCGTCCACCTCGACGCTGACCTGGTCCGGGTCGGAGCGCGGCGGCCAGTACCACCAGTCGTTCTCGCCGCCGCTCTCCATCGCGCTCTCGATCACGCGGGCGATCGTCTGCGGGTCGCCCTTGGTGATGGGCACCACCTTCACGATGCGCGCGGTCTTCTCCGAGAAGGGCACGTCGAGCTCGGCGATGATGCGCTTCATCACCTCCAGCGTCTCTCCCTGCCCCATCACCACGACCGCGTTCAGCCTCTCGTTGAACTCGACGAGCAGCTTGTCCTCGGGGCTGCTGATCCCCCCGCGGTTGCGCCCGCTCCAGACCCGCTCATACTGGAGCTCGTTGGAGAGGCTCATGAGCGTGTCCTGGAGGTCGCCGACGCGCGCGTTCCGGAGCGGTATCACCTCGAACGTCAGCTTGGCAACCGAGGAGGACTCGGTATCGAACCGCTCGACCATCTCGAGGATCTGCTCGTAGTCGGCGTCGCTCGCGGCCACGACGAGCGTGCCGCTCCGGCGGTCGCCGGTGATGGCCACGCCCTGCTGCGCGGTGCGACGCCCGGAGCGCTGGAGCGCCTGCTGCCGGTCGCGGAAGAAGGCGTTGAGCGACGCGGCCACCGCCTCGGCGTCGGCCCGCTCGAGCGTGACCGTGCGCACGGGCAGGCCCGCCATCTCGGAGGTGTCGATCTCGGCGACGATCCGCCTGATCTCCTCGATATCCTCGGGCGACGCGCGCACGACGAGCACGCCCGAGCCCTGCTCGGCGGAGATCTGCACCCGCTCGCGCTTGCCCTGGTCCTTCCCGATTACGATCTGATCGAGGATGCGCTGGGCGGCCTGCGGGTCGGCCTGGTCGAGCCTGATAATCGCCAGCTCGAGCCCGTCGTCGGCCTGCTCGTCGTCGGCCGTCTCGAGCAGGCGCCCGATCTCCTCGTGCTGCGTCGCCGAGGCGGTCACCAGCATCGAGTTGGTGCGGTCGTCGGCGACGAACCTCGCCTGCGGGAGGTCTCGCCCCAGCGGCCCCTGCCTCTGCGCGTCGAAGAGCGATTGGAGTGTGCGCGAGAGCTCATCGGCCCGGGCGTTCTCGAGCGGGTAGCGTCTGATCGCCATCCGGTCCGACACGGGGCTCTGATCGAGCACGCCGATGAGCGAGTCGATCATGCCGATCGCCTCGGCCGGGGCCGCGACGAGCACGCTCGTGCCCCCCTGTGGAGCGGTGATGCGGACGAGCTCGGGATCGATGGTCGCGCGCACGGTCTGGCCGTCGGGAGTCCCCATCGTCACGTCCATGCCGCGGATGCGCCGGGCCTGCCGCCCCCGCGGGCTCGCCGCGAAGAGGTCCTGGATGGCGTTCACCGCGCGGTCGGCCGTGATGTTCTCGAGCGGGTAGACCTTCACCGTGAGCGAGAGCGACGGATCGAGGCTCGAGACCGAGGCGATGAGCTTCCCTAACGCCTGGAAGTCCGTCTGGTTCGCCCAGACGATCAGCGCCGTGCCCGAAGGGTCGGGCAGCACGCCGACGCTCCCCGTGAGGCCGCCGGGGTTGCGGGCCGAGGCCCGCCCCACCTGCTGCATCGTCTGGTTGACGATCTGCGAGATCGCCTGCGCGTCGGCCGAGGCGGGCAGCGTGACGATGTGGACCGACGAGGGCTCCGCCGGCATCTGCTGCTCGAGCTCGGCCGCCAGGGCGGCGATCCGGTCGGTCAGGCGCGGCGAACCGACGACCACGAGGCTGTTGCTCGCCGGGTCGACCGCGATCCGCACAACCGGCTCCTCGTCGGCGTCCTGCTCTTGCGCATCGCTCGGCGCGGCGGCCTGCGCGATCGCCGCGACGGTGATCGCCTCCCAGACGCCCATCACCTCCCCGGCGGGCCCGCCTGCGGGAAAGGGACGGGCCCCGCGGGCGTCACTGCCTCGCTTTCCTTCGGCGGGCTGCTGCTTGAGCAGATCCTCGGTGGAGATGATCTCGACCCTCACTCCCCCCTGTTGCTCGAGCAGGCGCTGGATGGTGGTCGCCATGAGGGCCGCGTCGGCGCGGGCCCTGTCGAGCGGGATCATCCGGAGCTGCCGTGCGCTCGTGAGCGTCGCGGTGTCCAGCTCCCTGGCGAGCTGCTCGATCAGGGTCATCTGCTCGGGCGAAGCCCTGACGATCAGGGCGTTTCCGCCGGCGTCGACGCGCACCACCGGCGGCGGGGCCTGCGACGCCTCGTCGGCGAACATCGCGTCGATGCTCTCCGAGAGGGCCGCGGCGTCCGCGTTGAGCAACGGGATGACCCGCACAAGCCTCTGGCCCCCGGCCGGGCCCGTGGGCGGCACGTCGAGCTCGGCCACGATCTGCTCGGCCAGCTCGATCGCGTCCAGCGGCGCCGCGATGACGACGGCGTTGAGCCGCCTCTCCGCGGCCACCCGCACCCTGGGCCGGTCCTCCTGCTCGCCGGGCTGCCGGGCGCGGAGGAGGTATTGCCAGCGGGCAAACTCGGGGAGCTGATCGATCGTCGATTCCCGCGTGAGGATCTGCTCGACGATCGGAGCGAGAGACTCGGCCAGCGCGTGCTTCAGCCGGATCGTGCGCACACCCATGCCGTTGGGCTCGACGGTCTCGTCCATGGCGCGCACGAGAGACTCGGCCTGCGCGAGCCGCTCCTCGGAGCCCGCGACGACGACGGTGTTGCTGGTCGGCTCCGCCGTCGCGGTCGCGAGCACCTCACCGGGCTTGGCGCCTGTCGTAAACGCCGCCTGAAGGGCCGCGGCGACGGACTGCGCCGACCCCTGCCGCAGCGGGAACAGGCGGACCGAGACCTCGCGTCCGCTGGGCCTGTCGAGCGTGGACACCAGCTCGCGCACCATCGGGGCGAGCGGGCCGGGAGCGCTGATGACGAGCCGGTTGGCGTCGGCGTCGGCGGTGACGCGGGGGGCGGCGACGGTCAGGCCCGCGCGCTCGGCGTTGCGCAGCGTCTCGGGCCAGCGCGAGCGGTCGGCGGCCAGCGCCTCGACGGTGCGGGCCACCGCGTTCGCGTCCGCGTGCTCGAGGTCCAGCACGGAGAGCTCGACGTCGGGCAGCTCGAAAGCCCGCTCGTCGAACTCGGCGAGCAGCTTCATCGCCTCGGCGATCTGCGCTTGGCTCCCGATGGCCACGACCGACCCGGTGCTCAGTTCGGCCGTGAGCTCGAGGGCGCGGCGCTCCTGCGGGAGCGTCTGCTCGACGATGCGCGTCACGGTGGTCACCAGCTCCTGCGGATCGCTCTTGGCGGGCGTGAAGGTCGCCACCGCGCGGTCCGCCTGCTCCGCGGGCTGGTCGAGCCGCTCGATGATCGTCTTGGCGAGCTCGAGCGTTGCGGCCGGCGCCGAAACGATGAGCGAGTTGGTGCGCTGCTCCGCCTCGACATGAATGGTCGGCTTCTTGAACAGGTTCGGATCGCGCGAATACCGCAGCTGGTACGTGAGCAGCCGGGGGTCGGTCTCCTGCTGCTCCACGAGCAGGTTCTGGACCGTCTGCACGATCCGGGACGCGTCGGCGTGCTGCAGCGCGAACGTCTCCACGCCCATTGTCTCGGGGTCCACGGGGCGCACGTCGAGCGGCTCGACCAGCTCTTCGACCTTCTTGAGGTCGGCGGCGGCGCCGGAGAGGATGACGGCGTTGGAGCCCGCCGCGGGGATGATCGTGACGCCGCCCCCGCCGGGCAAGTCCATGGTGGGCAGCGCCTGCGTCAGCGTCTGCGCCACCTGAGACGCGTCGGCGTAGGTGAGCGGGAGGACGTGGATCGAGCGGCGCCCCGCCGCCGCGGCCTCGGTGTCGAGGGATCGGATCAGCTCCTCGGCGATCTGCTGGATGGAGGCCGGCGCGGTGATGATCAGCGTGTTGGAGGGGCCGTGGGCGGCGACGTCGAGGAGCGACTCGATGTCCTCGACGGCGCGCCCGGCGCGCGTCTCCTGCTCGCGCAGGCGGGTGGCGAGCAGGCCCTCCAGAAGGGACTGGAGCTGCTCGGCGCGGGCGAACTTCAGCGGGTACATCTTCAGCGAGGTCTCGGGCAGGCTCGGCGCCTCGCTGATGGAGTTGAGCACCTCCTCGACGTGCGCGAAGACCTCTGAGGGGCCGCTGACGACGAGCGAACGCGTCGTCGCCTCGGTGTTGATGGTCACCGGGGTGCGGCTGCTGGCGCGGAAGGCGCCGCTGGTCGAGAGGTCCTGGAGCGTGCGCGCGACGGCCGCGAGCTCGGCCCGCTCGACCCGGTAGGTGCGGACCTCCACGTCGTCGCCGAGGTTCTGCTGGTCGAGGCTCTTGACGATCTGCTCAAAGCCCGCCAGACGCTGGGCGGGAGCGTCGACGATGAGCGAGTTGGTCGCGCGGTCGGCGCGGACGAAGACCTCCTTCGGCTGCTTGAGCTGGGGCTGCGGACGCCCGAACCGATCGACCGGCACGGGCGGCTCCGGGAACATCTCGTCGATGGTTCTGGCGAGCTCGTCGGCGCGTGCCCACGAGAGCGGGAAGATGCGGATCTCCCGCCCCTCGGCGTCCATGGCGCGGGTCTCGTTCAGCTCGGTGACGATCTGCTCGATCTCGGGGAGCACCTCGGGGTGCGCCGAGACGATGAGCGTGTTCGTCGCCTCGTCGGCCTGGATATCGACCGGCTTCTTGGTTCGGTCGTCCACGGGGCGGCCGTTGTAGGACTGCTGCAGCACGCGCGCGAGATTGGTCGCGTCGGTGGCGCGGAGGCGGAGGATCCGCAGCGGCGGGCGCTCGCCCGCCTGCTGGGCGTCCACGCTGCGCACGAGCGCCTCGATGATCGCCATCTGGTTCGGCTGGGCCGCCACCATCAGCGAGTTGGTCGCCTCGATCGGCTCGAAGACCGGGGCGGGCCCGCCCTGCATGGTGATCGCCTTGTTCGCGGCCACCATCTCCTCGAGGAACTGGATGATGTCGGCCACCTTCGCGAGCTTGAGCTCGATGAGCCGGACCTCGCGGGCCGATCCGGTCTGCCTCTGCAGCTGGTCGATGATCTGCGTGAAGCGGGTGAGCCCGTCCGGGTCCCCCACCACCTCGAGCGAGTTGGAGTTCTCGTCCACCGAGACCTCGACGGGCTCGGCCTCGGGCAGACCCTCGACCTGGGCGTTGTAGATCGTCAGCGCGCGCTCGCGCACTTCGGCCGCGGGCACGTTGGCGATGGGGACGATGCGCAGGGACCTCTCCACCGGCACCGCCGAGAGGCTCGTGAGGATCTCCTCGACCTTCGCGAATGTCGTCTCGTCCCCGGCGACGATGAGCGTGCTCGAGCGGGGCTCGGCCTGCACCATGACCTGCACCGCCTGCTTGCCGGCCTGCGCGGGCGCAGACAGCGCCCCCTGGCGGGCGAGCCCCGAGAGCGTCGAGGCGATCGTGTCGAGGTCGCCCTTGACGACGCGGAAGGTGCGCAGCTCGGCCTGCGGGGGGATCTCGACGCGGTCGAGCTGGAGCGCAAGCTCCTCGAGGTCCGGGATGCGGTCGGTCGGCGCATCGAAGATCAGCGAGTTGCTGGAGGGGTCGGCCGAGACCGTGACCTCCTTCTTCTCCTGCAGCCAGGGCATGGGGCGCCCGAAGCGGTCGGCGGGCATGGGCGGCTCGGGATAGAGCTTGTCCATCGCGCTGGCGACGTCGGTGGCGCGGGCCACCTTGAGCGGGAAGAGCTTGGTGGTGCGCTCCGGCTCGCCGGCGTTCTCCTCGTTGAGAACCTCGACGGTCGCCTTCACGTCGTCGAAGAGGTCGGGGTGCGCGGTGACAATGAGCGTGTTCGTCCCCGCCTCGGCCTGCACGTTGACGGGCTTGGCCGTGCGCTCGGTGAGCGGTCGGTTCGCGTACCGCTGCTGGAGCATCTGCGCGACCTGGACCGCGTCGGCGGCCCGCAGCTGCAGGATGCGCATGGGGGGCAGCTCGCCGGGGTCGGGGCGGTCGAGCCGCTGCACGAGCTGCGCGACCAGATCGTGCTGCGCACGCTCGGCGTTGACCACGAGCGAGTTAGTGCGCTCCAGCACCGAGATCGCGGGCTCGGGGATCGCCCGGGAGGCGTCGATCGGATCGGCGGTGGCGAGCAGCTGGCGGAGCGGCTCGAGGATGCTCGCCGCCTCGACGTTCTGGACGTCGATCACCCGGGTGGTGCGCTCGGGGGGCGTGAGCTGCTGCACCTGCTGGAGCACCGAGTTGAACCGCTGCATGCCGGTGGTGTCGGCGAAGACGAGCAGGTTCCCCGACGCCTCGTCCACCTGCACTTCGACGTGGCCCCTCTCCCGCTCCTCGAGCCCCTGCTCGGTCTGCGCGAGCAGCGCGAGCGCACGGTCGCGGATCTCCGCAGGGTCGCCGCTCGTGATGCGGATCACACGGAAGTCGCGGCGCACCGGCTCCTCCGCGTCGAGCTGCGTGATCAGCTGCTCGATCACCGCGAACTGCGCGGGCTCGGCGCGGACGATGAGCGTGTCGAGGTCGTCCAGCGCCTCGAAGCTCGGGGCGACGTAGGGCGAGCCGTCGTCGGGGGTCAGCAGCGGCCTGGCGAGGCGCGAGAGCTTCGTGATCAGCTCGCTCGGTGTCGCAATCGTCAGCTGGTAGCTGCGCGAGACGCTCTGCACGACCACCCGGCTCTCGACCTCGTTCAGCCGGCGCTCGAAGCGGGCGAGCCCCGCCGCCGACCCCACGAGCGTCGCCGTGCGCGAGGCGGCGTCGTACGTCGCCGTCACCGGGTCCTTGACGCCCTCGTCGGTGAGCCGGTCGAGCTCGACCGCCTTGTCGAGCGTCGCCTGCGGGTCCGACGAGCTGATCGTCACGACGCGGACGTCCGTCTTCAGCGCGGCCGGCTTGTCGAGACTCTTGACGAGCGACTCGAACGAGGCCACGTCCGCCGTCGGGCCTGCGACGAGGATCCCGGCCCCGTCGGGCGTCGCGCTGAAGCGGACCGCCTGCTGCTGGCGCGGGCTGAGCATCCGGCGCACGATCGCTTCGGCCTGCTGCGCCGAGATGTGCTCAAGCGCGATCGAGCGCGCGACCGACTCGGGCTGTGCCCGGCGAGCGGCGCCTGTCGCGGCGGCCGGGTCGATCTCGCCGAGCAGCGCCGTCGCCTGGAGCACCAGCGCCTGGGCGCCGATGACCGAGATCTTGTTGAGCTCCTCGAGCGCGATCACCGTCGGTCGCGACTCGGCCGGGACCGCGGCAAAGAGCGCGTTGAGCGTCTGCGCGGCCTGCCCGGGCGTGATCGTCTCGAGCAGGAAGGTCACGAGCTGGCGCTCGCCCCCGAGCCCGGCGGCCGGCGTGTCGAGGATCTTGACCAGCTCGGTGACGGTCTCCAGCCGGGCGGCCGAACCCACGGCGATCACGGAATTCGTGCGCGTGTCCGGCTGGATGCTCAGCCCGGCAACCGAGACCTCTTCGACCTTGGTCTGCTTGCCGTCGGGGTTGATGTAGATCGTCTGCTGCCGCTCGCCCACGAGCCCCTTGAGCGCGGTCACGACCTCCTCGGCCTTGGCGTGCTCCAGCTTGTAGAGCCGGAACTCCGAGTCGACCGGTCGCACCGCGTCGATCGTGCGGATGACCGCCGCGATGCGCTCGCACTGCGCCGCTGACTCCACGAGCACGAGCATGTTCTGCGTGTCGACCGGAGTCACCCCGCCGTGCGCGCCCACGAGAGGCTTGATCTGCTCGGCGACCTGCGAGGCCCGCGAGTTGTCCAGGGGGATCGTCATCGTGACGATCATGTCGGGAGTGATCCCCTCGGGCAGGTCCCCCTCCCCCACCACCGGCGAGGGCTTGCGCATCGCGTCCTCGACCGAGGACAGGTACAGGAAGTTGTCCTCGTGACGGAGCGTCACGCCGTGCATGCGGAGGTTGAGGTTCAGGATCGAGAGCGCGTCTTCGAAGGTGTACTCCTTCCCGCCGATGAACGTCATCGTGCCGTTGGGGAGCGGCGCCTCGCGGATCACCGGCAGGCCCGTCTCGCGGGAGAAGAAATCGAGCACCAGCGCGAACGGAGTGTCCTTGAACTGGAAACGGATCCGGGGATCCGCTACAGGCTGGGGAGCAGGAGCCTCCGCCCCGGCGCCCGCCGGCGTCGGCGCCGGCGCGGCCTCCTGCAGCGCGACGGCCGACGCCGCGCACCCGGCGGCAGCCAGCAGAGAGGCAATCACGGCGGCCCGCGTCCGGACGCGAGGGTTCATCGTCAGACTCCTTTCCCGAGACCGGCGCCGCCGCCGGTCCGGCCGTCTCCCGGCCTTCGAGCTAGTGCGCACTATACCAAATCCGCGCCGACACGTCGGTCACTCGATTGGATGACGATCTGCCAGGGTTTCATCTAGGGCGAGGCTGAACTGCTGCTCCCCGATTTGGAAGACCGCCCGCTCGTCCGCCGCGTCCACGAACGTTGCGTCGAGAACGCTCTGGCCCGGACTCACGAGCAGGCCCACGCCCGTGCGCACGTTGACCATCCAGGCGAGCACCCCCTGCGAGGGGCTGGAGCTGATGCTGGTGAGCCGCCACTCGTGGTACGGCGGCGGGGGAGGCGGCGGGATCAGGGTCTCGCCGCCCGTCGAGGCGCCGGGCTGGCCCGGCCCCGTCGCGATGGTGATGGGCTCGGGCTTGAGGGGCGGCGGGGCGAACACGTTTCGGGACACGATCGCCTCCGCGGCCAGCACCTGCTCGGCCGTGGGGTCGACGATCGGTGGTCTTTCGTTCTCGGAGGGCGGGCTCCCGTCCGCGTCGGACGGCTTGGGCGCCAGGTCGGGCATGTAGGCCGTCGTGACGTCGACACGGATGTCGAAGCTCGTCGCCTGCGCGTCACGCGGCTTGAGGCTGAATCCTCTCACCGACCAGATCCAGGGCTGGGACTGTGCGAGGGCAAGCAGCCGGGTCACCGCGGTGAAGGTTCCCCCGCCGCGGATCTCGGCGTCCACCATGTACAGGTCCGGGGTCTGGACGAAATCGGCCTTCGCGTAGTTCCGGAAGTCCGAGATCTTCGCCTCCACCGCCGGGTTCTTCACGCTGCGCACGACGGGGGGGGTCACGACGATCTCGTCCACGATGAGCCCGGCATCCACCGCGAGGTCGCGCAGGCCCATCCGGAAGCTTGCGTCCACCTGCTCGGCGCTGAACCCGAGGGTGCTCTGCGCGATCTCGTGGAGGCGCTGCTCGATGGTGGAGCGCTCGTCGAGCGCCTCGCGGAACTCCCCGATCTTCTCGCTGTAGAACGTCAGATCGGCCTCGAGGTCGCCGCGGTAGCGCAGGAAGCTCCAGAAGTATGCGGCGGCGCCGACGCCCGCGAAGAGCACCAGGGCCGGCACGACCAGCAGCAGCCGGTGGCGGAGCTTCATGAGCCGCCTCCCCTCGCACGCTCCTCACGCAGGACCTCGTCGGGGGAGGAGAGGGCCGTGGTCAACTGGTAGTTGAACTCGTCGAAGACGTCGGCCCCGCGGGTCTCGGTCTGGTAGACCCTGCTCCCGACGAGCTTGATCCGCAGCGCGTTGGCTACGTCGCGCGACGCGAGCCCGGAGAGCGCCAGCTCGATCCGCCGGTTCGTGACCCACTCCCCCTCGGCGAGCGAGGTCGCCTCTGCCGTCGTGCCGCCCGGCAGCACGCGCCGGAACTCCACCGCCGACTTCCGAGCGCCATCGATGGACTTCAGCCTCGCCAGCTCCGCCGGCGGCATCGACTCGGAGAGATACGCCAGATGCTTCACCCAGTCCGCCGCGTCTCCCCGGAGCGTCTCGACGTGGCGCAGGCGCACCTCGTCGCGCAGCTGGCGCACGTATCTCTCCTGATAGTCCAGCGCAGTCTCTTTCGCCTCGTCGACCTTGGTCTCCAGCGCGGCGTGCCGCTGACTGCCCACGACGTAGCCGCCCCCGCCGAAGACGATGAGCCCGAGGACCGCGGCCAGCGCCGCCTGGCGGAGGGGGGCCGCCGTGTCGGGCGCCTTGCGCGGGTTCGCGAAGTCGTACGTCGGGCGGTTGATGGCGGCGCCGAGCATCAGCCCGATGAGGGGCGCCAGACCCGCCCGGGTCGTCCCGTCCATCTCGGACGGGAGTTCCACCGCGTTGGGAAAACGCACCGTCTGCCAGGGCAGCTCGAGCTCCTTGCCGAGCGTCTTGGCGACGCTCCCCGTCAGCGAGTCGTCGCCGAGCACGGCGACGCAAGTGAGGTCCCGTGTCTCACCCAGCCCGCGGTAGCCGACGCGCGTGCGTTTGGCCTCCACGGCGACCCTGTCACCGAACTGGGGCCAGTCCTCCACGCCGGTCGGCGGGGGCGCCTCGATCGCTCGCGAGAAGACCACCCGCCCGTCCGAGACGATGGCCAGCTCGACGTCCTGCGGGGTGACCGACACCCCGAGGATCGGCCCGCCCTGCGTGTACGAGAGCTGCGCGAAGAGGGCCGCCGACCCCTCGACCCGCAGCGCGACTGAGCGCAGCTTCAGCTTCGCGTGCCGGGCGACCTCCGCGCACCAGGTGACATGCTCCCCGGGGAGCGCCGCCGCGAGCACCTCGGTCGGCCCGTTCTCCGGGGAGACGCCGCCCTCCCCGACACCGAGGCGGACATAGTCGATCGCGGCGCCCTGGAGCGGCATCGTGAGCTGACGGGCCATCTGCAGGTGGACCATCCCCGCCAGGTCGCCCTCGTGGGCGCGCTGGAGAGCCGGGAACTCCAGCCGCTTGAGCACGACGCTCGCACGGGGAACCGCGATGACGCACCCGCGCGCCCGGCATCCCGCCTCGCGCAGGACCTCGCCGATCCAGCGGCCGACAGCCGGCGCGTCCGCCCCCTCGATCGACGCCGGACGCTGCACCGCCAGCCACCCGCGCACGCGCACGTGCTCGTTGCGGATCGTTCCCCACACCGCGCTCAAGCGGGTTCCGTCTTGAGAGAGGACAGCGAGATCGCCCCGAAGCTTCATGACGTCGACGCCCTCCGTGTGCTCCAGCGACCGATGCGACGATCGCCCGGATCCGTATGCCCCGCTCGCTCCCCGACCGCCTCCGTCGCCGCGCCCGCGTCGGGCCGTTCCGACTCCGGCGGCTCCGCACCGGCGACCGGCTCCGGAGAGAGATCGAGGTCGCCCGTGCCATCGAGAGAGAAGCCCTCGCTCTCCGCCTCCGCATTCTCCTCGACCGGCGCCGGAATGCGGTCTTCCATGGCCTCCGGCGTCTCATCCGTCCGGGATGGAAGCAGCGCGAGCACCGGCTCCAACGCAGTGACATCCCGGAGATATGCAACCCGCGGGCGTGTGGACGCGATGTCGATCACTGCGTCGAAGACCATGCCGTGCTCCGGCTTGGGGGGCCGCTCTGCGTCGCTGCCCCCGATGCCCGCGTCGCCCTCCCCGGCGAGCCCCGCGAGCTCCCAGACGCCGTCCCGATCCGCCTCGAAGCCCACCTCGATCCGCGCCCGCCACTGCGTCGAGCGCGTCGTCACGAGATCGACCACCCGCCCGAATTCCTCGGCCGGCAGGATCCCCTCGACGACCGGCCACGCCAGCGACCGTCGCGACATCCCGTCGAGCGACTCCCTCGCCGCCACGATCCGCGCCGCCTGCTCGCCGGAGATGCCTGGGATGCACGCGAGAACCTCCGCGCTCGCCGTGTTCAGGTCGACGCGCCCGGTCTGGTACGGGTCCGCGCGCGTGGTGAAGACGTCGAGCAGTGTCCCCCACTCCTCCGGCAAAATCCCGGCATCAAGCATCGCCTGGACGAAATCGGCGTCCGTTTCGAGGACGCGTTCGGACCGCATGAGCTTCCCGATGAATTGCGCCGTCTGGTCCCCCAGCCTGTCGGCGATCGCCAGGCCCAGCTCGTCCGACCAGGCGTGGCCGAGATGCACCCTGAGCGCGCCGCGTGCGTCCTCGTCACCGTCGAGCCCTACCTGGACATTCGGGTCGAACGAGAACACCGTGAGATACGCCGTGAGCCCCTCGCTGGGAGGCTCGACGCCCGAGATCGCCATGGGCGCGGGCAGCGGCGCCGGCTCCTCTCGATCGCTCCCGTAGAGCAGCCGCGGCCCGATCCCCTCGACGGACAGGAGTTGCTCCACGCTCGCGAACGGTCCCGCTGCGCGGGCCGACACGATGCGGGCCGCAAGCGCGGGCGAGAGACCGGGCACCCCCGAGAGCATCTCCTCGGTGGCGGTGTTCAGATCGAGCTTGCCGTTCTCCGCCGCCAGAGGCCCCGGCGCCTCGGGCGTGAGGTCCATCAGTCGCACGACGCCGCGCGTGCCGTCCTCGAGCGTGAAGAGGTCCCAGGCCGCCGTGGGTTCGGGCGCCTGGCCGTCGAGGATGTCCTCGCGGAGCGTCGCCAGCTCCGCCATCACGGCCTGCACCCCCGACCATGCGAGCGCCCGCGACTGCGTCCGCGACATCTCGGCTCGCGACGCCTCCGCCGCGGCCTCGGCGCTCACCAGCACGCTCGCGGCGATCGTGACGCCGATCGCGACGAGCAGAAGCACGGCGACAATGACGCTGCCTCGGCCGGTCCTACGCATCGGAACGCGCCTCCCATCCCGCCGCCGGGGCATCGGGCACGACGATCACCCGGACGTGGTCCGGCTCGCGGGGGATCCAGACATTCTCCTCCTCCTCGGGCGGCGGCAGATCGAGGGGGCCCAGGAGCGAGTCGAGGGTGCCCTCCGGGTCCATGTCGGCGTTCGCCGCCGCATCGCGCGCGCCGGGCGACTCCCCTTGGCTCGCCGCCTTCCGGGGGGCGAGCCACAGCGATATCTCGATCGCCGCGGGCAGACCGCCCTCGCTCATGCTGTCAAACGACGTGCTCCACGTTCGCCCCCGCAGGTATCGGAACCGCAATCGCTCCGCGCCCCAGAGCGCCGGCTCGGTGAGGGCCGCCTGCTCGCCCATGACCGGCGACACCGTGCAGTCGCAGCGCCCTGCGCTCTCATCGAAGTCGAGAGTGAGCCAGGCCGCGTCACCGGCCGAGGCCGTGCCCCCGAGCGCTGAGGCGACCGCGAGGCTGGCCACGCGCAGCGATCGCTCACCGCCCTGCACGCCCGCGCTGCCGTCCGGGGCGACCGCCACCGCGGTCATCAGCGCCGACTCGAGTCGATCGAACATCGCCGCGACATCCCGCTGCTGCGCGGAGAGCGCGGCCAACTCGTCGCGCCGCTCCGTGATGCCGATGAAGAACGCGAACACCCCTCCCGACAGCACGACGAGGATCGCCAGGGCCGCGATCACCTCCACGAGCGTCATGGCCCGCGACTGTCTCACGGCGCTCTCCCCGTCGGGTGCGGAACCCCGCCCGCCGAGCCGATGGCATCCGCGCCGCCGACGGTGTCGGCGGTGTCCGGCCCCAGACGCACGAGCTGGTGGAGGGAATAGGAGGCGACGACGCGCGGGCTCTCCGGCTCCGGACGCTTGACCGCGGTCACCGTAACGTGCGTGAGGCCGGGAAACTCGGAGGGGAGGGTGTCGATCTCCACCTCCCACAGCGAGGGATCCGGCGGCGCGTCGCCGAAGCCGAAGACGGCCGACTCGTCCGTGAGGCCCTCGCCGCCGAGCGGCGGCTCCCACGGCGGCACGGGGCCGGCGAGGTTCTGCACCGTCCCCAGGCCCGCCTCCAGCTTCGCCATCGTCGTCCGGGCCAGGTCGACGGCCCGCGTGCGGTCGCGTGTGCGCTCGGCCCCCGCGATCCCCTGCGTCACCGAGCCCAGCACCGCGATCGACATGAACACGAAGATCGTCAGCGCGAGCAGCATCTCGAGCAGCACCCACCCGCGCCCGGCCCGCGCACGCCCGATCATCGCTCGTCCTCCTTCCGAACGACGGGGACGAGAGCCTCGGCCTCGTCGGCGGATGCGGCCTGCCGGGCCTCCTCCTCGGCTGTGGGCAGCACGCGCACATCCACGCGGCTCGTGAGCGGTCTCAGGTGGATCGCGCGGCGCAGGCCGTCGCTCGACACGACGTAGAGCGGCGACTTGGCGCGACACACGCCGTCGGGGAAGAAGAACCCCAACGACAGCCAGAGCGGGGGGGCCTCCCGACCAACCGGCAGCCCGAGCGGATCAGAAGCCAGACCGAGGTCTTCTGCCGCTCCGTCAAGCCGCTCCTCGCCCGACTCCGGCAGCACCGCGCTCAACTCCACGCCGCTGAAGCTCACGAGCTCGACTCGCCAACCCGCCGTGGTCAGCGTGCGCGGCAGCCCCGTCGCCCCGTCGAGCGTCGGATCGTCTTCCTCCATGCCTCCCAACGCCGGCTCCTGCGCGTACAGCACCCATTCGTCGCGGTCGCGCTCGGCCACGAGCTCGACGATCTCGCCCCGGCGCATCGCCTGCGCGCTCGCGAGCACGACCGCCGACTCGATCGCCCGCACCGCGTGGCCGGCCCTGCCGGAAACGATCCGCGACGCGAGCGACGGGAGCACGATCGCCGCGATCGACGTGATCAGCGCGACCACGACGATGACCTCGACCAATGTGAAGGCTCCGCGACGCATGACGCGCCCCCTCCGAGCCTTGTACCCGGCCCGCTGTGCGTGCTCAGCCGCCACGAGAGGGCGGCGTCAGCATCCCGCCATCCTCCTCCTCGAGGTCCTTCCGCCAGGACGTGATGTCGTCGCCCTCGCCGTTCTCGTCCTCTCCGTTGGGACCGAACGACCAGAGGTCATACTCCGACTCGTCCTCGCGCTCGCTGATCTGCCGGTACCCCCACTCGTTCCCCCAGCGGTCCTCGGGCAGAGGCTCCTCGAGGTACTTGCTCCACTTGGTCTCGTCCGACTCCGGATCCAGGGCCGCCTTGTCCCAGAGCACCCGCACGCCCTCCTCGTCCGTCGGCCAGCGGTTGAAGTCGAGCCGGAAGAGCTTCATGGCGCTCTTCATGTTGTTGATGTCGGTCTGTGCCAGCGAGACGTCGGCCTGCTCCTTGCGTCCGAAGATCGCCAGCCCGACGATCGCCGTCAACGCCAGCACGATGGCGATCACGATCATCACCTCGATGAGCGTGAAGCCCCGCGCGCGGGTCCTGCGGTTCATGACTCCAGCTTCCTTTCTGCGCCCGCGCCCGGCGTTCCCCCCGGGCGTCGCGGCCCTGGTCCGTCCGTGTCTGCGTCTCCCGGCCGCGCCCCCTCGGCACGGTCATACATTAGCCCACACTAGCATGAACTCACCCGTCGCTCAAGCCCCCACTTACACGGGGTCGCCGCACGGAACCTTTCAGAATCCTGACAGATTCTAGCCAACATTGCTCAGCTGCGTCAGCGGCAGGACGAGAGCGATCGCGACAATCAGCACCACCACCGCGATCGCCGCGATCATGAGCGGCTCGACCAGGCGGATCAGGTTGGTCAGCAGCCGCTCGATACGGGCCTCGATAGTGTCGGCGACGCGGATCAGCACCTTGTCCACGTTCCCGGCCTCCTCCCCCACCGCGACCATCTCGATCACGTCGCCGGCAAACAGCCCGCTCCTTCCCAGGGAGGGGGCGAGCTGGGCGCCTGCCCCCACCGCCTCCGCGGCCTCGGCGATGGCCCCCTCGAGCACCAGGTTGCCCGCCGCCGCCCGTGACGTCGCCAGCGCGCTGAGCATCGGCACGCCGTTGTTGAGCATGGTCCCGAGCATGCGGCAGAACCTCGCGATGGCGACCGCTCGGACGAGCGGCCCGACCGCCCACAGCCTGAGTACCGCCGCGTCGAGGCGGCGACGCACGGCCGGCCGCTTTCGCGCCACACCGAACGCGACCGCTCCCGCCGCCACGACGGCGAGGCCCAGCGGCGCGTAGCGCCCCACCACCGTGGCGATCGCGAAGACGACGCTGGTGATCGCCGGCAGGTCCTCGATGCGATTGAACATCGGTCGGACCATCGGGATCAGCACCGCGAAGATCACGACAAGGATCGTTACGCCGAGCGTGACGAGCACGATCGGATAGATGAGGCTCCCGACGAGCTTGCCCTTGAGCTCGGCCTGGCGCTCCACGAACTGCCCGAGCCGGGCGACCGCCTCCTCGAGAAACCCGCCCTTCTCGCCCGCTCGGATGATCGCGACCTGAGTCGACTTGAAGACCTCGGGCCTTCGGCTCATCGCGTCGGCGAGGCTCTCCCCGTCTGCGACCGCACCAGCGATCTCCCGGAAGATCGCGGCGACGCGCTGGTCGCGCTGCCCCGCAAGAACCCGGAGGGCACGGAGCACCGGCACGCCCGCCTGGAGCATGTCCGCCAGCTGGATGTACACCTCCCCGAGCCGGCGAGTGCGCAGTCCGCGCCGACGCGCGCTCACGCCCGGCCGCTTCTCCGCGATGCGCACCGGCACCAGCGCTCGCCCCTCCAGCTCGGCAAGCACGCTCTGCTCGCTCGCCCCCGAGAGAACGCCCGCGATCCGCTTGCCGGTCGCGTCGAGTGCTGTGTACTGGAACTGCGGCATCTGCGTCGCCGGATTCAGCCGGGCTGCTTCTCCCCGCCGCGGTCCTGCGCCTCACCGGCGGGCGCCGGCTCGTCGAGGAGCCGCTCGATCTCGGCCACGAGATCCTCGTCCGTCGGTTTGGTCTTCGGCGCAAAACGCTTGACCACGTGTCCCGAACGGTCCACCAGATACTTGGTGAAGTTCCAGTCCGGCGCCCCGCCCTGGTCCGCCATCGCGCCCGCGAGCTTGGCGTACAAGGGGTGCTGGGCCTCGCCGATGACGCTGATCTTCGCGAACATCGGGAACTCGACGCCGTACTCGCCCGTGCAGAACTCGAGAATCTCCGCGTTGGTCCCCGGCTCCTGCCCCCGGAAGTCGTTGGCCGGGAACCCCAGGATAACCAGACCCCTGTCGCGGTGCTTCTCGTACAGGGCCTGCAGGCCTTCGTACTGCGGGGTGAGCCCGCACCGCGTTGCGACGTTGACGATCATCACAACCTTCCCGCGGTGCTCCTCGAGCGGGCGCGGCTCCCCCTTGATGTCCTCCATCGTGAACCCCAGCACATCAGTCGGGTCCTCGGCGCGGGTGTCCACCGGCGGCCCGTCCTGCGGCTCGACGGGCGGCGTGCTCTCCTGCGCCAGCGCGGGCCAGGACACCAGAGCGATCGCCAAGGCGAGCACGGCAATGCGGCAGTGCGTGTTCATGCCACCATGGTACCCGGCGACGGGGACCCCCGTGCTATGGTTCGCCCGTGGACTCCCTCCTGCGCCGATCGGTCCGGTTCGCCGTCAACGGCGCCCCGACCGCCCCCGGACCCAACGGCTACGCCGGCAGCCCGCCGCTGCGCGGCCTGGGCCGATTCTTCGAGCTCCGCGTGGATGCCGTGGGCGGCGTGGACGCTCGGAGCGGCTATCTCGTCAACATCAGGGCCATCGACCGGGCGGTGCGTGAGCGGGTGCTCCCGCTGGTCGAGCGGGCGTGCGACGCGCCGGAGGAAGGCGATCCGGCACGACTCCTCCGCGAAGCGCTCGAGGCGCTGGCCGAGGCGCTGCCCGTCCAGGTGCGGGCGATCGAGCTGGCACTCTCCCCCTACCATGCCCTCGCGATGGAGACCGCTGACACGAGCATCGCCCTCCTGCGGGTGCGCTTCGACTTCTCCGCGGCGCACCGGCTCCACGTGACCGGCTGGAGCGATGACCGAAACCGCGAGTGCTTCGGCAAGTGCAACAACCCAAGCGGACACGGGCACAACTATCAGCTCGAGCCCACCGTGGAGGTCCCCGCCGGCATGGGGCCGATCGACGTGCGGCGTCTGGAGCAGATCGTCCAGGCGCACGTGATCGAGCGGTTCGACCACAAGCACCTGAACATCGACACGGCCGAGTTCGCCGAGGGAAGCGGGCTGATTCCTTCCGTCGAGAACATCGCCCGAGTCTGCTTCGACCTGCTCGAGGGTCCGATCGCGGCTCTCGGGCGCGGCGCCCGCCTGCGCTCGGTCAGGGTGTGGGAGACCGACCGCACGAGCAGCGAATACCCCGCCTGAGCGGCACGTCCTCGCCCCGCCGTTCTTATTGGACTTTGCCCCGAAAGTCGGCTGCCGCTGGGGATCGCCGCTGCGCTCCGGTACAATCCGGCTGCCATGGGAATCGGCATGACACTGGTCGACCGCGGTCTGATCAGCCCGCAGCAGCTCGAGGATGCGCTGGCGGAGCAGCGCGCCAGCGGCGAGCGGCTGGACCGGGTGCTCGTGCGCAAGGGGTACGCCTCGCGCGATCAGGTGCTCATGGCGCTGGGCGACCAGTTCCACATGCCCGTCGTCGACCTCGCCGCCGTCCAGGTCGAGCCCAAGGTGCTCGAGGCTCTCCCCTCCAAGCTCGTCTACCGGCAGAGCTGCGTCCCCATCTCCCGGACCGACGAGCGGCTGGTCGTCGCCACGAGCGACCCCTTCGGCATCGAGGCCCTCGATGAGCTGCGCCTGGTCACCGGGTGCGCCATCGACCTCGTCCTCGCCGACGAGGACGACCTCCGGAAGTTCATCCGCGTCCACTACGGCGTCGGCACAGACACGCTCGACCAGATGTCGGCCGACGCCGGCGCGGCCGAGCTGACGGCCGGCGCCGACGCGGCCGTCGCGGGCGAGATCGAGCAGGCCCAGGAAGCCTCCGTCATCAAGCTCGTCAACGACCTCCTCGTCGAGGCGATCAGCGAGCGCGCCACCGACGTCCACATCGAGCCCTACGAGCAGGAGCTCCTCGTCCGCTACCGCATCGACGGCGTGCTCCAGCGCGCCAACGTGCCCCCCACCATCCACCGCTTCGGGGCCGCGATCGTCAGCCGCCTCAAGATCATGGCGAACCTGAACATCGCCGAGAAGCGCCTCCCGCAGGACGGACGCATCACGTTCCGCCATCGCGCCGAGCGCGGCGGGATCCAGGAGTTCGACCTGCGCGTCAGCGTCATCCCCATGCTCTTCGGCGAGGGGGTCGTCCTCCGCATCCTCAGCAAGACCACGGTCCTCATGAGCCTGAACGACCTGGGAATGCCCGACAGCGTGCTCGCCAGGTGGGACGAGATGATCAACCGGCCGCACGGCATCCTGCTGGTCACGGGCCCGACCGGATCGGGCAAGTCGACGACCCTCTACGCCTCGCTCAACCGGATCGTCTCCGACGAGATCAAGGTCATCACGGTGGAGGATCCGGTCGAGTACCACGTCGGCGGCGTCAACCAGATCCAGGTCAACAGCCGCGTCGGCCTCACCTTCGCCTCCGGCCTGCGTTCGATCCTGCGACACGACCCGGATGTCGTCATGATCGGCGAGATCCGCGATAAGGAGACCGCCGAGACCGCGGTCCAGGCCTCGCTCACGGGCCACCTCGTCTTCTCGACGCTGCACACCAACGACGCCCCCGGCGCGACCACGCGTCTGCTCGACATGGGAGTAGAGCCCTTCCTGGTCGCCTCCTCGGTCGAGGGCATCCTCGCCCAGCGGCTGGTCCGGCGCGTCTGCACCGAATGCGCCGAGCGCTACCGGCCCGACCCGGCCGACCTGCCGCGTGATTTCGAGCTGGGCCCGAAGGAGACGCTCGTCCGGGGCGTGGGCTGCCGTGCATGCCGCGCGACGGGCTACCGCGGACGCCAGGGTGTCTACGAGCTGCTCTCGATGTCCGACGAACTCAGGGAGCTCGTCATGGAGCGCGTCAACGCGCCCCAGATCGCCGCCGCGGCCCTGCGTGGCGACCTCCTGACCACGCTCAAGCAGGACGGCTACGCCAAGGCGCGGGCGGGACGCACCACGATCACCGAGGTGATGCGGGCGCTCACGGTCTGAACCACGCGCTCACCGGGCGAGGGCCTCGAGCACGCCGGGGACCCGTTCCAGCGCTCCCTCCCGCAGCGCGATCGCCAGCACGGTGCGCCCGCCGGCCGTGACGAACCGCACCGACAGACGCCGATCAGCGTCCGGGCCCGCATCGATCGTGAGCGCCAGCGTGCCGACCCGCTCCGCGGACGGATCTCGCTCCCATGAGAGGCGAGCGCCGAGGACCGCACGCAGATCGGACGCGACCTCGCGTTGCGTCGTCGCCCGCCTCAGCGGAACCGCCGCGGCCACACCCTCCCCGCCCGGATCACGCCAGATCCACACCGCGGGGCCCAGTCGCGCGAGAAGCCCCCTGAGGGCGCCGACGCGCGGCGCCCCCCACGCGGCGAAGCGCTCCTGTGGCGAGATCGCCCCCGAGGCTGGATCCATCGCCAGGCAGAGGTCTGCGAGCGTGAAGCCGACGCCCTCCCACTGCCCGCCGAAGTCAAGCTCAAGGACCTTTGTCTCCTCCCCGCCGCCTGATGCGAGGCGCACCGTGGCCACCGTTTCCGGATGCCAGCGCCCCGGACCCTGAGACCTCGACTCGCTGAAGAGGACGATCGACAGACCGTCGTCGGACGCGGGGAGGACACCCGACAGGCGGGCACGCCGTGCGTTGTCGATCCCGAGCGCGTCGAGGGACCGTCCCCGAACCGAGCGGCTGAAGGGTTGCTCCGACAGGCGGCGCAGGGCGTTGAGGTCGGCGGCGAGATCGAACGAGAACGAATCGGAAAGCGAGGCCTCACCGGCGTCGCGAGCCGGAATGAGCGCGTCGGACCCCGAGCATACAAGCCGCCAGGCCACGGCGCCTCGCTCTGCATCGGGGTTCGCGAGGCGCGCCGCCACGTCCTCCCAAGCGCTCTCGCCCGACGCCCAACCGAGCACGCCGCCCGCGATCGTCAGCAATTCGCCCGCCGCCTGCGGCTGATCATCGCTCACGCAGAGCAGTCCCCACGCGGGGGCCTCGGCGTCGTCCTGACCCGGGGCTCTGGCGCCCCCCAGCCCGACGAGGGCGAGCATCGCCGCCGCGGCGCTCGCCCCGTGCGTGCTCCGGACTCGCCTTTGGCGTGTCATGCCCGAGAGAGTATCACGGCCTCGCCCCGCGCAGCGGGTCTTTCCCGCGGGCCGAATCCTCGAGATCAAGGACGGCCATCGCGAGGGCCGTTGCCTGAGCGATCGGGTCGATCAGCACGGCGCGTCGGAGGGTCTCCGCCGTCAGCTCCGGAATCTCTCCGGGCTCGACCGCGCCCATGCGATGCTCGTTGGCGGCGAGGACGGCCGCGCCCACCCCGGCGGCCACGAGCGGGAAAGCCGCGGACGCGACGCCGAGCTCCCCGCCCGCCTGGACCCACAGGCAGCGATCGCCGGAGCCGGTGGTGACCAGATCGCCGCCCTCCCAGCGGGTCAGCTTGATCGTGGGCCGGGCTCGCTCGTTCACGACGTCGCCGTAGAGCGGCAGCAGCATGCCGATCTCCCGCTCATCGCCGTTGCCCGGCGTGCTCACGAGGTTGGCGATCGCGGACGAGGCGAGGCTGAGCAGCGGGTAGCCGGCGCCGAGCGTGCGCGGCGTATCGACGAAGGAGACGCTCGTGAGTCCCTCGACGTCGCGGACGGCCGCCGCGAAACGCGGGTTCGAAGCGAGCCCATCGTCGCCCATCCCCATCGCCTGCCGCGCGGCCGCCGCCGCGGCCTGCGGCGTGAGGGCGGCGATGAGCCAATCCTCCGTCAGCGCGAACGTGATCTCGAGGGGCACGGGCACGCCGGGGAAGCGGAGGCTGATCAGCTCGGCCCCCTCGTCCACGCTCCATCGATCGATGTTGACGTAGCGGCCGGGGACGCCCGCGTCGTCGATCATGCTGTTCGCCGTGCCGGCGAGCCTGGCCAGCGCGTCGCCGAGCCGTTCGCGGTCCTGCACGGCGATCATCCCCACCGTGGAAAGCAGCGAGCCGCCCCCCGTGGACTCCGCGCTGTACAGCGCGATCGTGCCGCCGAGGGCGTGGAGCACGTCCTCGACGAGGTCCACGCCGGTCTGCTCCCTGAACCTCGCGAGCGCGTCCTCGACGGGGACGCCGCGTGCGGCGATCTCCTCGAGCGAGCGATCGATCGAGGCGAGCGAGGCCTTGCTGATCGAGACCCCGAGCGCGTCGGCAGGAATCGCGGCGAGGTCGGCTGCTTTGAGCGGCTCCGTCGCGAGGGAGAGGGCCTCGGCGTGCTCGGCGGCCCCGCGCAGCACCCATTTGGCCATCGCCACGTCGGCCGTGACGCCCGTCTGGTACTCGACAGCCAGCGCGTGCTCCCCGACGAGACCCATCGCCTCGAGCCTCGATACGATCTCGCGCACCTGCGGCGCGTTGGCGCCGGAAAGATTGACGGCCATGCGGCTCACGGGGGTGAGCGCGGTGAAGTCGATCGAGGCCGTCGCAAAGCTCTCGAACCCGCGCGCCTCGATCAGGCTGGGCGGCTCCGCGAACGCGCTGTCCGCGTCATTCATCGTCCCCACCACCAGCTCGTAGCGCCAGCCGCTATCCGTCCGGCGCGGGCCGAAGCTCACGGGTCCGAGGGGAAGCATGAGCTCCCTCATCCCTTCGAACCGCTCGCTCGCCTCCAGCGGGATCTCGACACCCCGCTCCTCGGCGACCGCGTTGAGCATGCCGGAAATGGCATCGTGCAACTCCGCGGCTTGCTCCTCGTTCGCGCACTCGATGCTGGCGATGAAGCCGTAGCCGTAGAAACCGCCCGAGACGTTGTCCCCGTCGTAGGTGATCGCGACTCGGGCGGGCCGAGCGACCGTCCGGAGCGTCAGTTCCAGCAGCCCGCCTAACTCGGGCGGGATGTCCGGGATCTCTCGCGGCAGCCGGGCCACTCGATCGGGAAGCCTGGCGAGCGCGTCCCGGAGCGGCATGTCGCGCGCATCGACGAGCGCCTTGGAGATCCCCTCGTGCTCAAAGGTCAGGAAGGTGCGGGGCCCCTCCTGGGCAGGCGCCGGGGCGACCAGACCGACGGCGAGGGCAAGCGCCGCCGCGCGGGCGAATGACTGACGTGGCATGGGTTCCTCCTCTCAGGCCTCTCCGGGCCCGAAAGCCTGTCAGGATCATATTCGGAGGGGGCCACGCACGCTTTCACGCGGGGTACCATCGGCCCCGTGCCGCCCGCCCCCAGCCGAGTCCTTCTCATCCGCCCCAGCGCGCTGGGAGACGTCTGCCGGACGGCGCCCGTGCTCGCGAGCCTGAGGCGGGCGTACCCCGACGCGCGGATCGACTGGCTCGTGCAGGACTCGTTCGTGGACGCGGTGCGGGCGCACCCGGGGCTGACCGCCGCCGTCCCGTTCCCCCGACACGCGCTCGGGAGGTCGCTCCGCCGGGGAAGGATCGCCGAGCTCGGCGCCTGGATCGGCGCGCTGCGGGCGCCGGCCTACGACCTCGCGATCGACGCGCAGGGGCTCTTCCGATCCGGCTTCCTGGCGTGGGCGACCGGGGCGCGGTGCAGGGTGGGGCACCGGGCGGCCCGGGAGCTGGGCTGGCTCTTCTACACGCGGCGCGAACGGGGTTCGGAGCGCATGCACACGGTCGATCGCATGCTCGCCCTCGTGCGCGACATCGGCGTCGAGCCCGTGCCCGACATGCGCCTGTACGCCCCGGTCGAGGAGCGCGAGGCCGCGGCCGCAGAACCCCAGCTCACCGATGATTTCGCCCTTTTCGCGCCGACCAGCCGGTGGCCGGGCAAGCAATGGCCGGCGGAGCGGTTCGCGGAAGTCGCCCGCCGGCTGCTCGGGGAGGGGCTGGTCGGACGCGTGCTCGTCGTCGGCGGTGGCGGAGAGCGCGACCAGTGCGCACCGCTCCTGGCGCTCGCCAGCACGGACAAACGGATCATCGACCTGGTTGGACGGACCTCGATCGCGCGGCTCATGGCGCTCGTCGAGCGCAGCGCCATCGTGGTCGCCAACGACTCGGCGACGCTGCACATGGCGGTGGGATTCGGCCGGCCGCTCGTGGCGCTCTTCGGCCCCACGCGGGTGGAACGCGTCGGGCCGTACGGGCGCGAGGCCGACGTGCTCCAGCACCTCGAGCCGGGCGAGCGGCTCGATCACAAGAACGCCAGCGCGGGGCGCGCGATGATGGCGCGGATCACGGTCGACGAGGTTCTCGGCGCATGCTCCGCCCGCATCGCGCACCGCGCGCGCGGTCCCGCCGACTGACCCTCTCCGGACTCGGCGGTCCGGGCTCCCCTCCCCCGGCCGGCGGGCGGGGGCCCGGCGTAGCAACCGGGCTCAGCCGTGGCGCCGCTCGAACTCGCGCATGAACTGGGCGAGCACCTCGCAGCCCTCGGCCGGGAACGCGTTATAGACGCTGGCCCTCATGCCGCCGATCGAGCGGTGGCCCTTGAGGTTGTCCATCCCCTCCTTGAGCGCCTCGGCGATGAAGACCTTGTCCATCTCGGGCGTCGGCGTGTGGAAGGAGATGTTCATCAGCGAGCGGCTGTCGGGGCGGGCGTGGCCCTTGAAGAAGCTCGACTGGTCCAGCACGTCGTAGATGATCTTCGCCTTGGCCTTGTTCCGCTCGGCGATGGGCCCGAGGCCGCCCTGCTTGAGGATCCACTTGAAGACCAGGCCGACGACGTAGATCGCGAAGACCGGCGGGGTGTTCGGACGCGACTCGTTCTCGGCGTAGACCTTGTAGGTCATCAGCGTCGGGAGCGGGCGGGGCGTCCGCTCGAGCAGGTCCTTGCGGATGATCACCAGCGTGACGCCCGCGGGGCCCAGGTTCTTCTGGGCGCCGGCATAGATCAGCCCGTACTTGGAGACGTCAACAGGGCCCGAGAAGATGTCGCTGCACATGTCGCAGACCAGCGGCACCCCGGCCGGCGGCTGCGGAACGTAGTGGAACTCCGTCCCCATGATGGTGTTGTTGCTGGTGTAGTGCACGTACGCGGGCCTCTCGGAGAACTTCAGCTCCTTCTGCGAGGGGATGAACGTGTAGTTCGTCGGCTTGCCGTCGAAGGCCAGGTGGGCGTTGCCGTAGACCTTGCACTCCTTCGCGGTCTTGTTCGCCCAATAGCCCGTCACGATGTAGTCGGCCGTCCCGCCCTCGGGCAGCAGGTTCGCCGGGATCAGATGGTTCTGCGAGCTGGCGCCCCCGGTCATGAACAGGATCGCGTAGTCCTCGCTGACGTTGCCGACCTTGCGGCAATCGGCGATCGCCTCCGCGATGATCCGGTCGTAGGTCGCGGCGCGGTGCGAGTGCTCCATGATGCCCACGCCCGTGCCGGCAATGTTCCACACGTCCTCCTGCACCTGCCGGAGGACCTCCTCCGGCAGCACGCCGGGCCCGGCGGAGAAGTTGAGCACGCGGTCGGTCGATGTGGCGGCAGTGGTCATGATCTCACCCTTTCGGCGGTGGGGCTTGTCTGGCGGACGGTGGGCTTCGGCGCCTCGCCGTTCACGCGGTTCTCGAACTGCCCGGTGTCCTGGTACACGCGGACGATGCGCACGACCTCGTCGGCCACGGCCAGCTGCGCCTGGTCCGTCGAGGCGCCGCAGTGGTGCGTGCCGTAGACGCCAGGGAGCTTGATCAGCTCGTCGTGGAACTCGGTGTCGGCCGGGGCGGGCTGGTCCGTCCACACATCAAGCCCGCACCGGATCCCCTTGCTCTGGATCGCCTCGGCGAGCGCCTCCCCATCCACGACCGCCCCCCGCGAAGTGTTGATGAAGAACGCCCCGGGCTTCATGTAGTCGAAGAAGGCCTTGTCGCAGAGCCCACGCGTCTCGTCGGTCAGCGCCACGTGCACGCTCACCGCGTCGCAGCGCGAGACCATCGTCAGCAGCTCGCTCCGGCCCGATCCCCACCACTCGACCCCGATCATCCGCGCCCGCTCCGGGGTGATGTCCCGGGTCCAGGCGTGGATCGTCATCCCGAAGGCCGTCGCCCGCTTGACCAGCTCCGAGCCGATGTTCCCCACCCCGACGATGCCGAGCGTGGAGCCCTTGATCCCCCGCGCCTTGCCGTATTCCTTCTTGTTCCAGACGCCGGCCCGAAGATCGGCTGTCTGGTCGGGGATCCGCCGGTCGCAGCAGATCAGGAGGCCCATGGCCAGCTCCGCCACCGCGACCGCGTTCATCCCCGGACAGTTGCACACGGCGATCCCCCGCTCGGTCGCCGCCGCGACGTCGATATTGTCAAACCCCGACCCTGCCCGGATGACCATGCGGAGGGAGGAGCCCGCGTCGATCGCCCCGGCGGGCACCTTGGTGGACCGGACCACCAGCACCCGGGGGTCGTACCGGGCGATCACCCCCGGAAGCTCCTCCATGGGTGTGGGCTGGAAGACCACGTCGCACCCCAGGGCCTTGAGCCCATCAATCCCCTGCTTCTCAAACTTGTCGGCGATGAGCACTCTCATGGGCGCACCCTCCTCCGTCCGCCGGTCACGCGCTCAGCGCGCGCTATGACAGACAGTAGGGCGTTGCACCCGCCTTCAGCAACTGGAGAGGGCTCAGTCCTGGCCCGTGTTCAGCGGCTCGCCGCCGAAATCAAAGCCCTTGAGGCCGCCCCGGGTGTAGTTATAGATTGCCGGCCAGTAATCGCCCGCCGGGTTGCGCGGGCGGGGGTACCAGGCGTCCTCCGGAGCGGGGTTGTACCGGATGGAGTAGTCGGGCTTGCTCGGGTTGCGCGGCGTCCAGCCCAGGTTTGCGTCGCCGGTGCGCCGGACGTTGCCCGATCCGTCGAACATGACCAGCGGCTCGCGCGCCTCGGGGTCGAGGAAGAAGTACTCGTTGGTCCCGAAGTGCCGGGCGAACTCGTCGTACATATGGACCTTCGCCGATGGGAAGTCCACATCCGAGATCTTGAGGTTGCCCAGATCGGCGCCGCCCGGGACGAGGAACGAGTTGAACGCGCCGGCGTTCTGCACGCGCCGGGTCACCGAGTTCCCGCTCTGCGCCTTGATCTGGCTGCTCTGGTTGCGGTCGAAGGAGGCGATGGTGACCACGTACGTCGAGCTGTACGGCCAGCGCTTGTTCTCGGGCACCGGGTCCGGCTGGGCCGGCTCCCACGCGCCGTTGTCGAACATGTTGCGGGGATCGTCCTGCCAGTTGCGCCTCGCCCTGTCCTCGGGGCAGACGACCATCTCCTCGGGGAGGCGGTGCCCCAGGTAGTCGTTGATCACCAGGTGCGTGTAGTAGATGTGCGGGATCCAGTTGTTGATCGCCGGGATGTCCTCACGCCCCGCGCGCCGGCGCATGATGTCCACCGCCTGCCGCGCCGCCGCGACAAGATCGGAGGAGTACGGCCCCTCCAGATCGGGATACTGCGTCTGTCCCAGCGTCTGCCGATTCCATGTGAAAGCGAAGATGCGATCCTCGAAATCGGCCGAGTAGGTGCCCGCGGCGGTGCCGAACTGCCGGATGTGCGACTGGCACACCGCCAGCTTCCCCGCCCGCCTCGCCTCGCCGAGCGCGGGCAGCAGGATGCCGATCAGCAGGGCGATGATCGCGATCACCACAAGCAACTCGATCAACGTGAACGCTGCCCCCAATCGCTTGGCGTGGTCCTTCATGGTCCAGTCTCCAAATTGCCGAGTCAGCGCCCGAACGGGCGGAGCCAGAGTTAGCCCTCTCGTGTACTTTACCACGAACCGGGGGATATCGGGACGCGCTTCAGCGAAGTCGTCGCAAATTGGCGTACGCCTCGACCCGTGGATCGGCGGCCGGCGCGACGCCGTCACCGCCCATGTCACCGCCTCGCGTCGCTTCGTCCTCGGTCCCTGGCGTACTCCCTGGTCCGGGATCGGACTCCGCTGCGGGCGGAGACTCCGTGAGAGGTTCTTCGCCGTCCTCGCCCACTGGCGGAGGAGCTGTGCCGGGCGCTTCAATGGTATTATGCAGTAGAATTGCTGGGGCATTTTCACTGATGTTTGGCCCGCGCACCTCGCCCTGAATCGGCTCGGCTTTGCGAAGCCACGCATTCGCCGGCCCCGCCTCAAGGTCGAGGAGGGGCATGATGAGCGCGCCTGCAACCACCGCCGCGAGCAGCAGGAAAGCGACGGACCACGCCACGGCCCAACGGCGCGACACGGCCAGCTGCTTGGAAAGCCGGCCGAGCCTCGCGGCTGTCTCGGGGTCCTCGGCTTCCCCTGCCGTGCTGGTCGGCGTCCCCGACTCCGCGAGCACCGACGGGCCGGGCGCGGACTCGCCGAGAACGTCCGACGCACCCGGACCGGGCCGCCCCGGGATATATCTAATCTCGCCGAGACCGAGATGCTGTCGCTCGGCATAGACCCTGAATGCGGCGCCGCACTTGGCGCACGCGGGGTCGGTCGGCTCGACGCGCTCGGCGCAGCTGTGACACACGCCGAGCCGATGCGCCACCCCGGGGCACCATCGGGCGAGCGTCCAGAACTGGAGGGTGGAGGGTCCCCGGAGCACCGTGTCGAGCGTGATCTCTCCCCGATCGATCATGCGGACCAGCGTCTCGTAGGAGCACCCCGGCCGATGGGGTCGAGCCTCGTCCCGGATAAACCAGGGGCCCATGGCGTTCTGGGTGGCTTGCCGCGAGAGCGGATCGAAGAGCCCCCGGCAGACGTCGCACCTGGAGAGGTTGCCGCTGCGGGCTCCGCAATAAGGACAGATCGTCGATCGCGGCTTGGGGGTCGGCGCTGGCATGTGCGGGGTCTGGTCGTTCATCGCGGGGCGCGCCACGGAGCCTCCCCTGAAGATACCCCGCCCGGGCCGGAAGGGTTGACCAGCGGGGCGCGGTTCCCTCTGATCCCGGCATGCGCCGTCAGATCCGACTTCGGTGTCCGCTCCCCTCCCGCGGCCTCTTCCTCGCCGGCGCTCTGCTCCTCCACGGGTGCGCCGGCGGCTCGGGCGAGTCGTCGGAGTTCAAGGGGCTCGAGCGGGCTGAGGCGTACGCCCGTCAGGGCGGGGGGAGATCCATCTCGGGCGAGGCGGGGCCCCCGCCCGTCACCGTCAATGGCGAGCCCGTCGAGTGGGACGATCTCCGCGGGCCGCTTGCCGAGGCCGCGGGCGCCGCGGTGATCGAGGAGATCGCCCTCGAGCGCCTGCTCGCGGCGGAGACCGCGCGGCGCGGGCACTCGGTCGGTGAGGCCGATCTCGCCCGCGAACGGCAACTGCTCGAGCAGATGCTCGCGGCGGGGAGCGCCGAGGAGACGGACCGCGGACAGCTGGTCTCGCGGGTGCGCCAGCGGCGCGGGCTGGGCCCGCTTCGGTACGCCTCGCTGCTCCGGCGCAACGCGATGCTCAGGGCGCTGGTCCGGGATCGCGTCGAGGTCCGCGCCGACCAGGTGGAGCTCGCGTGGCGGGTGCAGCACGGCGAGCGCGTGCGCATCCGCATCATCGTCGTGCCCACGGAGCGAGAGGCGCAGGCCGCGCGCCAGGATGTTCTGGCGGGGGACCCGGCGGGGCTCGAGGCACGCTTCATGACGCTCGCGGAGGCCCGATCAACGGATCCGTCGGGCGCGCGCGGCGGGCTGATCGAGCCCTTCAGCACCGAGGACCCGGCGTACGAGGCCTCGATCCGCTCGGCGGCCGCCGCGCTCTCCCCGGGGCAGGTCGGGCCGATCGTGGCGATCCGGAATGGGTTCGCGCTGGTGTACATGGACGAGCGGATCCCGGCCGACGGCGTCACGCTCGAGGCGTCGCGCACAAGCCTGGATCGCGAGCTGCGGGTCCGTCAGGAGCGGTTGCTCATGGACGAGCTGGCGGCGCAGATGCTCGCCGACGCGCGGGTCACGACATTCGACGACGCCCTCTCGTGGTCGAGGAGCGAGCAGATTCCCTAGCGGCGGCCGCCTCCGACGCGCGGTCACGGCGGCGGAGCGTCCAGCGCCCCCCGCAGAAACGCCTCGACCGCGTCGCGCACCCGCTGATCCGAGCCGATGGAGATGTGGTCTCCCCCCTCGATCCGCAAGAGTTCGGCGTGAACACCGGCCGACTCGGCCGCGTCGAGCAGGAGCAGGGCGTGGCGGAACGGCACGACGCGGTCGTGCGTGCCGTGGACGATGAGCAGCGGGCGATCACCCAGCGAAGCGACCGACTCCGTCGCGTCCTGGCCCCCGGGGATGAGCACGCGCCCGAGCAGACCCCCGTGATCGCCGGCGATCCCTTTCCAGCTCGCGAAGCCGGCGTACGCGACCACGGCGCGCACGCCGTCGCGCTCCGCCGCGCCCAGGCCCAGCACCGCGCCGAGGCTGTAGCCGAACACCGCCACCCGCCCCGGGTCGACGTCCCGGCGCGTGGCCAGATAGTCGAGCGCGGCCCGAGTGTCCTGCGCCAGCTTCTCGCGACGGAGCAGGCCGCGGGGCGGGTCCGATCGCCCGAAGCCCCGGTAGTCGAAGAGCAGGACGTTGAAGCCTCGCTCCGCCAGAAACTCGCACGCGAAGCGGTGGCTGGAGACGTCCCCCGCGTTGCCGTGGACGTGCAGGACGGTGGGCGCGGGGCCGGCCGGCCGGTCCGAGCCCCTGGCGGGTATGAACCAGCCGTGGAGCGTCAGGCCGTCGGTGGTCGGGAAGCGGACATCCTCGAATGCGGCGGGCGTGGCGCTCCCGCTCGCCCGCGGGTGGTAGAAGGCGCTGGCCTCCAGGCAGCCCGGCGCGAGGAACGGGGCCGCCGCGGCGATCGCCGCGAGGATCAGCCTCAGGAGCACGGCGCGGGAACTTCGCCGCGCGTCGCCCTCGCGCGGCTCAGCGTGCGAACTCGATGGCCCTAGTCTCACGGAGCACGGTCACCTTGATCTCCCCCGGGAAGGTCATCTCCTCGCTCACGCGCTTGGCGATGTCGTGAGCGATGAGGAAGGCCTCGTCGTCGCTGACCCGTTCGGCGTCGATCATCACGCGGACCTCGCGCCCCGCCTGGATGGCGTACGCCTCGTTGACGCCCTTGAACGAGAGGGCGATGTCCTGGAGCTCGTTGAGGCGTTGGATGTACTTCTCCATGCTCTCTCGCCTGGCGCCGGGCCGGGCGCTGGAGACGGCGTCGGCCGCCATCACGATGGGCGTGTAGTAGGTCGTCGCCGCGATGTCGGCGTGGTGCCCGCCGATGGCGTTGAGCACCGCCTCGTCGCGCTCGCCGTGCTGACGGGCGAACTCCATGCCGATCTTCGGGTGGCCGCCCTCCATCTCGTGGTCCATCGCCTTGCCGATGTCGTGGAGGAACCCGCAGCGGCGGGCGAGCCGGCCGTCGAGCCCGAGCTGCTCGGCGATGATCTGGCTGAGGAAGGCGACCTCGACCGAGTGTCTCAGCACGTTCTGCCCGTAGCTGGTGCGGAAGTGCAGGCGCCCCATCGCGTCGACGATCTTGGGGTGCAGCCCGCGGATGTTCACCTCGAGCGAGGCCTCCTTGCCGAACTTGGTGATCCGCTCGTTGATCTCGTCTCGGGTCTTCTCGACGACCTCCTCGATGCGGGTCGGGTGCAGACGCCCGTCGGCGATGAGACGCTCCAGGGCCTCGACCGCGACCGCCTGGCGGACCTTGTCGAAGCAGCTGACGACGATCACGCCGGGCGTGTCGTCCACGATGATGTCCACTCCGGTGGCCCGCTCGATCGCGCGGATGTTCCGCCCTTCGCGCCCGATGATCCGGCCCTTCATGTCGTCGGAGGGAATCGCCACCGTCCGCACGGTGGACTCGCTGGTGACCTCGGTCGCGATCCGCTGGATCGCCATGAGGGTGATCTCGGTGGCCTTGGTCTTGGCCTCCTCCTCGGCATCCTCGATCACCTGCCGAACGACCTTCGCGACCTCGTGACGATTCTCCTCCTCCACGCGCGCCAGAAGCATCTCCCGGGCCTGGTCCGGCGAGAGGCGGGCCAGCTCGTGCAGCTTCTCCGTCTGACGCCGAATGGTCTCCTCGACCTGCTTCTCCCGCTCGTCGATCTGCCGCTCACGTTCACGGAGCTTGTCGTCTCGCCTGCCCAGCGAGGCCTCGCGCTGCCCGAGCGTCTCCTCCTTGGCGTGCAGGACGTCCTCGCGCTTCCCCAGCCTCCGCTCGGTCTCCCGGAGTTCCGCCCGTGAGGCTTCGATCTCGGCGTCGAGCTTCTCCTTGCGCTGCAACGACTCCTTCTCCGCGTCGAGGCGCAGTTTCTCCGCCGCCGTTCTCGCGTCCGCCTGCGCCCTCTCGAGGATCTGCTTCGCCTCGTCCTTGGCCGCCCGGAGGGCGCGCGCCGACAGCGCGCGGTTGAGGTAGACGCCCGCGCCCGCGCCCAGGAGCAGGGCCAGCACGATCAGCGCGATGGCCACGCCCGAGTTCATCTGAGCCAGCAAGAGCAATGCCGGGTTCATGCACACAGTCCTTTCCATCCCGCACCGCGCATGCCATCGCGCAGTCCGAACATCGGGACGCCGCCGGAACCCCGCTGTGTGCTGGATCGCTCTGCTGCTAATCGTCCGACGGGTCCGGAGCGGGATCCCCGCTCCGCAAGCCCGCCCACAGACCCCACGATTCGACCCGGTCGGTCGGCCCCTCCGGGCCTGCACGGGTGCACATTTCCCCCTGCGACCAGATGCCTACAGCGCACCACCGCACCGGGGGGTACGCCGCGCGGCCTGGATGGTTCTTCCCGTTCGACATCGCAGAGCGTCCAGAACTCCACAGACCCCGCGCACAGAGCACGGCGACGTCAATCAACCAAACTGCCCGGCCCGCCCGGGCGGCAGCTATGGTACACCAAGTGGCTAGGCGCGCGCGCCCAGGCACGAGCGCGGCCAGAATTGGTCATCACGTTCGGTCTTTAGGCGGCTTCGCGCCGAGCCTGGGCGGCCTGGAGCCGGGCGACCACGGCGGAGATCTGCCCGACAACGAAATCGCGGTGCCCGGCGTGGAAGCCGAACTCGAAGGCGATGCCCGCGTGGACGTTCTGTGCGCTGTCCATGTGGGTGTGAACCAGCCTGCCGGTCATCGCGATCGGGGCCGCGATGTCGGGGCGGAGGTCCAGCCGCATCCAGAGGTACCTCGCCCGGTCGAGCCCCGAGGCCTCACCCGGCGGGATCGTCAGCCCGAGCCCGCCGCCCGAGATGTTGACCAGGTGGGCCGTGAACCGCGGCCCGACGTCCGGCAGGAGGGGCTCGGTGTCGACGGTGGCGCCCTGCGCGCCCGACGGGTCGGCACGCAGGCGCTCCATCGCCCTCACATGCGCTTGGTTCGCCACCTCCGCCGCGATCACCGAGCCGGGGTCCAGGAGCGGCCAGCACTCGACGTCGGGAAGATCGACGGCGGCGGTGGAGACGCGGTAGTAGCTCCGCCGCTGGCAGCGCTCGACGTGCTCCGGCATCTCGAGACGGAGTCGTCCCTCGCCCTGCGCGGGGAGGACCCGGCTGCGGAACATCCAGCGGTTCTGCCCGATGCTCATCGCGCCGACGATCTGCGCCCCCGGCTCCAGCCGGAAGCTCCGCCCGAACGCCGCCGGCTGATCGACGAAGATCTCCGCGTCGGTCAGCTGGAGGATCTTCACCCTCCAGATGAGGTCGTGACCCCTCTCGCCCGCCTGCTCGTCGCGGGCGAGCGAGATCTCAAGGGCGCCCCCGCGCTCGTACACCTGCCACAGGCAGTCACGCCAACGGTCTGTGCGAGAACGATTTGCGGGCATCTCTGGACCTCCGGCCTTCCCTCCGGGAGCATCGTCGACCCCGGCCGACCGGTTCAGCCTCACGGGCGCCATGGCCGGCGGTCGAGAACCAGATCCCCCCTGACCGGCACGATCCGCACGATCCCACGACCGAGAATCAGGCCTGTCGCGCCGAGCCGGCACGGAGAGCGGTGGCCAGCTCGCCGAGCAGCCGACGGGCGTCGGCCCTCTCGGTGGCGGTCAGCGCCCGGCCCCCAAACCGCATGATGTAGTACAGCTCCGACAGGCGCAGCACGTTCTCCGCCAGCAACGGGGAGCGCGCGGCCAGGGACTCGCCCCACGCCGCGGGCGGCTGCCAGGCCGGCTTGGAGAATCCCGCGCGTCGCAGCATCTCGAGCATCTCCTGGTAGAGCGGCGTTGTCCGGACCCGATCGCGGATCTCCGCGTCGGCGATCCTCGCGGGGATGGCGCGGGGACGCCGGGCGAGGTGACGGCGCAGTCGGCGCAGGAGTCGGACGGCGACCACGGCGGCCGCCGCGCCCCCGAGGATCGCCAGCACGATCCGAACCGCCGTGCTCACGAGCACCTTTGGGGGCGCGAGCCGAGCGGCCTCGAGCAGCTTGCCGATGCGCCCGGAGACCGCGCCGCTGAGCGGCTCGATCCACCCGAGCAGCTCCGACCGGTCATCGCCGTCGTAGGAGACGACCGAGTTCACCCACGCGTAGTTGATCGCGTCCAGCGCCCGGCCCGCCCGGGCCATCAGCCCCGGCTCGGGCCCGTGCTGGGCGAGAAGGTCGCTCGGCGGCGTCGCGTCGTAGGTCTTCCACACGCCCGGCTCGACCTGGGCCTCGACCCACGCGTGCGCATTGCTCTCGCGCACGACGTAGTGCCCGGTCGCCGCGTTGTACTCCGCCGCCACGTACCCGGTGACCACCCGCGCGGGGATGCCGACGCTGCGGCACAACGCCGCGAGGGCGGAGGCGTAGTACTCGCAGTGGCCGCTCGTTCCCTCGGCGAGGAACCAGTCGACGGGCTCGACGCCCGGCGGAGGGGCCGGGCTGTCGAGGCTGTAGGTGTAGCGGGACCAGAAGTGGCGCCGGAAGGCGTTGATCGCGAGCGAGTCGTCGCCGATGGGGCGTTTGGCGGGATCCGGCTCGATCTCCACCGAGGCCAGGACCTCCTCTGCGACCCCCCTGACGACCGGCGAGGGCCAGGAGGTCGCCGGTCGGGTCTGGCGGCGGAGAAACGCGCGGTCGAAGGCCGACGACCTCGCGATATACCGGAGCTTCCCGCCCCTCCCCGCGACCATGACCGTTCCCTCGGGCCGGTACAGCGCGCTCCGCGTGAAGTCCAGGTAGGTGACCTCGGTCGGGCGCCAGATCGTGAAGATGTACGAGTACTCGCTCGAGGTGTTGAGGAGCGTCACGTGCTGGTACATCATCGAGTCGCGGTCGGAACCCCCGAGGGCATCGGTCTGGTGCGGGACCCTCTCGCCCTTCTCCCCCACGACCGAGGGGTCGTGGGAGGCGGACCAGATCCCGCGCTCGTAGTCGTCGAGCACCGCGCCGCGCAGATAGCGCACCGCCCCCGGGCCCCCGATCGGGTTGCCGTCGGCGTCGGTGACCCGCATGTGCAGCACCGGCGTGTGGGAGACCGAGATCGCCCCGCCGGCGCCCACCCGCACCCGGTCGGCGAAGCCGACGACCCTGCCCACCGACGGGTTGCCCCACCTCCCGAACTGGCGCAGGCCGGCGCCGCGTGGCAGCACCACGAACACCAGCGCGGCGATGACGAAGCCGAGGAGAAGCCCGACCGCGCTCGTCCGGAACATGGCCGCCGCCGAGCCCACCGAGCCGGCCGGGCGCACCTCGGGCACGTCGGCGCGGCCGGAACCCCGCGCGGCCAGACGCTGGGCCCGCTCGAGGCTCGTGCGGAGCTGCACGAGCATCGCGGCGTACGCGATGCAGGGCAGGTAGATGAAGGAGAGGACGGCCACCGCGAGCGCGTTGCTGACGAGCATGGCCGCGACGCAGAGGAAGACCGAGAGGGCGAGCAGCTGGGCGTCATCGCTCGGCGTTCGTCGGTCGAACACCTTCACCGCCATCATCCACGCGACGAACTCGGCGAAGTCGTGGACGTCCAGGCCGTTCTCGAGCGCCAGCGTGAGCGTGCGCACCAGGACGACCACTGTCACGAGGGCGATGATCCACCGGGGGACGACGAGCCCCACGCGTGGTCCCGTCAGGCCGACCCCGACCAGCCCTACCAGGAGCGCGAGCAGCACGCTCCCCGGCGCGGGAGAGGCGGACGCGTACGCGAGGACCGCGCACGCGCACGCGATCAGAAGCAGCCTCGCCCTCCGCGTTCCCGCGGTCATGCCGCCCGCCCCCCGGCGCCGCCCCGCGGCGCGGGCCCGGCGCGCCAGGCGCCCTCGGCGTCCGGCGCGAGGGCGAGCCCGGCGCCGGCGCCCGCGCGGGGCCGGACGGTGATCACCGCGTCACGGAGGCTGGGCTCCGCGGGCGCGTCGCGAATCAGCCGTTCGCCGGATCCCTCCCCGATGAGCGCCAGCCGCGAGAGCGCGTTCCGCAGGCCGGCCCGCCCCGTGACCGGGTGCGTCGCAAGGGCGTGCTCCGGGCAGAGCAGGCCGATGGCGAAGCCCTCGTCCGCGGCCGCGTGGAGGACCCCCGCGCCGAGGCTGATCGTCGCCTCCACGAGCTCGGCGTCCGTCTCACCGCCGAGCTCGAGGCGCACCCAGACGCGCCTCGGGGAAGGGAGCGCGTGCTGCTTCACGACGAGCGCGTTGACTCTCGCGCTGGCCCTCCACGAGATCGCTCGCATGGAGTCGCCCGGCAGGTATTCGCGGATGCCGTAGAGGTCACCCCAGCTCCCGTCCCGGGTGACGCCCGGCCCCGCGCTCTCACCACCCGCGCCGACGGCCTTGAGGACCGACGGGCGCACCGGCGTCGCGCTCGGGTACACGAGCGCGGCCCTCCGCTGCACGAACCGCAGCGACTTGTTGGCCAGACCGAAGGGGAACGTCGACGCGATAACGAACTCCGTGAACTCGGGACGGCCCCGACGGAACGCGCGGGCACGCGCCTCGGCGTACACCGTCGCCCCCGGCGCGACGCTCGCGACGAACGCCACGGGGCGGGTTGCATAGCGCTGCCACGGCGTGGCGACGCGCCGGCGCCGCGCCGGCTCGCACTCGCTGATCACCAGCCCGAACGCGGGCGTGAGGCGGTTGCGGTTGTGGATCCGATAGCGGACGATCATCTCGCCGCCCACGCTGGAGTCGGGCACCGCCTGGCGCTCGGCGCGGATGCCGGTGAGACCCGCGCCGGACGCCAACCCAGAGACGGCGATGCCGGCCAGCGCGAGTCCCAGACACCAGAAGAGGAGGTTGTTCTGGCTCGAGATCGCCGCTACCGCGAGAAACGCCGTCACCGCCAGGTAGACCAGCCCCGTCAGCCTGAACCTGTAGGTCCGGCGGACAGCCCGATCCTCGCGTCTCACCGCTCCGACTCCCGCTCTCCCGTAGGCTGGACGAACACCAGCAGCTTCCGGCCATCCATCGGCAGGAAAATCGCGCTGTGCAGCGGGACGATCCCCTCGGCCGCGGCGTGGATCTGCAGCCGCTCGGACATCTGATCCCGCGGCACGCGCAGCGAGAACGATCCATCGCTCTTGGAGACCGCTTCGGCGATGGAGCCCATCCCGCCGCTCCCGTCGGTGATCCGGATCTGCACGCCCGGCACGCCCGACTCCTGCAGCCGCGGATCGTTCGCCTGGACGACCGTCGCGATCCCCGCGTCGCCCGGGAGCACGCGCCCGGAGACGGCCCCCGTGGAGGCGCACGCGCCGAGCAGCAGGACAAGGGGCGTCGCGATCGCGAGCCGACAAAAATCTCTCATGGCCCTGTTGGACGTCATGCGCTTGCTCCAAAGTCCGCGACCGCGGGAAGATCCTTCAGCGATGCGAGCCCGAAGGTGTCGAGGAACTGACGCGTCGTGCCGTAGAGGATGGGGCGGCCAAGCTCCTCCGCCCTTCCCTGGATCGTCACGAGACGGTGATCGAGCAGCGTCTTGAGCACCTCGCCGCACGCGACGCCGCGGATGCTCTCGATCTCCGCGCGCGTGACCGGCTGGCGATAGGCAATGATCGCCAGCGTCTCGACGGCCGCCTTGCTCAGCCGGTTCTGGGCCTTCTGCTGCTGCAGGGCGGCCACCGCCCGCGCGAACCGGGGCAGCGTCATCAGGCGGTATCCCCCGGCGACGGCCTCGATGCGGAAGGCCCGGCCGGTCTGCTCGTACAAGGCGTTTAGGTCGCCAAGGGCGCCCTCAACCGCCTCGCGGGCCGTCGCCGGGACCTGCTCCCCCGCCGCCTCCCCCTCGGCCAACAGCCCCGCCGCGTGCGCCAGTCGGGCGACCGGGAGCGGCCGGTCGGCGCAGAGCAGCACCGCCTCGAGACAGCCGGCGAGGTCGTCGGAGGTCCGAGAACTCGCCGCGTCAGGCGTCCGACGCCCGCGGGGGGAGGAATCTGTCGCGTTCGACATGCCCGGATGCTACCACCACGGGGGCGTGCGCGGCGGCGCTCCCTGTCGGGGGAATGCCCTGTCCCGCCCCCGCGGCGTCAAGCGGCGGCCCCGTCTGGCCGACACTTACCGGGGTCGTATCCCCATGTTGCTGCAAGACAAGCGGAGATTGACACATGAGCCGGGGCACCGTCCTCCTCGTTGACGACGAGCCGCACATCCCCCTGGTCGTGGGCCGCAAGCTCGAGGCCGCGGGCTACACGGTCGTGACCGCCTCCGATGGCGAGGAGGGTCTGCTCGCGGCCCAGGAGACGACGCCGGACCTCGTCATCACGGATCTTCAGATGCCGTTCCTCAGCGGCGTGGAGTTCGCGGCCGCCCTCGGCGCCGACGCCTCGCTCGCGGGCGTGCCCGTGGTGCTGCTGACGGCCCGGGGATACGTGCTGCCCGGTGAGGAGTTCGAGATCTCCAACATCGTGCGGGTGCTCGCCAAGCCGTTCAGCGTTCACCAGATCCTGGAGGTCGTCGAGCAGCTCATCGGCGGCAGCAAGTCGGAGGCCGCGTGATGCACCGTCTGCCTCCGCGCGACGCCGACAGGCACGGGGCCCTGCGCGAGCGCCTCGAGCGCCTGGGCATCCTGACCTGGCGGCTCTCGCACGAGGGGCGCGTGCTCAAGGCGCCCTCGGCGGCCGGGGTGCGGGCGACGTGGCTGTGCAACCCGCTGCTCGTAGAGCGCCTCGGCGCCGCCGTGCCGGGCGCCTCGGAGGCCGCGCCGGCCGGACCGGTGGAGCTGTTCCGCGGCTGCCGCGTGCTGCTCATCCCGCTCCGCGTGCGCCGCAGGGTCATCGAGTGGACGGCGGCGATGTTCCTCTCCTCCGATGCGCTCCACGCCCCCGAGTTCGTCACGGGGTGCAAGCGGGCGGGCGTGGACGCCGTCGCGACCGCCAAGTCGCTCCTGCCCATCGCCGATTTCGCGTCCGCCGAGGTCTCGCGCCTCAGCAGCCTGCTGATGGACATGGCCGCCGACCTCGAGAAGGCCGAGCACGACGCGGCCTCGCTCGACGGCTTCACGCAGACACTGGCCGACGCGTACGAGCACATCGAGCTGACGTACGGGCTCGCCCGCGCCGTGCGCAACATCGGCGAGCCGACGGTCTTTCTCACCGACGCGCTGCGCGGCGTGCTCGACGCGACGCACTTCCGCTGGGACGCGCTGGTGCTCACGTGGGCGCCGTGGGGCGATGACGAGTGTCGTCCCACGTTCCTGTCCGCCGGCGAGCCGCCCGCCGACGAGGCCGCGTTCCTGGACTTCACGCGGGAGCACGCCGAGGAGTTCGACGCCGGGGCGGGCACGGTGATCCTGAGCGACGAGCGCATCTCGCCGCTGCTGGGGACGCGCGATCAGATCATGGTCTTCCCCATCGGGAGCGGCGGCCGGAGCATCGGCCTCATCTTCGGGGGAGAGAAGACGGGCGACGACCCCCAGCTGAGCACCTACGACACGCGGGTGTTCGACACGGTCGGGGCGTTCGTGCAGAGCTATCTCGAGGTCGTCTCGCTCCTGCGCGAGAAGCAGCGCACGTTCGTCGGCTCGCTGCGAGCGATCACCGCCGCGGTGGACGCCAAGGACAGCTACACCCGGGGGCATTCGGAGCGGGTGGCGCACCTCGCGGCACGCCTGGCCGGCGCGGCCGGCTTGTCCGAGGCCGATATCGAGCGCATCCACATCGCGGGGCTGATGCACGACGTCGGCAAGATCGGCGTGCCCGAGGCGGTGCTCTGCAAGGCGGGCAAGCTCAGCGACGAGGAGTTCGAGGCCATCAAGCGCCACCCGAGAATCGGGTACGAGATCCTGCGCGGGATCCCGCAGCTGGCCGACATCCTGCCCGGCGTGCTCTGGCACCATGAGCGCTACGACGGTCACGGGTACCCCGACGGCCTCAGCGGCGAGGACATCCCCGAGATGGCACGGATCCTCGCGCTGGCGGACACGTTCGACGCGATGAGCTCCAACCGCGCCTACCGGCCGGCCATGCCGCGCGAGAAGGTCCTCGAGGAGATCGAGCGTGTCGCCGGGAGCCAGTTCGATCCCCGGCTCGCCGCCCTCTTCGCCCGCCTCGACTTCGCCGAGTACGACCGCATGGTCGCCAGGCACAGGCCGCAGCGATCCCACCCGGTCGAGCGGCGTGCCGCGTAGTCCCTCATCGGATCACGCGGTTCCAGGAGTCGGCGAGGATCTTGTACTCGGCGGGCGCGGGGTAGGCCTGATAGAGCGCCAGCACCTCGGCGGCGGTCAGCGGCTGCCTCATCAACGCGAACTCGCATATCGACCCCCGGAAGGGCCCGCTCCCCGAGAGCGCCCCGTCGTCGGCGGGACCGGAGGCGCGGCCGACGTAGATGTCCTTGCCGTCGGTGTAGTTCCAGTATGGTGTTGTGAGCGCTAGCGCCATGTCCGCTTCGACACCGTTCACGTACAATCGCAGCCGATCGCTGTCGGCCACCATCACCACGTGGTACCAACTCCCCGCCTCGATCGGCACATCGGTCGTCATATAGCCGCTTGTTGATTCGAAAGCCCCGTGCAAGCGCCCGCCCGAGACCCACAGGCACCAGCTCCCGTTGTCCTTGGACGCCGAATCGCGCGCGTGCACGCACGCGAACGCGGTGACGTCGGCCGGGCGAATCCAGACGCTCACCGTGCGGACCGAGTTGTAGGAGTCGTGCCTGTCGAGCTCGAGCTCGGCGCCACCTGAGAACCACGCCGTCGCCGTTGCCCCCAGACCGGGGACAGCCCCCAGCCGCAGCGCGCCCGCGGGGCCGTTGACCCGGACCGCGATCCCGGTGATGCTGTCGCGCAGCGCCGTTCCCGCAGGCTCCGTCAACGGCCAATAGCCGACCAAGTCGTTCGCGTAGAGCACCGAGCCCGCGTTCGGGTAGCCCTCGCCCTGCATGCCCAGGTCCACTCGCACGATGGCCCTCGCTCCGCCGGACATCCCGATGCCGATCAGTCGCACCGGCTGCCACGCATCCTCGCCGAGCGCCGAGCCGTCCGCTCCCGTGACCTCGAGCGTGATCCGCCCGCCGCCAAATGCCAGACCCGTCGCCCAGGCGCCATCGCCGCGCGCCCAGCGCCAATCGGGCTCTGAGGCCATGAGATGCACGCCGAGCTCGATCGCCGACTCGGCGTGCTGCCACGCCTGCGCCGAGTCGGACTGCAGCTCCCCCTCCGCAAACCGCGCCCGAACGAGGTCGAGGCTGCCGACGATCATCGCGGCGACGACGGCGACCGTCACGAGCACGAGGACGTAGACGCCGCCCCGCTCACGCCTGCCGGCGATCATTGCTTCGCTCCGTCCATGGCCCGATACCGGACGCGCTCGAGCGTCGCCACCAGCTCGGAGTCGCGCTCGACCCGGACGACGACGAGCTTCGCCCCCTGATCACTCCCCACCACCACCGCGGGATCGGAGGGGTCCACGAGCGCGACGCTCACCTCCCGGCTCCACGCCGGCAGCCCGGGCATGGGGGAGCCGTCGAACCGCGCCGGTGGCGACTCGCTCCAGCCGTTGAAGTCGTCGAGATCGTCGAACGTCGTTCTGTCGGTCGTGATCTCCCCCGCCTCGACGCCGGGCCCCGCGCTGCCCTCCGCGTACGGCAGGGCGCAGACGGTCTCGAGGAGTTCCCGGGCGAGGGCATCCCCCGTCAGCCGGTTCGCCGAAGCCCGCTGCATCCCGACGGAGACGGCCGAGCCCTGCAGGAGCGACACGAGCACGATGCCGAGCACGGCCATCGCGATGACCACCTCGGCCAGCGTCATCGCGCGCGAGTGGGGCGTGTGACCGGACCGGCTCACGGCGTCGCCCCTGCGGGATTGCGGTGCCCCGCGCCGAACTCCACCACGGTGGCCTCCAGGCCCGCTTCGAGCGAGACCGAGAGCCTGCTCACGATGTGCCGCGTGGACTCGCCGCCGCTCAGACGCGTCAGCGTCCCCGTCGCGGTGTGTCCCAGAACGACGGCGGTCGTCGTCGTCCACGATGCGCCGCCGTTGGTCGAGGCCATGGCAGGTGCGCTGGCGGGCCAGCCGGAACCCGACGCGGCCCCGGCGCTGGCGGTGCCATCCCCCCCGGAGCAGCGGATGACGATCGCGAGCTTCTCCGACGCGGGCACGGTGACGCCGGTGAACGTGAATGTCTCATGCCCCGGGAGCAGCCCCAGGAAGCCCAGCATGCTCTCCGACCGGGTGGCCGAGGCGTAGACAGCGTCGGTGGGCAGACTCGATCCGTCGCATCCGCGGATCTCGACCGTGACCGTTGTGGGGAACAGGAGACCCGAGGGGCCGAGGCTGAGCGTCACGCGCTCGAGCGTCCAGGCGACGGCATCGGCCGGGAGCGTCGGCGCCACGACCTGCGCGTAGATCGTGCTCCCGACCTCCCGGCTCGTGGACACCGACGCGAGCGATGATTGCAGGGTGCTGGACGCGTCCGTCGCGCGCACCAGGCGAGCGAAGGTGGGCACGTCCGCGAACGAGTAGCCGAACGTGAGCGAACTCACGCTCGGGAGCATCTCCGCGCGGTCGGTGCCGTTCACGATTCTCGCCAGCGGCTCGCCCGCGACACCCGACCAGACGTAGCGGACGGTATCCGCGAGCGCCATGCCGTCCGGGTCCGAGACCACGAAGGTGACCGCGTGCGCCTCGGTCTCAGTCACGGACTGGGCGACCGCCGCGTCCGCCGCGAGGCGCGCCAGGAAGTCCCCGGTCGAGATCGCGACCTCCTGCACGCCGTTCGGCGGCGGGATCGACCGGGCCGAGAGACCGATCAGCGAGGCGACCGCCATCAGAACGAACGAGGCGATGGCGAGCGCCACCACCATCTCGACGAGTGTGAAGGCGCTCCGCAGTCTGGCCGGTTGCGTGCCCGACATGGCGCTCCCCGCGTGCCCTGGCGGCGTTCAATCGAGGACCGACGCCGCACGATCCACGGACTTCAGCTCCGTCTCCTGACCGGACTCGATTGTCGTCTGAAAGACCGTTCCGGCGGTCTCCAGCCGGACGACGCCGTCGCCCGAAACGCTCGGCTCACCCCCGCGGTAGGTCAGCTCGATCGCGCCACCGAAGCTCACGCTCTGGAGGTCCGCCCGATAGGGGTCGACCGCGAGGCTCACACTGCGCGTGGAGCCTTTGTTGCCCAGGTTCTCGAGGCTGTACGAGTCGCCCGCGACGTCGAAGACGATCCGCGCCTGCGACGCGTTGTACCAGGTGTCGCGCTGGAGCAGGCGCATGTCGGCGGCGATCCGCTGCGACGCGAGGCGGGCACGGTAGTCCGCGCCGGCCGCGGACCTGGCCGGCATGGACACCGCCGCCGCGATCGCCAGCACCGCGATCACCACGACCACTTCGAGAAGGCTGAAGGCGCGGCGCATGCGAGTCCTCCCGTCCCACCCCGGAAACGACGCGGACGCCCGCCGCAAGCGAACGTCCGCGTCTTGCCCGTGCCGCCTCCGCGGAATCTCAGTAGCTGATCCAGGTGTTGCCGTTGGAGTCGGTGTCGCCGGCCGCGGCGTTGATCCGGACATCCCCGCTGGTGTCGGTGTACCACCACCCGGCGCCGGCGGTCCCCTGCGTGCCGGTGACAGTGTTGCTCCCCTTGTTGGGCCCGCCCTTCTGCGTGGGCACGGACCGCAGGTAGGGCCCGTACATGAACACCGCGGTCTTGGTGGCGTTGGTGTTCCCGTCGGCGTCGGTGTACTGCGTGAGCTGCGCCTCGAAGTTCGCCAGCGCCGGGAAGGCGCCGTTATGCTCGGCGGAGTACAGCTCGATCGCGCTGCGGAGGATGGCCAGATCCGAGACCGCGCCGGACTCGGCGGCGCCCGATGCGCCGCGGCTCATCCGCGGGATCGCGATGGCGCCGATCACCCCCAGGATCACGATGACGATCACCAGCTCGATGAGGCTGAACGCCCGCGAGCGACGATTCCCGATTACGCTGAACATGGCCGATTTCCTCCACCAGGGACCGCCGATGCCGCCGGACTCAGCCGCGGCCGCACGCATTCCATCGGGAGGATTCGTCCCCAACTCCAGTGCCTCGGACGCCGCGCGGCTGCTGGTGGCCACCCCATCCGTTACAAGCCCACAGCTCGTGCCGAGTCCGTCGCTATCGGGCGTCGCCGGCGCCGGACTTGGCCAGGGGCACGAAGAACTCCCTGCCGTCACGGCTGAAGATCGCGCCCCGCTGGTCCCCTCGGGTGGTGACGGCCACGAGCACCGCACCCGCGTGGGTCTCGCCGACGCGGACCGTCTGCCCGTCGATCCGGACGCTCGCCCGGTCTCCGGCGCCGAACGTCGTGGTCAGGTGCCAGCCGGCGGGGTTCGGCGCGTCGGCGAACACGTCGGCAACCGCCGCCGCGCTCAGCTCCTCGCCCATCGCGATCGACTCGAGCCGGCTCGCGAGGCTCGGGCCCCTGGACGGCTCCGGGCGCCCCGTCGCGACGACCGTGGTCACCGGCTCACCCGCGGCTGCCTGGGCGGCGGCGGGCGTGGCGGTCCCGAGAAACATGCGGTCCGCGGCGAGGGCGGCGAGGGCGACGGCCAGCACCCCGAGAGAGAGCTTGCGCTGCTTTGAGAGCTCCATGGCTCCAAGCAGGCATAACGCACGCGCGGGCCGCAAGCATTCCGCGCGGTCTAGCCCCGGGAGCCGCCCGATCTCGCCGTATACCAGGCGATGTCGAGCAGGAATCGCACGGAGGACGCGTTCTTCTCGGACCCCGCCCCGGTCGCGCCCCCTCCACTGATCTGGAACGAGGTGATCGCCATGTCCGGGAACCGCGTCCTGAGCTCGTGCATCACGGCGACGACCTCGGGGAACGTCCCCTGCCCCGTCACGTGCAGCGGGATCGTGTCGAGGAGGTCCCCGGGAACTGCGGTCCCCACCGTAAGCTGCTCGAGCTCGATGCCTGCGTTGACGACGGCAGCGCTCACTTCTTCCTGGCGGGTGGCCAGGCCTTCGGCCGTGTGCAGCACGACCGTCGATCGCCTCAGGCGCTCCTTGGTTGCCCCGATGGCCTGCTGGACCTGCGCATACTCCTGGCGTCTCTCAGCCAGCTGCGACCTGGACTCTCGGAGTTGGACGCCCATCTGCCGGTGCCGCTCCTCTGCGTCGAAGACCGGCCGTATCCCGACCCAGAACGCGAGCAGCGCGACCAACGCCAGAGCGGCGCACGCGGTGAGGTCCACCCGGCTGTGCCTGAAGGTCGGGAGCTGCGCGTGGAGCGTCGCCATCATCGGCCCCCTTCCGTCAGCCAGGACTCGATCGTGAACCGGACGGCCGAGGTGTCCGCGACCCGCCGGGTCTCAACGATCTTGATCCTGCTGAACGCCCCGGTCTGCTCGAGGGACTCCACGAAGCGCGTCAGGTCCGGCTGCGAGACACACCGGCCCAGCACGGTGAACTTGTACTCGATCTCGCCGGACGCCGTCGGTGAGCCGGGGAGCAGCTGGCACGACTCAAGCCGGATGGCGTCGGCGCCTTTCCTCGCAACGATGGCCAGGACGATCGACCAATCGGGCTGCCTGTCCACCTCGGAGGTGATTGCCATGCGCCGCTCGAGGTCGGCGAGCTCCTTGCGGGAGCCGGTGATCGCCCCAGCCATGAGATCGATCTGACTGACCGTAGAGCGGATCGTCGAATCCATGTCCGCCGCGGCGTCCCCGCTCTCCACCCTGAGCACCAGGCACGCCACGGTGAGCATCGTGAGTTCGAGGGCGCCGACGGTCAGCCACTGCCGGATGCGCCTCCGTCGCGATCGCTCGGCGAGCAAGCCGCGGGGGAGCAGGTTCGGGGGCGCGGTCATGAGCAGTCTCCCCACAGGGCGTGGCCGAGCGCGGTCATGTACACCGGGTCGGTTCTGGCCTCCGGACGGGCGGCGAAGCCTCTCGCGATCTCCCCGGGAGCACAGACCGAGACCTCCAAGCCGGAGATGCGGGCGAGGTGATCCACGACGCCGGGGATCGCCGCTCCGCCGCCGACGAGTCGGAGCGCCGTGACGGATTCCCCGGGGAACCTGTCCAGGGCGTAGGAGACCGAGGCCAGCGTCTCCCGGAGCATCCCGTCCAGCTGCTCCTCGAGGATGCCGCGGACCCGCGCGAGAGTGACGCCCGCCTCGCCCGATCCCGGGCCCGCGCCGAGCCCACGACGCCGGACGAGCGCCGCCGCGCCCCGCGCCGGGATCTCGAGCTTGCGGGACAACGTCTGCACGAGCGAGGCGACGCCGATCCCTTCGAGCCGCCGCTGGTAGACGCGCTCGCCGGCGCGGAAGACAAGCAGGTCCAGCCCCGCGTGGCCGACGTCGAGGATCGCGACAAGCTCGGGCAGGCCCCGAACTGCGCCAGCACACGCCCGCGCCGTGGCCTCGGGTGTGATGTCGATTGCGCCGACCTCGAGCCCGACACGGTCGAACGCCGACGCGAGCGCCGAGGCGTCGATGCACGGAAGCACGCTCGCGGCCATCTGCGTCGTGCCCGACCGGGCCGCGCGCGTGGGCACCTCCCACGCAAAGGACTCGTACGAGCCGTGGGCGAGCCGGAACATCCGGGAGATCTCCGCCTGGCAGATCTGCTCGAGCGGCGCCCCGCTCTTGCGCGGCGGCAGCTCCAGCATCGCGGTGTGCAGTCGGGTCCGCGGCGCCCCCACGACCACGTCGGCCCCCTCGAAGCCGGCGCGCTCGAGCACCTCGGCGAGCCGCTCGACCTCCTTCTCGCTCGGCAAGTCGTCGCACTCGGCCCGATGGCACGCGGCCAGCGCGGCGACGCGCCAGCCCCGCCGCGTGCGCACGAGCTGCGCCGCCTTGATCTGGGCGGACCCGATATCCACGCCGATCGGCGTGCGGCTGCGTCCCGGCAGGCTCATCCTCCACCCCCCACCGAATGCGTCGCCGCCGTCGCGTCGAAGAGCGGCAGGAACATGCTCACCGCGACCACGCCGACGACCAGCCCGAGCACGACGAGCACGATCGGCTCGAGCAGGCTGGTGATCGATTTGACGAGGAGGGCGTTGTCCTCCTCCAGATATCCCGCGAGGCTGGCCAGCACCTCGCCGACCTGGCCCGATTCCTCCCCGCTGCGGACGGCCTCCGCGAAGGAGGGCGAGACCAGGGCGCTCCGACCGACGACGCCGCTCATGGAGCCGCCCTGCGTGACCGCTTCCTCAACCTCGGTCAGGAGCTCCGCGTAACAGTGGTTGGCCATCGCCTCGCGCGTCAGCGCGAGCGCCTCCAGGAGCGGCACGCGGCTCTGGAGCAGCACGCCCAGCAGCCGGGACATCCTCGCCATCGAGAGGCTCACGACGAGCCTCGAGAGCACAGGGGTGCGGAGCGACCAGACATCCAGCATGCGACGCCCGGATGCGCTCGCGATCCAGAGCACACCCCCCACGATCGCCGCCAGCAGCAGGGGCGTCTCGAACCACCAGTTCGCGCGGACATGCTCGCTGGCGTCCATGAGGAAGGCCGTGGTCGGCGGGAGCGGCGTGTCCAGCGACTCGAAGAGCACGGCGAAGCGGGGGATCACGAAGAGCAGCATCGACACGAGCACCACCGTCGCGATCGTCACGAGCAGAGCCGGGTAGCTCATGGCCGCCAGCACCGAGCGCCGCACCACCTCCTGCTGCCGGTTGACCACCGCGAGCCGCTGGAGCATCGAGTCGAGTCGGCCGCTGGCCTCCCCCGCGGAGACCAGGCTCCGGGCGACGGCGTCGAAGTAGCGCGGATGCTCCGCCAGGGCGTCGGCCAGCGTCGAGCCCTCCTCGACCCGGAGGCGCACGTCCGCGAGGACCGCGGCGAAGCGCGGGTCGAGCACCTGGCGCTCGACGGCGCCCAGCGCCTGCACCACCGGGGTGCCGGTCGAGACGAGGATCGCCATCTGGCGCGTGAACTCGGCCAGGCACGCCCAGCGCGAGAGCCTCCGTCGGCCCTTGGCCGCTCTGAAGGCCTCGGCGCTGCCCCGCGAGAGCTCGACCACGAAGAGGCCTCGCTCGCTCAGCGTGTCGCGTGCCGCCTGCTCGCTCGCCGCCTCGACGGATTCGGCGTGGCGCTTGCCCTCGACATCGAATGCGACGACGGAGAACTTCACGCCGCCCTCCTGGCCTCGTCGCGGGCGGGCGCGTCGGCGGGCGGGGCCGAGAGGTCCTCCTCGAGCTTGGTCACGCGCAGCGCCTCCTCCAAGCTCGTGCGCCCGTCCAGCGCCAGCAGCACACCCTCCTCGCGCAGCGTCTTGAACCCGCGCCGGCGAACCGCGTTGCGGATCTCGTGGCTCGCGGCGGCCATGTGCACCATCTGGCGCAGCATCGCGTCGATCTCGAGCACCTCGTAGATGCCCGCGCGCCCCTGGAACCCGCTGTCGTGACAGGACTGGCACCCCGTGCCCTTCTGGAAGGGGCGCCCGACCATGCTCGGGATTCCTGCGTCCGCCAGCACCTGGTCCGTGGGGAAGTACTTTGTGCGGCAGCTCGGGCAGATCGTGCGGGCCAGACGCTGCGCGACGACGCCGTTGAGCGCCGCCGAGAGCAGGTAGGACTCCACCCCCATATCGATGAGCCTCGCCACCGCGCTGGGCGAGTCGTTGGTGTGGAGCGTTGCCAGCACGCTGTGCCCCGTGAGGGCGGCCTGGACCGCGACCCGCGCCGTGATGTCGTCGCGGATCTCGCCGATCATGATCACGTCCGGGTCCTGGCGCAGCGCGCTGCGGAGCACCCTCGCGAAGGTCAGGCCGATGTGCTCGTTGACGCCGATCTGGTTGACGCCGTCGAGCTGGTACTCCACCGGGTCCTCCACCGTGAGGATGTTCAGCTCGGGGCTCCGGAGCAGGTCCAGCGCCGAGTACAGCGTGGTCGTCTTGCCGGAGCCCGTCGGGCCCGTGACGAGGACCAGGCCGTGCGGCTCGTGGAGGACCCGCTTGAACGTCTCCAGGGATTCGGCGCGGAACCCCAGGTCCTCCAGGCGCACGTGCAGGTTCTTCTTGTCCAGGATCCGGACGACGAGCTTCTCGCCGAGGAGAGTGGGCATGCTGCTCACGCGCAGATCGATGTCCCGCCCCTCGGCGATGATCCGCACCCGCCCCTCCTGCGGGAGCCGCTTCTCCGCGATGTCCATCTTGCCGATCACCTTCACACGGGAGACGATCGCCGAGTGCATGCCCGCCGGCGGCCTCATGAGGTCGCGGAGCATGCCGTCGATCCGGTAGCGGATGCGCGTCCCGTTGCGGTCGGGCTCGATGTGGATGTCGCTGGCGTCGTGGCGCACCGCTGTGGAGAGCGCCACGTTGACCAGATTGATGATCGGGCTTCCCGCCACCATCCGGTCGAGGTCGGTCGTCACGCCCTCGTCGATGGCCTCCCGCTCGACCACCTCGACGTCGGAGTGCTGGAGCTTGGTCAGGAACTCGTGCACGTCCGCGTTACCGCCCGCGTACTTGCGCACGAACTCGAGGATGTTCGACTCCAGCGCCATCACCGGGCGGATCTTGTACCCCGTCAACGCCCGCAGCCGGTCGACCGTCGGCACCGACTGCGGCTCGGCCATCGCCACGGTCAGGGTGCCCCGCACCAGGAACATGGGGATCACCTTCAGCCGCTCGGCCTCCTGATCGCCGATGAGACGCAGCAGCGCCGGATCGATCAGGCCGTGACGCAGGTTGCACCCCTTGACGCCAAGGCACGAGGAGATGGCCCGGACCAGCGCGGCCCCGCTGATCACGCCCTGCTCGACGAGCAGCTCCCCGAGGCGCATGCCGGACTGCTGCTGGTCGGCCAGCGCACGCTCGAGCTGCTGCTCGGAGATCGCCCCGGCCTTGAGCAGCGCCTCGCCGACGCGGACCTTCCTGAATCCACCCGGGCCGGTCACAGGAAGCTCCTCACCGCCGCGGGAACGTCCTCGAAGTGCTCGAACTGCGCGTCGGTGTCCGTCACCTCGAACACCTCGCGGACGGTCTCGTTGACGGCGCAGAGCTTGAGCACCTGCCCGGCGCTGGCCAGCTCATCGGCCAGGTCCAGCAGGGCCTCGATCCCCGCGCTGTCGAGGTACGCCACGGCCGACGCGTCGATCACCACCCGCCCGAGCGAGCCGCCGATCGCGTCCAGGCCCTTCTGGCGGAGAGAGTCGGCGTCCTTCTGCACCAGCGGGCCGCGCGGCCGCAGGATGGTCACGGCCCCCTGACGCTCGATGTCGATCTGCATCGCTCACCCCCTCACGCCGCCTTCGCCGACGACGTCGAGCTCGCCACCGGCAGCCAGAAGGAGAACGTGCTGCCCGCGTCGAGCTCCGACCGCGCCACGATGTCGCCGCCGTGCAGCCTCGCGATGTCGCGCGCCAGCGCCAGCCCGAGCCCCGTGCCGGGCTCGGCCTGGACGCGGCTGTCGCGCCCCCTGGCGAACCGCTCGAAGATCCTGGTCAGGTCGTCCTCACCGATCCCGATCCCCGTGTCAATCACGTCTGTCACGAGCCGATCGCCCTGCTCACGCACCGATACACGCACCACGCCGCCCGCGGGCGTGTACTTCACCGCGTTCCCCAGCAGATTGTGCAGCACGATCGAGATCTTCTCGCGATCCCCCTGGATGATCGGGAACTTCGGCGGCAGGTCGAACGTCAGCGTCAGACGCTTGTGGCTCGCGGCCTGGGCGTAGTCGGCCTCCAGCTCCTCGAAGATCTGCTGGATGCGGACGTCCCCCGTGTTCACGTTCATCCGGCCCGACTGGATCTCCGCGATCGAGAGCATGTCCGAGACGATCCGGTCGAGGCGCGAGCTCTCTTGGTTGAGCACGTTCAGCGCCCTGCCGCGATCGGCCGCGTCGAGCTGGTCCTCGATCAGCTGCTCGATGTAGAGCCGGATGTTGGTCAGCGGCGTGCGCAGCTCGTGCGCCGCCTGGGCCACAAACGCGTGCTGGACATCCTCGCTCACCCGCTGCTGGGTCACGTCCTCGATCACCACGAGCACCTGCTGCGCCCCCTCCCGCGAGGTGGACCGCACGCTGAACCGGAGCACGCCCGCCTCCACGTCGGACACATCGCCGACGTCGAACACCTGCTTCTGTCGGGAGCCGGTCTGCGCCGCGTGCCGGATCGCCCCGACGACCCGCTCGTCGCGGAACACATGGCGCGCGTCGGCCCCCTGGAGCGAGTCACGCTTGGCCCGGAGGAAGACGCCCGCGGCTCCGTTGGCGTACCTGATCACGAGCTGCTCGTCCACGATCACCATCCCGTGCCAGAGCAGATCGCTGACGCGCTCGCCCTGCTCCGGCTCGCCCCGTCCCGGATTTGCAAGCACGGCCCCCGCCTCGGCGCCGTCGGCCTCCTCCCCCCGCCAGGCCAGAAGCTGGTTCCAGGCGATCGCGACGCGCGTGTGGGGCGCCACGCAGAGCGCCCCGAGCGATCGCTCACCCCGGTCGAAGGCGAGCAGCCCCCCGCGGATGCGGTGCAGGACTCTCGCCCGGCTCCGCAGGGCCAGGCCGCCGAGCAGAGCGGAGACCCCGCCCGCCACCCCGAGCACGAGGACCCCGAGACGATCCGGGATCTCCACCCCGTGAGCCGCGAGCCAGCCGTCCGGCTGGTCGGGGACCGCCACGTACCCCAGCGCCGTCACGGCGCTGATCGCGGCCAGCCCGGCCAGCGAAGGTCCGAGAAACAAGGTTGCCCGGCTCGCGCCGGGGCGTCGTCGTGCCCGTCCCGGCGAGCCCTGGTCCTGGGATGTCTCCAGATCGTCCACGTGCGCCCTCCCGACGGTTGGGGCTCCGCGATGCCACATCGGCCGGTTCGGTCCGCGCTTTGAGGGCTGCTTGCAGGTTCGCCCGAGAACCCCATTGCACGGCGCGGGCTTCGGGTAGACTGGCGACGCCCCACCCCCGAGGAGTTCCCGAATGCCCGTACCGTCCGATCTCAGGCTGGTCATCGCTCTGGGCGTGCTCGCAACGGCTCCCCTTGCCCGGGGCCAGGTGCTCGACGGCGATTGGCGGAAGCTCGGCGATCCCGGGGCGCGGGTGGTCGGCGACGTACTCCACGGTCCGCTCCCCGCGCGGGGCGGCGAGGCCGGCGGGTTCCCCGCGTCCAATGTCACGCTCCTGTCGTGGCTGCCGCTGAACAACTTCCCCAACGACCAGCACTCGGGCAACGACTGCTGGGGCTACGTCTCGGTGTCCGGGCGCGAGTACGCACTCTTCGGAATGCAATCGGGGTTCTCGGTCCTCGAGGTCACCGATCCCACATTCCCCCGGCAGATCGGCTTCATCCCCGGCAACGCCAGCCTCTGGCGCGACATCAAGGTCATCGGCGATCACGCATACGGCGTGAGCGAGGGCGGCCTGGGTATCCAGGTGATCGACCTCAGCCAGGTCGATGTCGGCATCGTCACGCACGTCAAGAACAAGCTGCAGAACGGGCACAGCTCGACGCACAACATCGCCGCCAACCCTGGCTCCGGATACCTCTACCTGTGCGGCGCCAACATCGGCAACGGCGGTCTTGTCGCCGTCTCCACGGCGGATCCCAACGATCCGACGATCGTCGGCGCCTGGACGACGCGCTACGTCCACGACGCGCAGATCGTCACCTACACCTCCGGGCCCTACGCCGGGCGCGAGATCGCCTTCTGCTGCACGGGCGCCCGGGGCGTGGACGTCGTGGACGTCACCGACAAGGGCGGCATGACGCGGATCGGGGGCCTCCAGTACCCCGGGACCACGTACTGCCACCAGGCCTGGCTCTCCGATGACCGGCAGTTCCTCTTCGTCAACGACGAGATGGACGAGGGCGGCGCCTTCTCCGTGACCACCACCCACGTGCTCGACGTGAGCGACCCGGCCCGCCCGGTCGAGGTGACGACCTTCACCTCCGGCTCGCAGAGCACGGACCACAACCTGTACGTCGCCGGTCACCTTGCCTTCGAGGCGAACTACATGTCGGGCCTGCGCGTGTTCGACATCTCCGATCCATTCGCCGCGACCGAGATCGCCTACCTCGACACCGCTCCGGGCAAGGACCAGCCCGGATACCACGGGGCGTGGAGCACCTACCCCTTCTTCCCGAGCGGCACCATCCTGATCAGCGACATCGAGCGGGGGCTGTTCCTGCTGCGCCTCGGCGAGGACCGCCTCGAGTTCACCTTCCCCGACGGCCTGCCCCAGACGCTGCGTCCCGGGCTGCCGACGCAGGTCAGCGCGGAGATACTCGAGAGCGGCGTCGCGCTCGATCCCGACTCGGTCCGGCTCATCCTGGCGTCCGCCGGCCACCAGGACAGCATCCCCATGACCGACAACGGAGATGGCCGCTTCACCGCCGAGCTGCCCGCGGGCGAGTGCTTCGACGAGGTCGAATTCTGGTTTGCGGCCCGGGACGACTCCGGCTCCACGTACATGGAGCCCTTCAACGCACCGATCCAGGGCGGCTTCCACGCAGAGGTCTCGACGGGGACGGAGGAACTCTTCCTCGATGACTTCGCCGAGGACCGCGGCTGGGCCGTCGACAACTCGCGGGCGACCTCCGGCGGCTGGGCGCGCCTCGCCCCCGACCCCGCCAACGACCTCGAGCCGGAGTTCGACGCCGACGGCTCGGGAACGGCGTACCTCACCGGCGCGACCCCCGGGGAGTGGCTGCTCGGCGGCCCCATCACGCTCACATCGCCCCGGTTCGATCTGAGCGGGGCGCCGCACGCGCGGATCCGTTACAGCATCTGGTACGCCGCGGAGGGCTCGCTCATCGCCCCGCTGACGGTTGAGCTCAGCGGCGACGGCGGGATCTCCTGGAGCGTCGTGGACACGCACCGGCCCGACCCGTCGTGGCGGAGCTTCGACGTGCGGATCTCCGAGTTCATCAGCCCGGGCGGCGACGTGCTCCTGCGCTTCTCGGCGAACAACTCGACGGGCCAGTCGATGATCGAGGCGGGCGTCGATGACATCCGCCTCTGGACGCCGCTGTGCGAGGCGTGCGTGGCCGACTACAACCGCGATGGCGCGTTGAACACGCTCGACTTTATCGCATACCTCAACGACTTCACCGGAGCGACCGACGAGGGCGACCCCGACCTCAACCAGGACGGCGAGGTGAACACCCTCGACTTCCTGCTGTTCCTGAACCTCTTTACGGCGGGCTGCGCCTGAGCGGTCTCAGCGGTCCGGGCCGAAGAGCGACTCGTAGGTCAGCACCTCGCCGCCGCGCGACGCACGGGCCGCCTCGGCGTCCTCGAGCGTCGCGAACGCGCCGACGCCCGTGCCCATCGGCGTATGCAGGTCTCCGGAGCGGAGGTAGTGCGCCTCGTGGGCATCGATCCACTCAAGGCTCTGCATGTCGTGGACGTAGCGTCGGCAGGGGGCGCCGGGGGGAGGCGAGAGGTCGCCGAGCTCTCCCACGTCGTCGAGCACGTACTCCCTCCTTCGTCCGTCCTCGATCGTGACCATCGCCGCGGCGAAGCGCTCGTCGCTGACGATCATCCCGCACACGTGGCACACCGCCTGGCCGTAGTGCACGACCGGGGGCTTGAGGCTCGGCTCTCCACCGCACCCGCCCAGCCCCAGACACGCGCCCGTGAGGAGCAGCACGATCCCTTTCACAGGGGCCTCCGCAGGAAGACGACGCCCGCGACCGAGAGCGGGGCGAGAATCCAGGCGACGATGGCCCCGACCAGCATCGCCGGGAGCGCGGCGCCGAACTTCTGCACGCCGTAGAGCCCGGCGGGCCCGAGCAGGTCGAGCGTTGAATCGAAGCCCCCCACCGCCGCGAGCTTGAACGCCTGTGTCGGGTTGACCAGCGAGAGCGCGAAGAGCTGCTGCACCGGCAGCTTGAACGCGACCGTCGCCCCCATGAGCCCCAGATCGCCGACGAAAACGAAGGCCAGCCACACGAAGACCGCGGCCCCGATCGCCGTGCTCGAGCGGCGGAGCGCGACCGCCAGGAGCATGCCGACCGCCAGCATCGCCAGCCCCAGCAGGGTGCTCAGGCCGACCAGGCGCACGAAGACCCCGGCGTCCGCGTCCGAGCTGCGGATCGCCAGCAGCAGCACGCTGAGCCCGAAGCCCAGCGAGATCGACGCGCTGAGCGCCAAGCCCAGGCCGATGAACTTGGCAACGAACACCTCGAGCCTGGTCACCGGCTGGCTGAGCAGGTACGCGAGCATGCCGCGCTCGCGCTCCGCCGCGAGCCCCGAAGCGCCGACGGTGAGCGCCATCAGCGGCACCACGAGCAGCACGAGGTTCACCAGGCTCGCGGCGGTCTTGCCGAACCCGGCGAAGCCGCTGAGGCCCGCGCCCATCTGCGAGATCATGGCCAGCCCGACCGCCAGCGCGCCGAACGCGACGGTGTACAGCAGGAACCAGCGGTTGCGCAGCGCGTCCCGCAGCTCCTTGCGCACGAGCGAGGCCACGGTCCGCGCGTCGACGGCCGCCTCGCCGATGCCGCCCGAGCGGAGCTTGGCGCTGATGGGTAGGGTCGTCACGGCTGCTCCTCGCTCTCGATCGGCCTCGCCGGCGCCGGCGCTGCCCCTGTGCACCCATTAAGGCAGTCGACCGGCCCGTGCGCGTGCTCGCGGTGCGTCCGGAACCCCTCGGCCCGCAGCGCGCTGAGCGCCCGGTCCAGCGAGGCCAGCGGCACCCGCACCTCGACCCGGTCGCCCGCGCCGGCCGCCCCGGCGGCGCGCGGTCGCTCGTCCCCCACGATGCGTCCCGACTCCATGGTGATCACCCGGTCGGCGAGCTGGTCCACCTCCTCCGGCCGGTGCGAGGTGAAGAACACGGTCTTCCCCATCGCGCGCAGGCGGGCAAGCTCGGCCAGGAGGTCGCTCCGCCCCGCGGCATCGAGGTTCGAGGTCGGCTCGTCGAGAATCAGGATCGGCGGGTCCGTCAGCATCGCGATCCCCAGCGCCAGGCGCTGCTTCATCCCGCCGGAGAGCTCACGCACCCGCTTGCGCGCGTGCCGCGCGAGGCCTGAGAGCTCCAGCGACCGTTCGCACCCCTCGCGTCCAGCCCGCTTCAGGCGGGCGAAGAAGGCGATCGCCTCGCAGACGCGGAAGTCGTCGTAGAAGGCCAGCTCCTGCGGCACATAGCCCAGCATGGACCGCGCCGCCTTCCCGCGCCGCCGAACGTCCACGCCGTCGATCGTGACCCGCCCTCGAAAGCTCAGGAGCCCGAGCGTGCAGCGCAGGAGGGTCGTCTTCCCGGCGCCGTTGGGCCCCCAGAGTGCCAGGGCCTGACCCCGCTCCACCTCGAGCGAGACGCCGTCGAGCGCCACGAAACGCCCGAACCGCTTGCGCACATCCTCGATGCGAATCACCCTGCACCTCCCTGCTCGGCTCCGATCCCCGAAGGAAGCCCCCACGGCAGAAGCCCCGCCCCGATGCACGCCGCCCCTATCGCGAGCAGCCCCGCGCCGGCCGCCCACACCGAGCCCCCGCCGCCCCCCATCGGGTGGGAGATCGCCGCCCGGGCCGGCTCCATGAGCGGCGACGTGTCCGTCATCTTCGGGCGCGGCGCGACGATGGGAAACGCCCGCGCGGCCATCTCGACCGCGTGCTGCGCCGGGCTGAAGAGGAACATGCGCAGCTTCGGCTCGCGGTCCATCAGGTTCTCGAAGAGGCCCTCGGCGCGGTACTCGATGTCGCCGAAGCCGTCCCCGTCGAGGTCGTACCCGCGGTAGTCGCTCCAGTAGTTGCCGACGTTGTCGACGGTGAAGCCGTTGCCCTCGAACGCCCCCGACCCGAGCACCGCGATCTGCTCGATGTTGTCGAGGAACGAGTTCTCGGAGAAGAAGTTCCGCTGCACCGAGGGCATGAACGCGATGCCGATATCGTTGTACGCGATCACGTTGTGCCTGTAGTGGTGCTCGATGTCCACGCGCGAGGGCGAGTTGTCGAGCTGGATGCCCACGCGGTTGCCCACGAGCAGGTTGTCCTGCGCGTCCACCCCGTCCATGTCCTTGAGGCCGAGGCCGAAGCCGCTGGGGCCGCGGTTGCGTGCGAACACGTTCCGGCGCAGGGCGAGGTTGTGGCTGTACATCAGGAACGCGCCGACCGAGTTCCCCTCGAGGTGGTTCTCCTCGAGCACGTTCTGGTCGCTGTACATGAAGTGGAGCCCGTAGCGCCCGCCCGTCACCCGGTTCCGTCGCAGCTGGACCCCCTCGCTGAACCACATCACGACGTCGCGGCTGTTGTAGACGACGTTGTCCTCCACGATCCCCCCGTCGCACTCCCAGAATCGGATGCCGTCGCCGCGCCGTGGCAGGTCCAGGTGCTTGCTGGTGATGTGGTTGGCGCGCACGATGCTCCCGGGCGACTCCTTGAGGTAGATCCCGAAGAGCACGTCCTCAAACCTGCATCCCTCGATCGTGATCCGCGGCGCGGTGCCGGTCACGCCCGCGTTCTCGCGGTCCAGGCTGGTCCCGGTGTTGCGCACCGTCAGGCCGCGGATCGTCACGCCCGGCGCGGTGATCTTGAGCACGTCCCCCTCGCCGCCGCCGTCGATCACCGCGCCCGGCTCGCCGACGAGGGTGATCGACTTGTCGATCGTGACAGGCCCCGCATGGACCCCGCCGGGGACGCGCACCTCGGCGCCGGGCTCCGCGCGGGCGATGGCCGCGCGCAGGTCGAACGGCCCGTCCCCGCCCGCTCCCGCCGGCGTCGACGCGAGGCCCGCGAGGGCGATCACCGGGGCGAAGAGTCGTCGCAGCATCGTCAGGCTCCCGCGCGGCCGGCCGCCGATCCTTGTGCGCCGCGCGCCGCGGCGTCGTGCAGGGGCTTGAACGCCCGCCGGTGGAAGAACATGGCCGCCAGGGTCAGCACCGCGGCGATCGACGCGAGCCAGAGGCCGGGCCCGGCGCTGGCGATGGTCACGAACTGGCCGATCTTACCCGTCCCCAGCACGGGCGGCGTAAAGGGGTCGATGGCGTTGGAGAGCGGGGCCGTGGGATCCAGATTCTGACCGAACGTGTGCAGCCAGTAGTACAGGTCCAGCAGGAAGAACGGCGGGAACAGCAGCACTGGGAGCGTGAGCAGCGCCGCCCAGCGGCTGTGCACGTAGATCGCCCCCTCCACCATCAGGACCAGGGTGATGAGCATGGCGATCGAGAGCGTTCGCTCCAGCTGCGCCGCGTCGTTGAGAGGGCGCATGCCGATATAGTGGTTCAGCCCGTCGATCTCCGCGACGTCGCCCTCGAGGTGGTTGATGTACGCGCGCACGTGCAGCCCGTCGGGGTATTGCGGCGCCTGCAGCTCCATCGTCCAGTAGGGCACGAAGATCGAGACCAGCAGCAGCACGCGCGCCACCGTCAGCATCAGCGCCGGCGTCAGGTACCGCCAGCGGCGGCGCTCCAATTCGTCGGTGGGCACGCGCGGCCCGAAGAACGCTCTTAACGCAGCGGACATCGAGACTACCCCTTTCCATGCTGCGCGTTCCCGTCCCCTCGGACGGGCGCGCGCCCCCCAACCTCTGCTGTCGGAAAGCGCCCGCGCGGGCTCTCGCCCGCGCGGCGCCGAAAAGGGGTCATTCACTCGGCTTGACGAGGAAGTAGCCCATCATCTCCAGGTGCAGCGCCGAGCAGAACTCCGAGCAGTAGAACGGGAACGTCCCCGCCTGGTCGGCGACGAACTCGATCGTCTGCGCCTCGCCCGGCTCCAGGCTCAGGTTGATGTTGTACGCGGGCACCGCGAAGCCGTGCGTCGCATCCTGCGCTCGCTCCACGTTGGTGATGTGCCAGCGGATGTGGTCGCCCTGGTTCACCTCGATGTGCTCGGGGGTGAAGTGGCTCCGCACGGCGGTCATGTAGACGTCCACCGTCTTCCCGTCGCGCTCGATACGCTCCTTGCCCTGCTGCGCCGCGCCCGGCTTGACCGCCTGGGACTCGGGGCTCCAGCCCACCTCGGGGTAGACCTTCCAGGGCTTGACCTTGTCGGCCTTGATCATCTGGGCGTAGTGCGGCTCGCCCATCCCGATCGGCATGTCGTAGATCACCGGCATGCGCTCGCCGGTGTTGTCGATGTCCACGAGCTGGAAGTTCTGCGGGAGCAGCGGACCCGTCGGGAAGAACCGGTCGATCGACCACTTGTTCATGCTGATGAGGTACTTGCCGTCCGGGCTGACGGTGTCGCCCTCCGCCGCGCAGATGTGGCCGACGTTGTACTGCACGGGCGTCTTGCCCACCAGCGTCCAGTCCGGCTCGGGGTTCTTGGAGGCGTACGCCCCCCCCATCGTCCAGCGGGCCACGGCCGGCTCGAGGAAGAGCGACGTGTAGGCGTAGCCCTTGTCGTCGAACTGCGTGTGCAGCGGCCCCAGGCCCACCTCGATCTGCGCCTCCTTGCAGGCGTCGAAGTCGAGCACCGGCACGCCGAACTGGTCGGGCTGGTACAGCCCGTCCCTGATCGCCGCCTGGATCTTCTCGAAGCTGTAGACGGTCACGTGCGGGTCGAGCTTGCCCGAGACCACGATGTACTCACCGCCCGGGGAGATGTCCACGCCGTGCGGGCTCTTGGGCTCGGGGATGAAATAGAGCACGCCCTCGTCGATCAGCGTCTGCAGGCTGATGACGGGGAAGTCCTTGATCCTCGTGAAGGTCCCGGCCTTGAACAGCGCCTCGGCCTTCTTCAGGTTGATCACGTGCATGTAGTCGTTGTCGCGCTGGCTCGCCCCGGCCTCGTACGGAGGCTTGCCCGACTCGACGCCCCCCGTCGCCAGCTCGGTGTTGAACGAGTTGCCGAAGATCCAGCCCTCGCTCGCCAGCTTGCCCGCGTCGAAGAGGTCCTGCCAGTAGGGCGGCAGCTCCAGCGCGAACGACTGCGACTGATCGATGCGACCCTTCTGCCGGTCGAACTTCCAGAGCGTCACCATCCCGCGGTACTTCTCGACGTACTCCTCCATCGGGGCGTAGTCCCACCCCAGGGGGTGGCCGTACTGCCCGCCCTCGATGATGTACTCGGTGTTCGGCGTCACCATCGCCCCGCCGTGGTCCGACAGTGAGATCGGGTTCTTCACGATCTGCTTGGTCTCGAAGTCGCGGAGATCGATCACCGCGATCCGGGCGTTCGCCTTGTCGTTGATGAAGCAGAACTGCCCGTCGTAGTCGCCCCCCGTCTCGGAGAGCGCCGGGTGGTGCGTGTCGCCCCAGAGCACGTCCTTCCCGTTGATCTGACCCTGCTTGAGGACCTCCTCGCCCACCCCGTATCCCCAGCCCTGCCACGGCTCGGGGGTGAACACCCCGATCACGCGGAGCACACGCATCGAGGGCACGCCGATCACCAGCACCTGCCCGCCGTGCCCGTCGGAGGCGAAGAGCAGGTAGTCGTCGTGGCGCCCGGAGGGAAGGAACGTCTTCGCCGCCGCGACCAGATCGTCCGGCGTCAGGTTGCGCTCCTTCGCGACCGCCTGGAGTGCCGTGTATTGGGCGCCCCCGTTCCCGTTCCCCGAGGGCGCCTGCCCGTTCGAACCGTCGTCGCCGCCGCCGCCGCACCCGACCAGCACCCACGGCCCTAGCAGGCCCGCACCCAATAGCGCGCGCATCGATTTCACAAGGACTCTCCTTTTTGATCTGCGCCGATCCGACGCATTGCAGCAGAGAAGCACAGACGCCGCCGCGACCGCTCGGGGCGTCACTCGTCAACGTGGATGGATCTCATGTACGCGACGATGTCCCGAATCTGATCGTCCGTGAGCGCCGGGTTGCCGCCCTTGGGCAGCATCGCGATCCCGGTCGTGTTCAGCGGATGCGTGGCCTCGCGACCCTTCTTGATGAAGTCCACCAGCTCCGCGTCGCTCAGCCCCGTCACAAACTCCGAGTGCACCAGGTCCTTGCCCAGGTTCGGGATGCCCTCGCCCGTCGGACCGTGGCAGGCGACGCACGTGGTCATGTACGACTCCTTGCCACGCGCGACAGCCGCCGGATTGGGCGCGCCCTGGTTGACACTCGTCGTGACGGTGGAGCCCGAACCGGCATCCCGTCCGCACCCCGTGCCGAGCGTGCCCCAGATCACGACGACCCCCATCGTCGCGACGAGCCCTGAGGCGAGGATCAACTCCCGCACGACGCCGCCGCGCCGGGCGGCACGCGGTGCGAGACCAGTGCGATTCTGGCTGCGATCGAACATGCTGGAAACCCCTTTCCGTTGGAGAACAGGATATCTCTATCCCGAGGTAGTCGAATCGTCAAGCAAGCAGAGCAGATCCGTATCGAAATATGCTTTATCGAGAAAATCAGCCCTCATGGCCCCGCCAAGCCGTTACCGAAGAAAAACCAATCATAAGCCTATTGATGGAATTTGTTCGGCATGATACCCTAACGTTGTGCGGCATTCTAGCGCCACGAAATCCCCCACATTCACCCTGGAACGCCTGCGTGCGATCATCGAGGATTATGCCGAACAGCCTCTCTCCCGCCGCGCAACGCCTGTATCCACCGGCTGGGAATCGCTCGATGCCGCGCTCGGCGACAACGCCGGAGAGAGCGGCGGGCTCGCACGCGGGACGCTCCATGAGTGGTTCGGTCAAACCGATGACGAGCAGGACCGCCGGGCCCCGCTCCCCCCCCTGGCAATCCTCGCGCACCTGACACACCGTGCGATCATAGAGGATCGCCCCGGGGTCATCTGGATCGGCCGGCGCTGCTGGCCTTACCCCCCTCTGCTCGCACGCCGCCCCGCCGGGGAGGGATCGCTCCTCGAACACTCCGTCTTCGTGGACGCCCGTGATCACGGCGAGCGCGTCTGGGCGCTCGACGTGGCGCTGCGCTCCCCAGCCGTCGCGGCCGTGATCGGCGACGCCGGGGGATTGTCCATGGCCGAGTCACGACGTCTCCAGCTCGCCGCGGCCGCGGGGGGCACGCTCGGGCTGATCGTCAGACCCCTCCGTGAGCTCGGCGAGATCTCCGCCGCCCGAACGCGATGGCTCGTGCGGAGCGAACCCTCACACACCGGCGCGCCAGGATGGCGCGTCGAGCTGCTGCGCTGCAAGGGAATGCGGCCGCTATCCGAGGACGCGCGGCAAATCGCCGTGCGATGGAGCCATGAAACGGGCGATGTCGGTGTGGTTCCCGATGCTCTCGATCGACCTCTTGAGGAGACGCGACCGATGCGCATCCGACGGGCGGTCTGACGGCGGGTTGCTCGGGAGTGGCATGGGTGGCATGGGCAAGGCGAGCCCACTGATCTCCCAAAGCCCGGACCATTCACGCTCGCCTTGCCCGTGCTCGGGCGAAGGCACGGGCCACGCCCCGCGGATCCGTCTGCATGCTTGGGAGTCTGGGGCAGGAGCGTTGCCCATGCCACCCAGTGGCACGCCGATACTCCTCTCGATGACCGAGGGCCAGCGCCGCATCGTCGCCCGCTGCTGCCGGCGAGCACGCGAGGCGGGCGTGCGCCGCGGCATGCCCCTGAGCGTCGCCCGCGCCATCTTTCCCAACGGCGCCGTCCGCATCGAGCCCCACGAGCCACGCGAGGATGCTCTCGCCCTCCGGCGTCTGGCCGCGTGGGCGCAGCGCTACTCCCCCACCATCGCCATCGACGAACCCGACGGCCTGCTCATCGACGTCAGCGGGTGCGAGCGGTTCTTCAAGGGCGAGGACCGCCTGCTCGACCTCGTCGAGCAGGGCTTCCGCTCGATCGGCTTCACCGCCCGGGCCGCGATCGCCCCCACCTTCGCCAGCGCCTGGAGCCTCGCCCGCTACGCCCCGCGCCGATCGATCGTGCCCGAGGGGCGCCAGCGCGACGCACTCGCCCCGCTCCCCGTCCGCGCCCTGCGCCCCGCGCCCGAGACGCTCGACTCGCTCGCCGAGGTCGGCCTCGAGCGCATCGAGCACCTGCTCGCCCTCCCCCGCCGCTCCCTCGCCTCCCGCTTCGGCGAGGACCTCCTCCTCCGCCTCGACCTCGCCCTGGGCCGAGCGATCGAGACGATCGAGCCCGTGCGCCTGCCCGAGCCCTTCCGCGTCGAGCGACTCTTCGACGGCCCGACCACGCAGTGGGAGGCGATCGAGCTGACCGTGCGAGAGTTGGTGCGGGCCCTGTGCGGAAAGCTCGCCACGCGCGAGCGGGGCGCCCGGCGCGTCGAGGCCATTTTCGTGCGCGTGGACGCCACGCCGATCGCCATCGCGGCCCGCCTCAGCCGCCCCAGCCGCGACGATCGCCACCTCTTCTCGCTCCTCCGCCCCATGCTCGAGCGCGTCAACCTCGGCTTCGGCATCGAGTGCGTCTCGCTCATGGCCACGCGCACCGGGCGCATCCGCCACGAGCAGCGCGAGCAGTGGCCCGGCGGCCCCGCCGGCCCGCACGACGACCACGCCCTCGGCGAGCTGCTCGACACCCTCGCCAACCGCCTCGGCCCCGAGCGCGTCACGGGCGCCGCCCTCGCCGAGTCGCACATCCCCGAGCGCGCCTTCCAGCTCCGCAGCGTGCTCGACCCCGCCCGCGGGCAGAGCGCCCCCGTGCTCCCCCTCGAGCGCCCCACCACGCTCCTCGACCGTCCCGCCCCCGCCGAGGTCATGGCCCTCACCCCCGACGGCCCCGTCATGCGCCTCCGCTGGGCCGGGCGCGACGCCACCATCCTCGCCTGCATCGGCCCCGAGCGCATCGCACCCGAGTGGTGGCGCGGCGACTCCGCCACCCGCGACTACTACCGCGTCCAGGACGACTCCGGACGCTGGCTCTGGCTCTACCTCGAGCGCGAGAGCGGGCGCTGGTTCGTCCACGGCATCTGGGCATGAGGACGTGAGATGCCCGAGAACCCCGCCCACAAGCACCACCCCCACCCCTTCAAGCGCACCGGCGCCGATCCCGCGCCCTCTTCTTCTCCGACCACTCCGTTCCCCTCCGTACCTCCGCGTTCTGCTCCCCCCTACGCCGAGCTCGCCGTCACCACCAACTTCACGTTTCTCACCGGCGCCAGTCATCCCGACGAGTTCGTCGAGCAGGCCGCGGCCCTCGGCCACGCCGCCGCCGCCATCGCCGACACCAACACCCTCGCCGGCATCGTCCGCGCCCACACGGCCGCCAAGGACACGGGGATCCCCCTCGCCGTCGGGTGCCGGCTGGTCTTCACCGATCCGGCGAGCCCGGCCATCCTTGTCTATCCCACCTCGCGCCCCGCCTATTCGCGCCTGAGCCGCCTGCTCACGCTCGGCAAGCGCCGCGCCCCCAAGGGCGAGTGCCACCTCGCGCTGCACGACCTGCTCGAGCACGAGGAGGGCCTGCTCGCCGTCGTGGTACCGCCGCACGACCTCAGCGAGGACTTCATCGACACGCTCGCCGGCCTCGCCCGCGTCTTCGACGACGACCGCCTCTCCCTCGCCGTCTGCCGCGCGTACGGGCCCGACGACGCGACGCGTCTCCGCCAGCTCGCCGCGCTCGGCGAGCACGCGGGCGTCCCCCTCGCCGCGATCAATGACGCCCATTACCACGCCCCCCACCGGCGCATGCTCCAGGACGTCCTCACCTGCATCCGGCGCGGGTGCACCATCGAGGAGGCAGGGTTCCTCCTCCACGCCAACGCCGAGCGGCACTTAAAGCCCGCCGACGAGATAGCCCGCCTCTTCGCCGACCACCCCGGGGCCCCCGCCCGCGCCGCCGAGGTCGCGGCCCGAGCCACGGCCTTCAGCCTCGACGAGCTCCGCTACGAGTACCCCCTCGAATGCCCGCCCGGGCTCAGCATCGCCGAGCACCTCCGCGACCTCACCTACCGCGGGGCCGCCAAGCGCTACCCCGCCGGCCTGCCCGACAAGGTCCTCGACCAGATCGAGCACGAGCTCGCCCTCATCGCCGAGCTGCGCTACGAGCCCTACTTCCTCACCTGTCACGGCATCGTCGATTTCGCCCGCTCGCGCGGCATCCTCTGCCAGGGGCGGGGCGGGGCGGCCAATTCCGCCGTCTGCTACTGCCTGGGCATCACCGAGGTGGACCCCGCCCGCTTCAGCCTGCTCTTCGCCCGCTTCGTCAGCCGCGAGCGCAGGGAGCCGCCCGACATCGACATCGACTTCGAGCACGAGCGCCGCGAGGAGGTGATCCAGCACATCTACGAAACCTACGGGCGCGAGCGGGCCGCGCTCACCGCCGAGGTCATCTCCTACCGCGCCCGCAGCGCCGTGCGCGACGTCGGCAAGGCGATGGGCCTCAGCCTCGACTGCGTGGACACCCTCGCCAAGCACATGGACTACTGGGGCGGCTCGCCCGACCCCAAGCGCGTGCGTGAAGCCGGTCTCAACCCCGCCGACCCCACCATCCGCCTCGTGCTCGGGCTCACCACCGAGCTCATCGGCTTCCCCCGCCACCTCTCCCAGCACGTCGGCGGCTTCGTCATCACCAACTCGCCGCTCTGCGACCTCGTCCCCATCGAGAACGCCGCGATGGAGGACCGCACCGTCATCGAGTGGGACAAGGACGACATCGACGCCATGGGCATGCTCAAGGTCGATGTCCTCGGCCTGGGCATGCTCACGTGCATCCGCAAGGCGTTCGAGCTCGTCGAGGGCTACCGCGGCGAGCGCCTGAGCATCCCGCGTATCTTCGCCGAGTACGGCGAGGACCCCGCCGTCTACGACATGATCCAGCACGCCGACACCCTCGGCGTCTTCCAGATCGAGTCGCGGGCGCAGATGTCCATGCTCCCCCGCCTCAAGCCCAGGTGCTTCTACGACCTGGTCATCGAGGTCGCGATTGTCCGCCCCGGGCCGATCCAGGGCAGGATGGTCCACCCCTACCTCCGCCGGCGCGACGGCACCGACCCGATCACCTACCCCAACCCCGAGATCGAGGAGGTGCTCGGGCGCACGCTCGGCGTGCCGCTCTTCCAGGAGCAGGCCATGCAGCTCTCGATCGTCGCCGCGGGCTTCTCCCACGACGAGGCCGACAAGCTCCGCCGCGCCATGGCCGCGTGGAAGCGCAAGGGCGACGCGATCTACGCCTTCGGCGAGCGGCTCATCGCCGGCATGCTCGAGCGCGGCTACCCGCGGGACTTCGCCGAGCGCTGCTTCGAGCAGATCAAGGGCTTCAGCGAGTACGGCTTCCCCGAGAGCCACGCCGCGAGCTTCGCCATCCTCGTCTACGTCTCCAGCTGGCTCAAGTGCTACGAGCCCGCGGCCTTCGCCGCCGCGCTTATCAACAGCCAGCCCATGGGCTTCTACGCCCCCGCCCAGATCGTCCGCGACGCCCGCGAGCACGAGGTCGAGGTGCGGGAGATCGACGTGAACCACAGCGCGTGGGATTGCACGCTGGAGAGCGACGGAGCGACGGAGAGATGTGCCACTACCGTCGTGCCTGTCGACGGTCGTCCCACGACCCGCGACCGTCCTGGGCACGACGGCAGTGCCGAACACGCAATGACACCGTCGGACACCGAAGCACTACGGTCGGAGAGAAGAAGGAGAGAAAGAGAAGCAGGGAGTTCCGACCGTAGTGGCACGGCCCTCCGCCTCGGCCTGCGTCTCGTCAAGGGCCTCTCCGAATCCGACGCCGAGCGCATCGCCGAGGCCGCCCGCCGCGAGGGCCCCTTCGATTCCATCGACGCCCTCCGCCGCGCCGGCGCCGTCTCCGTCGCCGGCCTGCGGAAGCTCGCCCGCGCCGACGCCTTCCGCTCCATGGGCCTTCACCGCCAGGCCGCCCTCTGGGCCGTGCGCACGCTCCGCGACGACTCCCACAACCACGCCCCTCTCTTCGAATCCGTCCGCGAGCAGACCGAGCGCGAGGGCGCCGAGTCGCTCCCGGCCTTCTCCCCCGTCGCCGAGGTCAACCAGGACTACGCCTTCACCAGCCTCTCTCTGAAGGCCCACCCACTCACCTTCATCCGCGAGGCCCTCGACGCCAGGGCCGTCACCCCCGCCTCCGACCTCCGCTCCGAGCGGCTCTACCCCAACGGCGCCCGCGCCACCGTCGCCGGGATCGTCCTCGTCCGCCAGCGCCCCGCCACCGCCTCGGGCATCGTCTTCATGACCCTCGAGGACGAGACCGGCATCGCCAACATCGTCGTCATGCCCGACCTCTTCGAGCG
>CAYTAH010000002.1:103543-164418 GCA_964435785.1 uncultured Phycisphaeraceae bacterium | reverse complement strand
TCGAGGACGAGACCGGCATCGCCAACATCGTCGTCATGCCCGACCTCTTCGAGCGATCTCGCAAGGTCGCCGCCGTGAGCAGGGCCCTCCTCGTCCGCGGCGTGGTCGAGCGTCAGGGCGAGGTCGTGCACCTCCGCGCCCGCTCCCTCAAGAGCCTCGACGACGAGATGCCCTCCCTCGAGGTCTCGTCGCGCAATTTCCACTGATCCGAGCGAGCAGCCCGCACGCAATCATCCCCACTCCTGCCCGCACGACCACGGCTCAAAGCGGGACTGGGGTGTCCGTTGCCCACCCAATGCATGTTCGTGCAATCTGCAGCGACAGGAGTTCACGCGCCAAAATCCCGACGGCCAATCTCCCCAGAAGCATCCCTGTGCGGGGGCATCGTGCGCGGAAGGACCGGGAGGGTCTCATGGCGAGGACTGCGGCCGGCGGGCGATCGGTGGCGATCTCTCACGCACTTCTCGCCGCCGCGTGCATCGCCGCAGCGATCGCCGGCACGAGCCCGGCGGCCCAGGCCCAAGCCGATGAAGACGCCCTCCGCTCCTATTACACGGCCAACGGCCTCCTGAACCGGGGTCTCTACGAGGAGGCGATCCCCGAGTACAAGGCGTTCCTCGCGACCGACCCCGACGGGCAGGAGCTGGCCACCGCCCGCTACGGCCTGGCCCTCTCCCTCAGCCAGCTCGGGCGCACGGAGGAGGCCCTCGCCCACCTCGCCGACCTCGACCCGCCCGACGACTTCCCCTTCCGGTTCGAGGCCGACCTGCTCCACGGCCAGCTCCTCTACACACTCCAGCGGTTCGACGAGGCCGGCCGCGTGCTCGGCCGGCTGGTCCGCAGATCCGCCCCCCACGAAGACCCCCGGGCCGCCGAGGCCGCGGGGCTCTGGATCGAGTGCCTCCACCGCGAGGGCAAGCACGAGGAGGCGGTCCAGCGCGCCCGGGAGCTGGTGCCGGGCTCGGCGCGGGCGGACGGCGAGTTCGGGCGCGCCGCCCTCTTCGCCGCCCTCTCCATGGACGCCCTCGGCGACCACGGGGACGCGCTCGGCACGCTCCGACCGCTGCTCGGGCGAGACGACGACATCGGGCACAACGCCGTGCTCGCCGCGGCGGGCATGCTGGTGCGGCGCGGCGACCTCGACGAAGCCGCCGCGCAGTACGAACGCCTGGTGAGCCTCGACGACCCCCGCTGGTCCCCCGCCGCGCAGCTCGGGCTCGCCCGGGTCCGCCGCGCCCGGGGCGAGACCTCAGAAGCGCTCGCGCTCCTCCGCGACCTGCTCGGGCAGGATCTCGATCCCGCGACGGCGGCCGAGGCGCGGCTCGAGCTCGGCATCGCCCTCGTCGAGTCGGGCGAGCACGAGGCCGGCCGGCGCGAGCTGGCCCAGCTGGGCGCCGAAAGCGGGAGCGCCGACCGTGCCGCGTATTGGGGCGCGAAATCACTGCTTCGCGCGGGCGACGCCGAGCGCGCCGCCGCGGCCCTCCGCGAGTGCCTTGACACATTCCCCGATTCCGGCATGCGCCCCGAGATGCTCTACGACCTCGGCGTCGCGCTCCAGGGCGCGGGGGACGCGAAGGGCGCCCTCGCCGCGTTCGATCTCCTCCTCCGCGAACGCCCCGACCACCGGCTCGCGCAGTCCGCCCAGCTCGCGGCCGCGGCCACGCTCCTCCAACTCGGCGACTTCGAGGGCGCGCTCGCCCGAGCCCGCTCCATCGAAGCGGACGCGCCGGAGGCGATCGAGGCCGCGCTCGTCCTCGCCGAGGCCGAGGCCATGCTCGGGCGCCACGAGCGGGCCGCCGAGCGCCTCCGCGACTGGCTTGGCGAGCACGACGACCTCCCTTCGGCGGACCGCGCTCGCTACCGGCTCGCGCTCAGCCTCGCGGCCACCGGCGACCTCGCCGGGGCGGAGTCGGTCGGCGCGCCGCTCCTCGACTCAGACGACGTCGACGAGCGATTCCTGCCGGGCCTGCTCGCCCTCGGCGACGCCGAGTTCGAGGACGAGCGGTGGGATCGCGCCGAGCACTGGTACCGGCGCGCGGTGGAGCGGGGCGCCGTGCCGACCGAGGCGGCGCAGCTCAAGCTCGGGCTCGCCCTCGCCCGCCAGGGCCGACACGCCGACGCCGCGCAGGCGTTCGCCGCGGCCGCCGAATCGGACGCCGGGGGCGACGCCGCGCTCCAGGCGCTCTTCGAGCTGGGCCAGGTGCGTCTGCTCGCCGGCGACGACGAGGGCGCGCGCGAGGCGTTCACGGAGCTGCTGGAGCGCGGCCCCGAGTCTCGCTTCGCCGGGTACGCGCTCCACCACCTCGGGGGCATCGCGGAGCGCGCCGGCGACGCGGAGACGGCCGCGGCCCTGTACGCCACCGCCGCGAGCAGCAGCGATGACCTGCGCGTCTCGGCGTTGCGCGACCAGGCCCGCGCCAGCCTCGCCGGCGAGGACTACGACGCGCTCGACCGGCTCGCGTCAGAATCCGACGATCCCGACCTGCGCGCCTTCGCCGCGATCGCCGCGGCCCGGAGGGGCGACCTCCGCGCGGGCGCGGCGCAGCTGCGAAAGGCCCTCGGGAGCCGCGGCCTGAGCGACGACGTCCGGCGCAGCGCTCTGTTCGAGCTGGCGTGGTGCCAGCGACGTCTCGGCGACGACGACGACGCTCTGGCCACGCTCACCGCGCTGTGCGAGGAGCAGGCCACCGATCGCTTCACGATCTACGGCGCACTCGAGGCCGCCTCGCTCGAGCTCGACGCCGGGCGCGCATCGCAGGCCGAGCCCTGGCTCGGAATGGCCGCCAACACTCTGGAGAAGGAGCCCTCGCTGGCCGAGCCCCCGATGCGGGCGCAGCTCGGGTATCGGCTCGCGCAGCTCGACGCCGCCGCGGGCCGCCACCAGGAAGTCATCGACCGCCTGGAGCGCTTCGCGCAGGACCACCCGGAGAGCGCCCTCGCCCCCGCCGCGGACCTGCTCCTCGGCGACGCGTACGTGGCTTTGGACCGCGCCCGCGACGCCGTGCGCGCTTACGAGCGCGCCGCCGGCGCCGGCACGGGCGACCTCACCCCCGCCGCGACGCTCCGCCTCGGCGACGCCCTCGCCCGCGCGGGCATGTGGGCCGAGAGCCGCGAGCAATTCGAGGAGTTCCTCAGCAAGCACGCCGACTCGCCTCACGCCTACGAGGCCCGCTTCGGCATCGGCTGGGCGCTCGAGCACGAGGGGCGGCACGAAGAGGCTCGCGAGGCCTATAGCGCCGTCGTCGCGTCGCACAAGGGGCCTACCGCCGCGCGTGCCCAGTTCCAGATCGGCGAGTGTCTCTTCGCCGAGGAGAAGTTCGACGAGGCCGTGCGCGAGCTGCTCCGCGTGGACATCCTCTACGACTACCCCGAGTGGAGCGCGGCCGCGCTCTACGAGGCGGGGCGCGCCTTCGAGCAGCTCCGCAAGTTCGGCGAGGCCCGCCGGCAGTTCCGCGACACGATCGACCGGTTCCCCGATTCCGACTGGGCGCCGCTCGCCCGCGAGCGCCTCGACCGCCTCGCCTCCGCCGGCGAGGACTGAGCAAGGAGCGCGCATGAACCCCTCGTACCTCCTCCTCGCGCAGACGCCCGCGTCGCAGGCCGTCAGCGTGCAATCCGTGTGGGACTTCGTCGAGAAGGGCGGGATCCTCATGATCCCGCTTGCCGTGTGCTCGCTGATCGCGATCGCCGTCGGCGCCGAGCGGCTCATCGTCCTGCGCCGGCCGCGGATCATCCCCGCCGGCATCGCCGACCGGTGCGACGAGGCGATCCGCGCCGGCCGCTCCGCCGACGAGTTCCGCGAGGCCGAGCGCAGCCCCGCCGGTCGGCTCCTCGCCGCCGGCATGGAGAAGCTCGGTCACGGCACGGAGGTCGTCGAGCGGCACATCGCCGCCGAGGGCGAGCACGAGGTGCACGTGATGCACAAGCGCCTCCGCTCGCTCGTCGTGATCACCGCGCTCGCCCCCCTGCTGGGCCTCACCGGCACGATCTTCGGCATGATCCGCGCGTTCCAGACCGTCGCCCTCTCCTCGGAGGCGCTCGGCAAGGCCGAGCTGCTCGCCCGCGGCATCTACGAGGCGATGATCACCACGGCCGCGGGCCTGCTCGTCGCGATGCCGACGATCGTGCTCTACCACTACCTCGCCGGTCGCGTCGAGCAGATGGCCCACGAGCTCGACCGCCTCGCCGTGGGCTTCGTGAACCGGCACCTGCACGAGGCGCCGACGCGCCGCGCCGCCCGTCTCGAAGAGCCCAAGCCCAACGGCGAGGCCGTGCCGGAGATCAGCGTCGCGATCGGCTGAGCGAGGAGGAACCGCATGCTCATCAAGACAGAAAGCCTCGCCGCCGGCCCCTCGATCGACCTCACGCCGATCATCGACATGGTCTTCCTCCTCCTGATCTTCTTCCTCGTCACGACGACCTACCACCAGGTCGAGCGCGAGATGCAGATCGCCCTCCCAGAGGCCGAGAGCGGGGCGCCCATCTCGGTCGCGCTCCGCGAGCTCATAGTCAACGTCGCGACCGACGGCTCGGTCGTCGTCTCCGGGCGCACGCTCACGCTCGAGGAGCTGCGCTCGCTCGTCACCCAGGCCGTGGACGCCAACCCGAACCAGAAAGTGACCGTCCGCGCCGACCGCGACGCGAGCTACGGCCTCGTCGCCCGGGTGCTCGACATCGCCAAGGCCTCGGGCGTCTCCGAGCCCTTCCTCGACACGGTGCCCGTCCGCTAGCCGGCACGAACCATGAGCAGGCGATACGGTCCCATCTTCGTCGCGGCGGCTCTGGCGATCGGCGCCGGCGGGGGCGCGGTCTGGTGGCTTGACGCCCACGAGCAAGCGGTCTTCACCGACGACGCCACGATCGAGCAGCCGCTCGACCGCGCCCAGCCCCGCGACATCCTCTGGCGCCCGCCGGAGTTGCTCGCTCCGGACGTCGTCCCTTCGGGCGCGGTCGGCGGCGCGTTCAGGGCGGACGGGCGCTTCGCGTTCGCGGCGCCGGGGCCCGAGGGCGACCTCGACCTCTTCGAGGCCGTGCAGACGCGCGACGGCTGGGAGTCGCGCCGGCTCGAGGCCGCGAGCTCGCCCGACCAGGACACGACGCCCACCTACAGCCCCGACGGGCGCTGGCTCTACTTCGCGAGCGACCGCCCCGGCGGCGCGGGCGGCCTTGACCTCTGGCGCGCCCCCGCGACAGAGAACGGCTGGGGCGAGGCCGAGCACCTCTCGCTCGGCGATGCGGGCCCCACGCGGGACGACGAGCTTTCGCCCGCCGTCTCCCCCGACGGCATGCTCTTCGCCTATGCGCGACGCGCCGACAGCGATGCGCCTGCCGACCTCGTGCTGCTCGCGCTCCGCGCGGGCGCTCCCCCGGTGCAGATCGAGCACGCCCTCAACACGCCCGAGCACACCGAGCGCTCGCCCGCCTTCAGCCCCGCGGGCGACTTCCTCTACTTCGCCTCCGACCGCCCCGGCGGCGCCGGCGGGCTCGACCTCTACCGCACGCGCCTCGCCGAGGGCAGGCCCACGGACGCGGCGTGGCTCGGCGAAGAGGTCAACTCCCCCACCGACGAGACCGACCCCGCGCTCACGCTCGCGGGCTTCCGGCTCCGCTTCCGCACGATCGCGCCCGAGCCCGCCAGCGTCGCGGACGCCTCGGGCGTCGAGGGCGATGCGCTGCACGGCTCGGCCCCCCCCGCGGCGGGCGCCACCGCGGCCTACCGCGAGACCACCGCGCGCGAGGTCTACCGCGCCACGCGCTCGCGCTGGCCGAGCCTCGGCGTGAGCGACGAGCTGCTCCGCCTCTTGCCGTGGCTCCTTCTGATTCTCGCGCTGGCCCTGCTCTTCGCAGGGCTCCGGCGTATCGCGGCCCGCGAAGTCTGGCAGCGCCGCTGGCGCACGCTCGGGCTCATGTCCCGCTGCGTGCTCGCGTCGATGGCCCTGCACGCGCTGCTCGCGTTCCTCCTCAGCCTCTGGCGCGTCGAGACGACCATCCCCGGCCTCGAGCAGGGCGAGCCGTCGCAGGTGCGCCTCGTCTCGCACGCCGCCGCCGCGAGCGCGGCCGCGCAAGTCACCGGGCCGACGCTCACCGAGCGCACTCTTCCCGAGGCGCACGCGGAGCCGGCCTCGCCCGTGACGCCCTCCCAGCCCCGCGAGCACGCGCTCGCCGCCGACCCGACGGTCGCTCCGCCCACCGCGCAGCGGTTCGCGGACGCGGCGGCGAATACTCCGGAAGCCTCACCCGTCGAGCCCGCCACCACGCCCGCGCGCCTGGAAGCCGCGACGCTGCCCGCCGCGTCGCCCACGCGGTCCGCCGAGGCGCGCGCGCGCGACGCGTCGGTCTCGCCCGCGTCGGCCGCGCCCTCGCCATCCCCGGCGGCCGTGCACGCCGCGACGCTCGACGCCGCGCCCTCGACACCATCCGCGGTGAGCACGCCCGCCTTCCGCGATGCGGCCGCGTCGCCGGTCGAGGTCGCGTCGGATGCCCCGCTCCCTACCCCGGCGCCCGAGATCGAGCGCCCGATGCTCCCCGGGAGCGAACGCGCGGCGGCGAGCGAGCCCGAGTCGCGCGCCGAGCGCATCGTCGCCGCCGAGGGCGGGCCGCCCGTCACGCCCGCGGCCACGGGCCCGGCCGCAAACCGCCTGACGCCGTCCGAGACTCCCGCGGCGGAGGCCAACCCCATCGCCGCGCCGATCGCCGACGCGCCGGGCAGCGCGCCCGTCCCGTCCACCAACTTGCCCCTCGCGATGCTCGCGCAGCCACGGCTGTTCCCCGCCTCGAACCTCCCCGTCGCAACCGGGGACGCCCGGGCCGAAAAGGGCGAGTCCCCGATGGACGTCGCGCTCGCCGCGACCGCGCCCTCCGAGCGGCCGGAGATCGGCCGCCCCACGCCAGAGCCGGTCCGGCTCACGGCGCCCGAGTCGGCGCACCCCGGCGTCGTCACCGAATCACCCGCTCCGACCGACGCCCCGCCGATCGCGCCCATCCCCGCGCCGGCACCCGCGCTCTCCCTCAGCCCCCCGCGCGCCCCGACGCCCTCGCTCCCCGTCGCGCGCATCATCGCCGGCGTCGTGCTCAACGCCCAGACGGGGGAGCCGATCCAGGGCGCCCTCGTCCGACTCGACGGCGAGGGCGACCTCATCCGCTCGGCCCTCGTCGGCGCCGACGGCCGCTTCACCCTCGCCCCCGCCGACCTGCCCGACTTCGCGGCCCTCACCGGCTCGGCCGAGGGCTTCGCCCCGACCGCCGTCAACGTCGCCGAGGCCGACGTCGGCGACGGCCTCTGGATCGAGCTGCGCCTCGATCCGGTCAGCCGCTTCGAGATCGCCCTCGACCCCGAGCCCGACGTGCACCACCTCGGCAACGACGAGTTCACCGGGCGCATCAACAGCCAGTTCCAGGTGCGGAGCCAGGGGACCCGGTACCGCGCCGTCTTCGCGCTGGAGGCCGACCAGCTCGCCCCGCCGATCCGCGTCGCCGAGCTTCACCTCTTCGTCCGCGGCGCCCAGAACCCCAACCCGATCACCGTCAACGGTCGCACGCTCCGGACGACGGTCGGCGACTCCCCCGCGGACGGCAGCTTCGGCGAGTTCGTCGCGCGGATCCCGCTCGACCTGCTGCGCGAGGGCGAGAACATCATCGAGATCCAGGCGACCAGCCGCCAGGGCACCGACATCGACGACTTCGAGTTCGTGAACCCGAGGCTGCTGCTCAAACGTCGGGGCGAGGCGGCGGGGTCGAACGCGATCTAGGGTGACAGGAGGGGATGAGGGTGCGTCGGCCGGGCGGTGTCGCCCCGGAGTGTGGTGTGAGAGAGGCGAGGGTGGAAGAGAGAAGAAGCGATGGGCCGCGTCCCTGCTCGGCGCCGGGAACCCCGGCCCGCTGCAGACCCGGCCCCACGGAATCCGGGAGCGCGGGACGCCGAGGTCGCCGAGCAGTCCGGCGATGAAGTGCCCTTCCGCTTGCGCGCGCCGCACGGGCCGCGAAGCAACGCCGGCACATCCCCGCCCACGGGAGCACCGCCCCCCGTGCGGTCCGGCGCAGACGCACCGACTCGGACCCGGCGCGGGCATACAGTTCCCCGATCCGCGAGGGCGGCACGGCCCACGCAACCGCGCCTTCGCGAGCTTCGCGGAGGTCCTCCACATGAACGCGGACCAGGACGCACCGGGCCGGAGCGGATCCGCCCGCTGGCTCGTGCTCGTCGGCGCCGTCATCGTCCAGCTCATCCTCGGCACCGTCTACGGCTACAGCATCTTCTGGCAACCGCTCACCGCGGAGGTCTTCCCGCCCGTGATCACGCAGGCCGAATTCACGGCCTCGGGGGCCGGCCAGGCGACCGCTCCCGGCGCGATCGTCGTGCCCGACGAGGCCGCCCGCGATGCAAGGCTCGCAGAGCAGCAGGGCTATCTCAAGCACGCCTTCTCGATCTGCATTCTCTCCTTCGCCGTCGTCATGGTCGTCGCCGGGCGCATCCAGGACGTCACCGGCCCCAGGGTGCCGGCGATCGTCGGCGCCGTCCTGATGGGCGTGGGGTTCCTGCTCGCGGGGCTCATGAACCATCCGCTGGTGTTCCTCCTCTGCCACGCCGCCTTCACCGGCGCCGTGACCATCGTCCTGCTGATGCTCGTGCACGCGCTGCTCGGGCGCTCCGGGCGGGCGAGCACGCTGGAGCGCCCGGTGCAGGCGGGCGTAGCCGCCGCGGCGGTCGTCGCGGGGCTGCTCCTCGGCCAGCAGTATGTCGGCCTCCAGGGCGAGATCGACCGACTGCTGGTGCTCTGGGGCACGGTGGGCTTCCTCGCGGGCGCCGGCATTGGGTTCGCGTATGTCTGCCCCATCGCCGCGCTGGTCAAGTGGTTCCCGCGTCAGAAGGGGCTGGTGTCCGGGATCGCGGTGGCCGGCTTCGGCTTCGGCGCGTTCCTCTTCAAGGGGCGCGAGCTGGGCGCCCTCGGCTATATCGAGCAGCACGGCGTCCGCGAGTTCTTCCTCGTGCACGCGCTGGTCTGCTTCGTCGGCGTGGCGATCGGGGCGATGCTGCTGCGCAACCCGCCCTCCCTCGCTCCGGCCGGGGCCCGCGCCGCGCACACGGGCGAGTCCACGTGGCAGGACACGCTCCGCAACCCGGCCTTCTACGCGCTCTGGGTGATGTTCTTCTCCGGGGCGATGGCGGGGCTGATGGTCATCGGCATCGTCAAGGTCTTCGCCGGCGAGCAGCTCGTGACGGCCGCGCTCGACCGCGGCGCCACGCTCACCGACGAGCAGACCCGCGAGCTGCTGCTCAAGGGCGCGGCCGCGGTGGGCTGGCTCGCCATCTTCAACGCCGTGGGGCGGATCGTGTGGGGGTTCGTCTCCGACCTGGTCGGGCGCACCTCCGCGTTCGTCGCGATGTTCGTCCTCCAGGCGGCGATGATGTTCATGCTCGCCGGCATGCACACCGAGCTCACCCTCGCCGTCGCCGCGTCCATCGTCGGGTTCAACTTCGGGGGCAACTTCGCGCTCTTCCCCTCGGCCACCGCCGACTTTTTCGGGTCCAGGAACCTCGGCGCCAACTACGGCTGGGTCTTCACCAGCTACGGCATCGCGGGGGTCGTGGGCATCACCGCGGGCAACGCCGCCAGGTCGCTCACCGGCTCCTACGGCGCGGCGTTCACGGTCGCGGGCGTGCTCTGCCTGGTCTCGGCCGCGCTCGCGGTCGGCCTGGCGGTGAACCACGACCGCATCCTCGCGTTCCGCGACCGGCTCCGCCCGCCGAGCGGCGCGGGCGCGGCCGGCGCGCACTGACCGGCGCGCACTGGCCGGCGCGCATTGGCCGGCGCGCTGAGAAGGCCGCCGGCGGGCCTCACTCCTCGGGCGGGGCGGGCACCTCGGAGACGCTCTGTGGCGCGACCTCGACCTTCTCGCCCAGGGCTCGCCTCGCCTCCTGCAGCTCCCGCTCGGCCTCGCGCAGCTCGCCCTTGAGCGCCTCGACCCGCGCGATCGCCGCGTCCAGCCGCTCGCCCGCGTTCCGGTAAGTCGGCTCGCGCTCGCACGCCGAGAGCCACGCCGCCGCCACGATCCCCACGGCCGCGACGCCGATCCCGGCCCGCCCGCAGCGCACTCGATATCGACAGGGTTCCTGCATCACCGCTCCTTGTGCGCCATGAGAGCACGCGGCGGTGAAGCGGGCGGGAGAGGGGCGTGAAAGCGCGCTCACGCCGCCGCACAGACGGGCGGGGGACGCCGGAGCCCACGGGGGCCGCGCGCCCCATCACCGTCCAGGAGATCCTGGACGAGCAGAACGTGCAGAAGATGTAGGAGGGACCATTGGCGGCTGCGATCGAGGAAGTCGAGCGATTCGGAGCGCGGAGTCCCGATCGCGTCTACGAGACCGTGCTTATCGTGGAGCGCGAGCTCGTGCCCGCGAGCACCCGGCGCGAGCCGGGCGCCGTGGCCAGAGGGATGAAGTTCGCACGGACCGTCGAGGGCTTCGACGCCGCGCCCGCCGGGGCGAGCGAGTTCGTGGTCGATCATCCGACGAAGGGCCACATCATCGTGAGGCCCGTGCGGGAAGAGCCGAGCGGCGACGCGGGCGACGTCGAGCGCGGGGCCGGTCGCGGGCCGAGCAGCCCGCCCCGCACCGCGGGGGGTGGGGGGAGGCCGGTCAGGTCGACTCCGGAGGGCACGCGGCCGATCCGCCCTCCGCGAGCTCCAAGGGGCCACGGCCGTCGTCCGCGACCGGGCGGGCGACGCCCGGGCTGAGATACCTCCCGCCCCCCAGCACCGCGTTGAGCGCCTCGCGGAGCGAGCCGGGAGGATCCGCCTTGAGCACGTAGCCGCGGACCCCGCCCTCAAGGCATTGTCGGACGATCTCCTGGTCGCCGAGCGCCGAGTAGACGAGTATCCGCGTGGGGTGCTCCCTGAGCCGGAGGTCCTCGATGAGGTGCAGCGGGCTTCGGCCGGGCATGTCGAGGTCGAGGATCAGCACGTCCGGCCGCTCGCGCACGACGAACTCCACGAGCCCGTCCGCCGTGTCCCGGACCCCGACGACCGTGCAGCCCCAACGCCTGAGCGCCGGCTCCAGCGCGTCGCGGACGAACGCGTTGTCATCGGCCAGAAGCACCCTGCATCCCGGCTCGTTCGTCGACACAGCGCTCGATCCTCACGGCGAGGTCACTCCCCGTCGAGGAGTCTAAGCCCCGGGATGGCCCCCGCAGGCTGAAAATGGTTTCATGCGTGGCGTGGCGGCACCGCCGTCCTGCCACCGGCGTCGGCCCGGCGACGTCGGTCTCCAAGCGGCTCGGGGGCTATCCATCGCTCGGACCTCAGCAATCCGGCGGGTGGTGGTCGCGGGGGATGCCGGTGAGGCATGCGCAGCGGGCGATCATCTCGACGATCTCCAGCATCTTCAGCGCCTCGGCCTCGCCGTGCGTGCCCGTTTCGCAGGTGAAGGCGGCCTCGACGAACCCCCTCCCCGTCCACACCCTCCCGGCGGCAGACGCAGTGGAGCTTCGTCCCCTCATAGGTGGTCTCGAACTCGAACCCGTCCGCGGTGCTCAGGCGGCGCAGATACACGGCCCCCGGGCCCCTGCCCAAGGCATATCGGCCACAGATGCACACAGATAAAGGCTCGCGAGGCCGCGCGCTCTGCTGCTCCATCTGTGTCCATCTGTGGACACATGACTCTCTCCCGCGGGCGCGCGGGGGTCCGGGCGGGGACGGGGCCGGCGGCGCACACGCCCGCGGCGGGCGCCGAGAGGCGCCATCCCCCACCCCACGCCCCGCCCGATGCGCAAGGCCCTGCCCCAGCCCGCCTCGCGTGGCTCTCGCCCCCGCCGGGCCCGGTTATGGGGCGGCCGTTGCGGTCATCGCAACGATCGTTGCTGTCATCGCAACGGCCGGCGCGGTCATCGCAACGGCCGTCGCGGTCATGGCAACGGCCGTCGCCGCGATCGTCGCGGCTCTCGCAACGATCGTCGAGATCTCCGTGCTCGACGTGATCGAGCAGCTCTACGCCCAGGTGCGGGCGGAGCGCATCGTCAAGGGATGGGCGCCGGCGCGGGCGTCCCGGCCCGCCCGGGGCGGCGCAGCACGGCCGCGCGGACGGCCGGGTCGCGCAGGCAGAGCCCCAGCCAGACAAGGGCGCCCGTGTAGACGGGGAAGAGCACGTGCGTGAGGAGCGGGGCGCCGACGCGGACGTGCGTGGCGACGGCGCCGCCGAGGTAGCCGGTGAGCAGGATCGCCCCGAGCGCGGCGGTGCGCGGCGCGAGCCAGAGGAGCGTGCAGGCGAGCAGCACGAGGCCGAGCGGGAGGATGACCGGCTCGGCGAACCCCAGGCGCAGCGTCCCCTCCACCACGGGCTCGGGGCGCAGGAGCTTGCCGAGCGCGTCGAGCAGCAGGAACGCCGCGGCGGGGGCGGTCACGATCCACCCGGCGCGGCGGAGCGCCCGGGGGCGCGGGGGCGTGCGGGGCGTGGGCGTTGGGGTGGCTGTGGGCGTCGTGGGGGTTGTGGGGGTTGTGGGCGTGTCGGCGGGCATCGGTCTCTCCGTGCGGGGCTCGGCGGGTCAGCCCGCGAAGAAGTCCATGAGCGCCGGCGCGAGCGCGCGCATGGAGACATTGTGGCTCTGGCCCGCCAGGAGCCGGTGCTCGGCGCCGGGGAGCGCCCCGGCGACGGCCTGCGCGGCGTTGCGCAGCACGCGCGGGCTCTTCTCGCCGGCCATGATCAGCGTGGGCACGCGCACCGAGGCGACCAGGTCGTGCGGGAAGGAGAAGTCGCCCATCACGGCCGCGTCGTAGGGCAGGGTGTGCGCGTTCGCGGTGAGCTGCTTCCAGAAGGGCATCAGGCGCATGACCGCGACCATGAGGCGCGGCACGCCCACCATGTCGGTCATGAAGTACCTCACGGCGTCGCCCCGCCGCCCGGCGTCCACGAGCGTCCGCAGCGCCGCCTCGTGCCCGGCGTGCGGGCGTGGCCTGGCCTCGCCGACCATGTAGGGGGGCTCGTAGAGCGCGAGCCTGCGGATGCTCAGCCCGGCCGCGGCGCCGTGGATCGCCAGGGCCGCCCCCGACGACCACCCCCACACGCACGCCGAGCCCCCGAGGGCGCGGATCAGGGCGTCGAGGTCCTCGACCTCCCGGGCCACCGAGTACTGCGCCGAGTCTCCGCTGTCGCCCCGGCCGCGCCGGTCGTACGCGACGGCCGTGTAGCGCTCGGCGAGCAGCTCCGAGAGCTTGACGAAGTGCGGGAAGCGGCGGTGGCTGAGGGCTCCGCCGACGAGGATCACCGGGGGGCCCTCGCCCCTGCGATCGAAGGCGATCCTCGTGCCGTCCGCAGAGATGCACATGTCCATGGTCGCTCCTGGCCGGGGGCCTCCCCGGCTCACTGGCCCTCGAAGTCCGACATCTCGAACAGCGGGCGGATCTCGACCTCGCACTCGACGCCCGGGTGGGGGTTCGGGCAGCGCTTGAGCCATTCGATCGCCTCGTCGAGGTCGCGGACCTGCCAGAGCCAGTAGCCCGCGATCAGCTCCTTGGTCTCCGCGAAGGGCCCGTCGATCACGGTCCGCCTGGAGCCCTCGAAGCGCACGCGGGCTCCGTGCGAGCTGGCCTTGAGCCCCGCGGCGTCGAGCATCACGCCGGCGCGCTGCAGCTCCTCGTTGTATCTGCCCATCTGCTCGAGCAGCTCCTTGCTGGGGAGCACGCCCGCCTCGGTCTGCTTGTCCGCCTTCACGATGACCATCACGCGCATCGACCACCTCCGCACGAATTCAGGAGTTCGTTGTCCCCGCCGGCACGCGGCCGGGGGTCGTTCCACCGATGCATCGATCGGCGCGGGGCCGGCGCGACATGGTGCGACAGATTCTTTTCGCGGAGCCGCGCGGCAGACGGGGCTTGACACATTCCCATAATGGAATATATTACCGGTGCATGGCGAGGGCCCCCACCACCACGGACGCGTTCAACGCCATCGCGGAGCCGCGGCGGCGGGAGATCATCGACGCCCTGGCCCGCGCAGGGCCCTCGCCGGTGGGCGACCTCGCCGAGGCGCTCGAGCTGCCGCAGCCGACGATCTCCAAGCACCTGGCGGTGCTGCGTGAGGTGGGCATCGTGTCGTTCACGCGTCGGGGGCGGGAGCGGGTGTACCGCCTGGAGGCGGAGGAGCTCAAACCCGTGCACGACTGGGTGAAGACGTACGAGCGGTACTGGACGCACCAGCTCGGGCGGATCAAGGCTCGGGCGGAGAAGGCCGCGGCGGAGCGGTCGGAACGCAGGAAGGAGCGTTGACATGGCGACAGCGGCTATGGAGCAGGGGATCCACACGATCGAGCTGGTCAAGGAGATCGAGATCGCGGCCCCGATCGGGGTGGCGTTCGAGGCGGTGCTGGAGGAGCTGGGGCCGGGGAGCGAGCTGCCGGACGGGACGCCCTTCCCGATGAAGATCGAGGCGCGCCCGGGGGGTCGGTGGTATCGTGATCTGGGGAACGACACCGGGCACCTGTGGGGGCACGTGCAGGTGATCAAGCCGCCGGGATTGCTCGAGATCTGCGGCCCCATGTTCATGTCGTACCCGGCGACGAACTTCGTGCAGTACAGGCTGACCGCGGAGGGCGATCGGACTCGCCTGAAGCTGACGCACAGAGCGCTCGGGCTGATCCCGGAGACGGACCGAGCGGGCGTCGCCGAGGGATGGGCGCACGGTATGAGGCGGGTGAAGGAGCTCGCGGAGCGGAAGAGCCGCCGGTGAGGGCGGCCCGCCGCTGAGGATGGAGAGTGAACCACAACCCAAGGAGAAACCAATGAAGCCGATTGAGCCGCAGAAGGAGCATCGCTGGCTGCAGACGCTCGTGGGGAGCTGGACGAGCGAGATGGAGGCGGTGATGGGCCCGGACCAACAGCCGATGAAGTTCAAGGGGTCGGAGACCGTCCGGTCGCTCGGCGGGCTGTGGACCGTCGCGGACGGGCGAGGTGAGATGCCGGGGGGCGGCGAGGGCCACATGGTGATGACGCTCGGGTACGACCCCGCAAAGGGCCGGTTCGTCGGCACATTCGTCGGATCGATGATGACGCACATGTGGCACTACGAGGGCTCGCTCGACCAATCGGCGAACCGGCTCACGCTCGAGACCGAGGGCCCGAACTGCGGTGACCCGGGAAATCCGGGCAAGCTGTCCAGGTACAAGGACATCATCGAGTTCAAGAGCGATGACCACCGCACGCTGACCTCGGTGATGCAGGGGGACGACGGCGAGTGGCGGACGATCATGACGGCGCAGTTCCACCGGGTGAAGTAGGACCGTTGCGCGGCCGCGGAGCCGGCGCAGCCGCAAACGCGGCCGGGCTGTCGGTGCGCCCGCACTTGGGGCCGGAAAGGAGGTCGGCGATGGCCTGTCCACGCTGCACGCACGACCAGACGATAACGCCCGCGCCGCCGGCGCGGGCGGGGCTGCTGGCGGGGTTGGGGAGCACGGTTGCGCCCGCGGCGGCGCTGGTGCTGATGCCCAAGTGCCCGGCGTGCGTCGCGGGGTACGTGGCCCTGGCGACGGGCGTGGGCGTCTCTGTGACGACGGCGTCGTATCTGCGGTGGGCGGCCATCGGGCTGTGCGTGGCATGGCTGGGATTCGTGGCGCTCCGCGTGGCGCGGCGTCTGCTGGGATGAGGTTCGAAGCAAGTTCCAAACGACCACTTTCAAGAGACGGAGGGATCGATGCTTACCGAGACCGATGTTGCGCATCCGAAGATCGTGTCGCGCGAGGAGTGGCTTGTCGCGCGGAAGAAGCTGCTGGAGCGGGAGAAGGGACTGACGCGCCTGAAGGACGCGGTGAACGCCGAGCGCCGGCGGCTGCCGATGGTGCGGGTGGACAAGACGTACACGTTCGAGGGACCCGGCGGCAGGCGGACGCTGCTGGACCTGTTCGAGGGGCGGCGGCAGCTGATCGTGTACCACTTCATGTTCGACCCCGCATGGGAGAAGGGATGCCCGGGATGCACCGGGCTGGTCAACGCGTGGGGGGACCTCTCGATGCTGGGCAAGCGCGACACGTCGGTCACGCTGATCTCGAGGGCGCCGCTCGCGAAGCTCGAGGCGTACAAGGCCAAGCAGGGGTGGGAGTGGCCGTGGTATTCCTCCTTCGGGAGCGACTTCAACTACGACTTCCACGTGACGCAGGACGAGGCGGTGGCGCCCCTGCAGTACAACTACCGCGACAAGGCGGAGATGGAGCAGCGCAAGGGCGAGCCGTGGTTCTTGAAGGGCGAGACGCACGGACTCAGCGTGTTCTTCAGGCTCGGCGACGGGGTGTTCCACACGTACTCGACGTTTGCACGCGGGTGCGAGAGTCTCACGGACGCCTACAGCCTTCTGGACCGCACGCCGTACGGGCGGCAGGAGGACTTCGAGGATTCACCGGCGGGTTGGCCGCAGCGCCCGACCTACGGCTGAGGCGAGCGCCCGGGGGGAATTTCAAGAGACGCCTTGACAGCGTGCGGGACAGAGCGTATTTTACCAGAAGGTTATTTAACCAAATGGTGAATTACGGATGCCCGCGGACCAATTGAGCCTGACCTTTGCGGCCCTCGCCGACCCGACCCGGCGGGCGATCCTCGCCCGTCTGGTCGGGGGCGAGCGGTCGGTGACGGACCTGGCCACGCCCTTCAAGATGAGCATGCCGGCGATCTCGAAGCACCTCAAGGTGCTCGAGAGGGCGGGCCTCATCGCGCGCGGACGCGACGCCCAGTGGCGCCCCTGCCGGCTTCGGGCCGAGCCGCTGAGGGATGTGGCCGATTGGGTCGAGCACTACCGGCGCTTCTGGGAGGGCAGCTTCGACAGGCTGGACGACTACCTGCGCGAGGTGCAGGCGAAGGCGAAGGGCCGCGGGCGGAGGAAGTGATTCTCGCGGACAGCTTCAGGTAAGGGAGTACAGCGATGTCGAGCGGCGATGTGCACGTCGAAAAGCGGGAGCGGGTGCTGGTGGTCACGCGGGAGTTCGATGCGCCGCGTGCGCTGGTGTGGAGGGTGTGGACCGAGGCGGAGCACCTCGCCGGCTGGTGGGGCCCGGTGGGATTCTCGACCACGACGAGCCGGATCGAGGTCCGGCCCGGCGGGCAGTGGCGGTTCGTCATGCACGGCCCGGACGGGCGGGACTACGAGAATCTGATCACGTATCTCGAGGTGGTCGAGCCGGAACGGCTGGTGTACAGGCACGGGGGCGAGGTGGAGGCCGAGCCGGTGGACTTCACCGTCACCGCGACGTTCGCACAGGCGGGTGAGAAGACCCGGGTGACCATGCGGATGGAGTTCACGTCGCGCGAGACGTTCGATCGGGTCATGCGCGAGTACGGGGCTCTCGAGGGCGCGAAGCAGACAATGGGCCGGCTCGCGAAGCACCTGCGCCGGCTGCGCAAGGGCGACGGCGACGATGGGGCCTTCGTCATCACGCGCGTGTTCAGGGCGCCGCGCGAGCGAGCGTGGCGCGCGTGGACGTGGAAGGAGGAGCTCGAGAAGTGGTTCGGCCCCAAGGGCGTGACGATCCCCCGCTGCTCGCTCGACCTGCGTCCGGGCGGCGTGTTCCATTACCTCATGCGCGGCCCCGACGGCGACGAGCACTGGGGGAAGTGGGTCTTCCGCGAGATCGTCGAGCCCGAGCGGCTGGTCTTCGTCGTGTCGTTCGCGGACGAACGGGGGAACACGGCGCGCGCGCCCTTCGACGAGCGCTGGCCACTCGAGATGCTCTCGACCGTCACGTTCGACGAGCACGCGGGGATAGGGCGTGGCGCGGTCGTCACCGTCCGATGGGAGGCGCACGGCGCGAGCGAGGAGGAGCGCCGGACGTTCGAGGCCGGGCACGGCTCGATGCGTGAGGGGTGGACGGGCACGCTGGAGCAGCTCGAGAGCTTCCTCGCCGGCCGGTGAGGCTTCGCGCAGCGGCCCGAAGGGCGCGAGCCGGACGGCACGGTGTCAGAACGAGCGCGTCGCAGGCGCGTTGTTCCTGACGCCCACGGAAGGTCCCGCCGGCCTGGCCCCCGCGCGAGCACGGGGCGGGCTCGCCGGCTTCCGATCCCCGGCGCCCCCGCCGCGGCGGGCGTCGGAGCTCGCGTTCTCCGCCAGGCGCGCCTTCACGAGCTTGCGCACGAGCGTCGCGGGGAGAGGCGCTCCGGGCGGGAAGCGGACCGCGCCCTTGCTCGTGGCGTAGCGGGCGAGGTCGTCCTGGTGCGCCGCGACGGTCGCGTCGCTGAAGAGATAGAGCGCGCAGTGCTTCGCGGCCGCGCCGAAGCCGACGAGCACGCGCCCCTGACGGAAGGCGGGGAGCCCGTAGCTGATGCACTCCTCGGCGTCGGGGGCCGCGGCGCGGATGGATCGCCGGAGCCTCTCGAGGGCGGCCCGCTGGTCCGGGGCGAGTCCGGCGAGGTAGTCGTCGACCGTCGCCGCCATCCCGCGGGCGCCCGCCCCTTCGGCGCGCGCGGGTTCGGACGCCGATCGACCATCCGGGCGTTGCGATGCCCCATGCGCGGGGGCGCGGCGGGCGGTGGGCGACATCATCTGCTCTCCTTGGATTGGGGCCGGGTGATCATCCGCGCTTCGCTCGCGTCGCATCGACGAGGCGGAGCGCCTCTCGCGCTGCTAGCGGCCGTCGGTTGAAGCCGGCGCGGGCTCCGCACTCGCGGGCTCGCCGGGCATGGGGGCCTCGAGGAACAGCTCGAGCATCGCGAGGATCGCGCGCGGGCGTTCCATGAGGGCGAAGTGGGTAGCGCCCGGGATCACGCCGAGCTGGGCGTTGGGGAGCAGCCGGAAGATCCTCACCGCGTGCTCGGGGCGGTCGCCCCCGCGATCGCCGGCGAGCACGAGGGCGGGAGCGCTGATGCCGGCGAGGACGTCCGACGGGATGGGCTCGAAGCCGAGCCAGAGCGCCTTGAGCTTGGCGATCAGGCTCGGCCATGCCGCCGGGTCGGGCGCGACGCTCGCGTACGCCTTCCGGGCTTGTGGCCCGAAATCCTCGGGAGTCGCGCGCTCGAGCCACCCGAGGATCTCCGGGCCGAGGGCGTCCTGGTTGTCGATGCTCGCGCCGAGCATCACGAGCTTGCGCACGCGGGACGGGTGGCGGATCGCGACCTCCATGGCGACAATCGCCCCGTCGCTCCAGCCGAAGAAGTCGGCCTGCTCGACCCCGAGCTGCCGGAGCAGCTCGTCGGTATCGTCGGCCATCTGCTCGTAGCTGAGGGGGCGATCGATGTCGGCCGTGCGCCCGTGACCCTGCTGCTCGACGGCGATCACGCGGTGGGATTCTGCCAGCGTGGAGAGGACGCCGCCGAACGTCGCGTCGATGGTGGAGAGCCCTCCGTGGAGGAGCACCAGGGGCGGGCCCTCGCCGTGCATCTCGTAGTACATCTCGAGCCCGTTGACGCGGGCGTAGCCGCCCCCGGGCTCGCCGTCGGGTTGCGCGGCGGGCGCGCCCAGCGCGAGCGCCGAGAAGACGGGAACGATCCATGACTTTGCGATGCGTGTGGTGATCGGGCTCACAGGCCGGCTCCTTCTGCTCCATGGCTTTCCGACGCGAGCATGCGGTCGAGCGTGTCGTATCCCGCGGCCACGCCCTGCTCCATGCCGGAGGCGAGGGCGCCGTCCCGCGCCTCCTTGGTGGGGAACGAGAGCGTCATCCGGAGCAGCGTCCTGCCGCCGCGCTCCGTGAGCTCGGTGGTGGCGAGCAGTTCCCACGGCTCGACGCCCTCGCACGAGACGTCGGCGCACGCCCCCGGCCCCATCTCCATGCGCTCGGTGTGCACGAGCCGCGTCGGCGGGCTCACCTCGAGGTGCTCGCCCCAGATCGCGAGCGCCCGCTGTCCGTCGGGGCCGTTCCACACCCAGCGGAACTGTCCGCCGACTCGGACGTCCATCTCGCACTCCGACCACTCCCACCCCGGAGGCACGAACATCCAGCGGCGGACCAGTTCGGGCTCGGTCACCGCCCTCCATACCAGTGCTCTCGGGGCGTCGAAGGATCGGGTCATCAAGATCTCGAGGTCGCTGGGGGTGGTGACCACCAGGCCGCTTGGATTGCTCATCGGTCCTCCCTGGTTGTGCGCGTAGGCGCGGGTTTCTCGCTGTGATCTCGCGGCGCGTCGGGGCTGCGGCGCGCGTCGAACACGCGCCTAATGGCGATCTCGCGATCGGAGGGTGTGGTCGGACGCAGCACGGCTCCGCTCGCCATCGGTGGTTTCCACTACCTTTTCCCGTCCCGGCGGCGCGGGGCGTGGGTCTTGACGGGGGGAGCTGGCGGGCCGTCCGGTCCCTTGAGCTCCGCCAGGAGGGCGTCGAGGCGCTGGAAATTGGCCTCCCACGTCCGGCGGTACTCCTCGAGCCATTCGGTGGCCTCGGCCAGCGGGTGGCCCTCCACGCGGCAGAGGTGGGTACGCCCGACGATGCGCCGGCGGACCAGCTTCGCCCGCTCGAGCACGCGGACGTGCTTCGACGCGGCCGGGAAGGACATCTCGAGGGGGGCCGCGAGCTCGGTCAGATTCATCTCCCGGTCGGCGAGCTGGCGGAGCATGGCGCGTCTGGCCGGGTGGGCCAGGGCGTGGAAGACGCTGTCGAGAACGGGGGAGGCATCCAGAACCATACGGTTTAATATAACCGCCCGCCCACGATAGTCAACCGTTTAGTTTACTTTTTGCCGGCGGGTCGGCGCGGCATCCGTTCGGGGCCGCGGGGGCGGCCTTCTGGAAGTCCGGCGCGGCCGCCGGTCCGGATCGAACTGTTCCGCCCCCGATGCGGATGCCGATCATGTGCAATGCGGTGACGGATCGCGCCGGCGGGGTCGCCGACGCCCCCACCCGACCCGAGATGCCCGTCGTACGCCGACCAATCCCGCCACTCCCGGAGCGCCCCCGCGTCTCGCCCATCGGGCGCGGGCTGCGCCGGTCCTACCCCGTCGGGCGGCAGGAGTTCTCCCGGACCTACCTGGGGAGGACGTTCGAGATCTCGGTCGCGACGGACGTCCCGCTCCCGGCGCAGACGCTCGGGTGCCTGGACACCACGATCAACTCGCCCGCGTCGGGGGAGTGGATCACCTACCCCTTCGAGCGCGTCAGCGAGACCACGTTCCGGTGCAGGATCACGCCCCAGAAAACGGGGTTCTTCGCGTTCCGGGCCAGGGCCTCGCTCGACGGCGGCGCGACATGGGTTCACGACGCCGTGCCGGTGGCGTGGGTGCTGGTCGACCCACCTCAGGTGGACGGCCTGCGGCTCTACACGCTCATCCCCACCGTCTCGGGGAGCATCGCGGACTGGGCGGCCGACTTGCCGCGGATCAAGTCGATGGGCTTCAACGCGGTGCACCTGCTCCCGGTCACGCGCCTGGACGAGTCGGAGAGCCCCTACTCGGCGAGCGATCTCTTCGACCTCGACCACGCGTATCTCATGGACGGCGCAAAGGGAGACGGCCTGTCGCAGCTCGAGGGGTTCGTCGAGCGCGCGGCCGAGCTGGACATGCGCCTGTGCTTCGACCTGGTGCTGAACCACGTGGGCGTGAAGAGTACGATGGTGAAGCGAGCGCCGAGCTGGATCGTGCCCGATCCCACCGTGCCCGACGGCAACAAGCGGGCCCGCTACTGGTCGGAAGGGCAGTGGCGGACGTGGGACGATCTGGTGCTCGTCAACTACGAGCATCCTTCCGAGGTGACCCGCGCGGAGATCTGGCGGTACATGACCGAGTACGCCCTGTTCTGGGGGCGCTACGCCGACTACACCGGGGGCTTCGTGCGCCTGGACAACCTGCACGGGAGCAACCAGGACTTTCTCATGGCCGCCGCCCGCGCGCTCGATCGCGAGTACCCCAACGTGGGGGTCGTGGCCGAGTTCTTCACGGATGACGCAACGCTGCTCCACACCGTGCCCGAGTGCGAGCTCAATCTCGTGCTGGCCACGCCGTGGTGCCACAAGTACGTGCCGGAGCTGCGCGGCTACCTGCGCTACCTCCACCGCATCTCCGACCACATCCGCTACTTCATGCCCATCACCTCGCACGACTCCGGCTCGCCCGCGCAGGAGTTCGCCGTGGCCGAGTCGACGATGCCCCGCTACGTCGCCGCGGCCCTGCTCGGCACCGGCGCCACCGGCATCACTCAGGGCGTCGAGTGGGGCATCCGCGAGCGGATCGACTTCATCGGACGTAAGCCGAAGCTCGCCTGGCAGGGCGAGGCGCCCTACGCCGCGCTCCTCCGGAAGGTCAACGAGATCCTGGCGCGGCACGAGGAGTTCCGGAGCGGGATGAACTGCCAGTTCGTCGACGGTGACCACCACGCGGTGATCGCTGCGTTCCGGCGCTCCGCCGCCGGCGGCGGCTTCCTGGTGGTCTGCAACTTCGACATCAAGGAGCCCCAGCAGGTCTCGTGCGATCTCTCGGCGATGCTCGGGAGCAGGGGGACGGTCCGCGGGCGCGAGCTGCTCGGCGGGAGCGAGGGCCAGTTCTCCGGCGGGACGACCACGCTCTCGCTGCCTCCCTGCGGGGCGATGGTCTGGCAACTGGACCCGCCGGGCTGAGCAGGTCCGCTCGCGCACAACGGATCTGAGAGGCCGCTATCCAGCGCCCAAACGCATCATCGGGCGGTGCTGCGGTAAGATAGCGCAGCGCACCCCGGAACCCCGCCGCGAGAGCATGACGACACCGACCTGGTCCGTTCGACGCCTGCACACGCTCGAGCAGCCGCACATCGAGCAGCTTGCCGACGTGCTCGCCGACTGCGTCGAGGGCGGCGCATCGGTGGGCTTCATGTCGCCGCTCGCCCGGTCTCGATCCCTCGAGTTTTGGGCATCGGTGGCGCGGGCGGTGGAGGCGGGACGGCGCGCGCTGCTCGTCGCGGAGGACGCGCACGGGCTGTGCGGCACTGTCCAGCTGGTGCTCGACCAGCCCGACAACCAGCCGCACCGGGCCGATCTGGTGAAGATGCTCGTGTGCCGACGGGTACGGCGCCGGGGCGTCGGGGCCTCGCTCGTCCGGGCCGCGGAGGCCACGGCCCTCGAGTGCGGAAGGACGCTGCTCGTGCTCGACGCGGTGACCGGCGGCGATGCGGCGCGCCTGTATGAACGACTCGGCTGGGTGCGGGTCGGCGACATCCCCCGCTACGCGCTGATGCCCGACGGTGCGCCGTGCGGCACCACCTACTTCTATCGCGACCTCGGCGATCAGAGCGGGCGGGGACGCCCGCACGGCCCCCCGCCCTGTCGCTCGACGTAGCCCCCGCGCCGCGGGCGCGCCGGGACACGCAAGCGGGTATCCTGCCCCGATGTTCAAAGGCAAGATCGCGCCCCTCATCGCGTGCGCCGGCCTCGCGGCGTGCACATCCACGCCCCACCCGCCCGCGACGCGCGACGGCGCACCCGGCGGATCCGTCGTCGTCTCGCCGCCGGCGCCGCTCGCCATCGGGGACACCTTCACCATCGACTCCCGCATCATGGGCGAACCGCGCCGCGTCAACGTCTTCGAGCCCTCCGTGTACGGCGAGCCTGTGGGGGCGCCGCTGCCTGTGCTCTGCGTGCTCGACGGCGGCGCGGGGGAGGATTTCCTTCACGTCGCCGGGCTCGTGCAGATTCTCGTGAGCAATGGGGGCATGCGCCCCTTCCTGGTGGTGGGGATCGAGAACACCCAGCGGCGTCGCGACATGACGGGTCCGACCTCGAACCCGGAGGACAGGACGATCGCCCCGATCGTCGGCGGTTCCGGCGCGTTTCGCCGCTTCATGGGGGAGGAGCTGCTCCCGGTGGTGCGAAGCCGGTACACGACCACCGAAGAGGCGGCGATCGTCGGCGAGTCTCTCGCCGGGCTCTTCGTGGTGGAGACACTCCTGCTCGAGCCGGCCCTCTTCGACTCCTATGTCGCGATTGATCCCAGCCTCTGGTGGGCGGACGAGGGGCTCCTCCGGCTCGCGGGCTCGCGCCCGGAAGCGGAGCACACCCGGAAGACGTCCCTGTTTCTCGCCAGCAGCGGCGAGCCTGAGCTGGCGTCGCTCGCCGCGAGGCTGGCGGACGCCCTCGCGTCGCATCCGACGGCCGGTCTCTCCGTGCACCACGCTCCCCTGCCAGGCGAGACGCACGCGACGGTCTACCACCCGGCCGCGCTCCTCGCGTTCCGCACCATCCTCGCGCCGGCGGAGGAGTAGCGCGTCCAACCCCGGAAAGGCGCGGCCCAGGCGCCAACGCCCGCGGCCGGGGGCGCCCGAGCCCGCACGCCCTGATCCCTGAACAGCACGGGGGCTCAGGCGCCGGGGGGCACATGTCGCCCGAGGAACGCGGCGACGCGCTCGAGGACGGCGTCACTCTTCTCGCGGTGCGGCACATGCCCGCAATCCTCGAGAATGCACAGCTCCGCCGGACCGGCGACGGTGCGGCAGATCAGCTCCGGCGAACGCACCGACCCGAATTCGTCGCGATCGCCGTGGATCGCGAGCACGGGGCAGCGGACGCGCGGCAGGTCCGGTTCGAGAGTCCAACCGGCCACGTGCGGCGAGAGCCAGAGGCCCGTCCATGCGCCCAGCACCGACTCCGCTTTGTCGCCGTGCCAACGCTTCAGCCGGTCGAGCTGCGCGGGGTCCTCGAACTGCTCCTTGGCCTGCCGGACGCCCGCGAGGGTGCGGTCCTCGATGAACGCCTGCGCCGACTCGCTGATGACCGCCCTGCAGTCCGCGTCGCCCGAGGCGATCAGGAGCGACATCACGCCGCCGATGCTGTGGCCGAAGAGGATGAACTCTCCGAGGCCCAGGGCGCGGCGGAGCGCCGGGAAGCACACCTCCGCCTCGCGCCGGATCGAGCCCGCCGACGGGACATCCCTCCGCTCGCTCGACCGGCCGTGGCCGAGGCGGTCGTAGGCGACGACCGGCCGGCGCAGCGTCCGCGCGAGCGTCTCCGGGAACTCGCGCCACTGGTCCACGGACCCGAGCGAGTCGTGCAACAGCACGATCGGCGCCGTGCCAGAGCCCAGACTCGGGCGCCACTGCCTCACCGCGATCCGACCGCCCCGCACATCCACGAGCGCGTCCCGGGTTTCGAGTCCGGTCCCTGCCATCCGCGGGCACTGTACGCCCGGGGATGGCAGGCCCGCGGCGTGCGCCGCCACGCCCCGCGAAGCCCGGCGCGCATGTGCGCGCCTGCGGGGCCGCGTTCAAGGGCGGGATCTCGGGCAGCCGCCGTCACTCAAACGATCGAGCGATCGGCGGCAACCCCATCGCTCTGCGCCACGCGCCGAGCTGCCCGACGTGGTACGCGGTATGCGCGACCAATACCTGGGTCAGGGCGTGCCGGATCGTCGGGAAGACATCGAGATGCGCCGCGTCGGGGAAGACCCCATCCAGGCGACGGACGTCCAAACGTCCCACGGCCTCGGTGATGCGGCCGTGTGCGTCACGGCGCGCGCCTAGGGGCTCCTTCTTCAATGCGTAGACAGCGGCGTCGCCCGTCGGGACGCTCCCGCTGCCGAAGCGCTCCGGCCAATCACTCGGCAGCCATGGGCGCAGGCCCAACGCGCTCCCCAGCATCTGCCAGGTCACGACGAGGTGCCCGATCGGTCCAGGCGGGATGGTTCACGATCCCGGCGGGCTGCGCGTCCATGCCGGGCGGCGCGGAGGCCGGCCGCCTGCTCGCGCAGAATGTCGAGGCTGTACGCGAAGCCGTGCAGGAGATGTTCCATTGGGCGTCGCTCCAGCGCGAGAGCCCTCAGGTCGCGCCCGCCGCCGCGAACGCGACGGGACGGGCCGGGGGGCTCATGGGCGGAAAGAGCGGCCCCCGCAAGCCCGTGGACCCGGGGGGCGTGAATCGGAGAGGAAGTACACCGACTGAACTGTTCTTGGAAGGTGTTCGGGTCTGGGAGCCTGGAATCTGGTAAGCACTGGCCAGTTGCAGAAAAAGCCCCGATCCCTGATTGACAAAAAAAATTGTCAATGATACCTTGCTCTTCATGCTCGGCATCCAAGTCATTGACGATCCGGCGGTCGCGACGGTGGCCCTGGAGCCCATGCGGAGCCGGATCCTCTCCGAACTCGCCGCGCCCGCCTCGGCGGCGATGTTGGCCACACGGGTCGGCTTGGCTCGGCAGAAGGTCAACTACCACCTGCACGCGCTGGAGGGGCACGGGCTGGTTCGGCTGGCCCAGGAGCGCAAGTGGGGCGGGCTGACGGAACGGCTGCTCGTGGCGACGGCCTCTTCCTATGTCGTTTCGCCGAGCGCCTTGGGCCCCGTCGCCGTTGATCCGAACCGGGAAGTCGATCGGCTGTCGGCGAGCTATCTCATCGCCCTCGGCGCCCGGGTCGTCCGCGAAGTGGGCGACCTCGTTCGTCGCGCGAGAGAGGCGGGCAAACGCCTCGCGACCCTGGCGGTAGACACGGAGATCCGCTTCCGGTCGGCGACGGAACGGGCGGCCTTCAGCAACGAACTCACCGAGACCATCGCGAGACTCGTCGCGAAGTACCACGATGAATCCGCCCCAGGCGGCCGCGCGCACCGCCTGGTGGTCGTGGCGCACCCGCTGCCGCAGGAATCCGATCCCAAGGAGCCGTCATGAGCGTGAAGAAGGAACCCGCCGGACGCCGTTCGATCCAGGTCGAAGTCGAGGTCCCCGGCACGCCGGAGGAAGTCTGGCAGGCCATCGCCACCGGACCGGGTATCTCATCCTGGTTCGTGCCGGCCGAGATCGAGGAGCGCGGCGGGAAGCCCGTCGCGTTGACGCTGAACTTCGGCCCGGGCATGGAGTCACGCTCCGTGGTGACGGCCTGGGAACCGCCGCAACGGTGGGCGACGCAGACGGACGGGTGGGTCCCCGACTCGCCGCCCATCGCGAACGAGTGGAGCGTCGAGGCGCGCGGGGGCGGTGTGTGCATCGTCCGCATCGTCCAGAGCCTCTTCGCCAGCACGGACGATTGGGACAACCAGCTGGAAGGCGCCGAGCACGGATGGCCCGGGTTCCTGCGCGCCCTGCGGCTCTACCTCACGCACTTCCGCGGCCAGCGCTCGACCGCGATGAAGTGGATGGCCCCCGTCGCGGGCACCGAAGCGGAGGCCTGGGCAGCGGTGACCGCGGCACTCGGGCTGAAGGGCGTGCGCGTCGGGCAGCGTTGGACGGCGCCCGGGGGTGTGCCGGCGTTCAGCGGCGTGGTGGAACACTACACGGAGAGCCCGTACGACGCCCTGCTGAGGCTCGACAGGCCGGGGCCGGGATTGGCCGCCCTCGGCGCGTTCGCTTGCAGCGGCCCGAGCATGGTCGCGCTGGGCTTCTACCTCTACGGCAATCAGGCGCCCGTCACCGTCACCCGCGAGACGCCGCTGTGGGAAGCTTGGTTTCAAGAGCATTTCCCGATGCCATAGAGCCCGCTCAGAGCGACTGACCGCGCGGTTCGGAACCTCCCTCCGCGTCGCGGGAATGCACACTCCGAAAGGGCGAACGGCCCGGGCGCACTCCCAGGCCACGCGCAAGGCCACAGGAACGGCGGCACCGCATGAGATGGATCAGGATCATCGAACACATCTCCCTCGACGGCGTGATCCAGGCCCCCGGCGGACCGGGTGAAGACCGTGACGGTGGGTTCGAGCACGGCGGGTGGATCGTGCCGTATTCCGATCCGGCCGCAAGAGAGGCGATCATCGCGGCGCACGGGGATCGCTTCGATCTGCTGCTCGGACGCCGCACCTACGACATCTGGGCCGGCTACTGGCCGAAGATCGCCGGCAACCCCTTCGCAGACCGTTTCAATGCGGCGACGAAGTACGTCGCAACCCACAGGCCGAAGAGCCTCGAATGGGGACCGGCCAAAGATTTGGGCGCGGACATCGTGGAGACACTCCGCCGCATTCGGTCGGCGGACGGCCCCGACATGATCGTCTGGGGAAGCTCAACCCTCGCGCCCGTGCTGCTCGGAAACGGGTTGGTCGACGAGGTCCTGCTGCTGGTCTACCCGGTGCTCCTCGGAGTCGGCAAACGGTTCTTCTCGGATGTCGCCGAGCCTCGCAGGCTTGCGCTCGTCGGCACGAGGGCCGCATCCTCCGGCGTGCTCATAAACATGTATCGAGCCATCGGATCTCTTCGAACCGGGTCCCTCTCCGAACCGCCCCCGTGAGCCGCGCTCGGAACACGCTCGGCCCCGGCGACGCAGCCCGGGACCGACGAGGACCGTGCTCCGGGGAAGCTGCGATCTCTCTGGACATGGAGCTCGCCGCACGCGACCTCCCGGCGCCTTCCACGCACGCCGGCCGTCGGATAGACTGAGCCCGGTGGCAGGCGGCCGCGCGCGGCCCGAGTCCGCCGCAGGGCGGCCGCGCGTTCGCCCGGCTCGCGACTCGACAGGAGACTCCTCCATGCGGCTGCACACTTGGCTGGTCACCGCGCTCACACTCCCCGCAAGCCTCGGTGCGCTGCCGACGGCGTCGGCGTCCAACGCCCCCTCGGCGCAGCCCGACGACGTGCGCGCGTTGGACGGCGAGTGGATCTACGTCGAGGACCTCACCGAGGGCCGCGCCAGCGAGGAGCAGCAGCCCAGCATGAGCGCGAGGGTCACACTGCGCGTCGAGGATGATGCGGTCGTCCTGCTCCGCAGCGACGGTGAGATCCGCATGGCCCTGAACGGCTCGGCCACCGAAGTCGCCCGGGAAGGCAGGGTCTCGCGATACCGGGGCGCGTTGAAGGACGGCGCGTTCGAGTACGAGAGCCAGCCCGTGCGCGAGCCAGGCGACTCGCGCACCGGCGGGCTGATCCGATGGGAGCTGCGCATCACGGACGAGGGGCTGCTCGCGAGCGTGACGACCGATTCGGGGTGGAACTCGGTGGCGCGCTACCGCCATCCGCAGGATATCGCGATGCCCGCACCGGCCAAGGCCGCGGCGGGCGACATCGCGTGGCTGGCCGGCGCGTGGGTCGGGACGAGGGGTGAGGGCGGAGCGGTGTCGATCGAGGAGCGATGGAGCCCGCCGCTCGGCGGCGCGATGCTGGGCGTGTCGCGCACGGTGTCGCGCGGCTCGATGCGCGCGTTCGAGTTCCTGCGCATCGTCGAGCGCGACGGCGGGCTGGTCTACATCGCGCAGCCCGGCGGCGCTCCGCCGACCGAGTTCGTGCTCACCGAGCTGGGCGGCACGCGCGCCGTGTTCGAGAACCCCCGCCACGACTTCCCGCAGCGCATCGTCTACGAACTCTCGGCCGAGGATCGCCTGAGCGCCTCGATCGGCTTCGCCAACGGCGGCCGCCCCCGGAGCTTCGAGTTCAAGCGCGAGGGCAGCTACGAATAGGTCGAACTGGGCACGACGAAGACCGAGCCGCGACCCGGCTCACGCGGCCACGATGTTCGCGGCCCGACAACATGTACGATGCACCTGCCCGAACTCAGCAGAGATCCGCATGCAAGACGATGTCGTGGCGTTATTCGCGTACGACCGCTGGGCGAATGCCAGGGTCCTCGGTGCCTGCCGGGCCCCCGGTCTGACCGCCGAGCAGTACGTCGCGGAGCCGGTCCCGGGGTGGTCGTCGGTGCGCTCGACCATCAACCATATCGCCTGGGTGTCCGATCTCCATCTGCGCACGCTGGTCGCCATCCCCGCCTCCGCGGGGGGCGATCCGGATGACAGCCCCGTTCCGACCGAAGCGGATCTGGTCTCGGTGGACGACGCGGCCCGATTGCTGGAGCGTGCCTATCGCCGCTTCGAGGAGCTGCGCCCCTCGCTCACGCCGGAGTGGCTCAACACGATGCTGACGCTGCGCGGGCGCGACGACAGGATCGGCGAGTACACGTTTACCTTGCCGCGGTGGGCGATGCTGCGCCACATCGTCAATCACTCCACCTACCACCGCGGTCAAGTCGCCTCCAAGCTGAAACGGTTTGGGATCGAACAGAAGATCACCGACTTCTTTTCTTGGGCAATCGAGCAGACTCCGCAGGAGGCATAAACCTCAATGGAGTATGGCGCGGCATTCGCCCCCGTGCTCGCCGAATGTCTTGAACTCTCGATGAGCCGGACCGCGGGAATGTTGCGTCGCTGCGTTCAGCGTGGGCGTTGGGTGTAAACCCCCGCTCGATTGACACAGCGGCTCGCCACAAGGGCGGGCCGTCGTGCAATCGGGGTGAGAGGATTTGAACCTCCGACCTTCTCGTCCCGAACGAGACGCGCTACCAAGCTGCGCTACACCCCGTGGTCGATCTGTCTCCCCGGGCCGTCGGGTGGCCTGAGGGCCGCATTATACCCTCGGCCGCGGCACCGGCGAGCCGGGTGATGGCGTGAGCGGGCGGGCTACTCGAAATCCCGCGTCTCGACGGGGAACCTGGGCTTGGTCGAGTAGACGTTGTCGGCCCGAGTCCCCGGATCTCCGTCGTCTCCGGCAGAATAGAAATAGGGCGTGCCGCCGATGCACATGCCCTCATCGGCGTCGCCGACCCAGCTCGGCTTGCGCTGGGGGTCATCGCCGGAGAAGGGGCGGTAGGAGCGCCGGAAGTACTTCCGGATGATCTGGCCCTTGCTCGTCGGGAGTTCCACGAGGAGCACTTCCCGCGAGTCCATGCTCTTGGTCTGGGCGTTCCAGTAGTCGCCGTGCCCGCCGTGGTAGGCCGGGTGGACAAACCGGAAGGGCCGGCCCCAGGCATCGCTGATGACCAGCGCGGGGCTGTCGGTGGCGTTGCTCTGACCGTCGGACCTCGGGGCCGGGACCGTGGTTGACTTGACGAACGCGCTGTCAATCTGCTCGAACACCGGGCGGATCATGGGGTCGCGGAGCACCAGGGCCGTGAAGTAGGTGAGGCTCGTCTCCGCCGGCACCGTCCAATCCGAGCCGCCGCTGGCCGGGCGCGCGTCGATCATGGGGAGGTACTGTGGACCCCCGCTAGGGAGCGGGACTTCGAGAAACTGGGGCACGGGCTTGCCCCAGTTGAGCATCCACGTGCCGCGGGACTCGTCGAGCACCCGGATGATGTCCTCGCTGGCGCGCGCCTTGCTCCCCGCGACGACTTTGGTGCCGGTGACGACCGCCAGGGAGATGAGGATGGCGATGATCCCGATCACCACGAGCAGCTCGACAAGCGAGAAGGCCCGCCCGCTGACGAAGTATTCCGGATTTCGGTGACCGCTATGGGAACTCGGCCTGCCCATCGGATCTCCCTTCGCGACTCCCGTGGCCCTCGGGGCCCCGGGGCGACCCCCATCCACACGATACCCGACCCTCCGGCCCCCTGTCACATACGAAACCGCGGAAGCATCTGATCCCGCGGGCCGCCCGATCGCCTCACGCCAGCCCCGGGCCGACGATCGACCCGCCCACCGGGCTCTGTGCCGGGAGTCTCGCGGGGGGACGCTGACCGGGGGGGGCGACCATCGGACCGGCCCCGGCGCCGGGGGTGATCCTCGCCTTGAAGATGTAGTCCGTGACGCGGTCGCGGATGTTCTCGTCCATGGAGGAGAACAGGCGTGAGCCCTCGCGCTTGTACTCGATCCGGGGGTCCTGCTGGCTGAAGCTTCGGAAGCCGATGGAATCGCGGAGCTGGTCCATGGCGTAGAGGTGGTCCTTCCAGGCCGTGTCGAGGACCTCGAGCAGGATGGTCCGCTCGAGGTAGAGCAGCTCGGCGCGGAGGAGATTCTCGACGCGGGCACGGATGGCGTCGGGCCGCTCGTCCGGCTCGAGGAACCGCATCGCATCCGGGAGGCCCGCGCCGAAGCGTTCGCGGAGGTGCGCGTCGAGCGCGTCGTCGTCGGCGCAGGCCTGTGCCGCGGCGACCTCGTGCTCGATGGCGCCCTCCATGACGAACCGCTCGGACGCCTCGAGCAGCTGCGCCCGCACCTGCGCGGGCGGCGTGGTGCGGATCGTCTCCTCCGTCCAGTCGAAGCCGTGGCGCCGCTTGCCCCAAGCCGCGAGCTGGCCCAGCGCCTGGTGCGGGTTCTGGCGCGCGAGCGACATGGTCATCTGCATGACGAAATCGACGGGGTACTCGATCTCACGCCGGGTGTAGAGCTTCTCGGCGTGCTTGGCGATGACCTCCTGCGGGCTGGTCTCGTCGTTCTCCATCGCCTTGACGATCTCCTCGACCGTCACGTCGATGCCGAACTTGCTCTTGCACCACTCGACGAGCTTCTGGGCCCCGTAGTGGCTCTCGGTGAACACCCTGATCTTGGGCAGCTCGGTCGTCCCGATCTTCTCGTGCGCCGCGGCGCACAGCGTGTCGTAGACGTGCTTGCGCTCGGCGGCGCCCCCGGCCCGGATCTCCGCCGCGTTCAGCTCGAGCCCGAACCGGCTCTTGGCCCAGCTGACCAGGCCCGCCGAGTCGAAGTCGACGCTGATCTCGGCGCCCTCGATGGGGATGTACTCCCCGAGGGTGACGTCGATCATGTGGCGGGCCTCCTCGAAGGCGATCTTGCGCACCGCCGTCTCCATCTCGTCGGCGTCCTTGCCGCGGAGCCGCTCGGGGAGCACGGAGAAATCGAACTGCTCGCGCGCGTACTCCGCGACGCACTCGGCGGGGTAGTCGGAGTCGAGGTAGAGGGCGCACGCGTCGTCGATGGCGTCGGTGATGTAGTCGAAGATGAGGGCGCGGACCTCGCGCCCCTCGAGGACGCGCTGGCGGAGGCCGTAGAACTTCTGGCGCTGGTGCTCCATCACCTCGTCGTACTCGAGGATGTTCTTGCGGATCTGGAAGTTGCGCTCCTCGACCTTGCGCTGGGCCCGCTCGACGCTCTTGGAGAGCATCGGGTGCTCGATGGCGTCGCCCTCCTTCATGCCCAGCCGGCTGAGCACCTTCATGGTGGTCTCGCCGGCGAACATCTTCATGAGGTCGTCCTCGAGGCTGACGAAGAAGCGGCTGGAGCCCTTGTCACCCTGGCGCCCGGAGCGCCCGCGCAGCTGGTTGTCGATACGCCGGCTCTCGTGACGCTCGGTGCCGATGACGTGCAGGCCGCCGGTGTCCTCGACGTCGTCGAACCAGCGCAGACGGTGCAGCAGGGATCGCCCGGAGCGGTCGAGCTCCCCGCGCAGGGTCTCGGCGTCGAGCGAGTCGATCTTGCCGGGGCTCAGCCAGGTGTGCTTGGTCGCCCAGTGGCGGAGGAGCTTGAGCTCGAGCTCCTCGAAGGTCATCTGCTCGGCCTCGCGCTTCTGGATCGAGAGCTCGGAGGGCGCGATCTTGCGATAGATGTTCTGGCGCAGGTCCTCGTCGCTCGACTCGACGGTCAGGCCCCGCGCGGCGATGCCGCGGCGCAGCCAGTGCTCCAGCAGCTGCTCGCGCGAGAACTCGGCGAGCTTGATGTCGGTGCCGCGTCCGGCCATGTTGGTCGCGATCATCACGGCCCCGAGCGAGCCGGCTCCCTCGATGATGTGCGCCTCGCGCTCGTGCTGCTTGGCGTTGAGCACCTCGTGCTTGATCTGGTGCTTCCGGGCGAGCATCTGCGCGAGCATCTCGCTCTTCTCGACGCTCGTGGTGCCCACCAGGATCGGGCGGCCGACGTCGTGGAACGCCTTGATCTCGTCGACGATCGCCTCCCACTTGTCCTTGGCGCGGAGGAACATGAGGTCGTCGTAGTCCCCGCGGATGACGGGCTTGTTGGTTGGGATCGAGACCACGTCCAGCTTGTAGATGTCGTGGAACTCCTGCGCCTCGGTGTCCGCGGTGCCGGTCATGCCCGCCAGGCGCTTGTACATCTTGAAGAAGTTCTGGATCGTGACCGTCGCGATCGTCTGCGTCTCCTGCTTGATCGGCACCCCCTCCTTGGCCTCGACGGCCTGGTGCAGACCGTCGGACCACTGGCGCCCGATCATCGGCCGGCCCGTGAAGGTGTCCACGATCACCACGCTCGGCTCGCGCCGACCCGTCATCCGGTCGTCCACCTCCATCACGACGTAGTCGCGGTCGAGCTGGTACACCGCGTGCGCCCGCAGCGCCTGCTCGAGCAGGTGGGGCACGTCCATGTTCTGGTCGACGTAGAAGGAGCCGATGCCCGCCGCGCGCTGGGCCTCGCTGATGCCCTCGTGGCTCAGGTGGCACTGCTTGCGCTCCATCTGAAGCTCGTAGTACTGCGTGTGCTTGTCGCGCTCGGCCTCGAGGTGGGGCAGCTCGGCCTTCGCGGCCGCCAGCTGCTTCTGGAGCTCGGGGATCTGGCCCTTGTCCCGCACCTGGCGGATGTCGCCCTCGAGGCCCTTGATGCGCTGCTTGCACTTCTCGACCAGCTCGTCCCGCTCCTGCCAGGGCTTCTGCTTCTCGAGCAGGTGGCGGGCGAGCCGGTCGGCCACGTCGTAGCGAGGCTGGTCGTCGTGGGCGGGTCCGGAGATGATCAGCGGCGTGCGGGCCTCGTCGATCAGGATCGAGTCCACCTCGTCCACGATCGCGAACTGCCGCTTGCGCTGCACCTGCTGCTCGACGCTCCGCTTCATGTTGTCGCGGAGATAGTCAAAGCCGAACTCGCTCGTGGTCCCGTACACCACGTTGCACCGGTACATCCAGCGCTTCAGCTCCTCGGGCTGCTGGTGCATCGGGTGGATCGCCCCCACCGTCAGCCCCAGGGCCCGGAAAAAGGGGAACGTCCAGTCGCGGTCGCGCTGCACCAGGTAGTCGTTCACCGTCACCACGTGCACCTGCTGACGCTCGATGCACGCCAGGTAGGTCGCCAGCGGGGCCACGATCGTCTTGCCCTCGCCCGTCTTCATCTCCGCGATCTTGCCGCCCGAGAGCACCATGGCGCCGATCAGCTGCACGTCGAAGGGACGGGCCCTGAACGGCGGCCGGCTCTCGGGGTGGAGCTCCCGCACCGCCTCGTAGAGCTCGGTCGGGATCTCCACCCGCTGCCAGCCCGGCACCGGCGCCGTGCACCCCAGGAACTCGTCGCGCTCGTCGGGGTCGCCCTCGGGCGTCTGGTTCCCCGGCGCCATGAGCGTACGGGGCAGCAGAGGTCGCATCGCCGCGGCCCGGGACTTGACCTCGTCGTAGAGCTCCCTCGCCCGGGCGGGCAGGTGCGAGGGGTCGAAGTGCTTCTGGGGGTCGAAGATGTTGCGGATGCCGACGGCCCGGTCCATCGCCTCGCGGGCGACGGCGAACGCCTCGACCATGAGGTCGTCGGTGCGGGCGCCCTTGTCGTGCCGCTCGCGAAGGGCGACGAACTTGCTCCGGAGCTCCTCGTCGCTCAGGGCGCGGATCTCCGGCTCGAGCCGGTTGATCGCGTCGGCGCGCGAGGTGTATCGCCTGACGAACCGCTCGTTCCGCGTGCCGATGATCTTGTTGAGCACGGGGCCGACGACGGGGATGCCTTGGGACTTGGCCATGGGGAACCTGCCTAATCGGGGATGTCGTGAGAAGGGATGCCGCGAGAACCGACGCCCCGCGCGGGGACACTCGACCCCGGCTCGGAGCTGCTCGCTCGAACGGACGCGAGGGAGGACCCGCCGGACGGCCTGCCCGGCCGCGGCGGGAGGGCGATCAGGCGATCGCCGGCGGCGGCATCGGCAGCAGCCCGCACCCGAGCAGGGCGAACCCCGGCCGAAGGAAGCCCGGCTCCGTCGGCGCCGCGACCCCCTCGCACTGCTCGTCGGCCTGCTCGGCGGCCAGGGCCGCCGGCGCGGCGGCCGCCTGCTTGGCAGCCCCCTCGGAGAGCCAGAGCGCCACGACCCGCCCGTCGGAGAGGACGAGACGGTCCGCGGATCGCGGCCCCGGGAGGCCCGGCCGCTCGGCCACGGGCATGAGCTGGATCGCGAACGCGAGGAGGATGACCGCGCGGGTGCTCCAGGGCACCGACCAGGTCTCGGATCCGGTTGTCCTCTTGAGGGATCGCACGGTTGGTCTCCGAAGTATCGGCCGGGGGAGGGCCCAGAGCAAGCAATAAGCCGCCCGAGGAGGTCAGCCGGTCCCGCTTTCGAGCGCTGGCGGCCGGAATCTGGCCCGGTGGCGCGGGTTCTTCCGATGGATATCGGATCCGTCGCCGCGCTGCCGGGCGGGGCTCGACCCGGCATAGCCTCCCCCCGATGGCGAAGCAGAACCCGAGCCGACAGGACGCGTCAGGCATGATCGCGAACCGACAGGCGTTGCCGCCCACCCGCAGCTCGGTCACCCACAAGTTCTGCATCGACCGGCACGAGGGGTACCTGACGATCGGCCTGTACCCCGACGGCGCCCCCGGCGAGATCTTCATCAAGATCTCGAAGGAGGGCTCGGCGCTCTCGGGCATGTGCCAAGCCTTCTGCCGCGCCTTCAGCATCGCGATGCAGTACGGGCTCTCCATCGAGGAGGCGACCGTCCGGTTCAAGGGGATGCGGTTCGAGCCGATGGGCCCGACGAGCAACCCCGAGATCCCGGAGGCCCAGTCGATCGTGGACTACGTGGCGCGGTACCTCGAGATCCACTTCGGGGAAGCGAGACGCAGGTGATCCGCGTCGGCGTCTCGGGCTGGACGTACCCGCCGTGGCGGGGCAACTTCTACCCCGAGAGCCTGCCGCAGAAGCTCGAGCTGGCCTACGCGAGCCGGCGGTTCAACGCGCTCGAGGTCAACGGGACGTTCTACTCGCTGCAGCGACCCAGTGCGTTTCAGGCGTGGTACGACGCGACGCCACCAGGATTCATGTTCTCCCTCAAGGGTGGGCGGTACGTCACCCACATGCGCAAGCTCAAGGATGCGCGCATTCCCCTGGCGAACTACTTCGCCCAAGGCATCCTCCGCCTGCGCGAGAAGCTCGGGCCGATCCTGTGGCAGCTCCCGCCCTTCCTGAAGTTCGACGAGGGAAGGATGGAGGAGTTTCTGTCGCTGCTCCCGCGCGACACGGCCGCGCTCGCCCGCCTCGCGGCGGACCACGCCCCCTTCCTGAAGGGCCGCTCGGCTCTCGAGCCCGACGCCAAGCGCCCCATCCGCCACGCCGTCGAGTTCCGCCACGAAAGCTTCCTCACCGACCGCTTCGTCGAGCTGCTCCGTGCCCACAACGTCTCGCTCGTGATCGCCGACGTCGCGGGCAAGTTCCCTACCGCCGAGGACGTCACCGCCGATTGGGTCTACGTCCGCCTGCACGGGTCGCGCACACTCTACCAGAGCGGGTATTCCCCGCGCGAAATCCAGGCGTGGGCCGCCAAGGTCCGCGCCTGGCACAAGGGGAACGAGCCCCCGAAAGCCCGTCGCATCGGCCGCAAGGCGCCCAAGGCCAAGCGGGGCCGCGACGTCTACGTCTTCTTCGACAACACCGACGTCAAGCTCCGCGCCCCGGTGGATGCCCGCCGCATGGCAAAGGAGTTGGCCACGGGGCCGACGGGGTCGGTGCCACAGGTCCTCAAAGAGCTGAAGGCGGGGACGAAGCAGGGCTCGCGGGCAAGGGTGGACCGGCGGTAGAGCCGAGCGGCGCACCTCGCTCGTGTATAATGAAGATAGGATCAACGGAGGTCACTCTCGATCGTTGTGGGCCACGCGGAGATCGCTGATGACTCTCGGCAATCGTGTACTGCTCGCGGCGGCGTTTCTCCTCGCCTTGTTGCTGAGCATTGGGTGCGCCCCCCGATACGGCGCAAGCCACTCCGCGCACACGGACGACGCTTCCAGGCCCTGGGTCGCTCCGGGCCAGAAGGCGGAGGGAGTCTGGATCGACTCGTGGGACTTGGTGAAGGGCACGAGCCAAGCCTATGGCTATAAGGCCGGTTCGCGCCGGTGGCTCATGCAATCGGTCGCTGACGCGGTGCTGACCTACAGAGAGCATCATCAAATCGATGGGAGCTGGGACGCGTTCGTCGTCTCACTCGGTCCCACGTGCGGCTTGCTGGTTCCGGCCGGAGACGGACACTATGTCGACGTATGGACCGGCCCCATTCACGGCGACGCCTTCTGGTTCTGCACTGAGCCCGCGCGAGGATCCCGCGAAACGGGGCCACCAGTGAAAGCCATCGAAGGGGCACCCTTTGTGCCACCTGGCAGGAGGTATGCACTCGTCCGGGAGGACGGCCGTGTCATCGCCGTCGATCGTCCCGAGTGAATGCGGGCTGTCGGACCGCTTCCGACAGTTTCTGTCTATAGCCACAGTAGCTCTCAGCCACCACTGCGATGGGTCGGGCACTCAGCCAGCGCGTCTCAACGCTCGATCGGGATCATTCCCCAGCGGTCGTCCGCTTCTTCCAGCGATCCAGATGCTCCTGGGTGGACATGCCTCTCAACCATCCGATGCCCGCGTCGGCACCGGCGGAGAGGAGCAATTCCACCACGTCGTCATACTGCCGATAGATAGCCAATGCGAGCGCCGAGCATCGGTCATCATCGAGCGCGTCCAGAGCCTCGGGGTTGAGGTCCAGAACAGCACGGACACTCGCAGCATCTCCCCCTTGCACCGCGCAATGGAGGGCGGTGCCTCCCCAGTCGCACATCGCCTGACCAGCGGTGGGACCCGATACGGCGAGGAGCTGTTGGGAGATTGCCGTGTTGCCGGACGCCAATCCCCACGCCAGCGGGCTCCAACCGGCGCGTGTGAACTCCGAGGATCGCACCGCAACTCCTGCAGTCGAGCGAACCACAGCGTCCTCATCCGCGACGAGAATCGCCAGCATGAGAGCGTCGGCCGGCGCTGCTTCGCCGCCGGCGGCTCGCAGTTCGATCAGGCGGCTTACCTCGTCGAGGTACGCCGACCAATACCGTGTTGGCATCTTGCCGGCAGTTGGGAGGATCCCGGGGATCGCCTCGAATATCTCGTCAGAGCGATCCCGTTGGACACTCGTGACGACGAGCGCTCTGAAGACGCGGAATGAATAAGGCGAGATCGTCCACGCGAGCAGTGGCCCGCCAGAGTAGATCGGCTGGAAAGGGTCTGCCCCGTGCTCGGCGAGAAGCAGTGCGATCGGCTCGTTGTACCCCCACGCGGGGCGGATTGCATAGACGAGCGCGGGTTCCGTCTCTCCCTCCGGGAGCATGGCGGGGTCCGCTCCGGCATCGAGCAGAAGTCGGACCATGTCCTCGTCATCGCGTTGCACGGCCAGCATTAAAGGTGTCACCCTCCAACTCGCCCGCCCACCCAATAGCACCGAGGTCGGGTCGCCCCTCCGCACGACAGAGCAGTCAGGATCGACACCCAGGTCCAAAATGCGCTGGGCCTCCCCCGTGTCGCCCGCTGAGACGGCCGCCATGAGTCGTTCGTCTGAGCCTCGGCTCGAGCAGACAGCCAGGGTAACAGTCGCGATCAGCACCACGCCGACACTGACTGTCGGGATTTTCCGGATCATCGTTGCGGCCTCGTCTTCCTGGGCGGCACCATTCCCGCCACCCCGTTCAGTTGTCGATCACAGCCCACTGCGGGCACGGCACCTCACTCCTGCTCGTGTCCTGTGCTGGTGAGCACCACTCCATTCGCAGAATCGACGATCAGTTCACCCCACTCCACCGATACGTGAGCCACTCCGCCCTGATCAAGAGCAAGGGGTTCGGGCGGTTCGTCCGATTCAAGCCGGCACGCGAAGAGCTCTCGACTCATCGGCCACTGCGTCCCCATGGCGAACCGATGTGGAGATGCCGTGTCCCGCAGGTCGAGAATCGCGACAGTCGGGAACAGCGCGACGATGTAGAACGTGTGCCCCGGATTCGACCCCCGGTCCCATCCGACTCGTTCGATGTAGTCGGAAAGCTGGACCATGAGGCGATCACCGGAGATGCTCCTGCCGCCGGACTGATAGCGAACCCCTGGATGCGACCCCTTCACCAGATCCCAGTCGCGATATCCCACTGTTGAGGCGCGCGTCCCCGGCCCCACCCACGGAACGCCGGTCTCGGTGCGGGCGTGCGCGACAGCGCCCGACTTGGCGGCGCCCTGACATCCTGCAAGGCCGCACCACGCGACGAGCGTGGCCATCGCGAACGGGCGGAGCCAACACCAGCACCGTCCCCGCCGCCATGAACAACCACGGCCGTCTGGACTCGAGTCCGCCCGGCGAACTACCTGGCGATGTCGCATGATGCCATCCTCCCAGGCAGCAAGGGGTCGGGAACCCGATCCCCGGGCGACAGCCCCGCTGCTTCCGCTGCATCGGGCTGCGCCGGGGCCGCGAGCCAGCCCCCGAGCGAGGTCCATCGCACGTGCAGCAGGTTCCCTGTTCCTCCATGCGGCACGACAGGGGTGACCATCAGGTCGGGTGAACCTCCGATGAACTTCGTCGCTCGCTCGCTGCAAAGGAGCAAGTTGGCCCAGGCCGCGGGGAACCGTGGCACGCAATCTCGACGGATACCCGTTCTGGCGTTGGACCAGTACAACTCACCATCCGCTCCGAGTGCGGCAAGGTCCCAGGGGCCGTCCACACCCCACGGGCGCTTCCTGCCTCGCTGCGCGATGATCAGCACGGTCTCCGGCGGCACCCCCTCGTAACTGACGTCCTCCGGGCGAACGAGGCCCCATTCGTACAGGTACATGTCCTCGGGCTGTTCCACGAACCGCCAAGTCTCGCAGTCCAGCAGTTCGGTCGTCTTGTTCCGCCCCACGGCTGGCTCGCCGTCGGAGGGCAGCAATGACGAGACGATCGCGCGCTTGCCATCCGAGGCCCATCGGACAACCGCGAGCGGCATGCTGTTCGATATGAAAGGCATCCGCCGTTCGATCGCGAGACTCTCGTCGGTCAGCCTGCCGTACAAGATCTCGGTTTTGGTCATGCCGAGCCAGACGCCGTTCGGCAGAACGTCGTATGCCTCCAGGTCGTCAGGGACGACGAATCGCGCTGACGGCTCGCGCAGATCAACGAGGCTGCGCACCCACCGTGACCCGGCGCGTTGACGCAGTTCGACGAAGTGGGGCGACACGTACCACGCCCCAGGTTCATCGAATGCAAGTGGCGCTTCCTCCTCGAACCAGTTTCGCCACACGAGCGTTCTGGTCTTCGCCGCGGGCATCCACAGGGGATCAACACCATTGACATAAAGGCGGTCGGTCGCCATGAGTACTCGCCCGTCGGTCGGATCGAACATGAGCTCAGCCCGTGAAAGCGTCGAGCGTGCGTACGCCAAGCGGCGTTCGAACGCAGCGATCGCCTGATCACGAGAGGGTCCGAACGTTCCAAGTACGTCGCCGTGCTCACCTATCAGCAGAGCAGTGTGGCGTTCAGGAGGAGGAGACGTGCGGGTGGGCGAGCTATGGCAGCCTGCACAGAGGCAGATGAGAAGCACGGCGAAGCGGGAGAATGACCGAATGCTGACGTCGCATGTGCTCCTGTATCGCATGAGATCGTCTCCGTGACCGCCCCGCTTCACATAGTCTCACCGCCGAGGAACCGGCACGTCCCCCTCCGCGGGGCGCCCGGACTCGCGAACCCATCGCGATTGTGCAGCGATCACCCACTGCCGCTGGCCCGCGGCGGGGATGACGAACAGCGAGGTGCCCGGTATGGGGCTCTCGGCCTTCACTCGAAAGAACTCGCGGCCGTCGCGCGCGCTTTCTCGGCTCTCCCCCTGCGGCCCGCCCTCAAGGACCAACGCGGTCGCGAGCGCTACCGACTTCGCACGCGCCGACTGTTCGACCGAGATCCGAAGCCCGATCTCCTCGTACGAGCCTTCGATCCCGAGCGCGGCCGCGAGGGCATCGCGCTGCTCTTGCAAGCTCGGCAGCTCCATCCGGGCCTCATCCTCAACCATGAGTCCGATCACGGGGAAAGCCGAATACTCGACCCATGCGCCATCGATCGCCGGCGTCAACAGCGAGTACGGCAGCGCCTCCGCCATCTCCCGCAGATCGAGCGGCTCGCCGCCCGGCCGGCTCTGATCGACCAGCACAATCGCGTAGCGGACGAGTAGCGACGGCCGAAGCTCCTCCGGCACATCCCCTCGGACTGCGGCCGCGGGCAGGGCGCCGAGAGCGACGCCAACGCTCAACATCACGATCGCCCCAAGCTTCATCGTGACAACCTCCAGCTCAGCCCCCGTCGGCGAACATCGAACCTCATCACCATACCATCACCGCGTGATCGAACTGCAGGGAATCACCTGGGACCACCCCCGCGGACTCCAGCCCCTCGCCGCGAGCGAGGCCGCCTACGCCCGCGAGCGATCCATCCGCGTCTCCTGGCAGGCCCGTTCGCTCAAGGACTTCGGCGACGCCCCCATCGACATCCTCGCGGCGGAGTACGACCTGCTCGTCATCGACCACCCCCACGTGGGCCTGGCCGCGAAGACCGGTTGCCTCGCCCCGCTCGACGACCTGCTCCCGCGCGAGACGCTGGACCGACTCGCCGCCGAGAGCGCGGGCCCCAGCCACGCGTCCTACTTCTACCGCGCCCGCCAATGGGCGCTCGCGGTGGACACGGCGATGCAAGCGAGCTGCCGGCGCGACGACCTCCTCGGGCACGGCTGGGAGCCGCCCCGGACATTCGACGACGTCGCCCCCACCGCCGCCCGGCTGCGCGAGCGCGGCATCCGGATGGCCATCCCCCTCGCCCCCACCGACGCGATCTGTTCCTTCATCTCCCTCTGCGCCGCCCTCGGCGAGCCGGCGGGGCGGCGCGAGCGCTGGGTGAGCGAAGGCACCGGCGCCCGCGCCCTCGGCTTTCTCGCCTCCTGGGCCGCGCTGGCCCACCCGGCCTGCCTCTCGTGGAATCCCATCGCCATGCTCGACGTGATGAGCACCGGCGACGACATCACCTACTGCCCGCTGACCTTCTGCTACACCAATTACTCGCGCGAGGGCTTCCGCGAGAAGCCGATCCGCTTCGGCACGATTTCCGGCGTCCGCGGCTCCATCCTGGGCGGCGCGGGCATCGCTGTCTCCGCCCACAGCGAGCACCGGCGGGCCGCGGCCGAGTACGCCGCGTGGATCTGCTCTGCCGAAATCCAGCGGACGCTCTACGTCCGCGAGGGCGGCCAGCCCGGCAACATCGCCGCCTGGCGCGACGAAGAGGCCAACCGCATCACCGGCGGCTTCTTTCGCGACACGCTGCCCACGCTCGAGGCCGCGCACGTGCGCCCCCGCTACGCCGAGTGGCCGGCGTTTCAGGAGGAGGCGGGGAACGTGATCCACGCCTGGCTCGCGGCCGGGGGCGGCGACCCTGCCCCGTGCCTCGCCCGGCTCGACGGCCTCTATCGCGAATCGCTCGCACGCGAGGGCGCCGACGTGGTACGGTGAGGGCATGGGTGCCGCCCCAACCACCCCCGCGTCCGGGCCGTTCTTCACGGCGTATCGACGCCTCAACGAGGCGATCGAGCTGACCGTGCCGCTCGTGCGCGGCTCGGAATACGCCGTGTGGATCGACAGCGGCATCAAGCCCATGTTCGCAGACCTGCTCGGCGTGATGGACCGGGCGGGAGCGGGCGGCAATCTCCGCTCGGGGGGCGTGCCGCTCCGCTTCGTGCTCCATACCCACTCCCACCACGACCACATCGGCTGCAACGCCCAACTCGCCGCCGCGACAGGCTGCCTGATCGCCGCCCCCGGCCACTACCGCGCGTGGCACCAGGACTTCGAACGCCACTACCAGGAGTTCGCTCGTCCCTTCCCCGACCTCATGCCTGACACACCCGAGCTGCGCGCCGAGGTGCTCGACATTCTCGACGGGCCGCGCGACCTCGACCTGGTCATCGACGAGGGCGCGGTCTTCAACCTCGGCGGCGGCGTCGAGCTCGAGGCGTTCAGCTTCCCCGGGCACATGCTCGCCGAGCTGGGCTACTTCGAGCGGTCCACCCGCACGCTCATCCTCGGTGACGCCGTCACGGGCCTGGACTGGCCGATCTTCCACAGCCACCTCAGCGTGCCCGCCTATCGCGAGACGCTCGAGAAGATCCGGCGCCTCATCGCCGCGCGCGGCGTCGAGCGCGTCATGGCCGCGCACTTCGGCGCGATGAGCGCCGGCGAGACGCTCGACCTCACGCGCCGGGCCGACGCGTATATCGACGGCATCGAGCGCACGCTCCTCGACCTGCTCGGCGAGGGAACGGGCACGCTCGAGGGGCTCTGGCGCGGCCTCTGCCGGCGCCACGGCAAGCTCGAGGAGTTCCGGTCGCTGAACATGACGGCCGCGCACCTGAGGGACTTCCGCGAGCGCGGGCTCGCCCGCGAGACCGAGCCGGGCCGGCGCTGGGCGCTATGCTGAACCTGCCCGGCGCCGGGCCCGATGGCGGCCCGGCGGAGACCCCGGTCGATCGCAAGGAGCGGCCCGTGCGTCAGGCTCTCGAAGGCGTCCGCGTTCTCGACTTCAGCCAGATGATGATGGGCCCGTGGGGCACGCAGTTCCTCGGCGACATGGGCGCCGACATCATCAAGGTCGAGCGCCCCGTCCACGGCGAGTGGGAGCGCTCGCTGCGGGCGATGGGCGAGCTGCTCTGCGGCGAGTCGCCCTACTTCCTCGCGATGAACCGCAACAAGCGGAGCCTCACGGCGAACCTCAAGCACCCCAAGGCCCGGGAGATCATCGGGAAGATCGCCGCGAAGGCCGACCTGGTCGTGGAGAACTTCCGCCCCGGCGTGCTCGACAAGCTCGGCCTCGGCTACGAGGACCTGCGCAAGATCAACCCCTCCATCGTCTACGTCTCCGGGTCGGGCTGGGGGCCCGACGGGCCCTACGTCGACCGCCCGGGGCAGGACCTGCTCGTGCAGGCGATGAGCGGGCTCGCGGCCTACGGAGGGCGCGAGGGCGAGAACCCCACGCCCTGCGGCAGCTCGGTCGTGGACGCCAGCACGGCGCTCATGATCGCGTTCAGCTCCATGGTCGGGCTCTACCACAAGCTGCGCACGGGGGAGGGGCAGAAGATCGACGTGTGCCTCTTCAACACCGCCATCGCCGTGCAGTGCCAGGAGATGGCGATCCAGCTCAACATGACGCGGAAGATCGAGCGATCGCGTGCGGGGATCGGCGGCGCGTGGCTCTCGGCGCCCTTCGGCGTGTACCGCGCCAGCGACGGGTACCTCGTGATCGCGATGGCCTCCCTCACGACCCTCGGCGAGCTGATCGGCGAGCCCGGGCTGGCCCGCTATGACAACCCCACCGACGCCTTCGAGAAGCGCGACGAGATCAAGCCGCTCATCGACGCGCAGATCGCGACCCAGCCGGTCGCGCACTGGCTCAAAGCGCTCCTCGACGCCGACATCTGGTGCGCCAAGGTGCAGGATTTCCCGGAGGTCGAGCGCGACCCGCAAGTCGCCCACAACGGGCTGATCGCCGAGATCGAGCACAAGCGGTGCGGGCCGATCCGCGTGGTTGGCATCCCCGCGAAGTTCTCGAAGACGCCGGGCACGATCCGCCTCGCGCCGCCGCTCGTGGGCGAGCACAACGCCGAGGTGCTCGCGGAGCTTGGATACGACGGCGCGGATGCCGAACGCTTCGCCGCCGAGGGGGTGATCTGACGTGGGCGCCGGCGCGAGCGACGTGCTGCGATTCGAACGCGTCGAGGACGGGCGCATCGCCGTCGCGACCTTCAACCGGCCCAACAAGCTCAACGCCCTGAGCACGGAGATGCTCCGGCAGTTCGACGCCCGTCTCGCAGAGGTCGAGTCCGATCCGAGGCTCCGCGTGCTGCTCCTGACCGGCGCGGGGCCGAAGGCGTTCATCGCCGGCGCCGACATCTCCGAGTACGCCGGCCAGAACGACGAGGCGTTCGCCGAGTACCAGTTCTCCTCCCGCCGCCTCTTCACCTCGCTCGAGCGGCTCGGCAAGCCGACCATCGGCGCGATCAACGGCTACGCCCTCGGCGGCGGGTTCGAGATCGCCCTCTGCTGCGACGTGCTCCTCGCCTCGACCAACGCCCGCTTCGGATTGCCCGAGGGCCTGCTCGGCCTCTCGCCCGGCGGCGGGGGCACGCAGCGCCTCACCCGCGCGGTCGGGCGGTACGTCGCCGCCGACGTGCTCCTCGCCGCCCGCCGCCTCACCGCCGAGCGGGCGTTCCAACTCGGCCTCGTCGCGGAGGTCGTCGAGCCCGAGAGGCTGATGGACGCCGCGCTCGCGCGGGCGCGCGAGATGCTCAAGGTCGGGCCGCTCGCCCAGCGCGAGATGAAACGGCTTATCCGCGAGGGCCCCGACGCGGCACTCGACACCGCCCTGACGCTCGAGCAGGAGGTGCTCCTGCGCCTCGCGCGAACGGCCGACGGACGCGAGGGCATCCGAGCATTCGTCGAGAAACGCGAGCCTCGCTGGGAAGGCCGCTGAGAAGAAGAAGAGGAGACCCCCGATGCCACGCCTGCAAGGAAAGGTCGCCCTCGTCACCGGCGCCGCGATGGGCATCGGCGAGGCCGCCGCGAGGGCGATGGCCCGGGAGGGCGCCGCCGTCATCGTCGCGGACATCGACGAGGCCGCCGGACGCGCCACCGCCGCGGCGATCGAGAAGGAGGGCGGGTGCGCCGCCTTCGTCCGCTGCGATGTCGGGCGCAGCGCCGACGTTCAGGCAGCGGTGCGCACTGCCGTAGATCGGTTCGGCAAGCTCGACGTGCTCTTCAACAACGCCGGCGTCGCGATCTCGGGCTCCGCCGGAGAGATGAGCGAGGAAAACTGGGACCGCGTCATCAACATCAACCTCACCGGCGTGTGGCGCGGCATGCGATACGCGATCCCGGAGATGCTCAGGGCCGGCGGCGGCTCGATCATCAACAACTCCAGCGTGCAGGGCCTGGTCGGCTTCGAGAACTGGGCCGGCTACGCCGCGAGCAAGGGCGGCATCAACGCCCTCACCCGTCAGGCGGCCGTGGACTATGCCAAGCGCGGCATCCGCGTCAACGCGATCGCCCCCGGCACGATCATGACGCCCATGAACAAGCGCATCTTCGACACCCACCCCGAGCCGCAGAAGCTGCTCCAGACGTGGAACGAGATGCACCCCGTCGGGCGCTTCGGGGAGCCGGAGGAGGTCGCGGGCGCGGTCGTCTTCCTCGCCAGCGACGAGTCGAGCTTCATCACCGGCGAGGTGCTCCGCGTGGACGGCGGCATGTGCATCAAGGGCGGCTGAGGGGCGGAGAAGGAGGGTTCGCGTGTACCTGACTCGACACCTCACCGGCGCGCACGCCCGCTGGGCGGCCGACGGGAAGCTGCTCTCTCCCGGCGTGACGCTCTCGGCGCTGCTCGCCGAGCCCGGCGCCCGTCTCGAAACGGTCATCGGCGAGGCCGCCACGGACGAGCCCGCGCGCGGCGAGCTGCTCGCGCCCATCGAGCCCACCCAGGAGCTGTGGGCCAGCGGCGTGACCTATCTCCGCTCGCGCGAGGCACGCATGGCCGAGGCGAGGGAGGCCGACGTCTACGACCGCGTGTACGCCGCAGAGCGCCCCGAGCTCTTCTTCAAGGCGCTCGGCAAGCGCGTCGCGGCCAGCGGCATGCCCGTGCGCATCCGGCGCGACTCGACGTGGGACGTGCCCGAGCCTGAGCTGGCGCTCGTGATCAACGCGCACGGCGAGGTCGTCGGCTACACCGCGGGCAACGACATGTCCAGCCGCGCGATCGAGGGCGAGAACCCGCTCTACCTCCCCCAGGCGAAGATGTACGAGGGCTCGAGCTCTCTCGGCGAGGGGCTGTGGATCGGCGATGTCGAGGCGTTCCGCGACGCGCCGATCGAGCTGCGGATCGAGCGCGCGGGCGAGATCGCCTTCGAGGGTCGCACCTCGACGGGCCGGATGCGCAGGCGCTACGAGGAGCTCGTCGCCTATCTCACGCGCGAGATGGTCTTCGAGGAGGGCGTGCTCCTGCTCACCGGCACGGGCCTCGTCCCGCCGGAGGACTTCACACTTGCCGTGGGCGACTCCGTCCACATCCGCGTCGGGGAGGTCAGCCTCGAGAACAAGGTCGAACGCGACGAGGCCCCACTCCGGAACGTCCCCACCCAGAGCACCCAGCCATGACCGCACCAGTCCTGATCGACGGCCGGTGGCGCCAAAGCGCCGGCGGCGGAACGTTCCGCGCCTTCAACCCCGTCGAGGGGACGGAGACCGGTGAGCCGTTCCCGGTCACGGGGCGCGACCAGGCCCTCGCCGCGTGCGAGGCCGCGGGGCGCGCCGCCGACGCCATGCGTGACGCCCCGGGCGAGACGCTCGGCGCCTTTCTCGACGACTACGCCGCGCGCATCGAGTCACGCGCCGACGACATCTGCCGCGTGGCCGCCCTCGAGACCGCCCTCCCCTTCGCCCCGCGGCTCAGAGAAGTCGAGCTTCCCCGCGCCACCGGCCAGCTCCGCCAGGCCGCGGCCGCGGCGCGCGAGGGCTCCTGGCGCCGCCCGGTCATCGACACCAAGCTCAACATCCGCTCCTGCTACCGCGCCCTCGGCCCCGTCCTGGTCATCGGGCCCAACAACTTCCCCCTCGCCTTCAACGCGATCTCCGGGGGCGACTTCGCCGCCGCCATCGCGGCGGGTTGCCCCGTGCTCTGCAAGGGCCACCCCTGCCACCCCGGGACGACGCGCCGGCTCGCCGAGCTCGCGCACGAGGCCGCCGAGCACGCCGGGCTCCCCGCCGGCGCGGTCGAGCTTCTCTACCACGTCGAGCCCGAGACGGGGATTGAGATGGTGCGCCACCCCGCGATCCGCGCCGTCGCGTTCACCGGCAGCCGCCTCGCGGGAATGCGCCTCAAGCACGCCGCCGACGAGGCCGGCAAGCCCGCCTACCTCGAGATGTCCAGCGTCAACCCGGTCTTCATGCTGCCCGGCGCGCTCGCCGAACGCTCCGACGAGATCGCCGGCGAGTTCGTGACCAGCTGCCTCATGGGCGTGGGCCAGTTCTGCACCAACCCCGGCATCGTCGTCGCGCTCGCGGGCGAGGAGACGGAGCGGTTCATCGGGGCCGTCGCGGAGAGGCTCCGCGCGTCGCCGCCGGGCGTGCTCTTCAGCCGCGCCGGGGTCGAGCACCTCGAATCCTCCATCGCGACGCTGACCGGCGCCGGGGCCGACATCATCGTGCGCGGCGAGGCCGCCCCGCGGGGCTTCGCCTGCCGCAGCGCGCTCCTCCGCACCGACGGCGCCCGCTTGGTCGCGCGCCGCGTGGAGCTGCTCACCGAGGCCTTCGGTCCCGCCTCGCTCGTCGTTGTCGCCGACTCGCCCGACCAGATGGTCGAGATCGCCCGCGCCGTCGGCGGCCACCTCACCGGCTCGATCTATTCCGCCCGCGACGGGCGCGACGACCCCCTCGCCAAGCAGGTCGCCGATGCGCTCATCCCCAACGTCGGGCGCCTCCTCAACGACAAGATGCCCACCGGCGTCGCCGTGAGCCCCGCGATGGTCCACGGCGGCCCCTACCCCGCCGCCGGCCACCCCGGCTTCACCGCCGTCGGCATCCCCGCCTCGCTGGCCCGCTTCGGCGCCCTCGTCTGCTACGACAACGTCCGCGCGGCGCGCCTCCCCGCTCTGCTGCGCGACGAGGGGCCCGGCACCGGCGCGTGGCGCTGCGTGGACGGCGCCTGGACGCGCTCCTGAGGCGATCACGCCACCCGGTTGGGCGGCTCCTTCCCGGCGAGGATCGCGCCCGCGTTCTCCGCGACCATGTGCGTCATCATCTCGCGGTACCGCACCTCGGCGCTCCCGATGTGCGGCGCCATCACGACATTGTCCAGGCCGAGCAGGCCCGGGTGCACCTCCGGCTCGCGCTCGAAGACGTCCAGCCCCGCCCCCCAGATGCGCTTCTCGCGCAGCGCCTCGGCCAGCGCCGCCTCGTCCACCACCGGGCCCCGCGATGTATTGATGAGGATCGCCGTCCGCTTCATCAGAGCGAGCTGCGCGCCCCCGATCATGTGCGTCGTCTCCGGCGTCAGCGGCGTGTGCAGGCTCACCACGTCCGCCCGACGCAACCCCTCCTCCAGCTCCACCCGCTCGGCGGCGAGGGGCGCCAGCTCGAACTCCCAGTGCCGGCTGCGCGACGTGTACAGCACGCGCATCCCCCAGCCGATCGAGCGCATCGCGGTGGCGAAGCCGATCCGCCCCGCCCCGACGATCAGCAGCGTGCGCCCCGTCAGGTCCATCCCCATGAAGTCGGCCATGCTCAGGATGCCCGCCCGCGCCCACGCGCCGCTCCGCGCGAACCGATCTCCCTCCACCAGCCGGCGGGCCACCGCGAGGATCAGCGTCCACGCCATGTCCGCCGTCCCCTCCGTCACCGCGTTCGGCGTGTTCGTCACGACCACGCCCCGCTCGCGGCACGCCTCTACGTCCACGTTGTTGTAGCCGACGGCGAAGTTGCACACGCCCCGCAACTGCCGCCCCGCGGCGTCGAGCAGCTCCCCGTCCACCCGGTCGGAGAACATGCTCACCAGCACGTCCGCCCCGCGCACGAACCGCAGCAGCTCGGCCCGCGGCATCATCTCGTGCGGCCCTATCCGCACCCTCGCCCCCGGGACCACCAGCTCGCCCGGCACCGTCCGCGTCACCACCACATCCGCCGGGCCCGTGCATTCCTCCGCTCTTGGCATGGCGATACGGTAGCCATTGTGCCCCGGGCTTCCAGCCCGTAGCCTGCGCCGCACCCATGCGCATCCTCACCTGGAACATCCTGCACGGCGGCGGCCGCGAACGCTCCCCGTGGATCCTCATGGAGATCCTGGCGCTCCGTCCCGACCTCGTGGTCGTCACCGAGGCCCGCCGGCGCTTCGCCGCCCAGCTCGCCGGGGCCTTCGCCGACGCGGGCCTGATCCACGCGCTCGGCCCCGAAGCGCCCGACGGCGTGAACGCCGTCATGCTCCTCTCCCGCGAGCCGCTCATCCCGCACCCGCCCGAGGACTGCCCCGGGTGCATGCGCTCCCGCTGGCTCGAGGCGACGCTCCCCGGACCGGGCCTCCGAATCGCCGGTGTGCACCTGCCCGAGGCCGGGCGCACGCGGGCGCACGCGGAATCCTGGGGCTTTCTGCTCCGGGCGGCGCGGGCGCGGCGCGCCCTGCCCGTCGTCGTCGCCGGCGACCTCAACACCTGGCGCGACGGTCCCGACGCACGGCCTCGGAACGGGGCGACGGCGACAAACCTCGGGCGTCTCGCCGCCCTCGGGTTCGTCGACGCGTGGCTCGCCGCGGGCGGCCCTCCCGCCGAATCCACCTGGAAAGGCTGGAGCGGCGAGGCGTTCCGGCTGGACTACGTGCTGCTCTCAGAGCCCCTCGCGGGGGCGGTCGGGGGCGCTCGGATCGTCCAGGCGCGCGCGGGCGCGAAGCTCTCCGACCACGCCGCGCTCGTCGTGGATATCTCGCTCCCAGACTGAAAAAACACGCCGGACGAGCGGAAAATCGTGCGTCGGGCCCAAAAAGTACGAAAAAAACAGGGCTCGCGGGCCTTCCCCCGCTTGCTCGGCGGGACGATCGGCGGTAAAACGCGGCCGGTTTTCCGCCTCAAACAAGGAAGTTTTGGAGAACACACATGGCGAAGAAAGCAGCTCGGAAGAAGGCCACCCGCACCGCCGGCCGCAAGAAGGCGGCCAAGGCAGCGCCCAAGGCGGCCGCCCGTCCGGCGAGGATCACCGCCGCCGGCAAGCCCCGCACCAAGGGCGAGGTCTACAGCGTGATCGCCGACAACGTCGGCATCTCCCGCAAGGAGGTCGCGGCGGTCTTCGACACCATCGGGGCCATCGCCAAGGCCGACCTCTCCAAGAGCGGCCCCGGCGTGGTCAACCTCGGCGGGCTGATGAAGGTCACCGTCCAGCGCAAGCCCGCCACCAAGGCCCGCAAGGGGATCAACCCCTTCACCGGCGAGGAGCAGATGTTCAAGGCCAAGCCCGCCCGCAACGTGGTCAAGATCCGCGCCATGAAGGCGATGAAGGACCTCGTCTGAATCTCGTGCCACTACGGTCGGAACTCCTTCTTCTCCTCCCCCCTTCTTCCTCCTCCCCGACCGTAGTGCCCCCGCTGGCGCCCGCGGCGCGCGGGTCCCCGCCGTGCGTCAGATGAAATGATCCGAACGGGCCGGTCCGCGAGGGCCGGCCCGCTCTCATTGACCCTCTTCCTCGATGAGGCCCGGGATACTCTCGGCGCCGTGACGCACCATCTCGGTCTGGCCCTCGAGCAGGCGACGCAGCAGCGTGATCGCCCGCATGGCGGCTTCTCCGTCGCCGGTCCGCAGCGCCGACTGCAACCCGGGCAACGGATCGCTCCCGTAACCCGATTCGGGATTGGGCGCGATGAGGATGTTCCGATGCCAGGCGGCGCGATCAGCGGCCAGAGTGGAGACGCGGAGTTCGCTGAGTTGCAGGGCTTCCGACTCAGCGGCGCAGATGGTTCGCTGCAGATCGGCGCTCGCCGAGGCCGTGCGCTCCATGGCGGATTGGTACGCGGCCCACGCCTCGCCGAGCCGCCGGCACTCCTCCAGGAGAGAAGGGGCACCCTCCCGGCGCGCGCAACTCCACTGCGGATCACCGTCGGCTGCAAGCTGCTCCATGCGCGGCATGAGCGCGTCGATCGCACCGGCAACGAACTCCGCATTCCTCCCGAGGTCGTACGGCACGACCGGCTCATACGCCAGCCTCCCCGCCGCCGCATTCGTCATCCTCGCGATCATCAGCGCCGGCTCGTAGTCCTCCCCCACCACCTGCCGGTACCAGTGCAGGTTGTCGTACGCCGTGTGGTACGCCGAGCCGAACGACCCGCCAGAGCCGAACGCGATCCCGGGGATCCCAGCGTGGCACACGAAGGCCACGTGGTCGCTCCCGCCGCCGAGGTCGCCGATCGCCGGACGCGCCGGATCGTCCGCCCGCGCCGAGCGCGACACCCAGTCCTCCAGCACCGTCTTCTCCGGCGCCCGCGCCTGCGGCACCAGCCCCGCCACCTCCTCGACCAGCGTCCGCAGGCTCGGCGAGGCCGACGCCCCGAATTGGGGCCCCATCGAGGCCATGTCCAGGTTGATGTACGCCACCGCCTTCTCGCGCAGCTCGCCGTAGTTCGCCTCCACCCACTCGCTCGACCCGATGATCCCCCACTCCTCCGCCGCCCAGGCGCAGAAGATCACCGTCCGCGCCGGCGGCCGCCCGGCCTTGGCCTCCTCGGCGAAGCTCCGCGCGCTCTCGAGCAGCGAGATCAGCCCGCACGTCGGGTCGCACGCCCCGAAGCCCCACGCGTCGTGGTGGCACCCGACGATCACCCACTGGTCCGGGTAGAGGGCCCCCTCCATCCGCGCGATCACGTTCGCCGTCTTCGCGATCCGCCGGTCCTGCTGCACGTTCACCCGCACCCGCAGGTCCGCCCCGCCCGTCAGGCGGTAGCTCATAGGCAGCCCGCCCTGCCACTCCGCCGGGGCCTCGGGCCCATCCATCCGCACCAGGATCTGCTTGGCGGCGCCCCAGCCGATCGGCTGCACCGGGATCTTCGGCAGGGCGACCTCGTCCACATCCAAGCGCTCGGCGTCCTCCGTCGCCTCGACGAAGGGCGTCAGCGGGTCGCCCTGATACCCCAGCGTCACGATCGAGCCCCGCTGGATGCACAGGTCGGTCTGCCACCCGCCCTGCGGGTAGACCTCGCCCTTGATGTACCCCGTGTCGCCCGGGTCGAGGTAGATCAGGAGCCCCGCCGCCCCGGCCGCCTCCGCGAACTTCGCCTTGTAGCCCCGGTAGTTGCCCCCGTACCGCGCGACCACGATCCTTCCGGCGCAGTCCACGCCAAGCTCGCGCAGCTTCTCGAAGTCCTCCTTGCGCCCGAAGTTGGCGTACACCACCTCGCCGATCGCCTCGCCCGAGCCCGAGTAGGCGTTGAAGCCGAAGGGCAGGTCGTCGGCGCCCGAGTAGGGGTCGGCCGCGAGCGGGACCTCGCGCAGCGGGAGCAGCCCCGTCCCCGGCTCGATCGTCGGGTGGATCACCTCGACCTCGGCCGAGACCGGGTAGGAAAGCAGCGGCCAGATCTCGTGAACGTCCACCCCGTAGCCCATCTCGCCGAACGAGCGGGCCAGCTCATTGATCACGTGCCAGTCCCCCTCCGTCCCCGCCACGTGCGGCACGCTGGCGACCATTTCGTGCCACGCACGCAGGCGCTCGGCGCTCGGGGTCTCGTTCAGGCGTTGCACGATGTTGCTCTGGGCCGCCGCGTGTGCGACGCCACAGAGCATTGCGGCGAGAATCTTCAGCATGTCAGTGCGCACCATGCGGCCATGGTACTCCCGCGTGTGCCACTATGGTCGCCGCTCCTCTCCCTCTTCTCCTACCCCTCTTCCGCGACCGTAGTGCCCCATTGCCGGACCTCTCCGGCCACCACGCACTACCGTCGTGCTCCACGACTCCCGCCATCCCAGACCACCCGACATGCACGACGGTAGTGGCACACGTCACATCGGCGCCACCGGCGTTCCGAGCTTTCCTCGCCCCCTCAGCACCAGCATCACCGCCTCCACCACGATCCACGCCTCGAACACCAGCATGAGCGCGCTCACGACGAGCAGGTGCGTCTTGCCCTCCGCGGCCGCGAACTGACGGACCATCTCCGCGATCGCCCACCCCGTCATCGCGAGCATGAACACCATCGGCACGGCCGTCACCCAGATCGGGCGCCGCTGGCGCACAAGCCACACGGTGACGACGAGCAGGGCCAGCCCGCCGAGGAGCTGGTTCGTCGCGCCGAAGACGGGCCAGAGGACGAGCCCGCCCTTGCCCGCCTGGGTGAGCCCGACCCGCGGCGCATCGGAGAGCGCGAGCACGCCCGCCGAGAGCACGGCGATGGTCGTGGCCGCGTAGCGGTTGCCGATCGTCCTTGCCAGCAGCGTCGGCGGGCGCTGCGGCGCGCCCTGCCGCTCGCGCCCGCCGCACTCGGGGCACGCGGTGTCCTTCGGCAGGCCGCGCATGGCGTACCCGCACGCGCGGCACAGCTCATCGACGCCGCGCGTCATCGTGCCCGCCCCGGCCAGCTCCTGGATGACGTAGCGCTGCAGGCGGCACGCCGAGTCGAGCGTGGTGGCCGCGAAGCTGGCGACGAAGACGCCCATGATCGCGATCGCGAGGGCATGGCTGATCTCGATCGACTCGATCATGTTCGCCGAGCCGGTGACGAAGGGGGCGAGGGTGGCGCCGAGGCCCGCGTCGCCGCCCCAGGTGGCGTAGTGATACTGCCATGCATCGCGCCCGTGCAGCGTGAGGCCCTCGTCGCCCGGCGATTTCTCGGCCGCACGCTGCAAGACAGCGAGGTGGTTGGGATCGGGTCCGGGCTCGCTGAACGAGACAAATGCGCCCGGGTTTTGGTTGAGGTATCTCGCAGCACCGAGTTCCGCATCATTCGCTGCGAATGACCGGCCCAGTCCAATCCCCGCCACACACGCGAGTATCACCAGCACCGCCAGAAACCCCTCCGTCAGCATCGCCCCGTAGCCCACGTACTGCGCATCGGCTTCGCTCCGCAGCTGCCGGCTCGAGCACCCCGACGCCACCAGGCAATGGAACCCGCTGATCGCCCCGCACGCGATCGTCACGAACAGGAACGGCAGGAACGGCGGCACGAAGCCGCCCTCCGTCGCCGGCGCCGGCCGGAAGTTCACCGCGTCGGCCACGATCGGCGGGTGCGAGACCACCAGCCCCGCCACCAGCAGCCCCATCGCGATGAGCAATTGCCACGCGTTGATGAAGTCCCGCGGCTGCAGCAGCCACTGCACCGGCAGCACGCTCGCCACGAAGATGTACACCATCAGCAGCAGCGTCCAGAACGCCACCGGCGAGATCACGCCCGTGACGGCCTCGGGCAGCACGAAGCTCGCCCACTCGTACTTGGCCGCGACGACGATCGTGCCGTACATCAGCGCAACCGCCGCGGCCGTGCCCGGGATGAGCGCCCCGCCCCGCCGCACCCACAGCCCCAGCCCCACCGCGATCGGGATCTGCAGCCACACCGGCCACACGCTCGAGGGGTACAGGCTGAAGATCCCCGCGATCACCAGCCCGAAGATCGCCAGCACGATCCACAGCCCCAGCAGCACGACCAGCAGGAACAGCACCCGCACCCGCGGCGTCACCACGTCGCCCGCGAGGTCCGCGATCGTCCGCCCCCGGTTGCGCATCGAGACGATCAGCGACCCGAAGTCGTGCACCGCCCCCATCACGATCGAGCCCACCAGCACCCACACCAGCGCCGGCACCCACCCCCACACCACCGCCACCGCCGGCCCCACGATCGGCCCCGTCCCCGCGATGCTCGTGAAGTGGTGCCCGAAGACCAGCTCCCGCCGGCTGGGCACGTAGTCCACCCCGTCCTCGAACTCGACGCTCGGCGCCGTCCGCCCCGGCTCGACCCGGAAGATCCGCCGGGCCAGGTACCGCCCGTAGGTGTGGTACGCGACGAAATAGAGCACGAACGCCCCGAGGGCGATGAGGACGGTCTCCATGGAGCCCAGGGTACCGGGGGGTGTGGGGTGTGGGGTGTGGGGTATGGGGTGTGCGGTATGAGTTGTGAGGTGGCACGGCTGTCTCAGCCGTGCGCCCCGTGCCGCCTCTCGCCACCCCCCGGCCGGCCATGCCCTCCCATCACCCCACGCCTCACACCCCCCGCCACCCTCCCCCTGCCATACTTCCCCCATGCACCTGCTCAGCCGCGCCGGCCCCCGCTCGGTCGCTCTCGAGACCACCCTGCTCCTCCACGGCGTGCCTCGCGGCGAGGCGGCGGCCCTGGCCGCGAAGCTCGCGGGGGCGGTCCGGGCCGGCGGGGGCGAGCCGGCGATCGTGGGCGTCGTCGCCGGGCGGCCGATCGTCGGGCTCACCGACGATGAGCTGGGGGTCCTCCTCGCGGCCGCGCACGTCGAGAAGGTCAATGCCGCCAACCTCGGCCTCACGATCCACCGCCGCGCCCACGGCGCGACGACGGTGAGCACCACCATCGAGCTGGCCGCGCGCGCGGGCGTGCGCATCGTCGCCACCGGCGGCCTCGGCGGCGTGCACCGCGGATACGAGCGCGTCCCCGACGTGAGCGGCGACCTCGCCGCCCTCGCCCGCTGGCCGGTCGCGGTGGTCGCCAGCGGCGTGAAGTCGCTGCTCGACGTGCGGGCGACACGCGAGGTGCTCGAGACCCTCGGCGTCCCCGTCGTCGGCTTCCGCACCGACTCCTTCCCCGCCTTCTACGTGCGCGAGACCGACATCGGCCTCGACGCCCGCTTCGACGACGCAGCGGACCTCGCGGCCTACCTGCGCTCGGAGCTCGCCCGGGGCGGGCGGGGCGTGGTCGTCGCCAACCCCTGCCCCGAGGCGGCGGCGCTCCCGGCGGGAGAATGGGAAAGCCTGCTCGCCCGCGCCGAGGCGGCCGGACCGCCCGCCGCCGGGCGGGACGCGACGCCGGCGCTCCTTGCCCGGCTTCACACCCTCTCCGGCGGGCGGACGCTCGCGGCCAACATCGCCCTCGCCGAGGCCAACGCGAGGCTCGCAGGCGAGCTGGCCGCCCTCGTCGCCTCCGCATAGTCGCCCACGAACGCCCGGATTTCACGCGAACTTGACGGCCGGCGCAGCGTCACGGATTGGCCGCCGCTCGCGCCGCCCAATAGACTCCCGCCCGGAGGATCGGCGCAGGTGCGCCGCCGCCGGCCCGGGGCTCGCGTTCGCAGAAACCCACACCGCCGGGCTCAGTTCACAGCGATCGCATTCGGGGGCGTGGAGACGCCCGATCCGCCTCGCCCGGCGGAACACCAACGCACGGAGGATGCAGAGATGAAGCCGAACCACCGTCTGGCCCTGACCCTCGCCGCGTGCGGGCTCGCCTCCGCGGCGGCCGCGCAGGACAGCGTCTCGCCCGCGGGGGCGCTCCCCGGCGACGCCCTGAGCGTCTACGACGCCGGCGAGGCGTGCAACGCGTACGTGCTCGACATGGCCGGCTTCAGCGGCTCGTGGGGCACCCCCCTGCGCATCGGCCCGGTGCTCAAGAGCCCGCGGATGCCGGGCACGAGCTTCTTCAACAACCTGATCTCGGCGCAGGCGATCAGCAAGGACGTGATCGGCGCGGCCGGCTTCCCCCGCGCGCAGTACGCGGTGTGGAGCGAGGCGGGCGACGGCATCAACGACCAGGTGAACTCCGCGCCCGGCTCGATCAGCCCGAGCGGCGCCAGCCTGCAGTTCGGCGTCGCGTTCACCGACTTCGGCACCAGCGCCGAGGGCCGCTCCTACAACGGCGTGCACGGCGCGGTCGTGAACTACAAGCCCGGCGACGACTCTCGCCTCTACGTCACGCGCGTCAGCGCGGCCGTCAACGGGCTCAACGGCAACGAGAACCGCGCCCAGACGGGCTTCGGCGTCGTCGACGCCAACGGCAACGTGCTCTTCCGCGCCGACGACTTCGGCACGACCGGCCCCAACAGCATCCTCGAGGACAACATCTTCCGCGTGCGCATCCTCGGGCGCGCCTGCAACTCTCTCAACGTCATCGACAACTCCGGCGGCGCCGACGCCGGCGCGACCGACTGGATCCTGGTCCGCAGCACCACCGGGCACACCGTCCCCAGCGGCATCCCGCAGAGCGTCGCCGGGCGCTCGGTCTACGGCGGCCCCAACTTCGCCTCCCAGTACGCCTACGAGGTGGCGCCCAACACCGTCGTCGGCACCAACGCCCACCTCCAGGGCGCGACCGACCACCGCGGCGGCCAGGGCGTGAGCACGCGTGTCTGGTTTGGACGCAACGGCGCCGTCGCGACCTACGGTGTGGGCAGCAAGTCCGCCGGCGGCGCCACCGACGCCGTCAGCGTCTGGGACGTGGACGCCAACGGCAACGTCCTCAACCCCGGCGCCCTGCTCGTGCTCCCCGCCTCGATCACCGACAGCGACGACGGGCACGTCTTCGGGAGCGCCTCGGGCCTCGAGATCGACGGCTACCACGGCTCGACGCCCTTCCGCGGCGGCTCGGGCCTCGTGGCACTCACTGTGGACGCCCAGGACAACCGCCTCGCGGCCGCCACGGTCTACGACCTGGCCATCGGGGGCGTGGACAACCCCGCCAACGCCGTGGCCGTGGCGAGGCACAACACGGGCACCGGCGCGACCACGTGGACGCTCGCCGGCTACTACGACGCCTTCACCGACAGCGGGAAGGAGATCACCGACGGCCCGGGCGGCGAGGTGATCGGCGAGATGACCGGCATGTTCAAGGTGACCGGCGGCTCGCCCCTGGGCCCCTCAATCTCCCCGCCCGCCTTCGACTGCGCCGGCAACGTCTACTTCGTCTGCGCCGTCGAGCTCTTCGGCGACTTCGGCTCCGACTTCGACGTCGCGCTCGTCCGCGCGGTCTACGACCCGGGCGCCTTCAGCTACCGGCTCGAGCTCATCGCCGACAGCGGCAGCGTCTTCACCGGGATGAACTCCGCCACGCCCTACCAGATCACCTTCATGGAGCTGACCACCACCGGCGGGGGCCTCTCGCCCGGCTCGTTCTTCTCCAGCAACGTCGTGCAGGACTGCTGGGGCGGGCTCGACCCCGCCGACCTCGACGGCACAACCGACCCCCGCGCCCTCGGCGGCCTGGTCTTCAACACGCGAATCACCTACGACACGAACGGCGACGGCTCGTTCGACAACGCCACCGACGAGAACTACCGCGCCCTGCTCCTGGTCACCGGGTCCAGCGGGGCGGACCCCTGCGACTACGCCGACTGCGACAACAACGGCGTGGTGGACACCCGCGACTTCACCTGCTTCTTCAATCTCTGGGTACCCAAGGACCCGGGCGCCGACTGCGACGGCAACGGCGTGGTGGACACCCGCGACTTCACCTGCTTCCTCAACCAGTGGGCGAGCTGCCGATAAGCCTCGCCCTGGCTTGTATCGACCAGCGCGCCCCCGCCGAGAGGCGGGGGCCTTCTTTCAGAAACTCGCTAGGCGCGAAGGCATGCCCGCCGGACAATGCGCGGAACGCGACCAGGCTTCGCGGGGAGGAGGACGCCATGCCGAGCTTCACACGCCGACTCGCGAGCTGCCTGGTCGCCTCGGGGCTCGCAGGGTGGGCCGCCGCCCAGGACAGCGTGTCCCCTCTCGGCTCGCTCCCCGGCGACGCGCTGGACGTCTACAACCCGGACGAGGTCTGCAACGCGTACGTCGTCGACACTGTCCCGCTGACCGGCTCGTGGGGGACGCCGCTGCGCATCGCACCGGTGCTCAAGGCGCCGCGCCTGCCTGGCAGCGGCGCGTACAACAACCTCCTCTCGGCCCAGGCGATCAGCCACGACGTGGGCTCGGGCGGGTTCGCCCGCACCAGCTATCAGCTGTGGACCGAGGCGGGCGCGGGGATCAACGACGCGGTCAACACGCCGCCGCCGGGAGTCATCCACCCGGCCGGGTCCAGCCCGCGTCTGGCCGTCGCGTTCGCCGACTTCGGCACGAGCGCCCAGGGCCAGTCCTACAGCGGCATCCACACCGCCATCGTGAACCTCTCCAAGCTCAGGGAGTCCCGTCTTTACGTGGCCCGGGTAAGCGCCGCGATCAACGGCGCATCGGGCGCCGAGAACCGCTCCCAGCTCGCGCTGGGCGTGATCGACGGCGCCGGGAGCGTGCACTTCCGCGCCGACGACTCCGGCGTCACGGGGCCGAACGCGATCGTGAGAGACAACATCTTCCGCACGCGGATCGGGGCCAGGTCGTGCGGCGCCCTGAACGTGATCGACAACTCGGGCGGCTCGGACGCGACCGAGTGGCTCGTCCAGCGGAGCGAGGTCGCCTACTTCGTGCCCAGCGCGATCCCGGAGCAGCGGAGCAGCCGCCCGATGTACGTTGGGCCGAACGCGGCCGGCGAGTACGCCTACGAAGTCTCCCCGGGCACGGTCGCCACGACCCGCGACCACCTCCAGGGCGCCGCCGATCACCGCGGGACCTTCGGCGTGAACAACGGGTACTTCCTCTCGGGCACGACGCTGGGCGCCATTGTCACGCCGAGCGGCGACGGGGCCGACGCCATCTCGCTCTGGAGCCTCAGGGCCGATGGGTCCGTCAGCAGCCGCCGTGAGTTCCTGGTCCTCCCCGCATCGGCCTCGGGTGGGCTCGGCGCAGTGACCGACAACGACGACGGCTTCGCCATCTCCGGCGGCGCCCGCGGCTGGGAGTTCGGCGGGCACCAGGGCCAGACCCCGTTCCGCGGCGGATCGGGGTCGGTCGCTCTCCAGATCGGCCTCGACGACGAGAAGCTCGTGGCGGGCA
>CAYTAH010000002.1:84419-103443 GCA_964435785.1 uncultured Phycisphaeraceae bacterium | reverse complement strand
TCGGGGTCGGTCGCTCTCCAGATCGGCCTCGACGACGAGAAGCTCGTGGCGGGCACGGCCTACGACCGCAACATCGGCGGCGCGGACAACCCCTCGAACGCGATCGTCGTCGTCCGCGACTTCACCGACTGGACGCTCGCGGCGTACTACGACGCCACGGCCGACCAGGGCAAGGCCATCAAGGACGGCCCCGGCGGCGCGGCGATCGGGCGCATGACCGGCATGTTCAATGTCGGCGACGGCTCGCGAAACGGCCCCTCGATGTCGCAGCCGGCCTTCGACTGCGCCGGCAACGTCTACTTCATCGCCGCCGCGGAGATCTTCGGCGACACCGGGTCGGAGTTCGACGTCGTGCTCCTCCGCGCCGTCTACGACGCGGCCACGTTCAGCTACCAGCTCGAGCTGCTCGCCAGGCCGGGCGACACGTTCGTAGGGGCAAACTCGGCGACGCCCTACCAGATCAGCTCGTTGAGCCTTGCTGACGAGGATTCGCTCGACTCTGCCTCCTTGTTTTCCAGCAGCGTCACGTCCGGGTGCTGGGGAGGGCTCTTCAACAGCAACGTGGACGACCCGATGGACCCGCTGGCCCTCGGCGGGCTGGTCGTGAGCGCCCTGGTCACCTACGACACAAGCGGGGACGGCGCCTTCGACGAAGCCGAAGACGAGGCCTACCGTGCCCTGCTCCTCGTCACCGGGAGCGGGATCGTGAACACCTGCGGGTACGCCGACTGCGACGGCAACGATTTCGTGGACAGCCGTGATTTCCTCTGCTTCCTGAACCTCTGGACCGCCAAGGACCCGCTCGCGGACTGCGACACCAACGGCGTCGTCGATACCCGTGACTTCGCCTGCTACCTCAACCGGTGGATCGACTGCGTGTGATGAAGGCCGGGAGGATGGCAAGCACGCACCCATAGCCCGGCAGCGGAGGGCGGACATGCCGTATCGGATCGTAAGCACACTCCTGCTCTCTCTCGCCGCGGCAAGCATGCCCGCGCTCGCCCAGTGGGACCCCGACAACGCCCAGTGGCGCGAGTCCGACGAGGCCCACCTCCGAGTCATGACCTGGAATCTCCAGGACGCACTCTGCTCGACCAGCAACCGGAAGAAGGAGCAGGGCGGCGACTGGCACGCCATCGTCTGCATCGTCGCCTCGCTCCGCCCCGATGTGCTCATCCTCCAGGAGACCGGCGACAACTCCGGAAACGGCACCGGCTCGGGCGTCGACTCCGCCGAGGACCTCGCCACGACCGTGGACCTCTTCCTCCACGGCGGGGTCGACCCGTTCCGGGGCGGCGAGGTCACGTCGTACGTGCGGAAGTACGCCCCCGACTACGACCTGCCCTACGTGTTCGTCTCCGCGAGCAACGACGGCTTCAACCGCAACATCATCCTGAGCCGCTACCCCTTTGCCGATCTCAACGGCGACACCAGGAGCCAGATCTCCGATATCTTCTTCGTCGTGCCGGACCAGTGGGCGCCGGGCGGCAACGGCGGCATCCGCGGCTTCATGTTCGCCGAGATCGACCTGCCCGACGACGTCTACGAGGGCGACGCGGTCGTGGGCAATGCGCACCTCAAGGCCGGCGGGGGCTCGGACGACCACGAGGAGCGAGTCCGCGCCGCCAAGAACGTCGGCTACTTCGTCTACCACCTCTTCGCAGGCGCGGGCACGGGCGTCCCCGACCCCTTCGGGAAGATCGCCGACAACCCGCCCGCCACCCACGTCGTCAGCCCGCAGACCGCGTTGATCATGGGCGGCGACTGGAACGAGGACGAGGTCAAGAACGGAGGGACCGTGGGCCCCGCCGACTGGCTCCGGCAGGGCGGCTCTCCCGGCGGCGCCGACGGAACGGACTACGACACCACCGACTCGACCTACGACGCGGCTGTCGAGTACTTCAGCGGGGACCGCACCACCCAGTCCTCCAGCAAGCTCGACTACATCGCCTGGTGGGACTCCGTCGCGACGCCGGTGCGATCCTTCGTCTTCCGCACCTCCTCGATTCCCAGCGGCAAGTTCCCGCCCGAGCTCTACAACTACCCCACTCCCGGCGCCCCCAACCCGGTCCTCGCCAGCACCACCGCCTCGGACCACAGGCCCGTCATCGTCGATCTCGGGCTGCCCCTCCGCGCACCGACCCCGCCGGGTGAATTCGCGCTGCTCTGGCCCGCCGACGGCGAGACCGGCGTGCCCCGCGAGGCGCTCCTCGACTGGGAGAACGCCCCGGGCGCCGACACCTACTCCGTCACCATCGCCACCGATCCCGGCCTCGCCGACACGGTTCTCGAGGTCGCCTCCCTTGTCGAAAGCGGCTACCAGCTCCTTGGACCGCTGCTCGACCCCTGCGCTACGTACTACTGGGGCGTCACCGCCGAGAACAGCGCGGGCCAGACCGCGTCCTCTCCCTACCCCGCGGCCTTCGCGACCGCCGGTGTGGCCGACGTCAACGGCGACGGCGTGATCAACACGCTCGATTTCCTGCTCTTCCTCAACCTCTGGAACGACCGCGACCCGACCGCCGACGTGAACCTCGACGGCGCCGTCAACACCCAGGACGTGCTCTTCTACCTCAACGCCTACACGTCCGGCTGCTGACGCTCGCGGAGCCGCCGCAGCTCGTCCAGCGTCGCGTCCAGCTGGTGCTTGAGCCGGCGCACCCGCAGGAGCGAGCGCACACGCGTCACCAGCTCCAGCCGGTTCACCGGCTTGGTGAGGAAGTCGTCCGCCCCCGCCTCGACCGCCCGCTCGACGTCCCCCACCTCGTTCAGCGCCGTCACCATGATCACCGGCACGTCCCGTGTCCTGGGGCTTGCCTTGATGCGTTCGCACACCTGGAAGCCGCTCATCCGGGGCATCATCACGTCGAGCAGCACCAGGTCGGGCACGGCCGCATCCACCTCGGCCATCGCCTCGAGGCCGTCCCGGGCCGTCCTGATGCGGCAGCCCAGGTCGTCCAGGTAGGCCTGGAGGAGCTCGAGGTTCTGCTCATTGTCGTCCACCACGAGCACCGTGGCGTCCTCCACCCCCTCATCGGGTGTTTCCGGACGTGCGGCCGGATCAGGGAGCGGTTCGTGGCCCATCAATTGCCCAACCCCTCAACCGACTGGTGGATAACCGGTAGATTCCATGAAACTCGGCGCAAACAATCCGCGTCAGATCGGACATAGTAACCGGCCGGAGACCGGGTTGCGCCCCCGGGCAGGGTGTCCTGATAATGGCCAAACGTTCGACCCCCGTTCGACATCTCTGGGAGGACCGGTTCGCCTCGCCGAGCGCGGATCTGCTCATGCATGCCCTTCCCGCAATGCCGGGGGAAGCCTTGGCCTCGCTTCGAAAGCTCCTCACCGACGAGTATGAATGCAACGAGCATCTCGGCTGGCGGGGTCTGCCCTGGCGCTGGACGCTCTCGTACTCCACCGCCGGCGGGCGCCACGCCTCGGACCCGTTGGCCCACATCGTGCCCAACCCGGCCGCCCCCACGGTGATCTTCAGGATGTCGCACGAGGAGTTCGCGGACCTGCCCGTCCGCAAGCTCTCCCGGTATGTGCGCGACGGCATGGCGCAGGCCAAGCTCGTCGCGGGCGTATGCTGGCCCGAGTGGGCGGTGCAGTCGCAGGCGCAGGTCTCCGACCTGGCGGACCTCTTCCGCCTGCTCCGGCAGGGCACCCTCGCGGGGGCCTAGCCGGGGACGGCATCGGCTGCAGACCGATCGTCCCACCGGCCGATGGTACGGCGAGATCGCACCCGACCCGCAGTTTTCGCCACGGGAGAGCATGATGCCGATGCCTGTACGCGACCAGACCCCGCGCCGAGTCCGGGGCCTCGCGGCGCTCATGAGCGCCCTGCTCGTTGTCGCGGGCGCGACCCCCGCGCTCGCCCAGGACCTGTCGCGCCGCGTCGAACGCCTGATCGGGGCGGCGGACATCGGCCAGGCCCGCGTGGCGGTGAGCGTGCGCGATATCACCACCGGCCAGACGCTCGTAGCGCGCGACGCCGACTCCGGCTACATCCCAGCATCGAACATGAAGCTGGTCACCACCGGCGCCGCCCTCAGCGTCCTCGGGCCCGACTTCGTCTTCCGCACCGAGTTCGCGATCGACGGGAACCGCGTGGTCGTCCGCGGCTCGGGCGACCCCGCCCTCGCCGACCCCGAGGTGCTCCGCAACACCGAGCCGCGCATGACGCTCGAGGATTTCCTCGACACGGTGACGGCCGCCGTCGCCAAGCACCTGCCCGACGGGTGCGAGGAGATCGTCGTCGATGACAGGATCTTCGACCGCGAGTTCGTCCACCCCACGTGGGACCCCAACGACCTCAACAAGTGGTACGCGCCCGAGGTGGCCGGCCTGAACTTCCACGGCAACCTGCTGGCGATCTTCACCTCGCCCGCCCCGGAGGGACCGGGCAACCCTCCCCGAATCTCTCTCCAGCCCAAGGCCCGCTGGATCCCCATCGCCAACCGCGCCCGCACCATCGGCGGCGACGGAGCCAACACGTACTGGCCCGCCCGCGAGCCGCAGGCCAACCGCTTCACGCTCTTCGGCGATGTGAGGACCACGTCGTCGGTCCCCCAGAACACGCCCACGCACGACAACCCCCTCCTCTTCGGCCAGCTGCTCGCGGACCGCCTGATGCAGCGCGGCCTCCCCGTCGGCGGGGCGACGAGCGCCGGGCTGAACCCCCCCGCGGCGGTGCGCGTGCCCGAGCCGGGCGAGCGCGTCCCCGAGGGGCGGCTCGTCGCGGTCGTGACCACCCCGCTCCAGGAGGTGCTCAACCGCAGCAACACCGACTCGATCAACCTCTACGCCGAGGCGCTCATGAAGCTCATCGGCCACGAGGTGACCCGCGAGCCCGGCAGCTGGGCGAACGGCGCCAGCGTCATGCGCATGGTGCTCGAGGAGCGGCTCGGCAGCCGCGCGGCGGCGACCACCATCATCGCCGACGGCTCCGGCCTCAGCCACAGCAACGTCGTCAGCCCCGCGGTCCTCACCGCCTTCCTGGAGAACATGGCCCGAGACTCCTCCCTGCGTGAGCCCTACATGCTCTCGATGGCCACGCCCGGGCGCGGCACGTTCACCCGGCGCTTCCGCGGGCATGACCTCGCCAACGAGGTCGCGGGCAAGAGCGGCACGCTCACCGGCGTCCGCACGCTCTCGGGGTACGTCGTCTCCGGCGCCGGGCGCGAGCTGGCGTTCTCGGTGATGGCCAACGACGTCCCGGCCGCGAAGGGACGCAACGCCTCCCTGCTGGCCGAGCAGATCGTGGCCGAGATCGACGGCTGGCTCGCGGCCCAGGCGCCCGAGGCCCCCGCGTTCGGCGGGTGAGCCCCGCCCCGCGCGCGGCCACGCCGACCGAAATTCCCCGTCCTCACCCGAGCCCGTACTCGCCCCAGCGTGATCCGACCCGCTCGAGCACCTCCCGGCTCATCTCCAGCACCGGCGGCCAGTCCCTGACCGGCTCGCCGTTGTGCTCGTCGCCGGGGGCCTTGGGTGTCGCATCGAACGCGGCCATCCCGAACGCCCCCGCGCGCCAGGTGGCCATGTCGCGCGAGGCGTCGAAATTGGCCGCCCAATGAAAGAGCACCGCGTCGGTGTCGGCGGGGTCGACCCCGCGCCCGACGACGACCGTGTACGCGGGCGGGCGCGACCCGCCCGCGACGCACGCCTCGCCGGCGCGGCGCACTCCCTCGATCACCGATCGCCCGAGCTTCGGCCGGTCCGCGTCTCCCTGTCCTTTGTCCACACGCACGAAGAGCCAGCCCGGCACGTCCTCTGGCATCGCCGCGTCGAGCACGCCCCCGATCGCTCGCACCGATTCGAGCAGCGCCCGTCCTGACGCGTCCGCTCCGCGAACGAATTGCGCGCGGGGCGGCTGCCCGCCGGGCGGTCCAACCGCCTCGCCCGGCCAGCGGCCCGTGCAGTCGAACCCGAGCTTCACACCGGCCCCCATGTAGGGCGTCGCATGGTCGAGCACGTCGATCGGCCCTCGCACGCGCTCGATGTCGCGGGTGGGATCGCAGCGCTCGGCCACGGCCCGGAGTACCGCCCGGTCGTCGTGGACGTCCACGCTCCCGTCCACGACGAAGACGTTCTTGGTCCAACTCATCTGCCCCGCGCCCCACACGCCGTGCATCACGCGCCGCGCGTGCAGCGGGTACTCCTTCTCGATCTGGACGGCCGCGGCGTTGTGGAACGCGCCGAACATCGGCAGGTCGTAGTCCTCGATGTCCGGAAGGATCGTCCGGAGCAGCGGGAGCATGATGCGTTCGGTCGCCTTGCCGATGTAGTAGTCCTCCTGCGGCGGCATCCCCACGACCGTCGCCGGCAGGATCGGCTCGCGCCGGTGGGTTACGGCCGTGACCTCGAGCAGCCCGTAGCGATCGGGCAAGGAGTAGAACCCGGTGTGGTCGCCGAACGGCCCCTCGAAAACGCCCCCGCGCCCGATCGGCTCTCCGCTCCGCGAGTCCCACCCGCAAGGCCCCGCCTCGGTCGAGACGTACCCCTCGATCACGATCTCCGCGTTGGCCGGCACCCACAGCGGCACGGTCTTCGCCCGCACCATCGGGATGCCCCGCCCGTTGAGGAACCCGGCCATCAAGAGTTCGCTGATGCCCGGCGGCAAGGGGCACGTCGCCGCGTAGGGCAGCACGCTCTCGCCCCCGAACGCGATGGCCACCGGCATCCTCTCGCCGCGCTTCTTCCAGCTCCGCCAGTGCTTGGCCCCGTCGTGGTGCATCTGCCAGTGCATCGCCATGTGCCGGCGGCCCATGAGCTGCACGCGGTACATGCCGATGTTGTGGCTCGAGGGCTTCTCCGCCCCGGCATCGTCGGCGTGGATGGTGTGGATCCCGGCGAAGGTGACGTACCGGCCTCGGTAGAGTCGGTCCCACTCCTCGCCGCTCTCAAGGCCGGGGATGCCGTCGTTGATCCCCGGCGGGTAGCCCAGCGCCGCGTAGTCGCCGTCGTGGGGCCAGCAGCGAATCAGGGGCAGGCGGCGCAGGTCGATCTGCTCGCCCGTGTTCACGACCTCCTGGCAGATCCCGGCCCGCACGCGCCCAGGTGGGATCCTGAGCAACGGTGCGAACCGGCGTGCGGCCGCGATCGCCTCGCCGAGCGAGCGCGGCGGCTGGGGCTTCACCAGCGCCGCGATCCGCTCCGCGATTCCGTCGAACCCGGCGCCGTCGCAGCCCAGCGCCATCTCCATCCGCCGGTAGCTCCCCAGCGCGTTGATCAGCACCGGAATGTCCGAACCCTCGACGCGCTCGAAGAGCAGGGCCTTGCCACCGAGGAGGTGGTGGCGCGGATCGACCCGCCGCGCTGCCTCGCTCGGCCGGTTCGGCGCCGGCCTGCGGCTCTCCCTGTCCGCGATCGCGGAGATCTCCAGCACGGGCGAGACCCTCGCCCGTACCCTTGCAAGCTCGCCCGCACGGTCGAGCGCCTCCACGAACTCGCGAAGCGTCCGGTACATTGTCCCCCAGCGTATGGCCGCGAACGCCCGACCGCCCGCCGCCCCATGAGCGACCGCCCTCCCCACCTCAAGCCCGCGCACGTATACGCCTCCCAGCGCGACTGGCCCCGCTACTTCGAGGTCGTCGCGGGCAAGCCCGCGCGGGACACGCTCGTGGATGCCCTCGCCCGTTTCGAGCGTGAGGGCGTCCCGGCGCACGGCTCGGAGAGCCGTGCCCCCCCGCCCCTGGCCATCGACCTGGGCGCCGGCGAGGGACGCGACACCGCCGAGCTGCTCCGGCGCGGCTGGCGCGTCGTCGCGATCGACGGCCACCCCGACGCCATCCGGCGCATGCGCGAGCGCACGGACCTCGCCCATCCCGAGCGCCTCGAGATCCGCTACGAGCCCTTCGAGGGGCTTGCCCTCCCGCGGGCGCGACTGGTCAACGCCAGCTTCGCCCTGCCCTTCTGCCCGCCCGAGCACTTCGACGCCCTGTGGCGGACCATCGTCGAGGCGATCGAGCCCGGCGGGCGCTTCGCCGGCCAGCTCTTCGGCGATCGCGACGACTGGGCGCAGATCCCGGACCGGACCCACCACACCCGCGCCGAGGCGGAGGCCCTGCTCGCGGGGTTCGAGCTCGAGCTGTTCGCGGAGAGCGAGGACGACGGCAAGGACGCCCTCCAGAATCCCAAGCACTGGCACAGGTTCGACGTCGTCGCCCGCAAAGCGGACGCGAGGAAGGGAAGGGCATGACCGACGGGGGTGCGCTGACGACCGGCCACGACGGCGAGTGGGTGATCGACCTCGCCGACGTCGCCAAGACGTACCGAGGCAGAATCCAGGCGCTCAAGGGCGTTTCCATGCGCGTCCGGAGGGGCGAGGTCTTCGGCCTGCTCGGGCCCAACGGCGCGGGCAAGAGCACGCTCGTCAAGATCCTCATGACCGTGATCAAGCCGACGCGCTGCGCGGGCACCATGCTCGGGAGGCCCGTCGGCACGCAAGCGCTGCTGCGGCGCATCGGCTACCTGCCCGAGCACCACCGCTTCCCCCCCTATCTCACCGGCGCGCAGGTGCTCGACTTTTACGCCGCGATGACCGAGGTGCCCCGGGCCGATCGCCGGCGGCGCATCCCCGAGCTGCTCGAACTCGTCGGCATGCAGGACTGGGGCAGGACGAGGGTCGGGCGCTACTCCAAGGGCATGCGCCAACGCGTCGGCATCGCCCAGGCGCTGATGAACGACCCCGAGATCGTGCTCCTCGACGAGCCGACCGACGGCGTGGACCCCGTCGGCCGGCGGGACATCCGCGGGATCGTCCAGGCCCTCCGCGCCCGCGGCAAGACCGTCTTCCTCAACAGCCACATGCTCAGCGAGCTGGAGATGGTCTGCGACCGCGTCTCGATCCTCGTCGGGGGCGAGGTCGCCCGACAGGGCACGATCGACGAGCTGACCGCGGGACAGGAGCGCTATGAGATCGAGGTCGCCGGCGCGCCAGAGGAGACCCCGCGCCTCGTCGAGTCGGCCCTCCCCGGGCTGGTCCGCGTGCCGTCCGACCCCGCCGAGCCGCTCGCCAAGCGCGCCGGGTGGAGCGCGCAGCTCGCCACCGGCGAGACCGTGGAGATCGACCACTCGACCCTCCGCGTCGGCACCACCGACCCGGCGGCGATCCAGCCGATCATCGACGCCCTTCGGGGGCGCGGGGCCGTCATCCGGTCCATCCGCCCGCACCGGCCCTCGCTCGAGGACCTCTTCATGCAGGCCGTGGACCACAAGGACCGCGTGGGCGCGAAGGGGGGCGCCGCGTGATCACCCAGACCATCGCCCTCTTCGTGGACGCCTACCGCGAGCTCAACGCCAAGAAGCTCTTCTGGATCACGCTCGCGCTGTCCGGCCTGGTGGTGCTCATCTACGCCGCGATCGGGATCGATGAAGAGGGCATCAGCTTTCTCTGGTTCGATCTCGGCTTCATCCCGGTCACGAGCGAGGAGCTCCCGCCCGGCCTCCTCTACAAGATGCTCTTCATGGAGTTCGGCCTCGGGCTCTGGCTCACCTGGATCGCGACGATCCTCGCGCTGATCTCGACCGCCGGCATCATCCCCGACCTCATCACCGGCGGCTCGATCGAGATGCTGCTCTCCAAGCCCATCTCCCGCACGAGGCTGTTCCTCACCAAGTACCTCTCGGGCCTCCTCTTCGTCACGCTCCAGATCACGGTCTTCAGCGCCGCGTGCTTTCTCGTCATCGGGATCCGCGGCGGCGCGTGGGAGCCCCGGCTCTTCCTTGCCGTCCCGCTGGTCGTCTGCTTCTTCAGCTACCTCTTCTGCGTGTGCGCACTGCTCGGGCTGCTGACGCGCTCGACCATCGCCGCGCTGCTGCTCACGCTCCTCTTCTGGTTCGTGCTCTTCCTGGCCAACACGACGGACGTCGTGCTCCTCCAGTTCCAGTCGCAGGCGGCGACGGAGCGCGATGCGCTGGTGCGCCGGGTCGAGACCGTCCGGGCGGCCACCAGCAAGCTGATCGCGACGAGACGTGCGCAGGCCGGCGAGCCCGTTCCGGAGGGCTTCGTAGCGACCGACGAGGAGATCGCCGAGGCGAACCCGTGGTTTGGCGGGATGCTCGGGCGCCTCGACGATGCCGAGGAGTCGCTGCGGAAGCTGAGCCCGTGGGTGAAGGGCGTCTACGCGGGCAAGACACTGCTCCCCAAGACGGGCGAGACAATCATGGTGCTCGAGCGATCGCTCCTCCCCGAGGACGATCTCGCGCGCATCGCCTCTCTCGGCGCCGAGGAGCCGCCCGCGCCCCCAACCGAGGACTCCGACGTAGACGTCTCAGACACGGATGTCTCGCTCCGCCTGCAGAAGGAGATCCGCGAGCGCCCGGTCTGGTGGGTCATCGGTACGTCGCTGGCATTCGAGGCCGTGGTCCTGGGTATCTGCACGATCATCTTCGCACGACGAGACTACTGACGGGCCGTCGCATCGTGGGCCGCGGCGTTTGGATTCCCCGGCGCGCGTCGAACCTCAGCCTCCCCCCGACAGCTCGCGCCCCCGGTCCCTCGCCGCGACCACCGCGTCGCGGATCGCCCCCAGCACCCCCCGCTCGTCCTGCACCGCGAGTGCCGCGGCTGTCGTCCCCCCCTTGCTCGTCACCATCTCGCGCAGTTGTCCTGGCGTGAGGTCGCCCCTCGCCTCCATCAACCCCGCCGCCCCCGCCACCGTCGCCCGCACGATCTCCAGCGCCTGTTCGCGGCTGAAGCCCACCGCCTCCGCGCCTGCGACCATCCCCTCCGCGAGAGAGAAGACGTACGCCGGCCCGCTGCCCGCCACGCCCGTGAAGGCGTCGAGCAGATCCTCGGGAAACTCGATCACGCGTCCGACAGACTCGAAGAGCGCCCGAGCGAGGATCAGGTCGTCGGCGGTCGCGCCCGGCCCCGCGCACATCGCCGTGATCCCCCGCCGGATCATCGCCGGCGTGTTCGGCATCAGCCGCACCACGCGCCCGCCGATCTCGTTCGCCAGGCGCGCCGTCGTCACTCCCGCCATGATCGAGAGCACCGGTCGAGCGCTCGAACGCACGGAGTCCCCCAGCTCGCCCGCCACGCCGCCGAACACCTGCGGCTTGACTGCCAGCAGAACGACGCCCGGCCCCCGCTGCATCTCCAGCGAGGCGAAGCGCGTCAGCCCCTCCCCGGCGCTGTCCGCGCAGTACGCGCCTATCCCGCAGAAGTCCGAGTGCTTGGCCACGTCCGGCTCGATCACCACCACCCGCTCGCCCGCGAGCGCGCCGGCCGCGGCCGCGCCGAGCACGATCGCCCGGCCCATGTTCCCCCCGCCGACGAGCAGCAGGGGGCGCTCCAGCGCCTTCACGCCTCCGGTGCCTTCCATGCCCCGAGCCTATCCGCCGAGCGAGCCGGATGCTCCGATCCGTCGTAGACTTTGCGCCGTCGCCCCCGGCGGCGGTGGAGACGCGGCATGAGCACGTTCTATCAGATGGATTTCGAGCGTCAGGTCCTCGAGATCGAGCGCGAGATCGAGGCCGCCCAGCGCTCCGGCGAGGCGGGCGACCCCGAGGCCGCGGTGCCGGCCTTCGGCGGCGTGGCGGACGCGGCGGGCGGCATGCCCGGCGCGGCGTCGGTGGACGTCGCGGCCCTCCGTGAGCGCCGGGAGCAACTGCTCGCCGAGCTCTACGCCAAGCTCAGCCCGTGGGACACCGTCCGCGTCGCCCGCCACCCCAACCGCCCCCAGACGCGCGACTACATCTCGCGCATCTGCCGCGACTTCTGCGAGCTTCACGGCGACCGCCGCTTCGGCGACGACCCCGCGATCGTCACCGGCTTCGGGCGCATCGGGTCGGTCAAGTGCCTGATCGTCGGCCACCAGAAGGGCAAGAGCACCCAGGAGAAGCTCGCCTGCCACTTCGGGTGCGCCCATCCCGAGGGCTACCGCAAGGCACTCGCCAAGATGAAGCTCGCCGAGAAGTACCGTCTGCCGATCGTCACGCTCGTCGATACGCCCGGCGCGTACCCCGGCCTCGGCGCCGAGCAGCGCGGCCAGGCCGAGGCGATCGCCGTCAACCTCCGGGAGATGGCTGTGCTCCGCACGCCCATCGTGAGCATCGTCATCGGCGAGGGCGGCTCCGGAGGGGCGCTCGGCATCGCCGTCGCCGACCGCGTCGCCATGCTCCAGCATGCCTGGTACTCGGTCATCAGCCCCGAGGGCTGCGCCGCCATCCTCTGGAAGCAGGCCAACGAGCAGACCAACCACGCCGCCGCGACGGCTCTCAAGCTTACCGCCCGGGACAATCTCGCCCTGGGCATCATCGACGCGATCATCCCCGAGCCCGTCGGGGGCGCCCACCGCGATGCCGCCAAGTCCGCCGCGAATCTCGAGCGCTGGATCCTCGACCAGCTGACCGAGCTGCGCGAGCTGAACCCGGACGTGCTTGTCGAGCAGCGGTATGCCCGTTTCCGGCGGCTGGGTTCCTTCAGCGAGGCGGCCGTCGACGCCGGTCCGAGCGGGTCGGACTAAGACCCGCGCGCCGTTCCGGCGACCCAGACCGAAAATAGCACAAACGCTTTGACTTCCCAGGTGGATGTCGCTAGCTTCTTGCCGCGCGCGGCGTCCGCGGGGGTCCCCGGGAGGGCGAGAACCGCGACGAGCCGACTCCCGATGATCTGCGCAGGAAGCCCCTTGGCCAAGAAGACACCCAAGCAGAAGGCCACGACCGACGCCGCCCGAGCCAAGGGTTCGGCCAGGAAGGCCGCGCCCAAGCCCGCGGCGAGGGCCCCGGCCAAGAAGAAACCGACCGCGGCCAAGCCCCAGAGCGCACCGGCGAAGGCCGCCCCCAGGGGCGCCCACAAGCCCAAACCGGACACCAAGGCCGGACAAAAGTCCGAGCCCAAGGCCGCCGGAACCGATGGCAAGCGACCCTCCTCCCGCCAGCCCGTCGGGAAGCCGGCGTCCACCGCGAAACCCGCCGAGTCGCCCGCGTCGAAGCCGGGGCGAAAGGGAATCACGATCGTCACTCCCAAGCCTGCGAAGAAGCCCCGTCCCAAGCCCTCGACCGGTTCGGTGCCCGCCCTCAGCGGGTCGATCCTGGGGATGGGCCTCGGCACCGGCCGCCCGCTGATCCCCTCGGGCCCATCATCGGCCCCGCCCTCCAACGACAGCCACGAGACCGGCTCGTCGCGCAAGCCGAAGAGCCCCTACACGAAGCGACAGCTCGAGAAGTTCCGCGAGGTGCTCCTGGCCAAGCGGCGCGACCTGCTCGGCGATATCGATTCCATGGAGAGCGAGGCGCTCAAGAGCCAGAGCGGCTCGCTCTCGCATCTGCCCCAGCACATGGCCGAACAGGGATCGGAGACGTACGAGCAGTCCCTCTCCCTCGACCTCGCGGCGGCCGACCGGGTGCTGCTGCGCGAGATCGAGGCGGCGCTCCAGCGCATCGAGGACCGCTCCTACGGACTGTGCGAGCGCACGGGCAAGCCGATCAGCAAGGAGCGGCTCGCCGAGCTGCCCTGGGCCCGGTACTCCATCGAGGCGGCGCGCGAGATGGAGCGCCGGACCACGTGATCTCTTCCGGCGGGCACACCGCGGGCGCCGAGACCCCGCCACCGGCATGGAGATCGGGGCGCGCGTGGGCGTTCCTGATCGTGCTCACCCTTCTCGGACTGGTCGCGGACCTCGGCACCAAGTCTCTGGCGTTCCGGCACGTCGCCGATCATCCGGTAGAGATCAGGCGGGAGAACGTCATCGCGCTCACCTCGCAGGAGCACGGCCTGGAGGCGCTGCTGCCGGCGCACAGCCCCCGCGTTGTCATCCCGCGCGTGCTGGAATTCCAGCTGGTCCTCAACAAGGGGGCGGTCTTCGGGCTCGGGGCCGGGCGTCGGTGGGTCTTCGTGATCTTCACCGGGGCGGCGGTCTGCCTGGGACTGTGGGCCTTCGGACGGTGGACGCACGCGCGTGACCGGCTGAGCCACGCGTCCATCGCCCTGGTGCTCGCCGGCGGGCTCGGAAACGTCTACGACCGGCTCGTGTTCGCGTGCGTGCGCGACTTCATCCACCTTCTCCCGGACGTGCGGCTGCCCTTCGGGTGGCACTGGCCCAACGACCCCTCCGGCGAGGTCTGGCCGTGGGTCTCCAACGTCGCCGACCTGTTCCTGATCCTCGGCGTCGGCGGGCTGATGCTCGCGATGTGGCGTCAGGAGGCCCCGCGGGCCGCACACGGCGAGGACAAGCGGCCGGCGCCCCCCGCGACGCCCGAGCCGGATCGCACTTCAGTTGGTCAGTGACGTGGCCCGCTGCCGGAGCCCGTCGATCATCGAGCGGACCTCCTCGGCCATGCGCGTGTTCGGGAACTCGGCGATGATGCGCTCGCCCAGCGAGGCGGCGTCCCGCCAGCGGCGATCGCGCACGGCGAGCTTGAAGCTCGCCCCGAGGTTGTCTCGCGCCTTTCCGATGATGCCGCGCGCCAGCTCGCGGTAGGGCTCGGCCTCGGCCTCGGTGAGGTACGCGTCGAGTTCCTTGAGCAGGTCCAGCGCCTCGTCCGGCCCCTCGCTCTGCGCCGCGTGGAGGAACCGCCTCTCCAGATCGGTCTTGTAGCGGTCGCGCGCGTTCTCCACCCGCTGACGCAGCCCGGTCACCCGCGGCGAGTCGGGATAGAGCCGCTGGATGCTCGCGGCGTGGCTGATCGCGTGGTCCCAGCGCCGTTGGACGATCAGGCCGTCGAGCGCGGCGATCGCGGTGGCGACGTTGCGGTCGCGCGTCGCCGCACGGGCGTGCTCCACGCGCTGGCGGAACTGCTCGGCGTCCTCGCGGTAGCCGAAGCGCTCGGCGAGCTCCTCGCAGAGGACGATCGCCGCGTCCCAGTCCTCGGCGGCGACGTCCTCCTCGATGGCCCGGATCAGCAGCTCGCGCTCACGGGCGCGATTGAGAACGCGACGGGCGTCGTCCGAGAGCGCCTGGTACTCGCTGAGCCGCTCGATCGAGCGGCGGAGCTGGCGGATCTCACCCACGAGCATGTCCACACCCGGCCCGCCGCCGGGGTCGCTCCTTCCCGCCGCGGTGACGAAGCTCACGGGCGCAACCGCGAGCACGAGGACAACCGCGAGCCCGCCCAGCGCGAGCACGCCCACGTTCTGGTCGATGTACCCATACACCGCGAGCGCGACGGCGGCGACGGCGGCCGCCCCGTAGGCCAGCGCCAGCCGGTTGATGGTCTCGCGGGTCTCGTCGATTCTCGCCGGCTCCTGGATGGCTTCCTGCTCGCTCACGACTCGCTCCTTCCTCGCCCACCCGCGAACGGCTAGCTACCGGGCGTCGTCTCCCCGCAGTTGCGGGTCACCGGGACGATGCACAGGAACCTGAGCCCAACGTCGGAGGCTCTGAACTGATGCTCCTCCTCCGCGGGTACGTAGACGACGTCGCCCTCCCGGATGGGGCGTTCCTTGCCGCCGAGCAGGACCGTCCCCGCCCCGCTGACGACGTAGACCTCGTGCTCATAATCGTGGGAGTGGCGCGGTGTGTGCCCTCCGCCCTCGACCCGGAACTGCCGCAGCGCGAAGTTGGGCGCTCCGTGCTCACGACCGACCATGATCGCCATGGTGGCTCCCTCGACGCCCGGCATCTGGACCGGCGTCATGGGCGTCTGGTCGATGTTGCGGATCACCATGCTAACCTCCTCCATCCATTGTAGGAGGTTTTGCTCTCCGATGAGCACGAACAATCACACAACGCCCCCGATCTCGTGCCGGGGGTTTGCACTCGGACCCTTCGAGACGAACTGCTACGTAGTCGCGCCCGAGGGCTCGGGAGATTGCTGGATCGTCGACGCGAGCTTCGGGCCAGAGCCCATGATCGGGTTCGTCCGCCAGCAGGGGCTGCGCCCCGCGGCGCTGGTGCTGACCCACGCCCACGTGGACCACATCGCCGGCGTCGGCGCGGTGCTCGCGGCGTTCCCCGGTATCCCCGTCTGGGTCCACAGCGCCGAGCGGGAGTGGCTGAACGACCCGATGCTCAACCTCAGCGAGGCGATGGGCGCCCCGGTCACCGCCCCGGGACCAGACGCGACGCTGGAGCATGGGCAGAAGCTGACGCTCGCGGGGAGCGCATGGCGCGTCCTCCACACACCGGGGCACTCCCCGGGCGGGATCACGCTCTACAGCGCCGACTCGCACGTCGCCCTTGTCGGCGACGCGCTCTTCGCGGGCTCGATCGGCCGAACCGACTTCCCAGGGAGCGATTTCGCCACGCTCGCGAGCTCGATCCGCACGCACCTCTACTCGCTGCCCGACAGCACGCGCGTGCTGCCGGGACACGGGCCCGAGACCACGATCGGGCGCGAGAAGCGGAGCAACCCTTTCGTGAGGGCATGAGCGCGCGAGGACGAGGGCGAACAGGAGATCCCTGCGCCCGCCGATGGTCCGTCAGAACACGTTGCCGAGGCCCATGCAGCGGCGCCAGGCGCTCATCTGGCCGATGTGCACGAAAGGATGGGGGCCGACGAGGAAGGCGGCGAAGGCCGCGCGGCTCGGGAACTTCTTGGCGAAGTCCGTCTCTATGCCGTGCGGCTGCGCGAGATAGTCGTCCGTGAGCTCGGCGATCTTCGCGAACATCGACTTGTGCCCGTTGAAGAAGTGCGAAGTGATCGTCTCCATGGCGGGATAGACCGTGCCGTGGGGATCGTCGCGGCACTCCTTGCCCGCCTCGAAGAGCTCGGCAAACCCGGCCGGGTCGGTCACCACGCCCTTGAGCCCGAGCATCTCGAGCGTCTTGCCCGCGTAGAGCGACATGTGCCCGAAGAGGAACGCCGGGTGGTTGGTCTGGATCAGCCCGTTCTTGCCCTCGGGCAGCCGGGCGAACATGGACCGGGGCACATCCTTCAGCAACCCCTCGGCATACATGAGGAGGAGCCCCTGGGAGGCGGTCAGCGTCGTCGCGAGATTACCCATCGATCACTCCTTCGCGTGGATTCCCTGGCCGGCGCGCTCACGCGCCGACGTACTTCGCGTAGACCGAGCGGGCCCGCTCGGGTCGGCTCGTCCCCTTCACGATGGCGCGTCCATCGCGGAACAGGGTCAGCTCCAAACACCCGCCCCCCTCCGCCGGCTCCTCCGGCAGACGGCACCGCAGCATGAAGGGGTGCTCCCGCACCTCGGCCACGCCGCCCAGTCTACCGGCGAGGGAGGCCAGGTCCAGCGTCGCGGGAGCGGGGGGAGACACCTGGACCGCGTCCTGGCCGCAGAGACTGAGGGTGTCGCGCTCCGTTCGGGCCAGGAACTCAAAGTACCGCCGAGCGCAGCATGGGCAGTCGGACCGGCGGGCGCGGGCGAGATCGATCCGTCTTCTCCTGCCTTCCCAGAGGTCGAACTCCAGGAGCGTGGGAGGGATCTCGCCGCCCCGCCCCAGCAGGATCCGCAAGGCGTCGGACGCCTGGCACGCGCCGACGATGGCGACGGCCGGGCCCAGGACGCCGGCGGTGTCGCATGTGGGCTGCGAGCCGGCGGGCGGGGGCTCCTCGAAGAGGCAGCGGAGGCATGCCGTGGCGCCCGGTCGGACGGTCAACTGCATGCCGCGGGTGCCGACGACACCGCCGTAGACGTACGGCACGGCGTGCTTGACGGCGATGTCGTTGAGGAGGTACCTGACGTCGAAGTTATCCGTTCCGTCCACGATGACGCCGGGAGGACGCCCGGCAAGCAGCAGCGCCTCGGCATTCCGGGCCGTGAGGTCCGCGATGTGCGCGACGACCTGTACCTCGCTGTTGACCGCGCCGAGGCGTCGGCGCGCGGCCTCGGCCTTGGGCAGACCCTCGGCGGCGTCGCCCTCGTCGAAGAGCGTCTGACGGTGCAGGTTCGTGCGATCGACGACGTCGCGGTCGATGAGGACCAGACGGCCGACGCCGGCGCGACACAGATGATCCGCGGCTGCGCACCCGAGCGCCCCCACTCCGACCACGGCCGCGCTCGCCTCGCGAAGAGCCTCCTGCCCCTCGCGGCCGACACGGGGGAGGATCTCCTGCCTGTGGTACCTGCCGAGCGCCATGGGGCGCATGGTATCCCGCGATCAGGGAGTCCCAGTAGACTGCCGGCATGCCGCGGTGCGCCGGCGAGATCGATACGGGGCTGGGCCTGGGGTGGACCCCACCGCGCCCGCTCCGCGCGCGCATCGAGACTCCGCGTCTGCTGATCCGTGAGTACGAGCTTGCTGACGCCGGGCAGCTCTTCGAGGCGGTCTCGGCAAGCCGCGACCATCTCCTGCCGTGGCTCCCGTGGGCGCGGGACGGGCACGGCGATGTCGAGTCGTCGATGCACTTCATCACAACGCAGATCATGGCGGTGCGCGACCTCGTCGGTCTGAACTCGGTTGCGCTGGGAGTATTCGATCGCCGGAACGGGCGTCTCCTCGGCGGCACGGGGGTGCACGGCGTGCACCGCGACACCGCGAGCGCCGAAGCGGGGTACTGGGTGCGGCGCGATGCCGCCGGAGGCGGCATCGCGACCGAGTCCACCGCGCACCTGCTCAGCTGGGCGTTCCGGGCGCAGGCCGACGGGGGCATGGGCCTGCAACGGATCGTCATCTCCTGCTCGGCGGAGAACACCAAGTCGAGGCGCATTCCAGAGAAGCTCGGGCTGCGCCAAGAGGTCGAGCAGCGCCGCGATTACTTCGTGCAGGGCGTCGGGGTGTCCGATCGGCTCGGATGGGGCGTGCTCGCCGAGGAGTGGGATTGCCAGCACCACCGGGTTGTGGGACGCTGACACTCCGGTCGCCGCGCCCGCGCCCACGCCGGCGACAGACTGCCAAGGCGCATGAAAGAGGCCCCGGACGCCGTGTCCGGGGCCCCGATTCCCGATGCGCAGGTGTCAGGGTGCGCAGCCCGCGTTCCAGAGGTTCAGGAACGCGAGCACGTCGCGCGAGTCGATGGCGACGTTGAAATCCATGTCCGCCGCGAGCGACCCGTGACTCCAGGCGTTGAGAAACGCGAGCACGTCGCGGGTGTCGACGATCCGGTCATCGTTGAAGTCGGCCAGGCAGGGGGGCTCTGGATCGATGCAGAAGGCCATGTCCACCTCGTGACA
>CAYTAH010000002.1:0-84319 GCA_964435785.1 uncultured Phycisphaeraceae bacterium | reverse complement strand
CGGCCAGGCAGGGGGGCTCTGGATCGATGCAGAAGGCCATGTCCACCTCGTGACATTCGTCCTGCTCGTGCGTGTCCAGGTTGTAGGAGGACGAGGTGAAGCCGTACAGCGCATCGGTGCCTCCCCAGCAGAAGAGCTTTGGGCTGTCGGGATCCACGGGGACGGCGTAGACCGTCATCAGATACCGTTGCCCCGCGACGAGGGCGATGCCCGGGGGCGCGTCGATCGTCAAGGTATAGTGACTGATTCCGAAGGAATCGGTGCAGTTGTAGCGGGGCGAGGCATCCTCGAGAGTGACGCCGAAGTCACCGACGAAGCTGTTCAGCCAGTTGCCGCAGGGGGAGTTGAGATCGACCTGCGCGGTGTAGAGCTCGACGACCAGCCCGGCGACATTGTCGAAGTCGCCGCCTCTGCCGGCGCTGGTGTCGAACACGCCGCCGGTGACCTGGACGGCGTGCAGCTCGTCCGAGGCCGCGGCGGTGAAGTCGTCGAAGGCGATATACGGGTTCACACTGCTGAAGTAGTTGCTGTAGTAGGTGGTCGTCGCGCAGTCGTTCTCCTGGCACGAGCCGGCCGGGAGCATGCGGAAGGCCGCGTCGGGGCCGCAGCGGACCTGGTCGTGGTTGAATCGGTTGATGGATGTCGCGGGGTTGTGGTTGGGTGAGGCGGTCTCGGCGAGGGCGAAGAGTTCCTGGCCATTGGCGTCGGCGAGCCACGCGAAGATCGCGATCGTGTACGTCTGGCCCGGGACGAGTGAGAGCGGCGCCTCCATGTTCGCGGTGAACTCGTAGGCCTCGGCCGTCCCCTGCGCGAAGGTGCACTCGAACTGCGGGTGCAGCTCGAACAGTGGGAAGTTCTCGATGTAGACGGGTGAGGCGTGCGTCCAGCCGCAGGCGCCGCCGGGGCCGGTCGTCCAGATCTCGACCTGGATGTTCGTCACGGCGCTCAGGCTGAAGCTGCCGCCGAGGACGCCGCCGTAGAACTGAACGCTGACGAGCGGCCGGTCGTCGGCGACGAAGTCGTCGAGCACGATGAAGGGGCTGACGTTGCTGTTGCCGTTGCTGAACCAGGCCCCGCCGGCGCAATTGATGGACTGATCGACGAACCGGTCGCCGTCGCCCCGGCCGGCGGCGTCGGGAGCCGGCGACGCGATGCCCGGGCGCATGTCGGGGAACCCGCCGGACGGGACGTCGTGCTCACGGAGCAGCACGGACTCCCAAGCCTCGGTTCGACTCACTCGCGGGACGGAGACCCCCAAGGAGTCGTGCGGGCCGGCGGGGTGCGCAGGGTGCGCGGCGCCCGCTCCCCCATCCGAGGCCGGCGCTCCACGATCCACGGGAACGATCTGGCCGGACGCCATCGACGCGATGGCCGTGCAGGCCGAGGCAATCAGCAAACACGCTCTCTTTTGGAAGCTCATGTGTGGAACCCTCCGCGATCGGCGCGGGGAGCACGAGCTCCGGCCCCGATCCGCCCGGAAGCGCAGGCGAGCCCGCTCGGATGACACGCAGTGGGGCGATTGCCCGGAATTCTCAGCCGCGCGGATCGCCGGCAAGGCCGTGCCGCCGCGCAACCAGGATCGCGGAACGGTTGCTTCCCCGAGGACCTCCGCCGGACAACCGGCAGCCGCTGCCTGCGGAGGACTCGCATTCGGCACGGCGCGGAGCCACACCCTCTGAGTCCAGAGGCGCGAGGGGCCCGGGGGTGTGCCCCGGGCCCCCCCACGGGGAGCGGCATCGATCACGGAAGACAATCGGTATTCCAGATGTTGAGGAATCCCAGCACGTCGCGCGAATCGATTACGAGGTTGTAGTCCATGTCCGCGGCGAGGTCGCGGTCGCTCCAGGCGTTGAGAAAGGCGATGACGTCGCGCGTGTCGACCGCGCCGTCGAGGTTGAAGTCGCCGGGGCAGGACTCCTCGGGATCGATGCAGAAGGCCTGGTCCACGTCGTGGCAGTGCTGCGAGCCGTCGCGGAGGTCGAACGACCATGCCTTGTACCCGTGCACCGAGCCGGTCCCGGCCCAGCAGAACAGCTCGGGGCTGTCGCGGTCCACCTGGTCGCCGAAGACACCCAGGAGGTAGCGTTCGCCCTCGACGAGTGTGACGCCGGGGGGCACGGGGATCGTGAACGTATAGAAGCTGATCCCGAAGGGATCGGTGGCGTCGTAGCGGGGCATCGTGTCCTCGAGGGGCACGGTGAACTGCCCGACGAGGCCGTTGAACCAGTTCCTGCAGGGAGTCGAGTTGTCGCCCCTGATGTGGTGCACCTCGACCATGAGCCCCTCGATGTTGCTGAAGTCCGTGCCGCCGGACTGGTTCAGGACGGACACCCCGCCCGTTACCCGGATCGTCCGCAGGTCGCCAGTGCTCCGGGCGACGAAGTCGTCGAACGAGAGGTAGGGGATGTGGCTGCTGAAGTAGTTGCTGAAGTAACTGCCGGTCGCGGTGCTGTTCTCCTGGCAGCTGTCGATGGGGAGCGTGCGGAAGGCCATGTCGGGACCACACTCGCGGTGCTGCTGCGTCATCCTGTTCCATGAGTGCGCCGCACGGCCGCGCGTCACGGGTGAGTGCGCCCACACGAAGAGCTCGGGCCCATCCGGATTGCGGAGGCGCGCATAGATCGTGATCAGGTACGACTGTCCCGGGACCAGGGGCGGCACGCCGCGCAGGTTCGCGGTGAACTCGTACGCGTCCACGAACGCGTTGCCCATCCTGCACTCGAAGCTTGGGCCCAACTCCGGCATCGTGAAGGCGTCGAGATAGACGGGCTGGTCGTACGTCCACCCGCACTCCCCGCCGGAGGCGATCGTCCAGATCTCCAGGCCGATCTCGCTAATGGCGTCGAAGCCCAGCGTGCCGCCGGAGACGCCGCCGAAGAACTGCACTGCCTCCAGCGGAGTCTCGCCGGCCACGAAGTCGTCGAAGACCAGGTAGGGAATGATGTTGCTGTTCGCGTTGCTGAATCGCGCCCCGCCCTCGCAGTTGATCGGCTGGTCGGCCTCGCGGGTGCTCCCGCCCGAGCCGACGGCGTCCCAGTCGGGCGCTCCCACGCCCGTGCTCAATTCAGGGAAGCGCCCCTCGGGGCCCGGGGGCGTCTGCACGATCGGCGACAGCGACGCCTCCCGCCCATCGGCGAGTACCGACCCCTCCAGTGCCGGCTGGTGTCCGGCCGCGGAGACAGCGACGCTCCACACCGCGGCCGCCGCGAGCGGCAGCGCCTTCCATCGGATAGCCATGTTCGAAGCTCCCAAGGTTTCGGCCTCGAGCCGGGCGGATCCGCCCGGGAAGCTCGCGGCCCCGGCATGTAGCGCAGACGGACTGCGCCGGACGCCACGCTCCCGCGCAGATCCATGGCGTGCGCCGCAGCACGGCGCTGCCGCCGGGAGGGGTTCGGTGAGCACCGGCCCGGGAGACGACAAAGAAGAAGCCCCGGGCACGGGCGCGGGGCTCGCGGAGACTGGTTGAGGCGAGACTCAGGCGAAGTGGGCGAAGGCGCGGTTTGCCTCGGCCATGCGGTGCACCTGCTCGCGCGTGGCCATGGCCTTGCCCTCGCCCTTCGCCGCGGCGAGGAGCTCGTCTGCCAGGCGGTTGGCCATGGGGCGGCCGTGCTCCTTGCGGGCCTCGGTGATGATCCATCGGAAGGCGAGCGACTGCTGGCGGCGGCGGTTGACCTGCATGGGGACCTGGTAGTTGGCGCCGCCGATGCGCTTGGAGCGGACCTCAACGTGGGGCTTGACGTTCTCGATGGCGCGGTGGAAGCAGTCGAGGGCGGTCTTGGGCGCCTCCGGGACATCGATCTTGTCCAGGCGCTCCTGGATCATGGCCATCGCGTCGTAGACCACGCGCTGGGCGACGGACTTCTTCCCGTCGTGCATGATGCTGTTGATAAAGCGGGAGAGCACCTTGTCGCCGTACCGGGGGTCGGGACGCAGCTGCTCGTCGGCCTTCGTGATGCGACCGGACATGCTGACCTCCTTGGCTCATCCGCTGCGGGTTCCGCAGCCTCGTTCACCGCGCCGCGGGTCAGGCGGCGCGATTACTTGCCTCTGTGCATCCGGACGCGCGCCCGGCTTGACTCACTTCTTGCCGCCGCCCTTGGCCTGCTTGGCGCCGTACTTGGAACGGCCCTGCTTGCGCCCGTCCACGCCGAGGCAGTCGAGCGAGCCGCGCACGATGTGGTAGCGGACGCCGGGGAGGTCACGCACGCGCCCGCCGCGCACGAGCACGATCGAGTGCTCCTGGAGGTTGTGCCCCTCGCCGCCGATGTAGGCGGAGACTTCCTTGCCGTTGCTGAGGCGGACGCGGGCGACCTTGCGGAGCGCCGAATTGGGCTTCTTGGGGGTCTGGGTCTTGACGAGCAGGCACACGCCGCGGCGCTGCGGGCAGGCGTCGAGGTCGCGCACCTTCGACTTGGCCTTGGGCGAGCGACGCGGGTTCCGGACGAGCTGGTTGATCGTGGGCATGCCTGACGTTTCCCTTTGTCTGCCTTTCGGGCGGGAAGTCTAGGCAGCCCGCCGCTCGCGGCAAGGAGCCGCATCCCCCCGCAGACCCCTACCCTAGGGGCATGCCCGAGCCCCCTCTGACCATCGCCGCATTCCAGACGCTCATTCGCGATCGGTACCTGCCGACTGACGCGGCCAGGGGCGTGCCGGGCACGTTCATGTGGTTCGTCGAGGAGGTCGGGGAGCTGGCGACGGCCCTCCAGGAGAACGCCCCCGAACGGAGCCCTTCGGAGGCCCAGCGGGCGAACCTCGCGGAGGAGTTCGCCGACGTCCTCGCCTGGCTCGCGACGCTGGCCAACATCGCCGGCGTGGACCTGGAGTCGGCGCTGACGAAGTACACCCGGCAGGGGCGCGTGGAGGGGGTCAAGCACTGACCCCCGCGGAGCCGGCCGTCTCGGCCGGACGCCCGGAACGCGCCTTGCCGTCGGGAGATCGGTCCACCGCGGTGACCGGCCGGTGGAGGGTGAGAAAGAGCGTGTCGTCGGCCGGCGGCCCCTCCCGGTAGGAGGCGACCTGCTGTCGCAGGCGGACGGGCCAGTCATCAGGGCGCGCGGTGTTCACCCCGGCGACGAGTCGGCGCAGTCCCTCGACCCTGAGCATCCTGCCATCCTCGGCCTTGGCTTCGATTGCTCCGTCGGTGTAGGCGATCAGGGTGTCGCCGGGGCCGAAGCGGAGCTCGCGCTGACCGGGCGCGAACGCCTCGTCCGGGCAGGCGCCGAGAACGAACGCGGTGCTGGCGAGTTCCTCGATCGTGCCATCGACAGCGCGGATGAAGGCGGGCGGATGGCCGCCCGAGGCGTACTCGATCGTGGAGCGGGCCGGGTCCACGCGGACGCACATCGCGGTGACGTAGATCGAGTGGGTGGCGAGTGTGAGGTGCACGTAGCGGTTGAGCAGGCCGAGCACCTCTCCGGGGCCGACCTCCGGGTTCTCGGCGAAGACGCGTTCCATCTCGCCGTGCAGGCGGTTGACGGTCAGGGCGGCTGGAATGCCGTGCCCGGTGACGTCGAGCAGGACGATGCTGACGGGGCTGAGGGCGCCGGCGGACTGATGCCAGTTGGCGTAGAGGAAGTCGCCGCCGAGCTGGCGCATGGGCTCGTACTCGAAGGTGAGGCGCAAGCCCCCGGTGTCGAAGGGCTGGGGGAAGAGCGACTCGTGGATGCGCCGGGCGTCCACCAGCTCGCGCCGCATCTCGGAGTACCGCGAGGTCATGAAGCGGTACTTGAAGTCCTGCGTGCGCCGCGAATGGCGGACCAGGCAGAGCAGCGCGCCCGGCACCGCCAGGAGCGGCGACATGGCAAGCGCGGCAATCCCAGCGCCGACCCCGTCACTCCAGACTGGGTGGCTACGGGCCAGGATAGCGAGGACCGCGTTCGCGCCGAGTACCAGGGCCATGGGCTGGATGGCCTGGAGGGCGGTCCAAGGCAGGAACAGGCAGGCGACCAGATGCGTGAAGAAGAAGCCGCCCAGGCCCACCGTGGCGCCCTCGAGCCCGAGGGCGCGCGCGAAGACGCTGATCGCGCCGTAGGCGGTGACCACCCAGAGCGAGAGCCGGACGAGCGTCTCGTCCGTCGGTCGGCGCTGGATCGCGTACCCGAACGAGACGCCGTAGAGCCCGACGGTCGATATCGCGAGCATCCACCACCGAAGGTCCTCGACGACCGGCGGCGCGGCCGCGGCGAAGCCCGCCTCGCCCGGGAGGGTCGGGCCACGCTCAGCGCCAATGGCCCGGGCGATCGCCACGACGAGGCCGATCAGGGCAAAGGTGCCGACGACGCCGGCGAACCAGAGGAATCGCCGGCGCAGCAGGCGGACGGTCTCCACCTTGAACTCGCGGTGGAACTCGGTCGTGTAGGCCGCGGTCGTGTGCGCGTGCTTGGCCAACAAAGCCCTCCCTCGCGCTCCCATCCTACCTGCGGCCCGCTCACGGCGGGCCGCGGTTGGCCCCCGGCTGCCAGAGCACGTCGGCGTGTCCCTGGTCGTTGGCCACCCTCCCGAGCACGAAAAGGAGATCGCTCAGCCGGTTGAGGAACCGCAGCACCTCCGGCGCAGTCGCCTGCGGCTCGGCCTGGCGGAGAGCAACGACGGCTCGCTCCGCGCGACGGACCGTCGTGCGTGCGACATGGAGGCAGGCGGCGGTCTCGCTCCCCCCTGGCAGGACGAAGCTGTTGAGCGGGGCGAGACTCTCGTTGAACTCGTCGATGAGCCGCTCCAGACGCCCTGTCTGCCCGGGCGTGATCCGCAGGGCCTTGCCGGGCTGCTCACCCGGCGTGACGGGCGTCGCCAGGTCCGCCCCGGCATCGAAGAGATCGTGCTGGATGGACCGGAGCACCTCGAGGATGCGGGCGAGGGCCGCTCCTCCGCCGCCCTCGCGCACGCTCCGCTCGCCGACGACGACCGCCAGACCGACGGCGGCGTTCGCCTCGTCCACCGTCCCGTACGCCTCGACGCGGAGGGAGGATTTGGACACGCGGCCGCCGGCCACCAGCCCGGTCGTGCCGTCGTCACCTGTTCTGGTATAAATCCGGTTCAGTTTGACCATCGCGCCCACTTTGACGGGAGGAGGCGGCCGCGCTTGCAGACCGTGCCCGAGAGCACCAGTGTATCCAGTGGCCCCGGCGGGCACGCCACGCGCGGGTTGACCGCCATCTGGACCCCGCTGCAGAGCGCGCGCGGGTGCGAGCCCGTCGCCGGCCTGCCGCCGCTGGTGGCAAGGGTGCTCGCGGCCAGAGACCTCTCGGGCGCGGATGCCGAGGCGTTCCTGAGGCCCTCGCTCCTGGCCCTGCACGACCCGTCCCTCCTGCCGGGCGCGGACCGGGCGGCGGAGCGGATCCTCGGCGCGTTGCGGGCCGGCGAGCGGGTCGCCATCTACGGCGATTACGACGTGGACGGGATCACCGCCACGGCGATCCTGTGGCACACGCTCAGGACGCTCCGGCCCGATGCCGACGTGCACACCTACATCCCCCACCGTCTCGAAGAAGGCTATGGGCTGAACCCCGAGGCGATCGCGTCCCTGGCCGACGAGGGGGCGTCGGTGATCGTGAGCGTCGATTGCGGCATCACCGCGCGTGAGTCGGCGGTGGTGGCGCGGGAACGCGGGGTCGATCTGATCATCACGGACCACCACAACGCGCCGGCGTGCGAGGACGAGCTCCCGGACGCGTACGCCGCGGTCCACCCGCGGCTTCCGGGGAGCGCGTACCCCTTCGGCGACCTGTGCGGCGCGGGGGTCGCGTACAAGCTGGCGTGGCGGCTGGTGACGATGGCGGAGGGCTCGAGCCGTGTCTCGAAGCACCACCGAGAGTTGCTGATCCACATGCTGGCGCTGGCGGCCTTGGGCGTGATCGCGGACGTGGTGCCGCTGCGCGGCGAGAACCGGGTGATCGCTCGCTTCGGGCTCGCGCGGCTGAAGAGCACGCCATTCGCCGGCCTGCGGGCGCTCATCGACGCGTCGGGCCTCGGCGGTGCGGAGATCGACGCCGAGCGAGTCGCGTTCACGCTGGCGCCGCGCCTGAACGCGTGCGGCCGCCTCGGCCACGCGCGGGAGGCGGTGCAGATGCTGACGATCGCCTCGTACGAGGAGGCGTTCGCGATCGCCGAGGAGCTGAACCGGCAGAACGCCGCGAGGCGGAAGATCGAGGACGCGATCGTGGAGCAGGCCGCGGCGATGGCCGAGGCCGCGGGGATGACCGCGCCGGACCGTCGGGCGATCGTGCTGGCGCATCCCGACTGGCACGCGGGGGTGGTGGGCATCGCGTGCTCGCGCCTTGCAGAGCGGTTCCATCGGCCCGTGGTGCTTCTGGCCGACGACGGGGAGACGTGCCACGGCTCGGGCCGGTCGGTGCGCGGTGTGAGCCTGCACGCGGCGCTGGCGGGCTGCGCCCACATGCTGGAGCGCTGGGGAGGGCACGACATGGCCGCGGGGCTGGCGATGCGCCGGGAGATGCTCGATTGCCTGCAGGAGGCGCTGGTGCGCGAGGTGAACGGCGTGCTGGGTAAGGAGGACCTCGCGCGCCGGATCAGCTACGACTGCTGCGCCACGATCGATGAGCTGACGCTGGCGTCGGTGACGCAGCTCGCGGACCTCGGGCCGTTCGGGGCGGAGAACCCGCAGGTGCGGGTGCGCCTGGACGGCGTGGCGATCGCGGAGCAGCCGCGCCAGGTGGGCAAGGAGGGCAAGCACCTGGCGTTGCGTGTGCGGGGGGGCGGGAGATCGTTGAAGCTGATCGCGTGGCGCTGGGGGCAGTACGCGGCGGAGATGGCGTCGGGGATGGAGATCGACGCGCTGATCACGCCCAAGCTCTCGGAGTGGAACGGCTCGGTAGGGGTGGAGGCCGAGTTGCACGACGTTCGGGTGCGCGGACGTGGGTAGGCGCGCCCGGGCGCGGGTGACTCTCCGGGCGGGGCTCCGGGACTGAAGCGCCCGCCGCGCCCGGGGGACACAAGGGGTTGAGCGCTGGGGCGGCACCTGGTATTCTCGGACCTGGTGGCCACACGGGGGTGGCCCGGAGAGAGTCGCCCCGCCCTCGGGGCTGAAGGAGAGAGAGACATGTCGAGGTACACGTGCTTGCTCGTGGTCGCGCTCGGGGCCGGCGTGGCGCAGGCCGACATCCAGTCGCACGAGGATCTGGCGTCGTTCCTGGCGGACCCGGACATGACGTTCGGGCCGACTCTGGAGAACTTCGAGGGGTTCGGGTCGGGGACCACGATTACGAGCCTCCCGGCGAGCGGGATCAGCGCGGTCGTCGGCACCGATCGCACCGGCGTCGCCGTCGACGTGAACGTGACGGCGGAGGCGGACCTGCCCTTCGGCATGTTCACGCCGGGCACGCTGCCCAGCGGCGCGAACTTCCTGAGCAACGATCTGGCGAGCCCGTTCTTCGCGACCGGCACGATCGAGTTCGTCTTCGGCACCGCGAGCCAGGCGGTCGGGTTTTATGTCGCCGACGGGGCGCCGCTGGACACGTTCAACATCACGATCTACGGCGCATCGGGGCTGATCGGCTCGTTCAGCTCCGCGGCCCCGAAGACGCTGCCGGACTCGTTCTTCGGCGTGGTGTCCGACGTGCTCATCACGCGGGCGGTGATCGGGTCGAACACATCCACCGATTCGTGGGGCATCGACGATCTGTACACGGCGATCCCCGCGCCCGCGTCGCTCTCGGTGCTGGCGCTCGCGGGGCTGATGGGCCGCCGACGGCGCTGAGACCACTGCCGAACTCCGGCGACGCCGACGCCGAGCGTGCACCATTCCCCGGGCCTGCTTGCGGGCGCGGGCTTGACGCCTAGTTGTCGCTCACTTCCACGCTGTCGAGCAGGCCGGCGATGGTCTGGTCGCCGGGGTTCTGGCGCAGCGCCTCGGCGTAGGCCTCGCGGGCCTCGTCCGCGCGTCCGAGCTCGGTCAGGATGACCCCCTTGAGCGTGTAGGCCGAGCTGACCTGGAGGGCCCGCTGCGTGGCGAGGTCGAGCCACTTGAGGGCCTCCTCGTTCTCGCCGCGCCGGCGGTGCCAGATCGCGCGCAGGAGGTAGCCCTCCTCGCGTCCGGGCGCGAGGGCCATGACGCGGTTCGCGGCGTTGCGGTGGCGGTAGGGATCCTTGATCACGCACGCGACGTTGCCGAGCCCGATCCAGGCCTCGACGTCGCCGGCGCCCTCCTCACCCTCGGTGAGCGCCAGGTACTCGTTGCGGGCCTCGACCATGCGGGAGACCTCGACGTAGCAGCGGGCGAGCATGTGGCGCAGGTCGCGGCGCGTGGCCTTCACCTCCTTGTCGGAGAGAAGCTTGGACAGGCTCGTCACCGCCTCGCCGTACCGCTCCACGGCGATCTGCGTGCGGGCGAGGTCCTCGAGGATGTCGGTGTCGTCGGGCGCGAGGAGGCGCGCCTCGCTGAACATCGCCAGGGCCGTCTCGTCGTCGCCCTTGATCAGCGCGATGTGCCCCAGCGTCTGACGCACGCCCGCGTTGTGGTCGAAGCGGGCGCGCCGGCTCTGGATGAACGCCTCGGCCTCGTCCACACGCCCGAGATCGACCATCACCTCGGCCGCCGCGACGACGTACTGGGCGTCCTCCTGGTCGAGGTCCGCCGCCTTCTGGTAGTGCTCCAGCGCCCGCTCACGCTCCACGAGCCGCTCGTAGGTCACGCCCAGGAAGTACTGCGCGTCCACGTTGTCGGGGGCCAGCGCCTCGGCGCGGTGGAGCGAGTCGAGCGCGGCGTCCATCTCGCCCAGCTCCAGCTGGATCCGCCCCCGGAGCACGTGGCTCTTGGCCACGTCGGGGTTGATAGCCAGCGAGCGGTCGATCTTCTCGAGCGCCTTGTGCAGATCGCCCGCGAAGTACGCCTGGCGGGCCATGTCGTACTCCGTGGCGCTCTTGATGGCGGCGGCCTTCTGCTCGGCGAGCGAGATCCCCTCGCGGGTGTAGCTGCCGTGGCTCCCGCACCCGGCGAGGATCGAGCCGGCAAGGCCGGCGGCGAGGCAGAGCAGGCCCATCCCATGGCGACGCGTCGAGCTCATGTCTTTCTCCATGTCTGAAATGAAGAAGGGCCCGCCCGGTGTGGGCGGGCCCTGCAGCCCTTATCGGCGATCCATCCCGTCAGTTGAGTCAGTGCCGGGGATCCTCGGGATCCTCATCGTCCACCTCCGTATAACTGGGGGTGGACTCGGCGTCTTCGAGGTACTGGACGTACTCGTCGACGTCGCTGTCCCCGCCGTTGCGGGAGTTCATCTCCGCCACGGCCTCCTCGAAGGACTCCTGCTCGAAGCCGCTGGGGACCTCGTCCGCGGGGTAGTAGACATAGGGGTTGTCCTCGTAGAGCGGCACGCGATCGCTCTCCGAGACGATCGGCTCGACGCCGGTCTCGGCGCCGGTCTCGACGCCGGTCGTGAGCCCGTCGAAGCCCATCTCAGGCTCGGAGGCGAACTCGTCGGCGCTCGTCCCGGTGGCGTCGGTGGGCGTCGTGGTGATCGGGGCGGTGCTCACACCCTCTCCCGCGGCGGCGTCGGCCATCGCGCTGGCCTCGTAGGCCTTGAGGAACTGGATGAAGTCCCGGCTCGTCCACCACTGCTCGGAGGCCGCGGGGCTGCGCCCCTGCTCCTTGGCCACCTCCGCGTCCCAGGTCTTCATGAACTCCTGGAACGAGGCGGTGGTCCACCACTCTCCGTTCGCCGGCTCCTCCGCGACCACGGCCGTGGAGTCGTAGGTCTCGACCTCGCTGACGACCTCGGGGCTGAACTGCGGCTGCGTGCTGCCCGCCTGCGCCCGGGCGGCGATGCGCGCCTCGCGATGGCTCGCCATGGACGAGACGGAGGCGGTGCTGGTCTGCTGCGGGGACCGGCTCTTGGCCGAGGGAGTCTTCGATGCGATCGTCGACGGCTCCTCGTGCGAAACCTTGCTCAGGCTGTCGCGGGCGCCCCACCAGCCGTGCTGGAGGATGTTGTGCTGGAGCGAGCGCTCCGCGTCGCTCTGGATGATGTCGTTGAGGACGCTGCCGCTGGGCCAGACGTCCTTCTCGTTGACCAGCCGCTCCCGGACCTCGATGGCGTCGGGCTGGGCCGGCGCCAGGCGCAGGGCGCGCCGGACCTTGTGGAGGGCCTGGTTGGTCTTGCCCTCGGCCTCGAGGTGCTCGGCCTCGACGAGGAGCTGCGCCGCCTGGCGGGAGCGGGAGAAGGGCAGCGTGCCCTCGCGGGCTCCGGCCCGGACGCGCCGGACCGCGTCCTCGCCGCGCATCCCCTGGTCCACGAGCACCTGGTCGCTGACGATCGAGGGCGTGATCAGGAAGATGATCTCCTGGCGCTGCACGTCGTCGTCGTGCCCGCGGAAGGCGGCGCCGAGGATCGGGATGTCGCCGAGCACCGGGACCTGACGGCGGGTCGCCGTGGTGGACTCGCGGAACAGGCCGCCGAGGACGATCGTGTGCCCGTCCGGCACCAGGACGTTGGCCGCAAGCTCGTTGGTGATCTCGTCGGGGATGGTCACCGCGACGCCGCTGGCGTCGGTGGCGCTGCGCAGCGACGCCTCCGAGACCTGGGGCTTGAGCTCCATGCGGATCACGCCGTCGCTGGTGACGAACGGGCGGAAGTTCAGCTGGGTGCCGGTGTCGAGGAACTCGACCGTCTGGGTCGTCGCCGTGTCGGTGGCGGTGGTCTGCAGGTAGCCGACCTTACGACCGACGAGCACGCGACCGGGCTGGCGGTTGAGCGTCACGACCTTGGGGTTGGAGATGATGGTCGTGTCCGTGACCTGGTCGAGCAGGCGGACGAAGACGGCGACGTCCTCGTCGACGATGCCGGCCTTGAAGGTGGCCGGGCCGGAGGTGTTGCCCGGGTTGGAGACGATGGCGCGCCCCTCGCCGTCGGCGGGGACGGGGCTGCTGGCGGTGCCGCCGTCGATCAGGCTCTCCACGGCGCCGAGCGGGTTGAGGAACTCGACGAAGTCGAGGTCGCCGATGATGCTGAAGTCGACGCCGAAGGCGTTCTGCTCGTTCAGCGAGGTCTGGACGATCGTCGCCTCGACGAGGATCTGTGCCGGCCGGGTGTCCAGCTCGCGGAGCAGGCTCTCGATGGCGTCGATGTTCTCCGGGTAGTCGTAGACCACGAGGGTCGACTCGTTGGCGAACTCCTCGTTGCCCGTCGGCGTCGTCGGGTCGGTCCACGCCCCGATCTTGCCGTTGCTCTTGATCTCGCCTTCCTCGCTGAGCATCGGGCTCACGAAGCTCGCGGCGTCCACCGCGTTGAGGAAGTTGAGACGGATCACGCGGCTGGTGCGCTGCCGGGCGGCCTGCTCGATCTCGACGAGGACATCGATCGGGTACACGTAGATGAAGTTGCCGCGCTCGATGTACCCGTATCCGTTGACGTGCAGGATGGCGTCGAGCGCCTCGTGGAAGGTGACGCCGTAGAGGTTGGCGGTGACCCGGGCGGAGACATCCTTGCTGGCGACGATGTTCCGCTCGCTCTGGATCGAGAGCATCTGCAGGACCGCGGTGAGGTCCTCGTCCTGGACGTGCAGCTCGACGGTCGCGTTCTCGTCGTAGTAAACGCCGTCGGTGCGGAACGAGTCCTGGTCGCCCCCGGGGGCGCCCGCCTCGGGCTGGGCCTGGTCGCCCTTCCCGCCCAGGAGGTTCATCAGAGAGCCCAGACCCTCGCCCGGCGCGCCGTCATCCACGCTGCTCTGGGCGAAGCCCGCGGGCGCCCCGGCGACCAAGGCCACCATCGCCGCGGTGAGGCCGAAGGCCGACTGCGAGGGGGCCTTGGTCGCCCTCGCGCTACGCTGACTCGAACGATCGTTGTGGTGCGTCATGGCTTCTCATCCCCGCCGTTTTGGTCGCGTCCGGAACTGCCAACCGACCACACGTCGGTCCGAGCGCGAGGAATGCCATGACTTTGTCGTCCGTCACCGGCGGGGACTTGGGGACTCTCTCCCGCTTGCGAGCCTGGGGAGGCCGCACAACCGGCACATCGTGAAGCCCAGATTCCGTTCGCCCGGCGCGGGCCTCAGCGCGGGCCGCGATCACCGGCCTTATCGGCCGGACGCGCGGGCGCGCTCGGGGCCGGTGAGGAATCTCCCTCAACCCCGGCGGAGGCCGGCGGGTCGGCGTACACCATGCGGGGAGTCTCGGTCACGAGCTTGAGACGCGCCCAGAGCAGGAGCCCGAGGGCTGCCACCGTCGAGAGGACGACCACCCTCGCCGCGCGTCCACGGACGCTCTCACGCCTGCCACGCTCGCCCATGTCCAGCCTCCCCTCCCGCGCCCGGCGATCAGCCGGGCAGGCCGGCGACCTTCTCGACGCGGACCTGGCCCGTGTAGGGGGCCACATCCACGCGGAAGGTCGCACGATCGCTGTCGATGTAGATCGTTCCCAGGGTCGCCGCGGCGTCGGACGACGCGTCGGCGACGGGCGCCCCGATCTCGTCGAAGATGAGGATGGCGTCGCCGTCGAAGCTGGGGAGGCGGAGGCGCGCGCCGTCGAAGCCGTCGATGTCGAAGTCAACGGTGTACTGGCCTCCCGGGCCCCCGGCGAGAAAGAGCGGGATGTAGGTGACTTCCCCGCCGCTGCTGACCACGACCTCCGCGATGGTGTAGGTGTTGGCGTCCTCGTCGAAGATCACGGCGCGGCGCTGCTGGTACGCCAGGGCGTCCGTCTGGGCGAAGGTGATGTCGGCGACGAGCGTGCGCACGGCGCTCTGGATCCGCAGAACGCCGGCATCGCCCATCGAGGGGATGACCATCGCGCTGGCGATGCCGAGGATGGCGATCACGACCAGCATCTCGGCGAGGGTGTACCCCCGCCCGAGAACCGCCCACCGTGCATGTCCGCCGACCTTCCGCATCGCATGCCTCCCCCCGAACGCCCGCCTAGGGCTTCGGGTACGGGTTGTCGTTGGCGTCGAAGCCGCCCGCCCACACCTCCCCCGTCGCGGGGTTGTAGATCCACGCGTGGGCGGTCTGGTACCCGCCGTCGGGCCCAGCCCCGAAGACGATCACGTCGTCGTTCGTGGAGCCCACGTAGGGGTTCACCGGCGGGCTCTTGAGGTACTCACCGGCGTTGAGCACGAGGCCGCCCCAGGTCCCGGACCCCTCGCTCACGTCCGGGAGGATGTTCTTGTTCCTGACCTGGTAGACCTCGATCGCGCGCCGGAGCTTCTGCACCTCGTGGATCGCCGCGTTCTCGGAGGCCTCCTCCGTCGCACCGACGAAGCTCGGGACGACGAGCGCCGCGAGGATCCCGAGTATGATGACCACGATCAGGATTTCGACCAGCGTGAACGCCCTCTGCACGCGTCGCATCGAGTGCCTCCTCCCATCCGACGACGCGCCGCCGCGCCGCCCCCACCACGAAACGGCCCGGCGCCCTCTCGGGCGTCGGGCCGGTCTTCAGCTGCTCACGAGACCGTTGCCGTTCAGTCGGTCGCCACGGTCGTGATGACGCCGTTCACCTCGTCGAAGTACGAGGCGTAGAGCGTGTTGTCGTCGGTGTTGAACACCCAGGCGGCCGTCGCCGAGCCGAACGCGCCCGCGCCGACCTCGACCACCGTCGCCGCCACGCCGCCGTTGTCGTCCGGGTTCCAGGCGGGATTCGAGGGGGCCGTCTTGAGGTACGCGCCACCGATCATGGTGCTCGAGTCGCCGTTGTTGGAGCCCCACTGGTCCGCGGCCAGGTCGGGGTAGTTGCCGTTGTTGCGGGCGGCGAACAGCTCGATCTGGCTGTTGAGCGTCTGGAGCTGCGTCACGATGTTGCCGCCGCGAGCGTCGTTCGCGGCGTTCGTGAACTGGGGAACCACGATCGCGGCAAGGATGCCGAGGATCACGACGACGATCAGGATTTCGACAAGCGTAAACGCACGATTACGACCACGGTTGCGAACATGCATGCTGCGCACTCCTTCACACACTTGGACACCCGCGAGCGGTCGCCTCCGTGGCGGCCGGTGCACTCTGTTCCGCGGCGGCGACCACCGCAGCCGCAGGGGCGGGCCCAGGCGTCCTCCTCCCGACGCCCGGCGTCCGCCCTCACCATGCGGGCATCGGCGCGCCCGGCGAGGGCCTTTGCTGCAAACCGCCCGGCAGGGCCCCATCCCGTTCCGTCTCTGACGTTTGCGCCGCGTCTGTGGCCCTCGGGCAGCCCCGGGCGCACGCGCCCTGCGCAGACTCACGCATCACGCAACGTCCGGGAACGCGCGGCGCAAACCCACGGGAATCCGGGGCCAAGAAGGTCGACGCCCCCGCCGGTGGCGGGGGCGTCCCAGGAGGTGGCTTGCGCTGCGGCGCGGCCTATTGGCCGAGGATCTGCGGGAGCAGGTCCGAGTTGGGCACGCCGAGCGCGCCGAGCAGCGCAGCGGCCGCGAGCGACTCCTCCGGGGAGGTGTCCTTCGCGATCGCCACGACTCTCGCGACCTGGCGCTCGTCCAGCTGGTTGCCGAATCGCTTGGCCGAGTCGGCGACCTTGCCGAGCAGGGCCGCCTGCTCGGGCCCCTGCGCGGCGAGGGCGACGTCGGCGATGGCCTTCTGCGCCCGCGGGTCGGCGATGTAGGCAAGGACCTCGGCGATCGCCATGCGGCGCTCGCCCGTGGAGTCGCCGAGCGCCCCGACCAGCGGACCCGTCGCGTCGCTCACGTGGAGCACCTCGTTGCCGCTGACGGCCAGATCGCGCAGAACGGTGATCGCCCGCTCGGAGTACGCCCGGGCCTCCTCCGGCGAGATCGGTCCGCCCGAGGCCTGCTCGACGAGCTGGCCGACGGCGCCGGCGATGGCCTCCTCGGGCAGCCCGGCGCGCCGGACCATCACCATCGGGTCACGCTCGAAGCGCGGGGTGAGGGTGGCGGCCTCGAGGGGGTCCACGAGCGCCAGGAGCGGCGTGGCGGCGAGCTTGGCCCCGTACCTGGCCTGCTCGATGACCTGGAGAGAGGCATCGGCCGAGAGCGCGGTCACGAGCACGTCGATCCCCGGCGCGTCGGCGATGTCCTGGTTCAGCTCCTCGATGGTCGAGCCCCGCGGCAGGACCTGGTACCCCTCGGCCTCGAGGATCCGACGGAGGGCCTGGTACTTCTCGACCTCGTCGGTGAGGATGATGGCGTAGCGGGCCGAGGCGTCGCGCACGGCGCTGGCCAGCAGCGGAACGACGCGGTCCGATTCGGTGAAGGGCGAGGAGGGCTGCGCGGCGCCGAAGGCCAGGGCCGCCTCATACTGGACCCGCCGGTTGGGGTACCCGAGCGCCTCGACCAGCGGCCGGCGATCGGAGGCGCCGGACCACAGCTGGGCGCCGCCGGCGATCCGCTCGATCGCCGCGATCGCCTCGCGCGCCAGCGGAGTGTTGCGGGTGTCGAGGCCGCGGGCGAGGACGCGGTGATCGACGGGCATCCCGGCGGCCACGGCGAAGTACATGGGGTCGCGCCGGTCGCTCCCGTACGCGGGGTTCTCGTAGTCGGCGGGCTGCTCGACGCCCCGCTTGATGTTCGAGGCCACCCACAGGGCCGCCCCCTCGACGCTCTGGGCGTTCTCGCGGAGCGTGGCCTCGGCCATCCGCATGGCCATGGCCTCGTGGAAGACCTCGGTCCTGATCGGGGTCATGACGAGCGAGACGCCCGGAGCGCCGGCGAGGTAGGACCAGAGCAGCTGGTGCTCCTCCCCGGGGAAGCTGGTCACCTCGGGGCGCTCCGCGTAGTAGATCTCGCCGAGCTGAAGGTAGAGGTCGGCGACCGAGGCCCCGCCCGTGCCGCCCAATCGGTCGATGGCCCGGTTGCACGCCTCGCGCACGAACGACTCGCTCGTGGATTCGGCGACATCGGCCAGGAAGGGGAGGGCGGTGCGGTAGCCCTTGATGCCGAGGACGTTGGCCACCAGCTCCTGCTGGCCGCCGCGGACGTTGAGGAGCGTGACACAGAGCGGCATCACCGACTGAGAGCCCAGCTCGACCAGGATGTCCTGCACCGTGGCCTGCAGCTCGGGGTGCTGCTGGTCGAGCAGCGCCTCGACGAGCTGCGGCATCCCGTACTCGCCCGCCGTCAGCAGCCGGCGCGTGGCCAGGTACCGCGCCTGGAGCTGCCCGGTGAGCAGGCTGACGTTCCGCGCGATCTCGTCGGGGGAACGCGCCCGCTCGAGACGGCCCGTCTCGTAGAGCCGCTCGAGAGCCGCGGCGGTCGCCTCGAGCTGCCCCCCCGGGTCGCGCCGCATCGCCTCGCCGACGGCGGACTTGAAGCGGTTGTACTCGCCGCTGGTGTCGAGAAGGTCCGTGAACGCCTGGGCGGGCATGTCCAGCGAGAGGAGCTGCTGGCCCATGAGGTCCGCGGCGTCGTAGCGTGCGATGAGCACGTAGTGGATGAAGTCCTTGAGCATCTGCTGCGGCGAGGCCTCGTCCGCGGGCTGGGCCCGCAAGACCGCCGCCGACGCCCACAGCATGATCGAGGAGGCCAAGACACAAAGAACACGACCGGTCGGCGCTCGACGCACGGTTCACTCCTCAATGCAGACCGGGACACCGCGACGCCCCGGTTGGTTGGCTCCTGCTTGGCGAGCGCGGCCCTTCCAGCCGCGGGATGGCAACCCGCCGCCCCGCACGCCGACCAACGGTACGCCCGCAGGCCCGGCGGAGATGCCGCCCCTTCCGCAAAGACAGGCGGGCCAATCTACACGGCGCGGAGCGCCAGTGTCAATCCGCCCCGGGCCGGGGGCCTCCCCCCGTCGGCCGGCGGTGATCCCTCGAGGCCGCCCGCCCCCGGTCCCAGAACGGGGAATTCCGCCGCACAACCGACGCGGTCGTCAAGAAACGCCCGGCTTCGGCCGATTCGCTCCCTGTGCGGAGGCGGTGCTCGGCACGCCCACCTTCAGCGACGTTCCAAGAGGTGCGACGATGCCCATCGAGAAGGACGTGCTTACGACCGGCGAAGTGGCGAAGATCTGCAACGTCGCCCCGCGCACGGTGTCCAAGTGGTTCGACTCGGGCTCCCTGAAGGGGTATCGGATCCCCGGCTCCAAAGACCGGAGGATCCCCCTGGGCGAGCTCCTCAAGTTCATGAAGGTCCACGGCATCCCGCTCGACGGGCTGAACACCGGGCGGACCCGGGTGCTCATCGTGGACGATGACACCGAGGTGGTCGACGTGCTCCGCCGGGTGCTGACCGAGCAGACGAACTACGAGGTCTCCTCGGCGACGTCCGCGTTCGAGGCGGGGCTGGAGTGCGAGCGATTCAAGCCGCACGTCCTTCTGCTCGACGTGCACCTGGGGGACGATGACGCCCGGAAGGTGGCCCAGGTCGTCCACGGGAGCGAGTCGCTGCAGATGACCCGCATCATCGCGATGAGCGCCAAGCTCAACGACGCCCAGGCGCACACCCTCCGCTCCTCCGGCTTCGAGGGGTTCCTGCGCAAGCCCTTCCAGGTCCGGCAGGTTGTCGAGGCTATCGAGGCGGCGACGAATCTCGTCCACTAGGGAGAGGGAATCCGGACGCAGCAGAGAGAGAAAGCCCCGGGGCGCGCCCGCCCCGGGGCTCCTGTTTCTGGCGGATGCGCCGGCCTCACTTCTGCACCGGGGCGCGGGCTACTTCACCTCGGCGAGATACCGGGCGAGGACGTCGCGGGCCGCGGCGAGGTCCCGCTTGTCGATCATCTCCGTCACGGTGTGGATGTAGCGCGTGCCCACGGTGATGCCGACGGCGCGTGCGCCCGCGGCGGCCTGCTGGGCGGCGGCCCCGTCCTGCCCGCCGGCGCGGAGGATGGTCCGCTGGTAGGCGATCTTGTGCTTCTTCGCCACCTCCTCGATCTCGTCCACAAGCCTGTGGTCGGCGATGAAGGAGCTGTCCTTGACGTGCAGACCGAAGCCCTCGCCCTGGCGCGTCACCGCCTCCTGCTCCGGCACGCCCGGCGTGTCGCAGCTCAGGGTCACGTCGATGCCGAGGCCGATGTCGGGACGCACCTTGTAGCTGGCCGTCCTCGCCCCGCGCAGGCCCACCTCCTCCTGCGTCGTGAAAGCCACCACGACCTCGCACGCGTGGTCCTCGTTGAGATCTGCCAGGGCGCGGACCGACTCGATGCCGAGCCAGCAGGCCACGCGGTTGTCCAGCGCCTTGCTGACGAACTTCTCGCCCATCTCGATCGCAGGCTCGTTCATCACGACAAAGTCGCCGACGCGCACCTTCTTCTTGACATCGTCCGCCGTCATCCCGATGTCGACGAAGAACTCCTTCACCTCGGGCACCTTCGTCCGCTCCTCCTGCGAGGAGATGTGGATGGGCCGGCCGCCGGGGTTCATCACGCCGGGGTAGTCCCCGTTGGCGGTGCAGACGAGCACACGCCGGGAGAAAAGGTTGCGCGGGTCGAACCCGCCGGCGGGGTCCACGAAGATGAACCCCTTGTCGTTGATATGCGAGACGTAGAAGCCGATTTCATCCATGTGGCACAGGAGCATGACGCGCGTGGCGCCCTTCTTGCCGTTCCGCGAGCCCCGCGTGCAGATCAGGGAGCCCATGGGGTCGGTCTCGACCTCGTCGAAGAGGCCCTTGACCTCCTTCTCGATGAGAGCGCGCACCCGCTCCTCCCGGCCGGGCACGCCCGGTGTCTCGCACAGACGTTTGAGAAGTTCGATGTTGACCCCGTCCGCCGCCCCCTTGCCGCTCTTCTTGGCCATCTTCCCTCGTCCTTTCTGACTACGTCGAGACCCGCCCGCTCGGCGGGGGAACACGAGCCTAGCCCGACCGACGCGACGGGGCCTCCATAGGATGCCCCATGACCCTCCGCAGCCCGCTCCTCGAGGCCCATCTCGGGCGGGGCGCTTCGACGCTCCCCTACGCCGATCCCGGCGGCACCGGGCGGGCCGCGGAGGTCGTCGCCTCCTTCGGGGCCCTCGAGCTCGAGTACGCCGCGATCCGCAAGGGCTGCGCGCTGCTCGACCTCCCCCAGCGAGGCACGATCGTCGTGCGCGGCGAAGATCGCGTGAGCTTCCTCAACCGCATGATCACCCAGGAGCTCAAGGACCTCGTCCCGTGGCGGTCGCGCCACGGCTTCTGGCTCAACCGCAAGGGACGGATCGAGGCCGACCTCCGCGTCACCCTGCTCGAGGACCACCTGCGATTCGACCTCGATGTCCACGCAGCCGCCCGCACGATCGAGTCGCTCCGGAGCTACGTCTTCTCGGAGGACATCTCCCTCGAGGACGCCTCGGAGCCGCTGCACCGCATCGCGTTGCACGGGCCCGCGACGCTGCCGCTGGCCTCCTCCATCTGCGAGCCCGCCGACGGGCCGCCCCTCGCCGGCCTTGCGCACGGCCAGGCGTGCCTCGTCCGGCTCGGCGGCCACGCCGCGCTCGTGGAGCGCGACGACGCCTGCGCCGAGGTCGGCCTCGAGCTCACCTGCGCGGCGGAAGCCGTGGGCGACATCTACGGCGCGCTGCTGGAGGCCGGCGCGGAGAGGCAGGACGGCGAGCCCGCGGGCCCGGGCGCACGCGGGCGCCTGCGCCCCGCGGGCTGGCACGCGTACAACATCGCCCGCATCGAGGCTGGGACGCCGCTCTACAACATCGACTTCAGCGAGGAGAACCTGCCCCACGAGACCGGTGTGCTGCGCGACCGCGTCTCCTTCAAGAAGGGGTGCTATCTCGGGCAGGAGATCGTGGCCCGAATGGAGTCGCTGGGGCACCCCAAGCAGCGGCTGGTGGCGCTCCGATTCGAGGGGGACTCCGACCCCAACCTCCCGCAGCCGATCTCCGGGGCGGAGGTCTTCGACGCGCCCGGTTCGGGCAAGTCCTGCGGGCGCGTGACCTCATCGACCATCAGCCCAATGCTGGGCTCGGCGCCGATCTGCTTCGCGATGGTGCGGTTCGCGCAGAGCGCACCCGGGACGCGCCTGTCCGTCGCCGCGGAGGGCGTGGAGATCGCGGCGACGGTGCAGGAGGGTCTCGCCTTCTACCGGCGACCGTCGGGGGCGGGCTGACGGCCCGCTCAGTTCATCCACCACATGTAGCGGAACACGCCGTGGTCGAACGCCTCGTCGAGGTCGGCCCAGAGGCCGTCGGAGGTGAACTCGCCCTCCTCGAGGTATGGGGCCGCCGCGGATCCCTGCACCCAGAGCACGAGATCCAGGCGCCGGGGTTCCTGGAGGACCCGCCGGATATTCACGCCGCGCTCGCCCTCGCCGCGCCAGAATCTCAAGAGCTTCTCGCCGAGCAGGAGCGCCCTGCCCTCGTCGAGAGCACGGAGCCACGCCTCGCGCATCTCGGGGGTGATCTCGGCGCCGGGGATCGCGGCGTCCCGCTGCGCGGGGCTCGGGATCCACTCACGGTCGTCGTCGGTCTCGGCGTCATACCAGCGCCACATGTCCTTGGCCAGGTCGATCGTGGTGAGCAGATGCACGCGGGCCTGGCCCAGCCTCTCGGGCTCGACGACGTCGAAGCTCAGCAGGTGGAGAAAGGCGACGATGTCCGCGCCGTCGAGACCGGAGGCGTCGAAGACCCTGCGCGAGCCCTTCAGAAACTCGTACGGGGTTTCGTTGCGCGCGAAGAACAGGTGGCCGGCCCGTTCAAAGAGGTCGCGAGTGTCGTGCGCGAGCACGATCTCCCCCGCGGCCATGCACAGGTGGCAGTAGCCCCGGAGCCACGCGACGTCGCCCCGGTCGAACGCGATCTCGAACGCCTCCGCGCTCTCCTGCGTGGGATTGAACCGCTGCTGCACCGCGGTGAAGAGCCGCCAGAGCTGCTCCCGCTCGTCGGCCCGGCCGTCGGCGTTGAGGTCGAGGCGGGCGAGCCCGACCGGGATGCGGACCTTGAGCTCCTGGTCGCGGACCTGCGCGAGGGCCGCGTCGGCGCGGGCGACGTCCTCGATCCACTCCTCGAACGCCGACCTGAACTCCTCGTAGGTGATGGGCTGCGGATCGCTGTTGTACGCGATCGTCTGGCCGCCCCCACCGCCCACGCCCGCGATCATCGAGGCCTGGACAGGGAGGTTGAAGGCGCCGTGCCGGTACATCCGTTGGAGGATCCGCTCGCCGGAGCGGAGGAAACGCACGACCCCGATCGCCGCAAGCGCCTCGTCGCTCTGGGGCGAGTCGGCGAGCACGCCCTCGAGCGCCCGCTCCGTGGCCAGCAGCGTCCCATCCCCGATCTCCGCCGCGAACGACCTGCGGAGCACCTCGTCAACCGGTTGCGCGGCGGCCGCCGCTGCAATGGTCACGGACAGAGCCGCGGTAGCGATGCGTCGCATGGAGCGCCTCCCCTTCATGGTCCCTCGCGCGGGGACGCATGAGGGTAGAGCGGCGGGCTCATCGCCGCACTTGGGCCCGCCGGTACCACAGCTCGGCGTCGCCCCGCAGGGGCTTCTTGCGGACGAGCGCCAGCCCCCGCAACGCGTCAGATCCCGGCGCGTCCGATGCGGCCGAGCGGGACCGAGCCCCGGGCCCGACGTACACCAGCGCCTCGTCCACGAGGCCGGCGTCGAAGAACGCCCCGAGCAGGCGGGGCCCGCACTCGAGCATGGCGTTGGTCGCGTCGAAACGGGCCGCCAGCAGGCGGAGGACGGCCTCCAGATCAAGCCGGTCACCCGTTCCGGGGGCGCTCACGGCCTCCACCCTCGCCGCCCCGGCCGGGGAGAGGTCGGCGGGCAGGGGGGGCGCGGGGGCGCCGTCCGCCCGCACCACGACGACCGGCCCGCCGCCCGGGCTCCAGACCATCCGGCAGGGCGCGGGCATCTCGCCCCGCGGGTCGAGCACCACTCTGCGGGCGAGCCGGCGTACGCGCCGCACACCCCGGGCGGTGAGGAGGGGATCGTCCGCGAGAAGGGTCCCAATGCCCGTCACGATCGCGTCCACGCGGGCCCGCAGCCGGTGCACCCGCAGACGTGACAGCTCGTTGGAGATCCAGCGGGGCTCGTCGGAGCCGGTGGTCATCCGCCCATCGCAGGTCTGGGCCCACTTGGCGATCACCCAGGGCAGGCCGGTGGTGACCCTCTTGACGAATGGGTCGCTCAGGTGCGTGGCGAGGGGCGAATCGGTCGAGAGGTCGCAGGGGATGCCGGCCCGCCGGAGGACTTCCGCCCCGCCGCAGGAGACCTCGTGCGGATCCCGCCGGGCGTAGGTGACGCGGGCGACGCCCGCCTCGATGAGCGCGTCGGTGCAGGGGGGCTGCTTGCCGTAGTGGGAGCAGGGCTCGAGGGTGACGTAGACAGTCGCCCCGCGCGGATCCTGCCCGCGACGGCGGCAGTCGGCGAGGGCCTCGCGCTCGGCGTGGAGGCCGCCGAAGCGGCGGTGGTGGCCGAGGCCGATGACGACGCCGTCGCGCACGATCGCGGCCCCGACGAGGGGGTTGGGCTCGACGTCGCCGGCGGCTCGGAGGGCGGATCTCGCCGCAAGATCGAGGATGTTCTGGGCTTCATGCATCGAGCGAGTGAAGCGTAGAGCGATCGTCGCAGGGCAAGGACGGCGCGGGATCACGCCATCCGCACCATCACCTCGCGCTCGTCTTCGTGCACGATAGCGTTCGCGTCGTTGAGCCAGCGGCGGGCGTCGAGCGTGTAACCCGCAGTCGGCTTCAACTCCGGCATGCGCGTGCACCAGTAGCGGTTGAAGCGGGCCATGGCCAGCTCGCGGACGAGCTTGGCGGTCATCGAGGCGAGGGCCACCGGCAGGTGGGCGTCCTCGGCCTCCGGCCGGAAGAGCAGGCCGACGCGCTCGCCCACGCGGTAGCGGCTGCAGCGATCGCTCTCCTCGAGCGTCTCGATAGCCAGGCCCGTGCCGCGGAGCGCGGCCTCGATCATGCCGGTGTAGCACGTGCGCCCGCCGTGGCTGTCGCACACGACGCGCACCTCGTCGGGGCCGCTCCCCCACCGCTCGATCACGCGTCGCAGGTAGCGTGCGAAGCAGTAGCCTGTCACGTGCCCCTTGCTTCCGCCCGTGCGCACGACCTCGTTGAACTCCCGTTCCCCCACCGCGATGCACGCGAGCGCCGCCGGCTCGACGCCGGCCGCCTCGCACGCCAGCGCGAGCTTGTTCCGCGCGATCGCGATCTGCTTCGCCGTGCACCCGTGGGGAAGGCCCACCGCCTCTCCCCCGTACCACCCGTGCGGCTCGAGCCTCACGCCGAGCGCCGCGAAGAGGCTCGCGTCGCTCTCCAACGACTCGATGCCTTGGTGCCTCGATGCCTCGATGCCATCTTCCTGGTTTGAATCGCCTTTCTCCCCCTCCTCCGCGATCGATCGCACGAGGCCAGCAAAAGACAGGACCCCCCGCTCCAGGTGCGTCAGCGGGTGCTTGGTCTTGAGCTGGTTGGAGAGCTTGAGCTTCTTCGAGTCGGCCACGGCGATCCGCCGGCGCTTATCGCCACCATCGCGGCAGACGGCCCGGTTGAGCAGTTTCCACAGGTCCGGGGCTCCGGCCCTCGCGTCCCATTCGGCCACCCGGAACGCGGCGAATCCGACGCACAGCGGCCCGAGCAACGGCCCGTACCCCGCCTCGTCGATGCCGCAGTAGATCAGGCCCATGGGGGGCGAGGATAGTGGGAAGGGATGAGGGCGGAGGGATAGGGGATGAAGAAAAACGCGGCCGGCCCGGGAGAGCCCGGGCCGGCGGGTCAAAGTGCGGACGAGAGGAGTCGAACCTCCACGGGATTTTACTCCCACTAGGACCTGAACCTAGCGCGTCTGCCAATTCCGCCACGTCCGCAGCGGGGGAGACAGATTATCCCCCGGCAAGGGCCCGGGACAACCGGGTCGTCGGCAGCAAGCCGATTCAGAGCCCGGCTTCCAGCCCGGGTTGGTGGACCCCCGCGCGTCCGGTGGTCTTCGCGCTGTCGCGACGGCTCACCAGAGGCGACCGAAGTCGCCGGCTCAGAGGATCAGGCCTCCACCTCCTCGAGGCTCTCGGCGGGCGCGGGAGCCGCGGGGGCCTTCTTGCGGTTGGGGATCCGCTTGTCGAGGATCTTCTCGCGCATCTCGACGGCGAGGTCGGGGTTGTCCTTGATGAACTGCTTGGCGTTCTCGCGACCCTGGCCGATGCGCACGTCCCCGTAGCTGAACCACGCGCCGCTCTTCTGCACGACGCCGTCGTTGACGGCCATGTCGATCAGGTCTCCGGCGACGGAGATGCCCTCGTCGAACATGATGTCGAACTCGGTGTCGCGGAAGGGCGGGGCGACCTTGTTCTTCACGACGCGGGCGCGGACGCGGTTGCCGACGCTCACCTCGCCCTCCTTGATCGAGCTGATGCGCCGGATGTCGATGCGCACGGACGAGTAGAACTTGAGGGCCCGCCCGCCGGGCGTGGTCTCGGGGCTGCCGAACATCACGCCGATCTTCTCGCGGATCTGGTTGATGAAGATGACGGTGCAGTTGGAGCGTGCGATCACGCCGGTGAGCTTGCGCATCGCCTGGCTCATGAGCCGGGCCTGGAGGCCCACCTGCGCCTCGCCCATCTCGCCCTCGATCTCGGCGCGCGGGATGAGGGCCGCGACCGAGTCGATGACGATGATGTCCACCGCGTTGGAGCGGACGAGCAGCTCGCAGATCTCGAGCGCCTGCTCGCCGGTGTCGGGCTGGCTGACGAGCATCTCGTCGATGTTGACGCCGATGCGCTTGGCCCAGGAGGGGTCGAGGGCGTGCTCGGCGTCGATGAAGGCCGCGACACCGCCGGCCTTCTGCGCGTTGGCCGCGACGGTCAGCGCGAGCGTGGTCTTGCCGCTGGACTCGGGGCCGAAGATCTCGATGATGCGTCCGCGCGGGATGCCGCGCCCACCCAGGGCCAGGTCGAGCGAGAGCGCGCCCGTGGAGATGCCGGGGATGGCGAGGTAGGCCTCCTCGTCCAGTCGCATGATGGAGCCCTTGCCGAACGCCTTGTCGATCTGGGCAAGGGTGTTGGCGAGGGCCTGCTGCTTCTCTTTGTCCAGGATCTTGACCTCGACGCGGGGAGCGTCTCGATCGGTGGTGGCACGGGGGGACGACTCATGAGAGGGAGTGCGCGCGCGGGCCATGAAGCCCATCCTTTCTGTGCTGCGCCAGGACGCCGGGAGCGAGCCGGCCGACGCTGACGCCGGTCCCAGCACAGGACGGAACCCCCACCCCTTGTGGCTGGTCCGGCCGGGGGCGGTGCTGGTCGCGTGCCCGGCGGAAGCAAGATATCAGACCCCGAACAGCATGTCAAGCGTTCGGGAGACGCCAGGTGACGAAAAATATCCAAATCTGGACGCCAGTAGCATGGGAAGCCTCATGAGGCCCATCTGCCCGGACTGCTCCGCCCCGATCCCCCTCGAGGACATCAGCGTCGAGAAGGACACCGCCCTCTGCCGGGCGTGCGGGACGATGCACACCTACGCCTCCCTGGTGCACGGCGTCGAGACGCCCCTCGCCCCCCTGGAGACGACCGAGCCCCCGAGCGGGGCGTCCTTCCGCGACCTCGGCGACCGCTACATCGCCTGCGCCACGACCCGCAGCGCCGCGCTCGCCGGCTTCATGCTCTTCTTCACGGCGTTCTGGAACTCGATCACCTGGGTCTTCGTGGCGATCGCGATCACCGGCCTGCTCGGCGCGCTGAACGTGAGCCTGCCGCCCTGGTGGCCGGCGCCCCCGATGTCCGGCCCCAGCGGCATGGGGCTGGGCATGTCGATCTTCATGCTCCTCTTCATGACGCCCTTCGTGCTCATCGGCCTGCTCACGCTGGCGCTCGCGCTGATGGGCATCGCCGGCAGGTGCGAGGTCGAAATCCGCGGCGCGGAGGGGCGCGTGCGCACCGGCGTGGGCCCGCTGCGCTGGACCCGCCGCTTCGACGCCGGCGCGGTCCGGTCGGTCTCCATCGAGCGCGCGGGCTCGACGACGAACGGAAAGCCCGATCGCCACATCGTGCTCGAGGGCGAGCGGAGCGTGTCGTTCGGGACGATGCTCACACCCGTGCGCCGCCGGTGGATGGCGGCGATGCTGCGCACGCTGCTCGTGCCCGGCCGATGAGCGGGCGGACGGGTCGGGGCCGAACGAGAACGGGCCGGATCCCTGGATCCGGCCCGGTGCACATGTCTGGTTGCATCGGGGTCCGTCAGCGGCGCCGGCGCGAGGCGAAGAGGCCGCCGAGCGCGAGCAGCGACGCGGTGGCGGGCGTCGGGACCAGGTCACCCTGGAAGATCATGTCCATGATGCCCGAATCGGCGTCGGTGAAATAGCCGGATCCCGAGAAATCGCCGCTCCCGGTCAGGCCGGCATAGTCGCCGCCGGTGCTTGTGGTCTCCCACAAGCCGGAGAAGGAGAAGTTCGGCTGTCCGTCCTGGCTGTCGAGCACGCCGGTCATAGAAACCACGATGAAGTCGTCCGGCGTGGCGCCGTAGAAGGTCGCGGTGCCGGTCAGCGGGTCGGGCCCGGCCTGGAACGTCTGCTCGGTGTCGGCGTCGATGGTCAGAATCCCCCAGCCGCCGATCTCGCTGATCACCGTCAGGTCGTGGCTCATCGTGCGGGTCACGCCGTCGTCGGACGTGACCTCGAATGTCCCCGTGGCGACCTCACGAATGAAATCCGCCTGGGCCGTCGCGGCGGTCAGGGCGATCAGGCCGGCCGTCATGGCGATAGCACGAGTGCTCATGGAAGGTCCTCTCTCAAAGCGCTCTGCGAGCGCACTCTCTCTACGGTTGGCTCTTCTACGCAGTATGACGCAGGCTTTGCGGCCTGCAAGGGTTCTGCGCAGGATTCACGTCCGAAATGCCAGACCGCCCTCGTTTCCGTCGCCCGGCCCATTGCCCGACCTCCCCAGATCGCCCAGATGAACGCCGGCCGGTACCCGAACCCAGGATCCCCCGGTGGCCCGAGCCCCTGCGCGAAGCCTTGGTCCGGGTGGCCGTGCACGAGCCCTTCTCGGAGCAGCAGCTCGGGTACCGACCGCGGTGCCTCGAGCGCCGACCCTTCGCGACATCGAGTGGACCGTCACACGCCCCGTCTTCGCCGAGGCCGCTGCGCCGGACGAAGCCTGACGTTGACGCTGCCCGCCGACAGCCTCGCGCCGAACCCCTGCAACGCGGCGCTTACCCGGGCTCATGTTCCGTGTCGAGCGCGGGCGGTGCTCCGTCCCGGAGATTTGGTGCGGGACGACGGGCGCCCCCCGGCGCGGACGAGGCAGGTTGGTTCCGCGCGGTCGAGAGCGTGCAGACGAGGTCCGGGGAGCCCGGGCGGGGACGGCGAGGCGCTGAGCGGCGCGCAGTCGCTCGGCCAAGTGCCCGCGACGGGTCGGCCGTGATAGCCTTGGCTCACCGCGACCGGGAGACCCGACCTTGCCCGAACCGACCAACGGCCTCCGCGAAATCACAGCCCAGTTTCTCTCGTCCGAGGCGAAGATCCGCCAGGGCGGCGGCGCGAAGGCGATTGAGCGTCAGCACGAGAAGGGTCGTCTCACGGCCCGCGAGCGCATCGCGCGGCTGGTGGATCCTCCGGACGCGTCCACGGGCCCCGAGCGCAAGCTCGGGAGTGGCGCGTCAACCACCGATCCCCACGCCGCCGAGATCCCCGGCTTCCTCGAACTGGGCCTGTGGGCGGCGTTCAACATGTACGCCGAGCAGGGCGGAGCCCCCGCCGCGGGCGTGGTCACCGGCGTCGGCGTCATCCACGGCCGCCCGCACATGATCATCGCCAACGACGCGACGGTGAAGGCGGGCGCCTTCTTCCCGATGACGTGCAAGAAGATCATCCGGGCGCAGCACATCGCCCGCCAGTGCCGGCTGCCGCTGATCTACCTGGTGGACTCGGCGGGGGTGTTCCTGCCGATGCAGGAGGACGTCTTCCCGGATACCGACGACTTCGGGCGAATCTTCTACCTCAACAGCGTGCTCTCGGCGGAGGGCGTGCCGCAGATCGCGGCGATCATGGGGTATTGCGTGGCGGGGGGCGGGTACCTGCCGGTGCTGTGCGACACGCTGCTCATGACCGAGGGCTCGGGGCTCTACCTCGCAGGGCCGGCGCTCGTGCGAGCGGCGATCGGGCAGGAGGTCAGCGACGAGGAGCTGGGCGGGGCGGAGATGCACGCGCAGATCTCGGGGACGATCGACTTCCGGGAGCCGGATGACAAGGCGTGCATCCGGCGGGTGCGGGAGCTGGTGGGAAAGTACGGAGCGACGAAGCGACGCAGCGACGAAGCGACGGAGGGGCGGCCGAGCGATGCTGCCGGCTTCGATGCAGAGCCCTTCGTCGCTTCGTCACTCCGTCACTCGGTCGCCGCTTCAGCCTTCCGATCGTCCTCGGACATCTACACCCTCTTCACCGACAAGCCGGGCCAGCAGTACGACGTCGAGGAGATCATCGCCTGCATCGTCGATGCGCGGGCGGTGCCGAACACCGACGGGCACGAGTCCCTCGCCCCCGACTTCGACGAGTACAAGGCCGAGTACGGGCAGTCGCTCGTCTGCGGCTACGCCCGGATCGGGGGCCGGCCGGTCGGGATCGTCGCCAACCAGGGCAAGCTCACGACCCGGGTCATGCCCGGCGGCCGGGCCGGGCCGCACAAGGCGACGAACATGCCGCGCGTGATCTACGACGACTCGGCGGACAAGGCGGCCCGCTTCATCATGGACTGCAACCAGCGGAAGATCCCGCTGGTGTTCCTGCACGACACGACCGGCTTCATGGTGGGGCGCGACAGCGAGCAGGGCGGGATCATCCGCGCCGGGGCCAAGCTGGTCAACGCGATGAGCAACTGCGTGGTGCCCAAGCTCGTCGTCATCATGGGGAGCAGCTACGGGGCGGGCAATTACGCGATGTGCGGGCGCGCGTTCGAGCAGACGATCAGCTTCGCCTGGCCCAGCGCCAAGTGCGCCGTGATGGGCGCGGCCCAGGCGACGGGGACGCTGGCGATGATCGAGGAGAAGAGCCGCGAGCGCAAGGGCGAGAAGATCGACCCCGAGACGCACAAGGCGATCATGGACGCGGTGCGGGCGAGCTACAACGAGCAGCAGGACATCCGTCATGGGGCCGCCCGCGGCTGGGTGGACCGGATCATCGAGCCGCACCGGACGCGGGAGGAACTGATCGCGGCGCTGGGCGCCACGGCGAACTGGGACTATTCGAGGGAGTTTCGGACGGGGGTGCTGCAGACATGAACGAGCCGGCGGAGAGTCCCGGGTCGCCCCGTGAGGACTGCGTCGATCGCGCGCTCGCGCTGGCGGGGGCGGGACGGTTGGGCGCGGCGATTGACCTCCTTGCCGGAGCACACGACCCAGAGCCGTCGAGCCCACGGTATCGAGGCACCCTTGCCAACCTCCTCTCGGATGCCGGTGGATTGCAGGAAGCGCTCGGGATCTTGGATCAACTGGCGGAGGAGTTTTCGGACGATGCGTTGGTCGCGGCGAACCGCGCAATCGTGCTGCAACGACTCGACCGACCCGATGCCGAGCTCCGCGAACGTCGTCGCGCGCTCGAGTTGGCGCCCGCGAATGCGGCACTCGCGTGGGGTTACCTCGACGCAGTGAGGCGCGTGCTGGGTGCCAAAGAGTTCCTGGCTGAGACGGAGCGGTTGCGCACCGGGTTCAGCAACGATCCAGAGTTCCTGAGGAACGTGGGCGCATCAGCCGGGCAGGTTGGGTCATTCGACCTCTCGCGAGCGCTTCTCGAGTCAGCGGTCGCACTGGCCCCCGATGACGCAATGGCCTGGGCCGACCTTGCGGGCACGCTCACGGCTCTGCACGAGCATGATCAAGCCGAGCACGCTGCGATGAACGCGCTGGAGCGAGACCCCGGCGATTACGTCGCGCTCGCAAACCTGGGGTACATCGCGGAGTGTCGAGGGACGAGGCGTCAGGCGATCTCCTTTTACGAGAAGTCACTCGCGGCGAACCCCGACTACCAGAGAGCCCGAGACGACCTCGCCCGACTGCGCTCGCGGGCCCGCCGGCATCATGGGTCTGACGGCCGATGAAACGGATCCGCCCCGGCCATTCAGAGGTATACTGGAAGGACGCGAGGAGACGGCAGGTGCAACTCCACGGTGTGAACATACCCGACGACAAGATCGCTGAGTTCTGCCGGCGGCACGGTGTCGCCCGCTTGGCTCTGTTCGGCTCGATCCTCCGCGATGATTTCGGCCCGGACAGCGATATAGATGTGCTCGTCGAGTTCCCACCCGGTCAGACGCCCAGCCTGCTGGACCTCGGTGGGATGCTCATGGAACTCCGCGAGCTTCTTGGACGCGAGGTGGACCTCAAGACGCCTGGATTCCTCTCGAGATACTTTCGGGAGGATGTCGTCAAGGAGGCGCGGACGCTCTATGCCGCGTAAGGGCGAGGACGACCAGCTCACGGACCGCACGCGACTGCAGCACATGCTCGACGCGGCCCGTCAGGCACTGTCGTTCGTTCCCGGTCGCACCCGCGCCGATCTAGATACCGACCACATGCTCCGCCGCGCGCTCAAAGACTGCGTACTGGAGATCGGCGAGGCGGCCGCGCGGGTGACCGATGTGGGTCGAGCCCGCGTTCCCGAGCTCCCTTGGCCGAAGATGGTGGGGATGCGTCACATCCTGGTGCATGCGTACCACGACCTTGACAACGACTCGATCTGGAAGGTGGTTCAACAGGATCTGCCGAAACTTGTCGAGAGCGTTGAGGACGCCCTGAAACAACACTGGTCGGAGTGCCCTTGATGCACTATTGCCGATCAATGATCCCCGTGGTGCTTGCGGCGCTCGCGACATCCTCGCCGGCGCAGCCCGCGCCCTCTGCTTTCAAAGCCGACGGCTTGTCTGGCAACCCCGTCCTCCCCGGCTGGTACGCCGACCCCGAGGCGATCGTCTACGGCGATCGCTACTGGATCTTCCCGACCTGGAGCGACGACTGGGGCGACAGCGTCTCCGAGCCGCCCCCGCAGGAGGCATCCGGCGGCGACGCCGCGAGCCAGCGCCCGATCAACCCACAGTACTCCAAGCAAACCTTCCTCGACGCCTTCAGCTCGCCCGACCTCGTCAACTGGACCAAGCACCCGCGCGTGCTCGACCTCGCCGACATCTCCTGGGGCCACTACGCCCTCTGGGCGCCCTCGGTGATCCACGCCAACGACCGCTACTACCTCTTCTTCGCCGCCAACGACATCCAGTCCGACGAGGAGGTCGGCGGCATCGGCGTCGCCGTCGCGGACTCGCCCGAGGGGCCCTACCGCGACGCCCTCGGCAAGCCCCTGATCGACAAGTTCCACAACGGCGCCCAGCCCATCGACCAGTTCGTCTTCCGCGACGACGACGGCCAGCACTACATGTACTACGGCGGCTGGAGGCACTGCAACGTCGTGAAGCTCGCCCCCGACCTGCTCAGCCTCGAGCCCTTCGACGACGACGAGATGTTCAAGGAGATCACGCCCGAGCACTACGTCGAGGGCCCGTTCGTCTTCAAGCGCCCGGTCGACGGGCGCGACCGCTACTACCTCATGTGGTCCGAGGGCGGCTGGGGCGGGCCGAACTACTCCGTCGCCTACGCCATCGGCGACTCGCCCCTCGGCCCCTTCGAGCGCATCGGCAAGATCCTCCAGCAGGACCCCGACGTCGCCACCGGCGCCGGGCACCACTCCGTCATTCCCGTGCCCGATGCCGACACCTGGTACATCGTCTACCACCGCCGCCCGCTCGGGGACGACGACCCCCATCACCGCCAGGTGTGCATCGACGAGATGCGGTTCAACGGCGACGGCACGATCCAGCCAGTCCAGATCACCCGCAGCGGCGTGCGGGCGCGGCCGCTCGCGTCCTCCGACCGATGAGATGCCGCTCCGACGCCCGGACGGTTGCGTTCGACGACGCGACTGTCATTCCGGCAGACCCGGGGCGCGGGGGACGCCGGCAACGCCGAGAACACACCTATCCTTCCACGTAGGGCTGGCACGCCGATCGCATGTATCTGGCCATGGCACAGTCGCACAAGCCATTACGGCCGTATCTCCTCGCGGCGTGGCCCGGCATGGGCAATGTCGCGGTGATCGCCGCCGGATACCTCGCCCGCAAGCTGGGCATGGAGCCTCTGGGCACGATCCCGCTCATCGAGACGTTCGACCTGAACCACGTGGACGTCAGCTCGGGCGTGGTGGAGCGCCCGCACCTGCCCCGCGGCCTGCTCTTCCGCACGCCCGCCGAGCACGAGGGGCGGCCGCTGATCGTCTTTCTGGGCGAGGCGCAACCCTCGCGCCAGGGGTACGCGTTCGTGCACAGCCTGCTCGACCGGGTGCGCGAGCACAGCGTGGAGCGCGTCTTCACGTTCGCGTCGCTCGCCTCGCAGGTGCATCCGACGGAGCCCTCGACGGTCTACGCGGCGGTGAGCTCGAAAAACCTCCTCGACGAGCTCGCCGCCCACGGCGTCGGCCCCACCACCGACGGCCAGATCGGCGGGATGAACGGGCTGATGCTCGGCGCGGCCGCGGAGCGTGAGATCGACGGGGCGTGCCTCCTCGCCGAGATCCCGTTCTACGCGATGAACATCCCGAACTACAAGGCGGCGCGGGCGGTGCTCGGCGCGTTCTGCGAGATCGTCGGGTGCGACGTGGACTTCGAGGAGCTCGACGGCCTCTCGCACGCCGCGGAGCAGGCCCTGGTGCGGATGCTCGAGCAGCTCCAGCAGGCGCACGCGCAGGCCGAGGACGAGGAGGCGGAGTTCGCTGCGCCGGATGAGGCGGCGGACGATGCCGAGGAGCCGCCCTCCCGGGCCGGCGCCCCCGGGCCGCGGGACACCGGGCGTGCCAGCCGCCTCGACCCCGCGACGAGGGCGAGGCTCGAGCAGCTCTTCAAGGAGGCCAAGAACGACCGCCACGTGGCGTTCCAGCTCAAGACCGAGCTGGACAGGCTGGGCGTCTTCCCCGAGTACGAGGACCGATTCCTGGATCTCTTCAGGCGCGCGGAGTAACGCGGGCCGGCGCATCGACCGGAACCGCCCGCTCACGGGGTCTTCTTCGTGTTGACCCAGGCGTCGGCGAGGTAGGCCCAGTCCTGGCTCCCGGGGCAGGGCGTGTCGAACTGCTGGTTCTTGGTCATCTCGATCGTCTGGCGCTCGACCCACTTGTGAAGCTCGGCGTGGCCGTCGGCGAAGCCGAGGGTGCCCGCGTCCTTGTGCCAGACGGTGAGCGGGTCGACCCACCGCTCCTCGAAGAGGCGCATGACCCAGGAGTCCATGTTCACGCCGCGGGGGTCCGACTCCTCGAGGAACACGATGTTCTTGGTGGGGAAGGGGACGGCGGTGAGCCTCGCGGTGACGCGCCACGAGCCGACCCACTCCTCCCAGCCGTTGTCGCCGCTCACCCAGTTCGGCATGGAGTACGTGCGCCAGGCGATGCCGCCCGCCATGCCGCGGTCCTTGGCGCGGATGTCGGACGGGCAGTGGTAGATCTCGACGTCCTCGAGGTAGGGCCAGAGCTTGCCGTTGCGGATCCCCCGCTTGTGCCCCTCCGTGTCGGTCGCGTTGCGGAGGGCGACCGTGCCCATGTACTGCCCCGTCGGGAACATCGGCCAGTCGACCCAGCTGTGGTCGTAATCGCGCCTGTCCGTCCAGGAGGAGACGATGCCGTCGTCGTTGTCGTTGGCGTACATGACGAACGCCGCGGCGAGATTCTTCTGGCCCGCGAGGCACACGGTGGTCTTGCCCGCCTCGCGTGCGTGGCCGAGCACGGGGAGCAGGATGCCGAGCAGGAGGGCGATGATCGCGATGACGACCAGGAGCTCGATGAGCGTGAAGGCGCCGCCGGTCGCGGGCACGGCTGCCTGGCGGGGGGATCTCATGTGCTCAGCGTACAGGAGCCCGCCGACCGCGACAATACCGGACAGAAAAGGCGACGCCCCGCCGTCGTGGCGCGGCGGGGCGTCTGCGCGAGGAACGTTCCGGTCTGACTCGCCGCCGCTCAGGCACACCCGGCCGTGAAGGCGTTGAGGAACACCAGCACGTCCTGGGTGTTGACGACCCCGTTGCCGTCGAAGTCGGCCGACTGGTCCCTGGAGGTCCACGCGTTGAAGAAATCAAGGAAGTCAAGCGTGTTCACGACGCCGTCGGCGTTGAAGTCGGCGGCGCACGGCTCGGCGGAGGCCATTGCGGTGATGGTCCGGCCCGTGTCGTACGTCTGCTCGACGGCCCCATTGGCCAGGTTCATCTTGTGGATCTTCCCGTCGCTGCCGGCGATGAAGAGCCTGTCGTCCACGAAGGCGACGCCGACGCAGTCGGACTGGACGGCGAAGGTGCCCTTGTAGTTGCCGTTGGTCGCGTCGTAGATGTAGACTGTGCCCTGGAGGGCCCCGATCACGACGTCGACCCCGTTGGTGGTGATGGAGTTCACGCTCCCGCCGCATGCGGTGAAGAACTGGAAGTCCATCTCGCCGATCGGGGAGACGTAGACGGCCGTGCTGTGGCTGCCGGTGAAGATCCGGTTCCCGAAGAGCATCGTGGCCTGGAGAGGGTCGTGGACGTAGTACGTGTCGATCACCGACCCGTCATCGGCGTCCAGCCACTGCATGTCGCCGTTGCTGGTGGTCAGGTAGAGGGTGTTGCCCCAGCGGGTGAGCGAGAGGGGCGATCCGCTCACCGGGATCACGTCCTTGAAGGCCCCGGTGTCCAGATCGACGCGGTAGATGTTCCCGTCGGCCGAGGCCGCGAGCACGTCGCGTCCCTGCAGGGCGAGGCCCTCGACGGCCCCCCCGCAGGAGACGCCCTGGCCGACCGTCCCGGTGTCGGTGTCGAAGTGCCAGATGATGCCGGCGTCGGCCGCGAAGTACAGATCGCCGGCCTCTGCGGTGCCGGCGACGCCGGCGAGGGCGAGCAGTGTCAGGCAGAGTGTGTTCGTGCGGTTGCGTGTCATCGGTGAGCCTCCCTGGGCGTGTGTGCGTGTCTCGAGCGCCGGCCTCCCGCCGGTCCCGCAGACATGATCCGCCACACCCGAGAGAAGGCCGCCCCACCGAATGGTGGGTGCGCCGACGATGGCACGACCCGGACGACCGGTTTACGGCTCCCGAGATCGGGGGGCCTCCCGCCCGACAAAGAGGGCCAGCAACTCGGCCCTCCCCGCCACGCCGAAGTGGCGGTAGATCGCCAGGACGTGCTCGTGGGCGGTGGCGCGGCTGACGCCCAGGCGTGCGGCCAGGTCCTTCTCGCTCAGGCCCTCGAGCAGGCCGTCGAGGGCGTCCCGCTGGCGCGGGGTGAGGTCACGGACGCGGGGCTCGGCGGCGGAGGCCAGGGCGTTGCCGATGAGCTTGCCTATCTCCTCGTGAACACAGCGGACGATCCACCACTCCCGGCGCGAGAACCCGGGCTCGCCGATGGCCCGGTGCACCCAGAGCGAGTGCCACATGTCGCCGAACGGCAGGCGCTGGATCGAGATGACGTAGTCGTCGATCCCGACCCGCCGGTGCCGCTCGTTGAACGTGCGCGAGCGGTACCACGCCTCGCGCCCCCAGAGCTGGTCGCGGGTCCGGGTTACGAGGCGGTCGTGCTTGCCGATCAGGGCGGGGTACTCGGGGGTCCGCTCCACGGGGACGTTGAGGGCGTAGTCCAGCCAGAGACGCTCGGCCTGCTCGTCGGGCCAGCCGCGCCGGACGGAGCCGAGCGACTCGGCCTCTCCCGTGCCGAACTTCCGCATGTTGCCGCTGATGCCGACCTGAGCATGGAGGAGGTGGCACAGGCCGGCCAGGAGCCGGTCCTGCCAGTCAACAAGGTCCGCCCCGAGCTCCCTGCATTCGTTAACGACGTGGAAGCTCGACCTGATGTCCTTCGGGCGCAGTCTCTCCGAGCGTGTCACCCGCCGCCACCGGGAGGCCCGCCGCCCACGACGCCCGTCACCGGCTGGTTGACGACATCGTCCACCGTCGATATGCCGGTGTCCACGCCGATGCTGACGTACCGGCGCCCGTTGACGACGCTGACGTTGGTCTGGGCGCTGGGCCACCAGGGGTAGCCACCGAGCTGGCGGTGCACGAAGTCGGGCGCCTTGACGAGCAGGTTGCCCTGGAAGTAGCGGATGGAGGCGTTCCCTCCGCCGGAGAGCCACTGCTCGGGCTCGACGAGCGCCTCGACGATATCGATGATGTCCTCGGCGCGCTCCTCGATGGTCCGCCGCTCGATGTCCTGGACCTGGGTATTGGTGAACGGGCTCTGCCCGCCGCCGCCCTGCGAGCTCTGGAGCACGCTCTGGAGGTCGATCTCGGGCGCCTCATCGAAGTTGGGGATCTCCCAGAGCAGATCGTTGATCGGATAGACCTCGAGGCGCGAGTTCCTCGCCAGGACGGACTTGGGCCCGATCTCCATGGTGCCCCAGTCGGTCATCTGCCAGCCGTTGCCGCCGGTGTACGCCGTGGTGTCCCCCTCGGACTTCTCCAAGACCATCTCGAGAAGCTTGAGCGCCGAGACTCGCTTGACCTCGAGCGTGACCAGCGTGTCGCGGTCCAGCCCGTCCACCGTGCGATCGTCGATCCAGAGCGGCTCGAGAGAGGCGCCCGTGATGTCGGAGATGAACCGGACCACGTCCTCGAGCCGGTGGTCCTTGAAGCTCACGTCGGGGACCTGGCGCATCATGCGGGTGAGCGTCTCGCGCTTGAGCTGCGTGGGCGAGGGGGCGACGGCCGCGTTGTACACGGTCTCCTGCGCCAGGACCGGCGTCGAGAGCGTGCAGCCCAATGCCGCGAGAGCGGCGGCGCCGACAACATACGTCCGGACCTTCATCAGAGGCCTCCCGGGGTCATACCCCGGCTCGTCTCATCGGACCGAGGCCGATGAGCGCTCCAACCACTCCTCTCTCGCTACTTTACCCGACGCCTTCGGACGCGGGAAGTTCCATCGTGGGCCGCCCCGACCGGAGCCCGTTCGGCATCTGGGCGGCATGTCCCGGTCACCGGCCGACGCCCCGGTCCCCCACGGCGCTCGCCACGTTCTACGGGCGCGGGACGCTCGGGATGCACCCGCCCGGTTCTCACTCGCCGCATTCCCGCACAATCCGCACACCTTGACTCATACCGGCCCGCGCCCGCGCCGATGCAGATTTTGCCGGACCGGCGCCGCCCGGCGGGACCAGCGCACGACCAGGTCGTTCGCAAGTCCGCCTCGACGGGCCGCCGATAACCAAGCTTCCGGCCCGCCGGCGCACCGGCGGGCCTCCCAGCGCAGCACGCGCCCGTGGGGGCGCGCGACCACGGTCGGTCAGCGACACCTTTCGAGAAAGGACACCCGGATGAACACGAGCTTCTGCACGCCCACCAGCACCATCCCCACAGGCGGCTTCCCCTCCTGGAACGCGTACCAGAGCCCCTGGTTCGGGCACCCTGTCTCCTTCTTCAACCCGTGGAACGGCACGCCGGTCGGCGGCTACGGCTACGGCCCCAACGGCTGGTGGTTCGGCAACACGACCGGCCAGAGCTTCGTCCCGGGCGTCGGCTTCAATCAGGGATGGAACGTGCCCACCGGCAACTTCGGCTGGAATGTTCCCTCGATCTTTAACGGCAGCGGCTGGTGGAGCCCCGCCGCCCACTGGAACACCAACCCCTGGAACACCAATTCCTGGAATACCACCCCGTGGAACAGCGTGGTCGGGTGGAATGCCGGCGCCTTCTTCCCGCAGCACGGCACCAGCTGGGGGACGCCGGTCGGGCAGTGGAACGGCGCCGGCTACCCCTCGATCGGGAACACCTACGGGCTTCCGATCGCGACCAACTCCGTCCCGACGTACAGCCCCTTCGCGACCAACCCCTGGCTCACCCCCACGGGGTTCGGCCAGTTCTTCCCGACCAACGCCGGCTATCCCGTCAACACCAGCGGCTTTGCGCCGATCAACTCCTCCTGGAACACCACCCCCGTGTGGAACACGCCGTGGAACCCCGCGACCGCCAACTACACGCCCGCCAACACCGTGCCGGTGAGCAACACGGGCACGACGTTCGGGTATACCGCCAACGGCTTCCCGACCCCCTTCGGCAACTGCGTGCCCGCCACGGCGGGCTGCACGGGGCGCGAGGCCGCCTGAGCCCGGGATAGCACGACTGCATGGTGACTCCTCGGCAGCCCGGCCCTCGCGGCCGGGCTGCTTGCTGATTGCACCCCAGACGCGCCGTAGACATTTGTGGACCTGTGCGTATCGTTCGGGCCTCACCCGCGGGAGATGTCGCCGATGCCTCGCTTCGTTCCGAAGCTGGTCGTCTGTTTGCGTGAGGGCTACTCGAGACGCCGGTTTCTCGGGGACCTGGGCGCCGGTCTGACGGTCGCGGTGATCGCCCTGCCGCTGGCGATGGCGCTGGGCATCGCCTCCATCCCCGCGTCGGTGGCGGGCTCGCTGCAGGGTGAGCACCCGTGGCTGAGCCCCCCGGCCATGGGGCTCTACACGGCGATCATCGCGGGGGCGCTGATCTCGTTCCTCGGCGGCTCGCGCGTGCAGATCGGCGGGCCCACCGCGGCGTTCGTCCCGATCGTCTTCTCGATCGCGTTCGAGCACGGGTACGCCGGCCTGGCGCTGGCGACGCTGATGGCCGGCGTCATCCTGATCCTCATGGGCGTGTTCCGGCTGGGCGCGGTGATCAAGTTCATCCCCTACCCGGTGACGACCGGGTTCACCGCGGGGATCGCGGTCACGATCGTCGCCAGCCAGCTGAAGGACTTCCTCGGGCTCCGTCTCGTCGGCGATGGCGGGGAGCGGCTGTCGGTGCCCGCCGAGTTCGTGCCCAAGCTCCAGATGCTCGCGCAGCACGCCGAGAGCACGAGCTGGCAGACGGTCGTCATCGGCGCCGGATCGCTGGCCCTGCTGGTCGCGATGCGCCGTGTCGTGCCCAGGGTGCCCGGGGCGATCGTGGCCGTGGGCCTGAGCGCCGCGGCGGTGGCGGCGCTGGGCTGGGACGCTGCGGCCGGCGGGCCGGTCGAGACCATCGGGTCGCGCTTCGGGGGCATCCCCCACTCCCTTCCGGCGCCCCGCCTGCCCTCGCTGAGCTGGGAGCTGATCCGCGAGCTGTTCCCGGCCGCGACGACGATCGCGGTGCTGGCGGCGATCGAATCGCTCCTCTCGGCGGTCGTCGCCGACGGCATGACGGGCTACCGCCACAAGTCGGACTGCGAGCTGGCGGCCCAGGGGGTGGCGAACATCGGCTCGGCCCTCTTCTTCGGGATCCCCGCGACCGGCGCCATCGCGCGCACCGTGGCGAACATCAAGAGCGGCGGCTCGACGCCCATCGCCGGGGTGCTCCACGCCGCCTTCATCCTCGTGTTCATGCTGCTCGCGGCGGATCTGGCGAAGCTGATCCCGCTGGCATCGCTCGCGGCGGTGCTGATCCTGGTCGCGTGGAACATCTCGGAGATCGGTCACTTCCGCGCCATCCTGCGGGCGCCCAAGAGCGACATCGTCGTGCTGCTGACCACCTTCGGGCTCACGGTGCTGACCGATCTGACGGTGGCGGTGGCCGTCGGCATGGTCCTCGCCTCGATGCTCTTCATGAAGCGGATGTCGGAGGTCTCGGCGATCGGCACGCTCCGCGACGAGCTCGCGAACGGAAAGGACGAGGCGGAGCGCGCCGGCCTTCAGGCCGAGGAGGAGAAGCACCGGGCGGTGCCGCCCGCCGTCGAGATGTACGAGATCAACGGGCCCTTCTTCTTCGGCGTCGCCGACCGGCTCAAGGACACGCTCGCCCAGTTCGAACGTCCGCCGAAGGTCTTCGTCCTTCGCCTCAAGAACGTCCCCGCGATCGACGCGACGGGGATGCACGCGCTGGAGGAGTTCCACGACAAGTGCGCGCGCTCGGGCACGCGCCTGCTGCTGGCCGGGTTGCACGCCCAGCCCCTCTTCGCGATGACCCAGTCGGGGCTGCTCGACAAGATCGGCGAGCACAACCTCTGCGGCGACACCAGGCACGCCCTGGAGGTCGCGCGCGACCATCTCGCGGCGGGGCAGTCCTGAAAGCCGGGCCGGCGAAGCCCGAACTATGCCCGCTGGCGCCTGCGCTCGACGCCCCGGCCCGCCGCCGTGGGCGCGATGCGCCGGAGTTCAACACATGCCGTTCCGGATCGGTCTGGTCGCGTACCCCCTCTTCCTTCTCCTCACGGCGCGCCAGAAGAGCTCCGCGGCGAGCAGATTCCTCGCCGCCGGCGCGGTGTCGCCGGAGACGGCCCGCAACCCCGACAGCCTCGGCATCCCCCGCACGCTGGGGCTCGTCAAGAGCGGCGTGAGAACGGGCGTGCTGGTGCCCGTCGGCGACGGGCGCTACTTCGTGAACGTCCGCGCATACACCCGCCGGCGCAATCTGGTGGTGGGCCTGCTCATCGGCGGCTCGCTGCTCTTCGCCGGCTCGCTCGTCGTGATCCTCCGCGGCTGAGCGGGGCTCCGTCTCCCGCTACCATGCCCCCATGGGCGACCGCGTGCGCATCACGGACGTCGCGCCCCGGGACGGGCTCCAGAACGAGCCGGGGCTCGTCGCGACCTCGGACAAAGCGGCGCTCGTTCGCGCGATCGCGGCCTCCGGCGTGGACGAGGTCGAGGTGACGAGCTTCGTCAGCCGCCGGTGGGTGCCGCAGCTGGGCGACGCCTCGGAGCTGTGCGACCTCCTCGCGCAAGACCCCCCGCCCGGCCCGCTCTATTCGGCGCTGGTGCCCAACGAGCGTGGAATGGAGGCGGTGCTCGCGGCCAACGCCCGTGCCGGCCGCAGGCTCATCGGCAAAGTCAGCGTCTTCACCGCGGCGAGCGAGACCTTCAGCCAGAGGAACACCAACGCGAGCATCGCGGAGTCAATGGCGCGGTTCCGCCCCGTGATCGCCGCGGCCCACGCCGAGGGGCTCATGGTGCGGGCCTATGTCTCGTGCATCGTGGCGTGCCCGTTCGAGGGTGAGGTCGACCCGTGGGCGGTAGCGTCGGTGGCGGGCCGGCTCGTCGACCTCGGCGCGGAGGAGATCGACCTGGGCGACACGATCGGAGCGGGCACCCCCGAGACTGTGGGGCGCGTCCTCTCGACGACGATGGGCTATCTCGACGAGGCGCACGGGTGGACCAACGCCTCGCGCATCACCCTCCACCTGCACGACACCCACCGACGCGCCGCCGACTGCGCCCGGGTCGCGCTCGAGCTGGGGGTGCGCTCGTTCGACGGCGCGGCCGGGGGCCTGGGCGGCTGCCCGTACGCGGGCACGCCCGACCGGCGCGCCCCGGGGAACATCCCCACGGCGACGCTCCTGGATGTGATCGAGCGGGCCGGCCTCCGCCACGGTGTGAACCGCGGGCTGCTCGGCCGGGCGTCGGCCCTGGCCTCGAGCCTGGCCGGCAAGGCCCCTTCGCCGGAGCCCACGCCGTGATCCGGGTTTCGACCGACGGGGACGTCGGCATCATCACCCTCGACCGCCCCGCGCAGCGCAACGCCCTCACGCCGTCGATGCTCGACGGCCTCCGCGAGGCCGTCGAGAGGCTCGGCCCCGGGTGCGGGAGCGTGCTGGTGCGGGGCGAAGGGAAGGCGTTCTGCGCCGGCTTCGATCTCTCCGCCTGCCGGGACGCGCCCGATGGGTCGGCGATGCGTCTGCTGATCCGCGGGCTCGACGGGGCGGTGCGTTCGATCCGGGAGTGCCCCGTGCCGGTGGTCGTCGCCTGCCAAGGGGCGGCCATCGCCGGGGGGTGCGCGCTCGTCGCGGCATCGGACTTCGCCGTCGCCCACCGGGGAGCCCGGCTCGGCTATCCGGTGGTGCTCCTGGGCGTCTCGCCGGCGGTCTCCGGGCCGACGCTCATGCCCCGGATCGGGACCGGAGCAGCGAGGTCCAGGATGCTGGATCCCGAGCTCATCGATGGCGACGAGGCCCTCGCGCTCGGGCTGGTGACGTCGCTGGTGGAATCTCCGCACGAGGTCGAGGGTGCGGCCCGGCGGCTGGCCTTGGAGCTGGCCGCCAAGCCGCGCGGCGCGGTGCGCGCGACCAAGGCGTGGCTGAACCGGCTGGACGGCACGGACTCGATCGTGCCGTCGGCGGTGGAGGCCTCGCTGAGCCTGACGGGCGGCGAGGAGGAGCGCGAACTCCTCCGGTCCTTCTGGAGTGCACGGGGGCGGTAGCCCAGCTCCCCGAGCAAACCCCGGCTCAACGAGCGCACGACGAGGAATCTGAGGGGATTGGGAAGATTCGCAACCACGACCCCGGCGCGATCGGATATTCTGTACCCAAAGTGCGGGCCCGGCGAGGCCGAACCGGCCGCGACGCCAGGAGCCCAGCGCCTGGCGTGCCCCAAGCGGGCAGCGACGCCGGGCGGTACTCTGCCATGCAGGAATATGGTGCAGGGTCCACGCTGTACCGGGAGACGATGTCATGCCGCTGAGCCGTTCTGTCCGTGATCGGGCCGTCGACGCTGATGCTTCCCAGGTGTTTCGCGCGGCCGGTCGCGACGTGTCGCTGATCGAGACACTGGAGCCGCGGGTGCTCCTGGCGGCGGACTGGAGCGGGGCGGCGACGCCCGACCTGGCCTTCGGCGCCGAGGAGCGTCCCGGGAGCGCGGTGGAGCGGGTGGCCTGGAAGGGCGCCGGCGTGCTGGCCGTGAAGAATTCCTGGGTCGTCACCTTCGACGACGCCTACGGGTGGGATCGGGCCAAGGACCTCGCGCGGCAGCTGGCTGGCGCGACCGGCCAGCCGGTGGCCTCGGTGCAGTCTCTCGGCCGCGGCCGCTGGGCGTCGATCACGTTCGAGACCTCCCCCAGCGACTGGGCGATCCGGAACGCGACGGCCTCCTTCCGCTGGGTGAAGGCCTTCGAGCCGAACGTGCTGAGCCAGGAGCAGCGGCTCCCGGACGACCCCGGCTTCGCCAACCAGTGGCAGTTCGACAACACGGGACAGACCGTCGGCGGGCAGTCGGGGATCATCGGGGCGGACGTGAGCGCGCTGGAGGCGTGGGACATCACGATCGGCTCGCACGACGTGATCGTGGGCGTCATCGACTCGGGCATCGATTTCAACCACCCCGACCTGGCGCCCAACATCTGGCGGAACCCCGGCGAGATCGCCGGCAACGGGATCGACGACGACGGCAACGGCTTCATCGACGACGTCAGCGGGTGGGACTTCTCGAGCGGCGACAACAGCGCGCAGGACACCGAGGGCCACGGGACGTTCGTTTCCGGCCTCATCGGCGCCGCGGGCAACAACGGCATCGGGATCACCGGCACCGCCTGGAATGTCTCGATCCTCCCGGTGAAGGCCTCCTCGGGCGGGTTCTTCACGCTCGAGTCTCTCGTCAGCTCGCACGACTACCTGACGATGATGATCGAGGACTACGGCCACAACATCGTCGCCTCGAACGCGAGCTACCGCGGCATCAACGACACGTTCTACGAGGACGCACCGGAGGGCTTCGACGCGGAGCGTGACGCCATCGCCCGGTTCGTGGCGACCGGCGCGGCGTTCGTCGCTGCGGCGGGCAACGACAGCTTCGATCTGGACAACCCCGACTTCACCGCGTTCCCCGCCTCGTACAACATCCCCGGCCTCATCTCCGTCGCCGCGACCGACAACCGCGACACGCTGGCCGGCTTCAGCAACTGGGGCGCCAAGCGCGTCGACTTCGCCGCGCCGGGGCAGCTGGTGTACTCGACCGTGCTCGGCAGCTCCTACGGCTTCGGCTCCGGAACCTCCTACTCGGCGCCCATCGTGACGGGCGCCGTGGCGCTCCTGAAGTCGTTCCGCCCCAACGCCTCGGCGACGGAGATCCGTCAGGCGCTGATCGACGGCTCGGACGTGCTCCCGAGCCTCCAGGGGCGCGTCGTGGCGGGCGGCCGGATCAACCTCGCCCGGAGCCTGCAGATCATCGGCACCGACGGGCCGGTCGCGATCGGGTTCGACCCGGGCCCGGTCACGCCTCGCATCGACCCGGACACGGGGCTGCCGATCGACACGATCACCGTGACCTTCAACAAGGACATCGACGGGAGCACGCTGGACGCCTCCGCCGCGCTGCTGACGTTCGCCGGTCCCGACGGCATCATGGGGACGGGCGACGACGACTCCGGCCTCGTGCCGGTGACAGACGTGGAGCTCCGCGCCGGCGAGACACGCGTGGTGGACATCCATCTCGACCTGACGGGCGTGCCGCAGCAGCGGCTCCCGCTGGGGCACTACCAGCTCACCCTGTTCGCGGGCACGCCGGGCGACCCCAAGTTCCAGGACCTCGACGGCAACCTGCTCAACGGCGACAGCTCGGGCGGGGACGACGCCGAGTACGACTTCGAAGTGGTCGGCGTGGGCGGCAACCTCGAGCCCAACGACACGATGGCCTCCGCGACACCGGTGGTCTTCGGCGGGAGCGGCGACGCGACCTACAGCAGCGTCACCCTCGGCGACGGCCTCTCGGCCGGGCTGGACGTGGACCTCTACAAGATCACGCTGCCCCGCGGCGGGCTGATCACGGCGGAGGTCATCGCGGCCAATCTGGACATCCCCTCGGACCTGGACTCGTACCTGCGCCTGTTCGACGCCAACGGCGTCGAGCTGGCGGCCAACGACCAGTTCTACGGGCGCGACTCGTTCCTCGACTACTTCGTGACCACGGGCGGGACGTACTACGTCGGCGTCTCGGGCTTCCCGAACTCCGATTACGACCCCGCGGTCGCGGGGAGCGGGCGCACCCAGTCCACGGGCGTGTACAACCTGCGCCTGGGGTACCAGCGGATCGCCGACGACCGCCTGACGGTCGCGAGCGACTTCAGCGAGCCGATCCCCGTGCCGGCGGTGGGCACGCAGGGCACCCAGAGCGTGGGGCTCTTCGTGTCCGACGCCCGGGCGGTCAAGGATCTGAACCTGCGCCTGGACATGGACCACTCGTTCGTGGGCGACCTGGAGATCACGCTGATCGCGCCCAACGGCACGCAGCAGGTGATCTTCGACCGCCACGGGGCCGACGGCGACGACTTCAACAACGTGCTGCTCGACGACGAGGCGGCGGGGAACATCGCCGACGCGACACCCCCCTACTCCGGGTCGCTTCGCCCGACGAACGGCCTGAACAAGTTCGACGGCATCTCGGCGCTGGGGACCTGGACGCTGCTGATCCGCGATCTCTCGGCGCTCAACAGCGGCCAGCTCAACAGCTGGTCGCTCGACTTCACGCTCGAGAACGACATCTTCGGCCCGTTCGAGTCGAACGACACGCTCCCGACGGCGCGCGAGCTCGACGAGATCGACGGCACCGGCACCGCGACCCGCGACGCCGAGATCGGCGACGGCGGATTCGGCATGCTCGACCGCGACCTCTTCAGGTTCACCGTGGACGCGGGCGCCACGCTGAACGCCTCGGCCGCCTCCACCGGCGGCTCGCTGGACACGGCGCTGCGCCTGTTCGACGCGGAGGGCAACGAGCTCAAGGCCGCGAGCCCGGACGGCACCCGCAACGCGACGCTCACCGGGTTCGTCTTCCCGGCCGGCGGCGTGTACTACATCGGCGTGAGCGAGGGGGCGAACACGGACTACGACCCCTTCGACGTCACGAGCGGCGACCCGGCGGAGACGACCGGGTCATACCGCCTCACGGTCACGGTCTCGCCGGGGATCTCCGACGGGGCGACGATCCTCGACGGGGCGTCGATCATCGAGGCGGGTGTCGCCAGCGACGGCACCTTCGGCGCCGACGACACCAACGGCAACCCGCTCGGCCTTGAGTTCGACGGGATCGACTTCCTCCTCGACTCCGACGACGGCGACGGGCTGACCTCCATGTACGGCCTGACCGCCTCCGGCTACGACTTCATGAATGACGGCGAGCGCGGGCCGACCTCGCTGCCCGTCTCGCTCACCAACCAGAGCGACCCCTTCAACAGCCGCATCGGCGCCTCGGGGCTCTTCCGCACGATGAAGGTCGAGCGGACGATCACGCTGGGGAACTCCGACCGGTTCATGGTCTTCGACGTCGTGCTGACCAACACCTCGACCCAGGACGCCTTCAACGTGGCTTGGCTCGAGGCGTTCGACCCCAACCAGGGGCTCAACCTCGACGCGGGCCTGAGCACGGCCAACGACGTGGACGGGGCCGCGAAGTACGCCCGCTCCAGCGTCGTGACCAACGCCTACCCGCAGGGGCTCACCATCGCGATGGGGGCGCCGGCGTCCGACACCCGCGCCATGGCGACGTTCGTGGACACCGACGCCGTGGTCATACGCGATCCGAGCCAGATCCTCGAGGGCGGCGTCAACGACCCCGACGGCGCCACGGACGACCTGCTCATGGCGCTGGCCTTCGACGTGGGCACGATCGCCCCGGGCGGGTCGGCGACGATCCGCTACTTCATCTTCTTCGGCGAGTCGGCCGCCGAAGCCCAGGCGATGTACGACGAGGTCAACACCGGAACGGGCGAGGGGCACCTGAGCGGCGATCCCGCGAACCCCTCGAGCGAGACGCTGTCCAACGGCGAGACGGCGCCGACCCTCGCCTACCGGTACTACTACCCGGCCGGGTTCTCGAGCCCCTTCATCTACAGCTTCGTCCCCATGATCAACCCGCACGACCAGGCGACCCGCGTCGTCGTCATCGCCCGGTACGAGTCGGGGTCGCGCGACGACGTCATCGCCGACTTCGTGATCGAGCCCCAGGCCCGCGGCGGCATCACCACCAACACGCCGGACCTCTACGAGACCGGCTTCGGCAACCCGGGCGGCTCGCTGGTCCGCCCCGACGAGCCCTACGCCCTCGAGATCCGCGCGGAGCGCCCCATCGCGGCGACGTTCAGCTACTTCGACACCTTCCTCCTCGAGGGCGAGCGCGCCGCCGTCGGCGAGTCCTTCACCGCGACCACGAGCGACACCTGGACGTTCAGCTCGGTGGGCAAGGGCGAGGGCCGGTTCGACTTCCCCGTCTACATGAACACGACCGACCGGACGATCAAGGTCACGACCACCCTGCTCCCCACCGGCGGCGGCGAGGAGATCGTGCTCACCCAGGAGCTCGGGCCCTACCGGCGCGGCGGATGGAACCTCTCCGCCGTGCCCGAGCTGCCCGACGGCACCTACGGCATGGTCATCGAGGCCCAGGGCGAGATCGTCGCGTCGCACCAGGCGTACGACTCGGGCGCCGCGTCGGGGACGATCTCGGCCGCGGGCGAGATCGGGCTGCCCAACCTCGGCTCGACCACGGGCGCCACGCCCGAGGGCGAGGTCGGGCTCAACGCCACCGAGGAGGTCATCGGCGTCACCAACGCCAACGAGAGCTCCACGACGGTCGTGTTCGCCTTCCTGTTCGAGAACGGGAGCGCCTACCGCACGCAGCTCGAGGTGCCGGCGCGCGGGCGCGCCGAGCTGGATGTCACGGCCCTGCCCAACTTCCCGCGTGGCCAGGCCTACTCGATCGTCTACGAGTCGCCGCTCCCGGTGGCGATGTCGCTGCCCACGCTCATCTTCAGCGACGGCGCCTCCACGATGTTCGCCGACGAGGCGTACACGCTCTGGGCGTTCGGCGCCGGCTTCCGGCCGCAGAACGGCTACGACCAGCACGTGACGGAGTACCTGCGCCTGTTCAACCCGGAGAACACGCCGATCGTGGTGGAGATCACCATCCGCTTCGACGGGAACTTCAAGGGCACGAACACGCCGCTGGGCCAGGAGACGTTCCGGCGCGTGCTCGATCCGCGCCGCGTGTCGGAATTCGACGTCCACGAGTTCGTCACCGGAGACCGGCGCAACCAGGACGTCTTCTACGGCATCACCGTGAAGGCCGCCTCGCCGATCGTCGCGTACCTCGGCCGCTACGACGCCTTCTTCCCCGGCGCGTTCGGGACCCTCGGCGTGCCCCTGGGCGAGACCGGATCGATCTGACCTCCACCCGACCCCCGATCGCACCGACCTCCCCCGGCGGGGGAGGTCGTTTGCTATAAAGAGGGCATGAGTCTCGCTTCGCTCGAGGTGCAGGGCCCGACCGCGCGCCTCACGCTCGACCGTCCCGATCAGCGCAACGCGCTCTCGATCGAGCTGATCGGTGCGCTGAGGGAACGCGTCGCGGAGCTCGCGCGGCTCGGGGACCGCGCCCCCCGGGTCGTGGTGCTGACCGGGGCCGGGAAGGCCTTCTGCGCGGGGATGGACCTCAAGGCCGTGCTGGGGGATCCCGCGGGCGCCGAGCGGCTCCTGTCGGGCCTCGCCGAGCTGACGCTCGAGCTGCGCTCGCTCCCGGCGGTCGTCATCGCCCGCGTGCACGGGGCGGCGATCGGGGGCGGGTGCGGGCTCACGTGCGTGTGCGACCTCTCGCTGACCCACGACGAGGCGAAGGTCGGGTTCCCCGAGGTGGACCTGGCGGTCTGCCCGGCGGTCGTCGCGCCCTGGGTCGTCCGCAAGGCCGGGGCGGGAAGAGCCCGGCAGATCCTCTTGCGCGGCGGCCTGATGTCCGGAGCGGAGGCCGCCGCGACCGGCCTGATGGACCGCTCTCTCCCCACCGTGGCGGACCTCGACGACGCGGTGAACGCGCTCGCGGCCCGCGTCGCGGCGGGCGGGAGGCTGGCGTTGGCCGCGACCAAGGATCTGCTGAACCGGCTCGACGGCTCCGGAGATGCCGCGCTGGTCCGGGATGGGGCCCGCCTCTCGGCGGAGGTCGTGGCGTCGCCCGAGGCGCAGGCGGCGCTCAGAGCACGCTTCGGTTCCGCGTGAGGCGCGCGGGATCAGCTTCTGCGTTGGCCGGAGCGCTGTTTTTGGCCCTATAGTGCGTCCCGAACCCGGGGGTGCGGCGGAGGTCCGTGACGCCCTCGGTCGTGGGAGCGGAGCGCCCATGACACCGACCCCCTTCACTCTCGAGTGTGACGACGCAGGCCCGCTTGCGGGGGTGTTCGTCGTCCGGCTCGAGCAGGCGGGACGGCCGGTCATCGTCCTCGACGAGGACCTGATCCGCAGGCTCGAGGCGTCACTCAGGGCGCTGCCCGCGGCGTGCGCCGGCCTGGTTGTCGCGTCCGCGAGCGAGCGCGTCTTCGTCGCCGGCGCCGATCTGCGGGCGATCGCCGACACCGACGACACGCGGCTCGACCGCTACCTGGCCTACGGACAGCGTGTCTTCGGCATGCTGTCGCAGCTTCCCTACCCAACGGCCGCGGCGATCAACGGCGCGGCCCTCGGCGGCGGGCTCGAGCTGGCGATGCACTGCGACGGGCTGATCGCCTGCCCCTCGAGGAGCGGGAAGCCGTACCCGGTAGGGCTCCCGGAGGCGGGGCTCTCGATCTGCCCCGGCTGGGGCGGGACCAACCTGCTCCCCGCGCGCATGGACCCGGCGGAGGCGATCCGGCGCACGGCGAGCGGGAAGACCATGCTCGTCGACGAGGCGCGCGACGCGGGGGTGTTCGACGCCTTCGCCGCCGCACCCGAGGAGCTTCTCCCCACGGCGAAGCGCTGGGTCGTCGACCGCGCGAGAGAGGGGCGCGTCGAGCGCGACGGCGCCCCGAGCCGGTGGATCGGCAGGCCGCGCTCGGCGGGCGCGTGCCTGCGGGCGCTCGACGCCTTCCGGGGAGAGCTCGCGCCGACCGGCTCGGCGGGCGCGGTGCTCGACGCGATCGAGCAGGGCCTGACCCGGGGATGGCAGGCGGCTCTGGACTGCGAGAGGCGGCGCCTGATCGAGCTTCGGGGGAGCCCCGAGGGCAGGGCCGCGATCCAGGCATTCTTCGAGCGCTCGGCCGCGAAGCCGTAGCGGGCGCGACGCACCCCCCGCCGGCGCTGGCATCGGCGGCGACGATGAGACAGACGCAATCGCCCGGCCCCGCGCCGGCGAGGAGATCCCGAGATGGCCGACCTGAAGACGATGAAGGGCGTGAGCGAGAAGGACCGCAAGCTGATCGCCGAGGCGGAGGCGCTGCTGGGTCCCGAGCCCGATTCGATGGGATTCGTGAAGAACCTCTTCTGGGGGCGCTTCCAGGAGAAGATGGTTCTGCCGTACCCGGAGGTGTCGGCCGAGGAGACCGCGCGGTGCGACCAGCTCCTCGCGGAGCTCGAGGCGTACTTGAAGAGCGAGCACCCCTCGATCCAGATCGACCAGGAGCAGGAGATCCCCGAGTGGGTGATCAAGCGGCTCTTCAAGATGGGCGTGATGGGGATGACGATCCCCAAGGAGTACGGGGGCGGCGGGTTCGGGATCACCAGCTACAACCGCTCGCTCGAGCTGATCGGCAAGTACTGCGGCTCGACCGCGGTGATGGTCAGCGCCCACCAGTCGATCGGGTGCAAGGCGATCATGCTCTTCGGCACCGAGGAGCAGAAGAAGCTCTGGCTGCCGCACCTGGCCAGCGACTGGCTCAGCGCCTTCTGCCTCAGCGAGCCGGCCGTCGGGTGCGACGCGAGCGGGCAGCAGACCATCTGCGAGAAGAGCGCGGACGGAGAGTACTTCACCATCATCAAGGGCGAGAAGAAGTGGGCGACCAGCGCCCCGCTCGCGAAGATCTTCACCGTGATGGCGCGGCAGCAGATGCCCGACGGCCAGAGCAAGATCACCGCCCTCGTCTGCACGCCGGACATGGAGGGGATCGACATCTTCGAGGAGAACCGCTCCAAGTGCGGCATCCGCGGCACGTGGCAGGGGCGTCTCCGCTTCCACAACGTCAGGGTGCCGAAGTTCAACCTGCTCCACAAGGAGGGGCGCGGGATCAACGTCGCGCTCTCCTGCCTCAACTACGGCCGGTGCACGCTCAGCGCCGGCATGCTCGGGGGCGCCCGGCGGGCGATGGACCAGGCCGTCAAGTGGGGCCAGACCCGCTACCAGTTCGACGACCCGCTGAGCGACAAGGAGCTGGTCAAGCAGCGCATCGCCCACATGGCGGCGATGGTGTACGCGTGCGACGCGGTGCTCTACATGACCACCGGCATGCTCGACCGCCACGATAAGGACATCATGGTCGAGACCGCCCTCTGCAAGTGCTTCGTCTCCGAGATGGGCTGGCGCGTCGTGAACGACGCGATGCAGATCATGGGCGGCGAGGGCTACATGACCGAGAACGAGGTCGAGCGCATCTTCCGCGACTCTCGCATCAACCTGATCGTCGAGGGATCCAACGATCTGATGTGGTCCTTCATCTTCGCCTACGGCGGCAAGCAGCTCGGCGAGTGGATGCTCGGCGTGCGCGAGGCCCCGATGGGCAGGAAGCTCTCCATGATCGGCCAGATCATGCCCCTGGCGGCCGAGGTGTTCCTCGGCATCCGGCGCAGGTCGCCCCAGATCGCCAGGGTGGACGCGTCGCTCCGCGGACCGGCGGACCGCCTGTCCAAGCTCGTCAGCGAGTTCAGCTACCAGTTCAAGCAGGCCAGCAAACGCTACGACGCGGCCCTGATGAACAGGCAGGCCGTGCAGGCCCGCCTCGCGTGGATCGCCATCTATCTGCACGCGTGGACCTGCGTGCTCAGCAAGCTCGACCGCGACATCCGCACGCACGGCTCCAACGGCGGCGCCGAGTTCGCCCGTGACCGGGCCGCGGCGATGCACTTCTTCGACCTCGCCGAGCTCGAGATCCAGAGGTTCATCCGAGAGCTGTACTACAACGCGGACGACACGATGCTCAAGGCGGCGGAGGCGGCGATGGCCTTCAGCGACACGCAGCCGGCGTCCGATTTCGTCATCCCGGAGGCCTCGCCGACCGAGTTCCGCGGCAAGGGGCGCAGGCCCGATCAGACCGCCATCAAGCAGTTCCCGGGCAAGAGCCGCCAGGGCTCGGCCGCGGGATAACCGTCCCCCGCGACCGCGGTGTATGCTGTATCGCCGCGCCCCGCCCCGGGGGAGGTATCGGTGTCGACAGCGATCGGGCTGGAGTCGGAAGCGTTTCAAAGGGAGCGAGCATGCCCAAGAAGGTGGTGTACGAGGCGACCATCGAGCACCTGCAGATCCTCGACGAGGACGGGCGGCTCGACGTCAAGCTGGCCAAGGACACGCTCACCGACGAGCAGGTGGTGTACCTCTACGAGCAGATGACCATCTGCCGCCAGTTCGACGAGATCGCCTTCAAGCTGCAGCGTTCCGGGCGCATGGGCACCTACCCCCAGAACAAGGGGCAGGAGGCCAACGCCGTCGGGGCGGGCCTGGCCCTGCGGAAGGGCAAGGACTGGCTCATCCCCTGCTACCGCGAGAACGCGGCGCTCTTCATGCACGGACTCCCGATGCACTACATCCTGCTCCACTGGATGGGCGACGAGCGCGGGAACCAGATCCCCCGGAACTGTCTCATGACACCGATCTCGATCCCGATCGGGACGCACATGCTCCACGCCGCGGGGATCGGCTGGGCCATCAAGCAGCGGAAGGAGGACGGCGTCGTCGCGACCTTCTTCGGCGACGGGGCCACGAGCGAGGGCGACTTCCACGGGGCGATGAACTTCGCGAGCGTGATGCAGGCCCCGGTCATCTTCTACTGCCAGAACAACCAGTGGGCGATCAGCGTCCCGCGCGAGCAGCAGATGAACTCGGCGACGGTGGCGCAGAAGGCGCTGGCGTACGACATGCCGACGATCCAGGTGGACGGGAACGACATCTTCGCGACCTTCAAGGCCACCAGGGACGCCGCCGAGCGGGCGCGCCAGGGCGGCGGCCCCAGCTTCATCGAGGCCGTGACGTACCGGCTCGGCGACCACACGACGGCCGACGACGCCCGCCGGTATCGCGACAAGGCCGAGGTCGACGCATGGCTCGCCAAGGACCCGCTCATCCGCACGCGCAAGTACATGGAGAGCAAGTCGCTCTGGGACGACAAGCGCCAGCACGAGCTCGAGGAGCGGGCCAGACGCATCGTGGACGAGGTCGTCAAGACGGCGCTGGAGATCGAGCCCCCGGGCGCCGCCGACTTCTTCAACGACATGTACGCGGAGCTGCCGCCGGACCTCGTCCGCCAGCGCGACACCCTCCGCACGAGCAGCCTGGGGCTCGACCCCGATCAGCTGGGACTGCGCTCGCAGGCCCAGAACGTTTGAGCGTTCCGGCAGCGGGCGCATCGCCCGAGGGAGACGCGACATGTTCGTGAACCTGGTGACCACGGACGGCAAGAACGTCGCCGTCAACCCGCTGGCGATCGCGGTGATCGTCGAGCGCGAGGCGGACGTCACCGCGATCGAGACGACCGACGGGAGCGAGTTCCACGTGAACGAGGCGTTCCGCGATCTGAAGGTGAAGCTGGAATCGGCGATCAACGAGTATCGCCGCCAGCACAAGCTCTAGGGAGGTTCTCGGCAGCATGGCTCAGCTCACGCTCGTGCAGGCGATCAACTCGGCGCTGGCCCAGGAGATGGAGCGCGACGACCGCGTCATCCTCCTCGGCGAGGACGTCGGGCTCAACGGCGGCGTCTTCCGCGTCACCGAGGGGCTGCAGGCGCGGTTCGGCGCCGACCGCGTGGTGGACACGCCGCTCGACGAGTCGGGGATCATGGGCAGCGCCATCGGGCTGGCGATCGCGGGGATGCGCCCCATCCCCGAGATCCAGTTCGAGGGCTTCCTCGGCCCGGCCTACGACCAGCTCGTCAACCACGCGGGGCGCATGCGAACGCGCACGCGCGGGGCGATCACCATCCCCATGACCGTCCGCGTGCCGGTCGGCGGCGGCATCCACGCCCCGGAGCTGCACTCCGACTCGCCCGAGGCCATCTACGCCCACTCGCCCGGGATCAAGGTGGTCATGCCGAGCACCCCCTACGACGCCAAGGGGCTGCTCCTCTCGGCGATCCGCGACCCCGACCCCGTCGTCTACTTCGAGCCCAAGCGCGTCTACCGCAGCTTCCGCGAGGAGGTGCCCGACGAGGACTACACCATTCCCCTGGGGCAGGCGAAGGTCGTGAGCGAGGGGTCGGACATCACCGTCGTGACGTGGGGCGCGCCGGTCTTCCAGTGCTTGGCCGCGATGGACAAGCTGCCCGAGGACGTGAGCGTCGAGCTGATCGACCTCCGCACGATCTACCCGATCGACATCGACGCTGTCGTCGAGAGCGTGCGGAATACGGGCCGCTGCGTCGTCGTGCACGAGGCGCCCAAGACCGCGGGCATGGGCGCGGAGATCAGCGCCCTCATCCAGGAGCACTGCTTCCTGCACCTCGAGGCGCCGGTGCAGCGGTGCGCGGGCTTCGACACGATCATGCCCTACTACAAGCTGGAGCTCGACTACCTCCCGGAGGCGCCGCGGATCCAGAAGTCGATCGAGGAATGTCTCGCGTACTGATTCGAGCCGGGGGCGCGGGGAGCGTCGCCCCGCACGCGGGAGGAGGAGGCCCATGATCGCGATCCCGCCGACGCTCGCGCAATCGTCCACGGGCACGCTCCCGAGCCGGACCGGAGCCGAGATCGCCGAGTGGGCGGACAACCCCGAGAAGCTGGCGCTCGTCTGGATCGTCGGCGGGCTCCTGCTCGTCGGCGTTCTCGCGCTGCTCGTCAAGATGAAGATGGACAAGGACTGAACCGACCATGGCGCACGCAAAGTCAACCAATCCCAATGAGTTCATCCTGCCCGACCTCGGCGAGGGCGTGCACGAGGCGGAGCTGATCAAGTGGCGCGTCGCCGTCGGCGACGCGGTCGCCGAGCATGACATCCTCGCCGAGATGGAGACCGACAAGGCGCTCGTCGAGGTGCCCAGCCCCCGCGCCGGCGTGATCAAGGCGCTCCACGGCGAGGAGGGGCAGATCCTCAAGGTGGGCGACGTGCTCGTCGAGTACGAGGGCGACGCCGAGGAGCCGGCCACCGCCTCGCAGCCTCGCGCCAGGGGCTCCGCGGAGGCCGCCAAGGCCATCGAGGCCGAGCCGCAGCGCGAGGACGCCGGCACCGTGGTCGGCCAGGTCGGCGGCGCGCTCGAGGGCATCAGCGCGGCCGACGGCAAGGCGCTCGCCACGCCCGCCGTGCGGCGGCTCGCCCGCGACCTGGGCGTCGACATCAACACGGTCCGCGGGAGCGGCATCGGCGGACGCGTGACCGAGAAGGACGTGCGGGCCGCCCTCCAGGGCGGCCCGGCTCCGACCCGCGGGGCCCCGCAGGCCCGGCCACGCCCGCGCGAGGCCGTCCCGGCCCCGCGCGCGACCCGGGAGGCCCCGACGTTCGACTTCCCCGCCCCGGCGCGGGCCCCTGGCACCGGCGTGCCCACGCCCAACCAGCAGGTCGCGCTGGCGCAGGGCGCGGACACGGCCAAGGTGCCCTTCCGCGGCGTGCGCCGCACGATCGCCGGCCGGCTCCGCCAGAGCGTCGACACCGCCGTGCACTTCACGGTGATGGACGAGGTCGACGTCTCCGAGCTGGACTCGCTCCGCAAGCGCCTCGGCGCCGCGAGCGGCGAGAAGGTGAGCTTCCTCCCGTTCGTCTGCGCGGCCGTGTGCCGCGCGCTCACCGAGCAGTTCGGCGTGCTCAACGCCACCGTGGACGACGCGGCGGAGGAGATCACCCAGCACCGCGCGGTGCACCTCGGCATCGCGACCGACACCGAGAGCGGGCTGATGGTGCCGGTGATCCGCGACGCCGACCGCCTCGGCGTCCTCGAAATCGGGCGGCACATCGCGGCCATCGCCGCGGCCGCACGTGATCGCAGCATCCCCCGCGAGCAGCTCATGGGCTCGACATTCACGATCAGCAACGTGGGCAGCTACGCCGGACGCTTCGCCACGCCCGTGATCAACTACCCGGAGGTGGGCATCCTCGCCGCCGGGCGCGTGCGCGAGGGGATGGTCGTCGGCAAGGGGGGCTGGTTCCGCGTCGGCAAGCTCCTCCCCCTCAGCCTCGCGTGCGACCACCGCGTCGTGGACGGGGCGACGGGCGCGCTGTGTTTGGCGCGGATCGTCGAGCTGCTGCAGGAGCCGGAGCAGTTGCTGGGGCCGGCGAGGGGCTAGCACGCCGTGGGAATCGACGCGTTCATGGTGCTCGCGATCGAGCAGGCCCGCAGTGGCATCTGGGCGGGTCAGTCGCCCTTCGGAGCGGTGATTGTCCGCGGTCGAGATGTGATCGCGCGCGGTCACAACCTTGTGTGGGAACAGTCCGACCCCTCTGCCCATGCCGAGATTGTCTGCATCCGCACGGCCGGCGCCGCTCTGCGCACCATCGACCTCTCCGGGTGCGAGATGTACACCACCTGCGAGCCCTGCCCCATGTGCGCCGCCGCCATCCACTGGGCGAACCTGGACGCGGTCCACTTCGGCGCGCGCATCGCCGACGCCGCGGGCGCGGGCTTCCGCGAGCTGGCGATCCCGATCGAGGAGATGTACTCGCGCGGCGGCAGCCGCGTGCGTGTCCACGCCGACGTGATGCGCACCGAGTGCGCCCTGCTGTTCCGGGAGTGGCTCCGCGCCGGGGGTCGGCCGTACTGACCGCTCCGGCGCCCCTTCGCCCCGGCCGCTCGCCGGCTCGCGCCCCCCGAGCCGGTCAGCCGGCGCCGCGCTGCTCCATCACCGTTCGCACGTACGCGAGAGCGAACCCCACCCTCGCCGCGTTCCGCTCGGTGGCCACGCCCGGCTTGCTCTCGATGATCGCCAGCGCGCACCCCAGCTCGCGCGCCACCCGCATCCGGTGCGCGAGCATCGCAAGCTGGATGCCCTGGCGGCGGCGGTCCGGCTCCACGACGGCCCCCCAGAGCGCCGCCAGGCGCACGCCGTCGACCTCGCGCGTCTCCATCCCGCACGCGCCCACCGGCCGATCCCCCTCCATCGCCAGCAGGCCGATCGAGCACGGCTCGCGGATCGCCTTCGCGGCCATCAGCACCATCTCCTCCGTCGCCGGCTCGGCGGGCGTCGCGAACAGGCGGGTCATCACCTCCGCCTGCGTGCGCACCATCGCCTCGTCGGTCTTGTCGACCTGGACGATCCGGATGCTCGGCGGCAGCCTGCGCTCCTCGCCCCCGTCGGTGAGCTCCGCCGCCAGCACGTTCTCATAATGGAGCGTCGTGAATCCCCGCGCGGCCAGGGCGCCCAGCAGGGACTCGGGCGCGAGCGAGCAGGTCTCGACCCGGGGCGTGACGCCGCGCTCGCGATAGAACTCGACCGCGCGGTCGACCACGGGCACGTACCGCCCCGCTTCATCCTCGGTCGCCCTGCCGAGAGGCGGCGTCTCACCGAAGCAGCTCAGCCCCAGGCCCGACGCCTGGTTCACCCATCGCACCCCGGGCGAATAGGCCATCACCCCGTCGCCGAGCTCGACGACCTCCGCCCCGAGCCCGCGCAAGAGCGTGCAGTGACGCAGCTCATTCAGACGCCCCACGCCGACCCAGTCGATCCCGGCCATCGCTCCCTCCGTTCCGAAGTCCGATCGTACACTCCGCCAGGAGATGCCGCAATGAAGACGAGCCTGCAGTTCGTGTGCCTGCTGTCCGTGTTGTCGTGGCCGGCCGCCCTCGCCTCCGCGCAGCTCGGGCCGCAGGCTCGTGTCGACTCGTTCGCAAACCCACTCGACGTCGCCATCGCGGACCCACACGTCCTGCTCGACGGTGGCACGTACTACCTCTACGGCACAACCAACGTCAACCGCGGCTTCCGCGTCTGGTCCTCGCAGGACCTCGTCAACTGGCAGGCCCGAGGGTTCTGCTACGAGAAAACGGACCAGACCTGGGCGCAGGCCCGCTTCTGGGCCCCCTGCGTCATCCGCGACGGCGACCGCTACCTGCTCTACTACAACGCGGTCAACAACGACGCCGAGGGGCACCGCATCTGCGTCGCCCAGGCCTCCTCGCCGCTCGGCCCCTTCACCGATATCCGCGCCCCGCTCTGGGACCCCGGCTACGCCGTGATCGACGCCGACGTCTTCCGCGACACCGACGGGCGCGCCTACCTCTTCTACTCCAAGGACATCTCGCAGAACCCCGTCAGCGAGATCTGGGTCGTACGTCTCGGGCCATTCCTGGCCGGTGTGACGAGCGAGCCCACGATGTGCATCGGGCCGCAACTGGGGTGGGAGGGCAGCTGGACCGAAGCCCCCCACGTCTTCAAGCACGGCCCGACCTACGTGCTCCTCTACTCCGGCACCGTGTACTCGAGCCCGGGCTACTCGATCGGCTACGCGACGGCGCCCTCGCCCACGGGCCCGTGGACAAGGGGCCAGCCGGTCCCGATCGTGGCGCGCACGCCGCACGTCTCAGGGCCGGGTCACTGCGCGCTGGTCGAATCGCCCGACGGTCGCGAGCGCTTCATCGTCTACCACTCGCACCAGTCGCTCGCCGGCGGCGCGCCGCGACAGCTCGCGATCGATCGCTTCCGCGCCGTGCCCGATGCGCAGACCGGCCTGCGCCTGGAAGTCGACGGCCCCACGCACCTGCCCCAGCCCCTCCCCTCCGGCGCCAGGGGCGCGCTCGTCGGATCGAGCGACGAGTTCGACGCACGCCAACCCGACCGCTCCCGCTGGATCGTCGTCAACGAAGACCCGTCGCTCTGGCGGCTCGATCGGGGCCGCCTCATCCTGAGCACGCGCGACGGCGACGTGTGGGGCCCCCGCTTCGACCTGACGAACCTCTTCCTCCAGCACGCGCCCCAAGGAGACTTCGACGCCGTCACCTGGACCGACTTCAAGGCGCAGCGCCCCAACGAGCAGGCGTTCATCATCGTCTGGCAGGACCACGCCAACTACATCCGCCTCGGGAACGTGTTCGACGATGGCCGGCGATGGCAGCTCGTGCGCGAGCTCGGCGGCGAGCCGGCGAGCTCGATGGTGCCCAACACGATCGGCGACGCCGTCTGGATGCGGATCAGCCGGCGCGGGCGCACGTACACGGGCTCGGTCAGCTACGACGGGCGCGAGTGGTACACGATCGGCCCGCCCCAGTTCGCCGATTTCACCGAGGTGAAGATCGGCATCGGCGCCGCCTGCCCGGGTGGCTCGCGCAGCGCCGAGGCCGCCTTCGACTTCTTCCGCGTGACCGGCCCGACGCCCGCCCAGGGGCCGCGCCTCGGATCGCCCTCGGCGCCGCGCCCGTAGGCGGCCCCGGCGATACCATCGCGGCATGAAGGACGTCCGCTATCACTGGAGGCATCTGAGCGCCGGGCGGCTGCTGCTCGACGGCGGCTCCATGTTCGGCATCATCCCCCGCGTGGTCTGGACGCGCGACGTCCAGCCGGACGATCGCAACCGCATCGCCCTCGCCCACAACTGCCTGCTCCTCGAGAGCGAGAAGCCCGATCCCCAGCTCGGACGCGCCCGGCGCATCGTGATCGAGACCGGCACCGGCGACAAGCTCGACCCCAAAATGCGCGACATCTTCGGCCTCGAGGACCGAACGGTCGAGACGGCCGTGACCGAGGCCGGGCTCGACCCCGCGCAGATCGACGCCGTGATCGTCACGCACCTCCACTTCGATCACGCCGGCGGGCTGACCCGCCGCTCCCGCGCCGGTGAGACTCCCGACTGGGTCGCCGGACCGGGGGAGGCCTCCGGTGATGCCCGGGAGGTCAAGCTCACGTTCCCCAACGCCCGCATCTGGGCCCAGGCCCGTGAGTGGCGCGACGCCCTCGCCAACAGCTCGGTCATGACGCGGACGTACTACCGCGATCACCTGCTCCCCATCGAGCCGAAGCTCTCGCTCGTCGATTCGCCCCGGGCATTCCCTCCCGGCTACGTCCCCCAGCGCGACGAGCTCCCGCGGGTCCCCGCCCAGATGCGCCGGACCGAGACCGAGCCGGGGATCTGGGTCCTGCTCACCCCCGGCCACACCTGGGGGCAGCAGGCCGTTGGATTCACCGACGTGCAGGGCCGGACCATCGTCTTCACGCCCGATGTCATGCCCACCACCTGGCACCTCGGGGCCGCCTACAGCCTCGCCTACGACGTCGAGCCCTACACCAGCATGGTGAGCCGGCGCTGGTACCTCGACGCGGCCGTGAGTCTTGGCTGGACCCTCGCCCTCGATCACGATCCCGCCACGCCGCTGGTGACGGTCAGCCGCAACGAGAAGGGCTGGTACAGCCTCGCGCCCGCGCCCCTGCCGGCCTTCTGATCCGCCCACGCCCGGCAGGGTCGGGGCGGGGGCATATCATGGACCGAGGCAAGCCCCTTGAGCCCCACGCACACGAGCATCCCCGGGCGGCCGCAGACCCCGGCGGCCTCTGCTCCACCGCCCCCCGTGGAGAGTGCCGCGGCGCGCTCCGAGCCCGCGGGCCAGCCGGTGGACAGCCCGGCCGCCCCCATCACGCCCGGCAGGCGGCAGAAGCGAACGCTCTTCGAGCGCATGGAGGCCTTCGTCAGCCGCCTGAGCACCCGCAACAACTTCTGGCACCGGGTCTGCTCGCTGATCTGGCTGCCCTACGCCTTCCACTCCGGCATCCGCATGAAGCGCTTGGACGCCAAGACCTTCCAGGCGATCCTCCCCTTCCGGCGATTCAACCGCAACTGGTACAACGCCATGGCCGGCGCGGCCCTCCTGGGCAACTCCGAGATCGCCGGCGGCACGTACGTCTTCGGCATCTGCGGCGGGGACTTCACCGTCGTCTGCAAGCACCTTGAGTACAAGTTCCTCCGCCCCTGCCTCGGCCCGGCGATCTACCGCATCACGCCCCGCGACGACATCCACGCCCTCGCCGCGTCGGGCGTCGAGTTCAACACGACCATCGACATGGAGATCGTGCAGGCGATCACCAAGCCCGGCTCGAAGGAGCGCCGCGTGGGTCAGTGCGCGGCCACCTTCCACGTCACGCCCAAGAAGCAGCAGCGCAGCAAGGGACGGCTGAAGTAGCGACGCCTCAGCAGCCGGCGCCCCAGTCGCTCAGGAAGGCGATGACGTCTTGGGCGCCGATCGTGCCGTCACCATCCCAGTCGGCCCCCGGCTCACCGTTCGCCCAGGCGAGCAGGAACCCGACGACGTCGCGCGTGTCCACGCTCGAATCTCCGTTCCAGTCGACGCGGCACGCATCGCCACAATCCAACACGAACACGCGCAGGTCGGCGAGGTGGTTGGGCCCATCCTTCCCGCCGAAGGCCATGAGCTCCTCGTCCGCCGTGTCGAGCCGCATGGAGTGGTGCGCCCGCCCGGACAGGCCGTCCAGGGAGATCTCGCTCCACGCTCCGCCACGCCATAGCCAAGAGTCGGCGAGCGGCTGCTCGTACTCGCCGGTCGTCCCCCCGGTCAGGAGCAGGCCGCCGACCTGCGGGGCGTACGCCATCGCGCCCGCGAATCGGGGCGAGGGCCCATCCTCCGAGAGGAGCTCCCAGCCGAATCCTGTCCACCCCCACGTCTGGCCGGAGAGTTCTGTCCCGTCCGTGCCGCCGAAGAGAACGAGCCTCCCTCCGGCCTCATCGAAGGCCAGAGCCGCTCCCCAGCGCGGTGAGGGACCCTGCGCCGCCGCGTGCGTCCACGCGTCACCGTCCCACAGCCACGTGTCGCCGGCCGCGTTCCCTCCCGTCGATCCCCCGAAGAGAAGGACGTGGCCGCCGGCGCGGTCGAAGGCCATCGCGTGATGCAGACGCTCTCCGGGACCGGGGACTACCCGCTCGTGCCACTGCTCGCCATCCCACAGCCAGGTCGACGCCCCGGACAGCAGGACCAGTTGGCCTCGCGCCTCGTCGAACGCCGCGGCGCCCCCGCTCGAGAGCCGCCGGCGCGGCATGTCGGAAGCTCGCCAGAGCGATCCGTCCCAGACCCAGGGCCACGAATCTCGGGCTTCACCCTGCGGAACAAACAGCGCATGCGCACGAACGGAATCAAACACGAGAGGACCGACCGGGTAAGGGATCTCCAGCGAGGTCAATCCCATCAGCTCCCAATCACCCGAACTCCAGCGCCACATGTCGCTGTAGTGGCTGACGAGCCCGTCGTAGCCGCCGAAGAGGATGAGCCCCGGCCGCACCGGATCGGGCGCCATCCCGCAAGAGGACCTTGCGCCAGGCTCGGCGCTATGCACCCGGTGCCACGCGGTTCCATCCCACGCGTACGTCTCATCGGTGACCCCGTTGTTCAAGCCGTCGTCGGGGACATCCCCCCCGAAGCGGATGACGCTCCCAGACGAATCGTCCAACGCCATGGCGGCTCCCGCCGCCCGGAACAGTGAGTTTCCCGGCGAACGCAGCGTCCACGCGCCGCCATCCCAGCTCCAGGTATCGCTCAAGAACTGGGTGTCGTTCGCACCGCAGCAGAGCAGCACCTCGCCGCTGATCGGGTCATAGGCCATGCCGTGACGCGCCCGCGCAGCGGGCCCGGTGGTGGATGCAAGGCGCCACGCCTCACCATTCCAGATCCATGTCTCGCCACTGAGCTCGGCCGCGCGCCCTCCGAACAGCACCACCTCACCGCGTGCGGGGTCGTACGCCATCGCGTGCGCCCGACGCGGCGACGGCCCATCGGTCGTCTCGAGCGTCCACCTCGCCCCGTCCCAGGTCCACGTGTCGCCGTACCGGACACCGCCCAGCCCGCCGAAGAGCAGCGTCTCGCCACGCGCCGCGTCGAAGACCATGGCCGCCTGGTCACGGGCCGGAGGACCCTCCGTGCCGCGGAGCGTCCACCGGTCACCATCCCACGTCCATGTCTCGCACGGGAATGGATACATGACGCGAGCCCAATAGAGCACGGTCTCCCGGCGGACCTCATCGGTGGCCATGACGCGCCCCCAGGAGGCGTCCGGGTTGGATGCTCGCCAAACGCACTCCTGCGCAGCGCAGGGCGGCGCTGACCACGTCATCACTGCGGCGAGCGCCGTCCCACCAGCCCACGCACGCGGCGGGTGTACCGGGGCTTCATGGGGGTTCTCCTTCTCCGTCTGGTGAAGTCGGAGCCCGTGCACGCAGCGCATGGCCGCGCGGGGACTCCCGGGCGCCTCTGCCGACGCCATCGGCCTCGACGGCTCGGGCGAGCCATCGGACACGTCTCTCTCTTATACGGGTCCATCGCGGTGCGGATGCACAGCATGAGCACCGACGCAGCACACGTGTGGTCCTCGTGCACCAAGGTCAATGCGAACTGGCTCCGAGACTATCGGCTTCCCGGTCCGCGTCGCCGTCGTGCCGCCAGCAGAGCCATCACGGGACCGCTCAGCGCCAGTGCCCCCGGCGCCGGGATTACCGTGTCGAGATACGCCGTCAGTTCGCGCAGCGTGATCTCCGTCGCGGCGATCGCGCCGTCCAGCGGCGTCTGCATCCCGACGTGGATGTGCCCGGCCGCGAAGTTCCGCCAATCAGCGCCCTGGGAGTCGTTGAGCGAGTTGTACCACACCCCGTGCAGCCCGATGAACTCGGAGAGGTAGTTCCCCCCGGTGCCGTTCCAATCGATGTACGCGTTGTTCACCACCCCCGCGTCGGCGACGGCGTCGCGGATCTCCTCCATCGGCAGCGTGCTGTACAGCTCCGCGCCGATCTCGAGCGACTGGTAGATGGGCATGTCGAGGCTCGGCTGGAACGGATCGGTGTAGTCCGGCGCCCACTGCTCCGGCGCACGCAGCCGGTGGTGGCTCTCGATCTCCCAATTGCTCCCCCGCCCGCCGCGGCTGAACGTGATGATCGCCGCGGGACGGATCTCCTGCGTGATCCGCGCCCAGTCCGCGGACGTGTCCTGATAATCCACCTCGAAGTCGCCCGATCCCTGCCCCCAGTCGTTGTCGCCGTCGTCCACGAACGCGGGGAAGAACGAGTAGATGTCGTACCCCCGCCCTTCCCAGTTGCCGCCGACCCAGCCCCCGGGGTTGAGATCGGGGTCGGTGCTGAAACGCTCGACCATGCTCGCCGTCGGCGGCCAGTAGCCGGTGAGCATGATGTTGTGGGTGTAGTCGGCGCGGGCCTCCGGCGCCGGCCCGACCACGGCGACCGCCAGCCCACCCGCGATGATGATCCGCATGATCCGCAACTCCACCCCGTCCTTCAACGCCACTGCCGGGCAACAGTCCCGCGGCCTCCCGTGAGGATGACACGCCGGGGCGCACCCAGCAAGCCGATTCGCGGCAGACGCCGCGTTTTCCTAGAGTGACGGGCTCATGAGCCACCCTCCCCGCGAGAAGCCGGCCTCGGCGTGGACCGTCCTCGGCTGGGCCTTCTACCTGGCCTGCTCGTGGACGTGGTGCATCGGCATGTTCCTGCCGGCGCTCCTCGTCAGGGACTACGGGCCGTGGGGGTTCGCGGTCTTCGCGATCCCCAACGTCGTCGGCGCCGCGGCCATGGGCTGGGTGCTCACCGGACGCCACGAGCCGCGGGCCCTGCTCGAGCGGCACGGCGCGGCCGTCCGGGCGTTCGCCGTGGTGACCATCCTGTTCCAGGCGTACTTCCTCGGGATCGTCCTGAGCTGGACGGGGTACTTTCAGGCCGGCCTGGGCGCGCTACTCGTCATCGCGATCGCGGCCGTGCTGATCCCCGTGGCCGGCCGGGCGCGGTGGCTGGCGCTGACGGCCTGGGCGCTCTCGGCGATCTGCATCGTCGTCGCCTGGAGCGCGGGCTCGATCGCGCCGCCCACGCAGCGCGAGCCGCCCATCGACCTCCTCTGGCTCGCCCCGGTCTGCGCCTTCGGCTTCGCGCTCTGCCCCTACCTCGACCCCACGTTCCTCCGCGCCGCCGAGTCGCTCCACGACTCGGGACGGCGGGCGGCCTTCACCATCGGCTTCGGCGCATTCTTCCTCGTCATGATCCTCTTCACCCTCGGCTACGGGGGCGACATCCGCGTCTTGAGGGAGAGCGCCGGCATCGAGCACCGCGGCACGGCCCGCGGCGTCGTCTTCTTCCATATCGGCGGGCAGCTCGCCTTCACGATCCTCGTCCACTCGCGCGAGCTGCTTCGCACGCGCCCACGCAGCCGGCCCGTCCTCTTCGCGACGGCGATCGGGGCCGTCGTTCTCCTCATCGTCCCCTTCTTTCTCGACTGGCCCGAGCTGGCGAGCTTCCTCCCCCACCCGCTGGAGCCCGAGCTCTACTACCGCCTCTTCATGGCCTTCTACGGCCTGGTGTTCCCCGCCTACGTCTGGCTGTGCATGATCCCCACGCCCGACGGACACTCGGGCCTGGCGGGCGAGCGCGGCCGGCGCAAGCTCCTCGTCTGGTGCGCCGCGATCGGGATCGCGGCGCCGCTCTTCCTGATGGGATTCGTCTACCTCGAGGAGCTGTACCTGGCGCCCGGGCTGCTCATCGTGCTCACGGCGCGGCTCGCGGTGCGGAGGGGGTGAGACCCGCAAGCACGCCGCGCGCGGCCTCACGCACCGGCTCGGGCTCGTTGGCGTCCCAGGCCACGTCAATCAGCCTGTGCGCCAGAGCATGTCGGAGCGAATCCCAGGAGTTCCCAACCCCGCGCGCTGGCTCCGCCGACGCGCCCGCGTCGTGGAGCATCCGGCCGGCCAGCAGAACCGCGTTCCGCTTCGCCTGCGCGAGCGTCACGCGCTTCATCGCGCTGGTGGCGAACCTCCCACGCCTGGTCGCCTCGTCCCATCCCAGCACCTCGAGCAGGTCGAAGCCGCTGCGCCGCGCGGCGTACTCATCCCGTACCGCCACGCCCCCGGCGCCTCCGGAACGGGGCGAGTTGTGCGGGCAGACCTCCTGGCAGATGTCGCACCCAACCAGCCAGCCGCCGAGGCTCGCACCGAGCGACGGCTCGATCGGCCCCTGGTGCTCGATCGTGAGATAACTGATGCAGCGGCGCGCGTCCACGCTGTAGGGCGTGATCGCGGCAGTCGGACAGGCTTCGATGCATCTGGTGCAGGTGCCGCAGTGATCGGAGACCGCGCCCTGCGTCGGTGGCGCCTCGAGGTCCAGCGTCGTCAGAAAGCCGCCGAGCAGCATCCAGCTCCCGTGCACCGGGCTGATGAGCAGTGTGTGCTTGCCGATCCACCCCAGCCCGCAGAGAGCCGCCAGCTCGCGCTCGAGGACCGGTGCGGTGTCGGTGAAGGCACGGGTCGCGGCGCCCGGCCACCGGGTGCGGACCCGGTCGCAGACACGCTGGATGCGCCGCTTGAGCACGTCGTGGTAGTCGCGCCCGCGCGCGTAGCGCGCGATCCGCCCGCCGTCCGGCCGAACCGCGTCCGAGGGCGCGCCGCGCGGCGCGTAGAAGTCCGCCACCATCACGACCGACGCGGCGCCCGAGAGCAGGCGCGTCGGATCGAGCCGTTCCTCGACAGTTTCGGCGAGCCACCCCATCTCGCCGTGCTTGCCGCCGCCCAGCCACTCCCGCAGCTCGCGCGCGTGGGCGCTCGGTTCCAGCCTCGCCGCCCCGGCCAGCGCGAAACCCGCTCCCTCGCACATGCCGACGATCTCGGAGGCTCGCTCGGCCGCCGTCTCACCCACGCGATGCTCCCGACGCTGCCGCTAGACCGAGCCGGCCGTCCGCGCGCCGGCACGCCCGCGGGAGCCGACGATCCACTCCTGGAGCGTGCCCACCGCACGCCGCAGAACCCCCTCCGGCTCGGCGATCTCGGGCACCCAGTACTTCATCCACTCGACGACCAGCCACCCCTCGTACGCGTTGCGCTCGAGGTGCTCCACGGCGGGGCGCAGCGGCGTCTCCCCTTGCCCGATCTCGACGGGCTTCGTCCCGCGCAGGTCCTTGAGCTTGACCGTCCACAGCCGGTCCCCCAGGAGATCGATCGCGTCCTCCACGCGATCCCCCGCCGAAACGCCCACGGCGATGTTGTACGCCGCGCCGAGCCACTGGCTCCCGCATTCGCGGATAACCTCCGCGAGGTCCGACGCGCGCCCGAAAGAGCCGCCGTTCTCGAGCACCACCCGGATGCGGCGCGACCGCGCCGCGTCCAGGAGCGACCTCAGCCGCACGACCACGCGGTCGTGCGTGCGCGCCCGGCTCTCGCCGCCCGGCCCCTCGAACCCGAACACGCGGATGCACGGGCACTCGAGCTCGTCGGCGAGCTGCAGGAACCGCTTCCCGGCCTCCAGGGAGGGCTCCCCGGCGCGAAGCGCCCGGCCCAGCACCGGCGGCCGGATCGGATCGTCGAACTTCACGCTCGTGCCCAGGCACATCACGTGCGTGCCGGACTCGAGCGCCAACCGCCGCACCTTCTCGCCGTCGGTCAGCGCCGGATCGCAGGCAAGTCCCGTGCTGCCCCAGCCGAACGTGCGCAGCTCGACGCCGTCATATTCCACCTCGTCGGCGAAACTCATGACCCGGTCGAGCGTCCAATCGGGGCAAGCAACGGTGCTGAAGGCGACTTTCATGGTTCGTTCTCGGCACTGGATCGCAGGGGCGGCGACGACAGCCGGAGCCGCTCGCGGCATGGTAGGGAAGTCGCCGCGCCGGACGGGGCCTGACCCCTCGCCCGTCGGGCGACTCCCATAACACGAGCCGGGCTCGGCACAACCGCGCCCATCGACACAGAGCGGCCCGGCGCGGGCCCTCGCGAGACGGGCCCCGCCCGGAAGGGACGCCTTTCCCATGCGCGTATTCGATCGTGGTGGTACGCAGGACCACGCTCGCAACCCCCGGGGACCCAGGATCCTCCGAATGGCGACCGCTCGACTCTCAAAACCCGCCGGCTGGGGGCTGCTCCTCGCCGGCATCTGCGGGATGGCCGCCGGCGGGTGCACGACCGGCTCGGCGCGGGCCGACTACTACGCCTCGCGGAGCATCACCCATATCGCCTCGACGGGAGACGGCTCGATCATCGCCGTGGGCCCCGGCTCCGAAAACGCCGCGTGGCAGACCTCGCTGACCTTCGTGCCGCTCTCCGGCCCGGGCGATCTCGCCGACAACCGCTGAGGCAGGCGCGTGGCGCACCCGGGTCGGGTACCCTGAGAGGGAGACCCCGACAGGAGCGCCCATGACGCGGCACGCAGAACCCTACCAGACCGACTTCACCGGGCGCCTCGACTACGCGCGATACCTCCGCCTCGACACGCTGCTCAGCGCCCAGCAGCCGCTCTCCGACCCGCCCCACCACGACGAGTTGCTCTTCATCATCCAGCACCAGACCAGCGAGCTCTGGTTCAAGCTCGCGATCCACGAGCTCCGCGCGGCGATGCGCCTGGTGCGCGAGGACCAGCTCGAGCCCACCTTCAAGATCCTGGCCCGCGTCAAGCACATCCAGGCCCAGCTCCTGCGCCAGTGGGACGTGCTCGCGACGCTCACGCCCAGCGAGTACATCGAGTTCCGCCACGTCCTCGGCCCGGCGAGCGGGCTGCAATCGCACCAGTACCGCATGATCGAGTTCCTCCTGGGCAACAAGGACCGTCGGATGCTCGCCGTCTTTCGGCACATGCCGGGGGTGCACGAGGAGCTCGAGCGCGCGCTCGAATCGCCCAGCCTCTACGACGAGTTCCTGGCGCACCTCGCCCGCCGCGGGCTCCCCGTCCCGCCCGAGGTGCTCGATCGAGACTTCTCCGAGCCCCGCGAGCCGCACCCGGGCGTGGTGGCCGTCTTCCAGCGCATCTACGAGCACCCCCGCGACCACTGGGACGCCTACGAGATGTGCGAGAAGCTCGTGGACATCGACGAGCAGTACGGCCTCTTCCGCTTCCGCCACATGAAGGTCGTCGAGCGCATCATCGGATTCAAGACCGGCACCGGCGGCACGCCCGGCGTGCCCTACCTCCGCCGCGCCATCGAGTTCGAGTTCTTCCCGGAGCTCTGGCAGGTGCGCACCGAGCTCCGCGGGCCCCACGAAACCGGAGCCCCCGCATGACGGCCCGCGCCGCGACAGCGATCGTGCGCCCGAGGATCGCCGAAGCGGTCCGCGCGATGGGCGACGGCCCGCTGACCGAGGAGGCGCTGGCCCGCCACGTCCACCCGCTCTTCTCCCGCGTGCTCGCGCGATCCGAGATCTACCTCGCCAACCACTCGCTCGGCCGCCCGCTCGACCTCGCCGCCGAGGACGTGCGCCACGCGATGGACCTCTGGTACTCGCAGATGGACCACGCGTGGCGCGAGTGGATGGACGCCATGCGCCGCTTCCGCGCGCTCCAGGCGGCCCTCATCGGATGCTCCCGTCCCGACGCCGTCGTCCCGCGCGTCTCCGCCGGCCAGGGGCTGCGCGCCGTGCTCAACGCCCTCCCAGGCCCCCGCCCTCGCGTGGTCGCCACACGCGCCGAATTCGACTCCGTGGACCACATCCTCAAGACGTACGCCGCCAAGGGGCGCGCCGAGCTGCGCTGGATCGAGCCCGACACCCGCGGCCTCTTCAGCCCAGACGCCGTCTGCGACGCCATCGACGAGCACGTCGATCTCGTGGTCATCAGCGTCGTCTACTTCGTCACCGGCCAGGCGCTCGGTGGCCTCGAGCGCATCATCCGGCGGACGCACGACGCCGGCGCGCTCGTCGTCCTCGACGCCTACCACGCCGCAGGAGCGATCCCCTTCGACTTCGACGCGCTGGACGCCGACTTCGCCATCGGCGGCAACTACAAGTACACCCGCGGCGGCCCCGGCGCCGGATGGCTCGCCATCCACGCCCGTCATCTGGCCGACTCCGCGCGGCCCGCGCTCTTCACCCTCGACACCGGCTGGTTCGCCAAGCGAGGCGTCTTCGAGTTCCAGCGCCCCGACGAGCCCGACCTCGCCCCCGGCGGCGACGCATGGCTCGAAGCGACGCCCGCGGTCCTCACGAGCTACCAGGCCCTCGCCGGCCTCGAGCTCACCCTCGCCCTACGCGTCGAGCGACTCCGCGAGTACAGCCTCGCCCAGCAGGCCTTCCTCGAGGACCAGCTCTCCGCCCGCGGCGTGCCCGTGCTCGACATCGAGCCGCACGGCGCATTCCTGCTCGTCCCCACGGACGACTTCCAGGGCTTCTGCGCCCGCGTCCTCGAGCAGGGCGTGAACGTGGACGCCCGTCCCGCCCTCGTCCATCCCCAGGCCGCGGCGGCGGGCCCGACGCGCCTGGCCTCGACGCCCGCCCCGGCCCGACCGGGCTACCTCCGCCTGTGCCCCGACATCCTCAACACCCGCGCCGAGCTCGCCGAGGCCGCCGCCCGCATCGCCGCCGCGTTCGAGCGCATGTAGGCCCGCGCGAAAGTCTGAGCCTCGCCGCGGTGCCAGCGCGGCCGCCGCTCGAATCGGCGAGCGGACCCGCGCCGGAGTCGTGCGCGAGCCGGCGCCCCGCGCCGCCCCGCTGCGCCGCCCGCCCCGGCGACGCTTCCCGCCTTGCTGCACAGCAGCCGCACCCGCCCCGACCCATGCGGAGCACACCGCACGTCCCCTTGAGAGCGAGGCTCGCGGCGGTGCTCGGCCTCAGTCGGTGGGAGGAATGCGCGCTCCGTCGCGACCTCGTTCGCCTTCGCGGGGCTCGCCCGGGAGCGTCACGATGAAGTCGGTCCCGCGCCCGGGCTCGCTGTGCAGATCGATGCGCCCGCCGTGCGCCTCGATGATGCGCCGCGCGGTCGGCAGCCCCAGCCCCGACCCGCCCGCCTTCGTCGTAAAGTACGGGTCGAAGATCCGGGGGCGCGCCTCTTCGGATACCCCGGGACCCGTGTCGATCACGTGCAGGACCGCCGTCGGTCGCCGGTCCTCGTCAAGCCCGGTGCCCGTCCGCAGAATCAGCTCGCGCGCCCGCCCGTCATGGCGCGCCATCGCCTGCACCGCGTTGAGCATCAGGTTCAGCACCGCCTGCTTCACGTGGGAGGGGTCGAACCACGCACGCACGGCCGTCGGCGCCAGGTCGGCCCGCAGGCGCACCCCCTGCTGCTCGGCCTGCGGCAGGAAGAAGTCGATCAGCTCGTCGATCGTGGCGTTGAGATCCGCCTCGCGCGGCTCGAGGCGCAGCTCGCCGGCATACTCGAGGAAGTCGGTCAGGATGCCCCGCAGCCGCTCGGCCTCGCGCCCCAGCGCCCCCAGCCGCCGCAGGAGCGGTGCCCGCTCCTCCTCGGGCAGCGACGAGTCCTCGACGGCCTCCGTGAGAAGCTGCACGTTGAGCCCGATCGTCGAGAGCGGGTTCTTGATCTCGTGCGCGAGCCCGCGAGTCATCGACCCCAGCTCCGCCAGCCGCTCCGCCCGCCTGGCGCGAGCCGCCGCCGCGCGCAAGCGCCGCGTGTGCCGCCGCGCGAGCGCCGCCGCCGCCGCGGAGGCGACGAGCATCCCGATGCCGAAGCCGATCATGGCCGGCGCGAGCCACGTCGCCCCGACCGGGGCCGTCTCGGCGGCGAGGCTGAACACGGGGATGAGATGGAGATGCCCGGCCAAGCGCACAGAGACTGTACGTCCGGCGCCCTACCGCCTGGGCGTTCGTGTGTGCTGCCGCCGTGGCACGACGACGCTCGGATCGGGCCTCTGCACCCGCAGGGCCTTCCATCCCTTGTCAGACTGCTCGGCGTCGTAGACCACCGACGCGCCGTCCTTGAGCACCCGGAAGCCGTCGCCGTCGATGCACGAGTAGTGCACGAAGATGTCCTGACCCTCAGGGCCGATAATAAACCCGAAGCCCTTGCGGGGATCAAACCACTTCACGACGCCTTCCACACCCTCGAGTCGGCCCCCGGAGTTCGCACTCATCGAACACCCCCAGCCCTCGCCGCACCGTCCGGTCCGGGCGTCGCGAGACACCCGCCGCCAGCGCGACGCTTACACCCCACGCCGGCCCCGAGTGCCGACGTCTCGCAGCAGCGCGCCCCTCCGGCGGCTCCGAGCCGAAGCGCGCTGCATCGGACGCCCCAGATTACCAAAAGCCCGCGCGGGGTCAATCCCCGTCCGGGAAGTTCGCGGCCCCGGCAAGTGCCGGGGCCGCGCGGCTGATCGCGGGTTGTTCGTAGGGGGCGTCAGGCCTCGATCTTCTCGGACTTCTCGGGCTTGGGGGCCCTCGGCATGGCCTGCTTGCGGCTGAGCTTGATGCGTCCCTGCTCGTCCACGAGGATGACCTTGACCTTCACGATGTCGCCGACCTTGACCACGTCCTCCACGTTCTTCACGTAGCCCTCCGCCAGCTCGGAGATGTGGCACATGCCGTCGGTGCCCGGCGCCAGCTCGATGAAAGCGCCGAAGTCCTTGGTGGAAACCACCTTACCTTCGTAGATCGTCCCGACCTTGATCTCCTCGCACAGCGCGCTGACCTCGGCGTGGGCCGCCTCGACGGACGGGCCGTTCGTGCCGGAGATCATCACCGTGCCGTCGTCCTCGACGTCGATGTTGACGCCGTGCTTGTCCTGCAGAGCCCGGATCATCTTCCCGCCCGGGCCGATCAGCTTGCCGATCTTGTCCACCGAGATCTGGAGCGTGACCATCTTGGGGGCCAGCGGCGAGATCTGCGGGCGCGGGGCCGGGATGCACGCCTCCATCTTCTCGATGATCTCCAGCCGCCCCTCGCGCGCCTGCTCGAAGACCCGGCCGATCTGCTCCACCGAGAGCCCGCGGGCCTTGAGGTCGAGCTGGATGCCGGTGATCCCCTCGCGCGTGCCCGACACCTTGAAGTCCATGTCGCCGAAGAAGTCCTCCTCGCCGATGATGTCCGTGACGAAGAGCTCCTTCTCGCCGTTCTCGTCGGTGAAGCGCCCGACGGAGATGCCGGCGCACGTCGCGCTGATCGGCACGCCCGCGTCCATGAGCGCCAGGCACCCGCCGCAGACGGACGCCATCGAGGACGATCCGTTCGACTCGGTGATGTCGCTGACGACGCGGATGGTGTAGGGGAAGTCCTCCGGGCTGGGGAGGATCGCCAGCAGCGACCGCTCCGCCAGCGCGCCGTGCCCGATCTCGCGCCGGCCGGGGCCCATGATCCGCTTGGCCTCGCCCGTCGAGAAAGGCGGGAAGTTGTAGTGGAGCGTGAATTTCTTCGAGTACTCGGGGAGCAGCCCGTCGACGATCTGCTCATCCTTGGCGGTGCCGAGGGTGCAGCTGACCAGGCTCTGCGTCTCGCCGCGCTGAAAGAAGGCCGAGCCGTGCGTGCGGGCGAAGACGCCCACGTGCGCCTCGATGGGGCGGATCTCGCGGGCCTTGCGCCCGTCGGCGCGGATCTGCTTCTCCACGATCAGCTTCCGCGTGACCTTCTTCTCGAGTGTGCGGAACGCCTCCTTGGCGTCGTTGCGGGCCTTTACGGAGGCCGCGAACTCCGCGTAGCTGCCGTCGGCCTTGAGGGGGAAGTGCGTGTCGAGCATCTCGGTGCGGATCGCGTCCACGCGCTCGGCCCGCTCCTGCTTGCCGGGGAGCTGCCTGGCCGCCGTAAGCGAGGCTTCCACGAGCTGCTTGACCCTCGTGGTGATCTCCGGGCTGGGCAGCACCAGCTCGCCCGCGACCTTCTCGCGCCCGGCCCTGGCCGTCAGCTCCGCGATCGCCCCGAGCGTCTCCTTGACGTGCTCATACCCGAACCGGATGGCCTCGAGCACGTCGGCCTCGGGAACCTCCGCCGCGCCCACTTCGATCATGTTGATGCCGTCGGCGTGCCCGGCGAGCACGAGGTCGAGGTCGGAGAAGTCCAGCTGCGACACCGTCGGGTTGATGATGAACTGGGGCCCCTCGTCGGTGTGGACCCGGCCGACGCGCACCGTCGCCGTCGGCCCGTCGAAGGGGGCCGAGCTGATGGCCAGCGCCGCCGACGCGGCCGTGCCCGCGAGCACGTCGGTGTCGTTCTCGCCGTCGTGGCTCATCACCCAGACCTGAATCTGGACCTCGTCCACGAAGCCGTCCGCGAAGAGTGGCCTGATCGGGCGGTCGATCATCCGCATCGTCAGGACTTCCTTCTCGTTCGGGGCGCCCTCGCGCTTGCGGAACCCGCCGGGGAACTTGCCCGCCGCCGAGAGCTTCTCCCGGTAGTCCACCGTGAGCGGGAAGAAGTCGATGCCCTCGCGGGGCTGGGCGCGGACGACCGTGGCGATGACGGTGCTCCCGCCATAGGTCGCCAGCACGGCCGCGTCGGCCTGACGGGCGATCTTGCCGGTCTCGAGAACAAGCGTGCGGCCGCCGATCTCGCGCTCGACGCGGATGCTGCCAAGGGGCTGCGTTGTCATGGATCTTCTGCCTCGGATGCGCGGCTGCTCGCAGCCGGACCCGATCCGGACCGCGTGCCTCCGCCTTGTGGGCCGGTCACGCCGCCCGAGAGGCAGAAGGCAGACCGCAGTTCCGCTGCACAAGGCGTTGCGTTGCCCTGCAATGCCGGGCCGAGTGCCCAACTGCGCGCTGCCCACTGCCGCTGAGTGCGTGACAGGCCGCGAACGAACCGTTCTGGAAACGAAACCCGCCGACGTTTCCGTCGGCGGGTCGTGGTGTCACTTGCGCAGACCGAGCTTGCCGATCGTGTCCAGATACGCCTCGCGGTCGGTCTTGGCGAGGTAGCGGAGGAGCCGGTTGCGCCGCCCGACCATGGCGAGCAGCCCGCGCCGGGTGTGAAAGTCCTTGCGGTGGGAGCGGAGGTGCTCGGACACTTCCTTGATCCGCTGCGTCAGCAGCGCGATCTGCACCTCGGGAGAGCCGGTGTCCTTCTCGTGCCGGCTGTGCTCGGAAATCGTCTGGGCGCGGGCTTCGGGGGCAAGGGGCATCGAGATTCCTCGGGGATGCTGAGCGGTCCACGATTCGCCCGGGCCCTCCGCAGACCGACAACGGCCCGGGGACGTGGCCCGAATGAGGCTGACATACTAGCCGGGGGCATGTGCGCGATCAATCCAGGGGCGGCGCGGGCGATTTCGGCCGGCCGGCGCGGTGAGGCCCTCGATCGGCGTACGCGCCGCGTATTCTTCGGGCCATGCCCAGCACCAGCCACCGACTCTCCGTCGCCCACCGCGTCGCCAGCATGCACCCCTCGGTCACCGTGGCCTTCGGGAACCGCGCCAAGGCGATGAAGCGGGCCGGAATCGACGTCCTCTCCTTCTCCCTCGGGGAGCCGGACTTCGACACCCCCCTCGCGATCAAGCAGGCCGCCATCGACGCCCTGCTCGCCGGGCAGACCAAATATATGCCGACCCTGGGAGACCCCGACACCCGCAGCGCCATCGCGGCCAAGCTCGAGCGCGACAACGGCATCCGGGGCCTCACCCCCGACCATGTGGCGATCTCGGCCGGCGGCAAGCACTCCCTCTACGTGAGCTGCCACTGCCTGCTCGACCCCCCCGAGCCCGGCGAGGAGCCCTGGGAGGTCCTGCTCCCCGTTCCCGCCTGGGTGAGCTACGCGCCCATCGCCCACATGGCGGGGGGCAGGGTCGTCGAGCTCCCCACCGGGCCGGGGGACCACTTCAAGATCTCACCCGCCCAGCTCCGCGCCGCCATCACGCCGCGTTCTCGCCTCCTCATCATCAACAGCCCCAGCAACCCCTGCGGCACGATGTACACGCCGCACGAGCTGCGGGCGCTCGCCGCGGTGATCGAGGAGGCGGCCTCGACGGTGGCGCCGGACCTGGTCGTCCTCTCCGACGAGATCTACGAGAAGATCGTCTACGGCGGGATCGACCACTTCTCGCTCGGCTCGATCCCCTCGATCGCCGACCGCGTGCTCACGCTCAACGGCATGAGCAAGGCGTACTCGATGACGGGCTGGCGCGTCGGCTACGCCGCCATGCCCGGAGAGTTCGGGCGCGAGTTCATCAACGCGATCGGCACGCTCCAGGGACAGATGACGACGAACATCGTCTCCTTCGTCTACCCGGCGATCCGCAAGGCGCTCGCCGACTGCGACGACGACGTCGCCCGCATGTGCGAGAACTTCGCCCGCCGGGCCGAGGTCATCCACGATCGCCTCGTCAAGATCGACGGCATCGTCTGCCCCCAGCCGACCGGCGCGTTCTACGCCTTCCCCGACGTGTCGTGCTTCTTCGGCAAGGTCTCCGCGGGCGGACGCCCGATCAACTCCGCGACCGAGATGTGCGAGGCGCTGCTCGAGGAGGCCCACGTCGCGTTCGTGCCCGGCGAGGACTTCGGCGGGTGCGGCGCCAACCACGTCCGCATCTCCTTCGCCTGCTCGGAGCGCCAGATCCACCACGGCATGGACCGCTTCGAGGAGTTCCTCGCCAAGCTGCGCTGACAGGCGACCCATAGGTCACAGACGACCTATGCGTCCTAAGGGGCTTCGGTGCCTGCGTGCTCGGTATCTTCCCTCAACCCCACCACGATCTCCTCCCCCTCCTGCCTCACCCGCACCCGCCGATTCCGCACGAGCTCCAGCAGAGCCAGGAACAGCCCCAGCATCTCCCCCCGCGTCCGCCCCTCGAAGATCGACCGCAGCGTCATCGCCACGCGCCCGCCCTCCGCCTCGCGCCGCAGCCGGTCCAGCATGTCCTCCGCGTGCAGCTCGATCGGCGTGTCATCGGCGACGATCTCGTGCTCGCCCAGCCGGTCGAAGTTGATCGTCTCGCAGATCCGACCGAATGCCTCGACCAGATCGACGATCGACAGGTCCTCGATGTCCAGCTCCCGACCCTCCGCGAGGATCGCCCGCATCTCCGCCGCATCGACCCCGCCACGCCCCGCCGGGTACCGGTGGCTCCATTCCTCGAACCGGTGCTCCAGCGCGTCCGCCGCGTCGCGGAACCGCTTGTACTCGAGCAGCTGGCGCACGAGGTCCTTGAGAGGGTCCGCCTCTTCGCCCTCGACCTCCGGCCGCTCCTCCCCGCCCGCGCCCAGCGCCGACGCGCCCAGCACGCGCGATTTGATCTCCGTCAGCGTCGCGGCCATCAGGAGAAACTCCCCGGCCCTGTCGATGTCCACCCGCTCGATCCCCCCGAGATACTCCATGTACTGGTCGGCGATCTCGGCGACAGGGATCTCGGTGATCTCGACCTCCGCCTTGCGGACGAGGTAAAAGAGCAAATCGAGCGGACCCTCGAACGCCTCCAGCCTGACCGTGTAGTCCTTCTCTGCCAAGGCCGCCTCCGCGGGTCCGTCCGCGCTTCGCCACCCGCCCGGGCGGAGTGTACCCTTTCCCGATGCCCACCCCCACCCGAGACACCCCCGCGCCCCAGGCCGCCGCAGCGCCCGACCGCGCCGAGCCCGGCCCGCGAGGGGCCGAGCTCGACTTCGCCCGCGCCGTGCTGGCGCACGAGGCCCGCGCCATCGCGGCCGCCGCGGCGCAGCTCGACGGGCGCTTCGAGGAGGCCGTCTCGCTGCTCGTGGGCTGCGCCGACGCGGGCGGCACCGTGCTCGTCACGGGCCTGGGAAAGAGCGGCCTCATCGGCGCCAAGCTCGCCGCGACGCTCTCCTCGCTCGGCATCGCCTCCCACGCGGTGCACCCCTCCGAGGCCGCCCACGGCGACCTCGGGCGCTTCCGTCCGACCGACGTGGTCATCTGCCTCAGCCGATCCGGCGAGACCGACGAGGTCGTGAACCTCGCGGCGATCCTCCGTCAGGACGGCCTCGCGATCATCAGTATTACGGCCGGCGCGCTCCGCCCCGGGCGCGCGCCCTCCAGCCTCGAGCGCCTCGCGAGCGTCGCACTGCACCTCGGCGAGTTTGCCGAGGCCGGCGACGGGCTCGACGCCCCCACCGCCTCGACCACGGCCACCGCCGCGTTGGGGGACGCCCTCGCCCTCGCGGCGGCGCGCCGCAGGAAGTTCGGTGACGCCGACTTCGCCCGCCGCCACCCCGGCGGCACGCTCGGCGGGCTGCTCCGGCCGGTGACCGAGGTGCTCCGCTTCCGGATCGGGCACAACTGCCCCGCCGTGCCCGAGACGACGCCGGTGATCGAGGCGGTGGGACGCGGCATCGGGCGCGGCGCCGGGGCCGTCATCCTGCTCGACGCCGCCGGACGCCTCTCCGGCATCATGACCGACGCCGACCTGCGCAAGCGCCTCACCGAGCGCGGGCCCGGCGAGTGGCTCCACGAGCCGGTCGCGAACGTGATGACGCGATCGCCGACCACGCTCCCCGACTCCTCGCTCGTGCGCGACGCGGTGCGCCTCACGCGCGAGCGCAGGCTCGACGAGATCCCCGTCGTGGACGGCGCCGGCCGCCCCGTCGGCATCCTCGACGTCCAGGACCTCATCGCCATGCGCCTCGTCAAGGACGACACGTGAGCGGCGCGCCCGCCGTGCGCCTGCTCGTGCTCGACGTGGACGGCGTCCTGACCGACGGCTCCATCGTCTACGACGACGCGGGACGCGAGCTCAAGACCTTCTCCGTGCGCGACGGCCTCGCCATCAAGCTCTGGCAGCGGGCGGGCTTCCGATGCGCCATCATCACCGGGCGCGGCGGCGGCGCCGTCGAACGCAGGGCGCGGGAGCTCGGGATCGACCTCGTGCGCCAGGCATCGCCCGACAAGGCGTCGGACCTCCGGGCGATCGCCGCCGAGGCGGGCGTCCCCCTCGACCACACCGCCTTCATGGGCGACGACTGGCCCGACCTGGGGGCGATGCGCATCTGTGCCTACCCCATGTGCCCCGCAGACGCGGACCGCGAGGTGGCCGGGGCCGCGGCGTTCCGAACCGCCGCCCCGGGTGGGCGTGGCGCCGTGCGAGAGGCCGTCGAGCACCTGCTCGAGGCCAAGGGCATGCTCCGCGACGCCCTGCGCCTGTACGATTCGGCCGATGGCACATGAAGCGCGGACATCCCGGCCCCTGGGCTTCTACGTCGCGGTCGCCGTCGCGCTGCTCTGCGTGGCGGCGATCGGCGTCATCTCGATCCGCGCGCTCCGCACCCCGCCGCGGGAGCCGCAGACCGCGAACGACCCCGGATCGTTCGCCGGGGGGCTCACCGGCCAGGATGTCCGGGGCAGCGCCAAGGGTCTGCACATCCGCGTCATGGACCGCGACGAGCGCGACCGACTCGCCGCGGAGCTCGAGTCGGAGACCATCGACCCGCTCCAGGCGCAGCGGTACCGCGTGAGCCGGCCCCGGGCCACGATCTATCTGGAAGATGGAAGGCTCGTGCGCATCACCGCCGACGGCGGCACGCTCGTGATGCCCGACCGCGCCAAGGCGCCGGAGACGGGCACCCTCAGGGGCAACGTCCTCGTCCGCCTGTTCGACGAGGGCGTCTCGCCCGCGGACGTCGCCTCGGACCGCGCCACGCCCTCGCTCACGTGGAGCGGCAGCACGCTGACGTTCGACTCGACCCTCGGCGAGGTGTCCACCGGCGAGAGCTTCGTGCTCACCTCGCACCAGTTCGAGTTCCGCGCCTCCGACGCCAAGCTGCTGATCAATCAGACGCTCGAGCGCCTGGAGCGCTTCTCGGTGCGAAAGGGCGGGACGCTCGTGTACCACGAGGTGTCGGAGGAGCCGGGCGCCCCGGCCGATGCGCCCCGCGACGCCGGTGCGCAGCGCCCCCCCGCGCCCGACGGCGCAACGCCCGAGCGCGACCCGGCCGCACCGCCGGCGCAGCCCCCCGAGCCCGTGGAGACGCTCTACCTCGCCGCGATGACCGGCGCGGTGCGCCTCGAGCGCGCAGGCCAGACGATCGAGAGCGACCGGCTCGACCTCTTCGCCAGGACGATCGACAACAAGCTCCCGCCCGGCGCCATCGCGAGCGTGGACGTGCACGAGCCGCCCCAGGGGGAGGAGCCGGACACGCCCCCTGACCCCGAGCAGGGCGCGCCGCCGCCCGAGCCCGGGACGGACCCCCAGGACGGGGACGCGGGCGACGAGAGCGCCGGCGAGGAGGCCCCCCCCGAGGGCGCCGCGAGCGAGAGCACCACGCTCACCTGGACGGACGCGCTGGAGATCCGGCCGCTCGCCGACGAGCCCCCGGAGCTCTCCGAGAACCACGTCGTCGCCCGCTTCACCGCCGGCGAGAGCGGCGTCGTGCGCTTCGCCGACGCCGTCGCCGACAACGCGAGCGGCCAGGCGGCCCTCGTCGAGTACGCGATGACCACGCGGGAGCTCGTGCTCGGCGGGCCCGCGCAGCAGAACGTCTCGCTCAAGTCCGCCGACATGGGCGAGAACCGCATGAGCCGCATCGAGCTCAACCTCGCGACCGGCGAGGCCTTCGTGCCCGGCCCCTACACCGCCATCGGCGCCGACGGGATCAGCCGCGCCGACTGCGGCGAACGCGCCTACCTGCGCTTCAAGATGGTCAACGGACGCATGACCGGCGAGCTGGTCGAGGCCGAGCTCGTCGGCAACGCCCGCGCCACCGACGGCGAGGGATGGATCGAGGCGGGCGTGCTCCACGCGTTCTTCGACGACGACGCCGACGGCGAATCGCGCCTGCGCCGCCTCGTAGCCGCGACCGCCGTGCGCATCTCCGACGGGCGCGGGGCCGAGGGCGCATGGGAGCGGCTCGAGGTCGCCTTCGAGCCCGACGGCCAGACGCCGACATCGGTCGACGCCGGCGGCGGCGGGAATTTCCGCGACCGCACCGCCAGGGTCGACGCAGGCCACCTCTTCGCGCAGCTCCGACGCGCAGAGTCAGGCTCGATCGAGATCGCCAAGGTCTGGGCCGACGGCGGCGTGAAGCTGCGCCGGACCTCCGACGAGATCGACATCGCCGGAGAGGCGCTCTTCGCCGACGCCGACCTGCAGTTCCTCGAGGTCGAGCAGGAGGGCGGCGAGGCGACCGTCTCCCGCGCCGGCACCCTGATCACCGGCGAGCGCGTGCGCCTGCACGGCGTGGACCGGACCGCCGAGGTGGACGGCGCCGGCTCCTTCACCCACCGTGCCGGCGAGGCGAAGGCCGCCTCGGTCGTCCTCGCCTCGTGGACGGAGGGCATGGCGTTCGACGACGTCGCGGGCCGACTCGACTGCCTCGGCGACGTCGAGGCCGTGCACGAGCCCGACCCCCTCACCCGCGACACCATCTCCGCACACGCCCTCCGCGTGGAGCTCGAGCCGGCCAGCGAGGCCCAGCAGGCCGCCGGCGCGGAGCAAACGCTCGCCTCCGAGACGGAGGACGATCGCGAGATCCTCGCCGTCTACGCGGCCGGCCCCGCCTTCTTCGGCCTCGGCGACGGCCTGGCCACGATCGAGTCGGCGCGATACGCGGCCCCGCCCGCCGGGCAGACCGAGCAGCGCGCCCTGGAGCGGGCCTTCCGCCTCAGCGGCGTCGAGATCTTCGCCGACAACACCGCCCGCACGCTCGACGTTCCCGGGCGCGGCCGGCTCTTCGTCGCCGACCTGCGCGCGCCGGCCCCGGAGGAGCAGAGCGACGCCGAGCGCGGCGCCGCCCTCTTCGACTGGAAGGGCTCGCTCCACGTCGACCGCGCCGCCGGCACGGGGCAGATGCTCGAGAGCGTCGAGATGAGCCACACCCGCGCCGCCGACGGCGCCAAGACCCTGCTCGAGTGCGCCCGTCTCCGGGCCACCTTCTTCCCCGACGGCGGCGACGAGGCCTCGCTCGGAGGCCTCCGCTCCGCCATCGCCGACACCCACGTCTACCTGCGCACCGACACCCGCGAGCTGACCGCCGACCTGCTTGAGTACGACCCCGAGACCGGCGTCGCAAGGGCCCTCGCCGACGACGCCGGACGCGTGCGCATGCTCGACAGAACCACCGGCGCCCCCATGTCCGCGGCCGCGCTCGTCTGGGACCTCAACACCGACCGCGTCGACGTCGTCGACCCCGGCACGATCACCATCCCCCGCTAACCCGCGCCCGCGCCAAGCCCCAAAGGGGCGTCATAGCCAAAGCCCAGGGCAAAGCGCAGCGCCGCCCTGGGCACACGCCCACGCGCGACACCCCCAAGCCCCAAAGGGGCGAAAGCGCCTCCCCCCCCACCCCGAAGGGGTACTCGTCCGTAGCCGGGGGTGGAGCGAAGCGACACCCCCGGATCCCGCCCCCCACCGCCCCTGCACCCCGACAGGGGTGCTCTTGCGACACTCCACACGAATCCCAAGCCCCAAAGGGGCGTCACAACCAGAGCCCGGGGCACAGCGCAGCGCCGCCCCGGGTACGCGCCGCGCGATACACCCCAAGCCCCAAAGGGGCGCCACAACCAGAGCCCAGGGCACAGCGCAGCGCCGCCCCGGGTACGCGCCGCGCGATACACCCCAAGCCCCAAAGGGGCGCCACAACCAGAGCCCAGGGCACAGCGCAGCGCCGCCCCGGGTACGCGCCGCGCGATACACCCCAAGCCCCAAAGGGGCGCCATAACCGCAGCCCAGGGCAAAGCGCAGCGCCGCCCTGGGTCCACGCCCCTGCGCGACACCCCCAAGCCCCGAAGGGGCGCCACAACAGGGCAAAGCACAGCGAGCCGCTCGACCCGGCGCTCGGGTCGCTCAAGACGTCCGTGCCCAAGCGGATGATCCCGCGGTGGGGCGCTCGACGCGCCGAGAGAATCCGCACCAGCCGCGGCGGGCGCGGCATTGGCAGAAAGGCGGCGGGCACGACCGGAACGTGCGCGACATCCGCGAGTTCAGGCGCCCCCCAGCAATCAAGGTGCGGTATATTCATCGCAATCCGGTCGAGCGGGGGCTCGTGGTGCTTCCGGCGGACTGGGAGTGGTCGGTGGTGGATGGGCGAGCGGGACGGGGAGTTCCCGTGCGACCCGCCCCAGAGCGATCCGAGGATGTGGGATGCGTGGAAGGGGTTCAAGTGAACCGGGGCGAGAAGCCGGAAGCACCGCCTTCGCAAAGCCGAAGCCGCTGGCACAGCAGAGTCCTCACGTCCGGCGGAAGCGTCGGGAGAGAGCGATGGACTCAAGGAACGCACGGCAAGTTGGTGCCACCCCGCCGCGGCCCCTCTTGCCTCTCTTCTTCGCCATCATTCAATCTCCGGGTTTGGGCGGGCGAGCATAACACGGGTGAAGAAATGAAGCGTCCGACCAATTCGCGTCGGGCCGGAGCACGGCGTCGGTATCTTGAAGGGGTGATGCGGCGCACCGTCATGTGGGCGGCGGG
>CAYTAH010000001.1:0-292464 GCA_964435785.1 uncultured Phycisphaeraceae bacterium | reverse complement strand
GTTCGAGGGGGAGCGGTACAACGCGGGGGAGATGGAGGGGGCGGGGCGCGAGGCGCTGGCGAACGCGTGCGCGATCGCGGAGCGGTGCAAGGTGGAGCTGCCGATCGGGGCGAACCATGCGCCGGTAGTGCGGGTGAGGATCCCCGAGGAGGGGGATCTGCCGCGCCACGACGAGGCGAGGTTCGGGGGCGATCTGACCGCGTGGTACACGGAGTACTGCTCGCGGTTCGCGCTCGAGCCGTTCGACGCAACGCGAGACGCGGGGGATGCGGCGAAGCTGAAGGAAGACTGCGACCGGGCGCTGCGGATGCTGGCCGAGGCGGGGATGGTGTGGAGGTATGGCGTTGGTGGCCCGGCTGTTCCAGCCGGGCGGGAGAAGCACGGCTGGGACAGCCGTGCCACCATGGAGTGGGCGCGGCTGGAGCGGGAGCTCGGGATTCTTGCGGAAAAGGGCATCAGCGCGTACTTCCTGATCGTCTGGGATTTCGTGAACTGGGGGCGGCAGCGGGGGATCCCGGCGATCGCGCGCGGGTCGGGCGTGGGGACGATGGTGGGGTACGTGCTGGGGCTCTCGAACGCGTGCCCGGTGCGGTACGGCCTGCTCTTCGAGCGGTTCACCGATCCGGACCGGTCGGAGTACCCGGATATCGATATCGACCTGTGCCAGGACGGGCGCGGGGAGGTGATCAGCTACGTGCGCGAGAAGTACGGGCACGTGGCGCAGATCATCACGTTCGGGACGATGAAGGCGCGTGCGGCGATCCGCGACTGCGCGAGGGTGCTCGAGGTCTCGCTCCCGGTGGCCGACCGCGTGGCGAAGCTGATCCCCGAGACGCTCAACATCACGATCGACGGGGCGATCGGGGCGGAGCCGGACTTCCGCGAGCTGTGCGAGGGGCAGGCCGCGGCGATCGCGAAGGTGAACAAGGACCTGCCGGTTCATCAGCAGACGAGCGCCGAGCAGATCCGGCAGCTGATCGACAACGCGCGGGTGCTGGAGGGGCAGGCGCGGCACAGCTCGGTGCACGCCGCGGGCGTGATCGTGGCGACGCGACCGCTGCACGAGCTTGTGCCGCTCTACCGACAGACGGGGGCGGCGGAGAACGAGATCGTCACGCAGTGGGACGGCCCGACGTGCGAGAAGATGGGCCTCTTGAAGATGGACTTCCTGGGCCTGCGCACGCTGAGCGTGATCGAGCGGGCGAAGAAGCTGATCCGTGAGACGATGCCGGAGCGGGCGGTGTGGGAGGCCGTGGGGCGCGGGGCGGAGTTTGAGCGAAGGCATCAAGGCAACGAGGCATCAAGGCACCAAGGGGATTTGGATTCCGAACTCCTCGATGCCTGGATGCCTGGATGCCTCGGTGCCTCTGCTCACCCCCTCGACCTGGAGCGGCTCACGTACGACGACCCGCGGGTGTTCGACCTGTTCCAGCGGGGGGACACGACGGGGGTGTTCCAGTTCGAATCGGGCGGGATGCGCCGGCTGCTGGTGGAGATGAAGCCGGACCGGCTGGAGGACCTGATCGCGGCCAACGCGCTGTTCCGGCCGGGGCCGATGGACCTGATTCCGGACTACAACCGGCGCAAGCACGGGCAGGACGCGGTGCCCCGCGTGCACCCGATCGTGGAGAAGTTCACCGACGAGACGTACGGGGTGATGGTGTACCAGGAGCAGGTGATGCAGATCGTCCACGAGCTGGGCGGCATCCCGCTTCGCGCGGCGTACACGCTGATCAAGGCGATCAGCAAGAAGAAGGAGAAGGTGATCGCGCAGAACCGGCCCAGGTTCATCGAGGGCGCGGTCGCGCACGGGCTCAAGAAGGAGAAGGCCGAGGAGCTGTTCGAGCTGATCCTCAAGTTCGCCGGCTACGGCTTCAACAAGAGCCACTCGACGGGCTACGCGATCGTGGCGTACCAGACGGCGTACCTCAAGACGTACTTCCCGGCGCAGTACATGGCGGCGTTCCTGACCTACGAGAGCCAGGCGCAGAAGGTGAGCGACTGGATCCCCTACATGGAGGACGCCAAGCGCACTCGCTCGATCGAGCCGAAGACCGGGCGCGTGCTGCGCCACGGCATCGAGGTGCGCCCGCCGGATATCAACCTCTCGCGGGCGGACTTCAGCGTGGTCTATCTCGAGGGCGAGGCGCGGGACCCGGCGCACGGGCACATCCGCTTCGGGCTGCGGGCGATCAAGGGGGCGGGCGACAAGGCGATCGAGGCGATCATTGGGGAGAGGGATCGAGGGATCGAGGCATCAAGGCAACAAGGGGGGCAAGGCACGTCGAACGCCCTTGATGCCCCGATGCCTGGTTGCCTCGATGCCTCTCGGCCCTACACCTCTCTCTACGAGTTCTGCGAGCGGGTGCCGCCGGGGACGGTGAACAAGGCGACGATCGAGGCGCTGATCAAGAGCGGGGCTTTCGATAGCGTGCACTCGCGGGGCGAGCGGGCGAGCATGGTGGCCTCGATCGAGGCGGCGGTCAGCGCGGGTCAGAAGCTGGCGCAGGACAAGGCCGCGGGGCAGGCGCAGCTCTTTGGGTTCGGCGGCGGGGACGAGGACTCGCCGGCAAAGGGGGGCGCGGCAGCGACGCCGCTGGTGCGTGCGCCGGCGTGGAGCGAGAGCGAGACGCTGGCGCAGGAGAAGGAGACGCTGGGGTTCTACGTCTCGAGCCACCCTCTGGACCAGTGGCGGGCGTGGGCGGAGGTGTTCGCGAACGCGAGGGTGGCGGATCTGCGCGAGCGGGGGCAGGACGCGCGGGTGGTGCTGGCGGTGCTGGTGCAATCGGTGCGGACGCTGGTGGTGAAGCAGGGGCGCAGCGCCGGGCAGAAGATGGCGATCCTGACGGTCGAGGATCTCACGGGCGCGGCCGACGCGGTCATGTTCTCCGACTGCTACACCCGCCACGGCCACCTGCTCGAGGACGACCACCCCAAGTTCCTGCTCGGGCGGATCGACCTCTCGCGCGGCGATCCGCAGATCCTGGTGGACCGGCTGGTGCCGATCGACGGCCTGCCGCTGGAGCGGGGGATCCTGCGTGTGACGGTGCGGGAGCCGAAGCTCAACGGCTCGAGCCGCCAGGCGCTCGATCGCCTCGCGACGGCCCTGACCGGCGCCAACGGGCACGCCGGCCCGGGGACGGTGCCGATCGAGCTCGTGGTGGAGACGGACGAATTGATCTGCGAGGTCAAGCCCGCGCAGGAGCTCCGGACCGTGCTGACGCCGGCCCTGGCCAAGGAGCTGGTGGCGGCCGTGGGGGAGGGGGGCGTGAAGCTCTACAAGGGCGTGGCGGTGGAGCTGGAGAAAGAGAAGAAGCCGTGGCAGAAGCGGGCGTGAGCGGCCGGGGAGAGTGCGGCGACTTCGCCGAGGACTTCAGTCCGGCGAAACCGTCCGATACGTCGGCCGTATAGGGCCTGCGCGGAGATTCCTCCGGTCCTTTGTCGCGTAAGGGACTATCGCAGGGAGACAGAGATGACCACGACATTCAGTCGGGGTGCGGTGTTGTTGCTCGCGGTCGCGGCAGCGGGTTCCGCGGCGCACGGGCAGTGCCAGCCGGCCTTTGATGGCACGCACGCATCGGCCGAGATCGACGCGGGCCGGGAGATCCGCTCGCTCTTCGTCTGGGAGCAGGGTTTCCCGGGCTCGCTGCTCGCGGGCGGCAGCTTCGAGCTGATCGGGGGCATGCCTGCCGGGTACGTTGCGCTGTGGGACGGTCGTCAGTGGCATCCTCTGGGCGAGGGCATGAGCTACGCCTATCCGTCCGCCGGGTCGGTGAGTGCATTCGCCGCATACGACTGGGCCGGGAGTGGGGCGGCGCTCTTCGCGGGAGGGCTGTTCAGCGAGGCGGATGGAGAGCCGGCGTCGAACCTCGCGAGGTGGGACGGGTCGCGCTGGATCGCGGTGCCGACCGGGGCCGACGGCGGGATCCGCGCGCTGCGAGTGTTCGATCACGACGGCGGTGGTCCGGAACGCGCGCGGCTATACGTCGGCGGCGAGTTCCGGATGCTCGACGGCCTGGTGGCGGACGGCCTCGCGATGTGGGATGGTGAGGCGTGGGAATCGATCGGGCAAGGCGGCGACGGAGACGTGTACTCGCTCGTGGTCTTCGATCCCGACGGACATGGGCCGCAGCCGGAGTCTCTGTACGCCGCGGGCGTGTTCACCACGATCGGCGGTGTGTATAGCCCTGGTCTGGCGCGGTTCGACGGGCAGACGTGGCACGCGCTCCCGAACGCCGCGTTTCAGGGATTCGCCCTGGACGCGATCGTCTTTGATCCTGACGGAGACGGGCCCGGGAATGGCATGATCGTCGTGGCGGGACAGGACTTTCTGGGAAGACCCAGCCTTGGCGCATGGGACGGCGATGTCTGGAGAGGGCGCGTCACGGGCGAGGAGGGCGAGATCCGGAAGCTGGCGGCGTGGGGCGCCGACGTCTACGCGACCGGCCCGTTCGCGATGGGGCCGGGGAATGCCGGCGCCGATCTGATCAGGTGGACGCCGGACGCGGGCTGGTCGATTCTGCAGGAGGATGTGACCGTTTCGCAGCACGCTGCGATTCGCGGATGGGACCGGGACGGCGACGGAGGTGAACCTTCGGCGCTGATGATCGGCGGGGACGTCACGGTCGAAGGCGTCGGGCTCCCCTCCCTCGTCCGTTGGGACGGCGAGGCGTTCCGCCGCGAAGGGCGCGGGGTGCTCGGGGTCGCGACTCCCTTCGCGCTCACCGGGGCGCTCGGGCCGTTCGAGCGAGGCCTCTACCTGGGCGGGCCACTCACGATGCTCGACGACATGGACACCGACGGCGCGGCGCGCTGGGACGGAGAAGACTGGTCCTCCGTGGTCTGGCCCTTCGATGGCAGGGCATCGATCGCGAGCTGGGATCCCGATGGCGATGGGCCGCTGGCGCCCGAAGCGATCGCGGGCGGCAGGTTCTCTCTCGCTGCCGGCCAGCCGGTGAAGAACATCGCCCGTTGGACTGGTATCCAGTGGGAGCAGCTCGGCGAGGACCTCGACGGCACCAACGCGGGCGCGGTCGGGGCGGTGGTGGCTTGGGACGAGGACGGCGGCGGTCCGGGCGAGCCGCTCCTGTGCATCGGCGGCTGGTTCGGGACGTGCGGCGGTCGCGAGATCGGGCGCGTCGCCCGCTGGGATGGCTCCGACTGGCAACGGCTGGGCGACGGGCTGGGAGTCGCCTGGCTCGACGACGACTCGGTGGAGAGCATGGCCGCGGCCGACGTATCCGGCGGCGGAGCGCCCTTGCTCTACGCGGCCGGTTCCCTCACCATCTCGCGGACGGGCGACGACGCGTCGGTGGCGGTGCTCGAGAACGGCCAATGGCGCTCGCTGGCGGCGCGTGAGGGAACGGTGCGCCAGCTGCTCACGCTCGAGCGGGCGGGCCGCGCGGCGCTCTATGCACACGGCGAATTCAGCACGATCGGGGGTGTTCCGGCGGTCGACCTCGCCGGGTGGACCGGGAGCGGCTGGGAGGAGGTCGGGGCCGCCGAGCACGGGCGCATCTGGGGCGCCTCGGTGGTCGAGGGCGAGGTGCTGGGAGCGTCCGGGCGCGTGATCGTCGCGCACGGAGAGTTCCAGGGCGGCGACGTCGCGTACTGGGACGGCGAGCACTGGCACGCGATGTTCGAGTCCAGAGGGGGCTTCGCGTCGGAGGGGTGGCGCGCCGTGTCCTTCGATGAGGACGGCTCCGGTCCGCTGCCGGCGGCGATCCACCTCACCGGCGGGTTCGACTGGATGGGCGGCGCGAGCGCCCGTGGCTACGAGCGCTACGGCTGCCCGCCGCCCGAGTGCTTCGCGGACTACAACGGCGACGGCGAGGTCAACACCATCGACTTCATCGCGTACCTCAACGATTTCGTGCGTCGCGATCCCGAGGCCGACTGCGACGGGGACGGGATCACCGACACGCGCGACTTCGTGTGCTTCCTGAACGCGTGGACATCCGGCTGCTGAGGTTCTCGCCCGGTCGGGTCTCGGAGCCCGAGGCGAGGGCCGGTCCCGCCCCGGCTTCGCTCCCCGATCGAGGCGACTCGCGCCGGTCAGCGGCGGTCCTCGGACGGGTTCCAGCGCGTGGCGAGGTGGTGTTCGATCCCGAGCAGGTCGAGCACCTTCCCGGCGATGAAGTCCACCAGGTCCTCGACGCTTCTCGGCGCGAGGTAGAGCCCCGGGTTGGTCGGGCAGACGATCGCGCCGGCCAGCGTCAGCGTGCGCATGCTCTCGATGTCGATCAGGGAGAGCGGCGTCTCGCGGTGGCAGAGTATGAGGCGGCGGCGCTCCTTGAGCGTGACCATCGCGGCCCTCGTGAGCAGGTTGCTGCCCGAGCCGGTGGCGATCGCCCCGAGGCTCGTGCTCGAGCAGGGGACGACGACCATGCCGTCGTGGAGGAAGCTCCCCGAGGCAATAACTGCGCCCACGTCGCGGTTCGGGTGGACGATGAGCCGGCGTCCGGCCTCGTCGGCGTCCCAGGGCTCGGGCGCCTCGCGCGGGCGGAGACCGAGGGCCGGGCGGGCCTCTCCGGTCATGTGGGGCAGGAGGTTGCGCAGGTCGAGGTGGCGGACGCCGGCCTCGTCGGCCAGGAGGCGCCGCCCGTAGTCGCTGACGACCAGGTGGACCTCGTGCCCGGCCCCGAGCAGCAGCTCGAGTGTGCGGAGGGCGTAGGCGGCGCCCGAGGCGCCGGTGACGCCGAGGACGAACGTGCCCGGCCGGGGTTGTGTAGTCTGCGGCTGCATGGGGCGTGCTCGGAGCGAATGATGCTAGGGCTCGCGGGTGCGCGAACCGGCGGTCCCAGGGAGAGCAACGGATGCCAACCATCGGCCACATCACGAAGATCCAGGCGCCCGCGGCGATCGCGATCCTCGCCCTCGCGGGGTGCACGAGCGTGATCTACGACAGCAACCCCGAGGCGCCCGCGGCGCAGCTCGAGGAGAAGCCCGACTTCGCCAGCCGCACGGTGCAGAACCTGCTGGCGACGAGCGTTCGGTGGGCGGTGGAGCAGTCCCCGCCGCCGGCGGACGAATACGAGGGGTGGTTCGCGGTGAACCTCCCTCCGGGGCTGACGCGTGAGCAATACATCGAGGTGGCGAGGCAGATCGGGGAGAGTGCCGCGCCGCTGACGCCCGAGCTGGCCTACCTGCCGACGTACCACATCGGGTGGGTGTGGATGCGCGGCGACCACGCGCGCGTGGACGTGTTCCGGCCGGTCTTCTCGCTCTCCGACGGGGGCGAGCCGGTGACGCAGGCGATCACGCTGCATCTCACACGACGGTGGGCGTCGTGGCGCGTGGAGCGCACGCAGCCGTGGGAGCCGGGCGTGGTGACGCTCCCGGCGCCCTACTACCTGCCCCCGGAAGAAGTGCCGGAGGGAGAAGGGGTGGGGGAAGAGGCGGACGAAGCGGCCGCGCCGGGGGAGCCGACGATGGAAGAGCCGGCGCCCGAGCAGCCCGGTTTCGAGGAGCCGGCGCCGGAGCAGGCCCCGCCTCAGGAGCCCGGTGAGCCGGAGGGCGTCGAGCCGGGTGTCGGCTGAGGGGCGATCAGCCGCAGCCGGCGCTCCAGAGGTTGAGGTAGGCGACGGCGTCGCGCGAGTCGATGATGCCGTTGCCGTCGATGTCGGCACGGGGGTCGCGCGCGGCCCAGAGCGCGAGGAACTCGATCACGTCGCGCGTGTCCACGACGCCGTCGCCGTTGGTGTCGGCCGAGCAGCGCACGGTCAGCATCGCCGTCTCGCTGATGGTCTCGCCACAGGCGTTGGAGACGAGGCAGTCGTAGACGCCCTCGTCGGCCTCGGTCGCGGGTTCGATGAGGAGTGTGTCGGTCGCGGCGCCGGAGATATGCCCGCCGTCGGCGAGGGGGACGCCGTCTTTTCGCCAGGCGTAGGCGAGGGGCTCGACTCCGTCGGCGTCGACCGAGAGGCTCGCGCGCGAGCCGAACTCGACCTCTTGGTCTTCGGGCTGCTCGGTGATGCCCGGGGCGCCGCTACGCCCCTCCCAGGTGCCGGGCGGCGGATAGTCGAGGTTGCCGCCCTCGAGCACGAATCGGTCGCGCGTGATGTCGTAGGTCATGGCGTGGCCGTAGCGCGCCGGCGGGCCGCCCTCGGCGAGCAGGGCCCAGGCGCTGCCGTCCCAGCTCCAGGTGTCGTCCTCCTCGCCGTCGGGGACGCGCCCTCCGAAGAGCAGCGCGAGCGAGCGCCTCTGGTCGAACGCCATCGCGGTCAAGACACGGGGGGAGGGGCCATTCGAGGCGAGCTGTGCCCAGGCCTGCCCGTCCCACGCCCAGGTGTCAGCGAGGTAGTCGTAGCGCCCGCCGAGTCCGCCGAAGAGCAGGGTGACGGATCTGGCCGGGTCGTAGACCATCGCGTGCGCGGAGCGCGGCCGCGGCCCATCGTCGGAACGCCAGGTCCATTCGGCGCCGTCCCACTCCCAGGTGTCGCCGAGGCGTGCGTCATCGTCGTCGCCTCCGAAGAGCACGGTCACTTCGCGGTCGCTGTCGTACGCCATGGCGTGGTGGGCGCGCGGGGGCGGTCCGCCGGATGCGCGGAAGGTCCATTCGCTGCCGTCCCACTCCCACGTCTCGCCGCCGGCGCGCTCTCCGAAGAAGACGGTGACGGCGCGAGCCGCGTCGTAGGCCAGGGCGTAGGCCTGGCTTGGCGGGCCGGTCGGGGAGCGGAGGACCCAGCAGTGCCCGTCCCACTCCCAGGTCTGGAGACGGCTGCCGTAGGAGTGGAGCATCACGGTGACGGCGCGTGCGGCGTCGTACACGGCTTCGCCCGCCGCGCCGTACCACATCTGGCCCTGGGCGCGGAGGTTCCACGCGGCGCCGTTCCATTCCCACGTCTGGCAGTCGAAGCGGCTCTGGTCGAGCCGGCCCCCGAGCGTCACGATGACGGCGCGGGCCTCGTCGTAGGCCATGGCGTGGTCGAAGCGGTGCCAGAGATCGGTCTCGCCGCGAGGGGTCCAGGCGGCACCGTCCCACTCCCACGTGTCGCGGTTGTATCCGTCCCGATTAGCGCCCCCGTGCATGGTGACGACGGCGCGTGACTTGTCGTACGCCATCGCGTGTCCGAAGCGGGGCGAGGGGCCGTCGGTCGCGCGCAGCATCCAACGGTCGCCGTCCCATTCCCAGGTCTCGCCGTCGGGCCCGGCGCTGCTCCCGCCGAAGAGAACCGTGACCCCCCGAGCCGAGTCGTAGACCACCGCGTGCTCGACGCGCGGCGAGGGGCCGGGCACGTCGCGGAGGGTCCAGGCGGCGCCGTCCCACTCCCAGGTCTCGCCGTCGATGGCGCCGTCGTGGCCGCCGAAGAGCACCACGGTGGAGCGCGCCGTGTCGTACGTCATGGCGGCGGCGTGGCGGGCGGAGGGTCCGCGCGTGGAGCGGAGCGTCCATGTCAGGCCGTCCCACTCCCACGTCTCGCGGCTGTTGCGGGAGCCGTCCCAGCCGCCGAAGAGAACGGTGACGGCGCGGGCTGGGTCGTAGGCCATGGCGGGCGACCACCGCGCCGACGGTCCCTCGGCGTCGGGCAGCGACCATGACCAGCCGTCCCACTCCCACGTCTGCGCGGAGAGACCGCGCTCGCCGATGCCGCCGAAGACGACGGAGACGGCGCGGGCGGTGTCGTAGGCCATGGCGTGGCCCGATCGTCCGGTGAGGGCGTCGGGCGCGGGCCGCCACTGGAAACAATCCTGCGCGTGCGTGGTGGCGGCCGCGATTGAGAGCGCGGCGAGCAGGGGATGCGCGGCGTGCATGGCGTGCCTCCGCCCGGCTCGGGCGGTCGTGCGGCCGAGGGGAATTGCCTGGGGTCGGGCGCTCGGCCTGTCCGTCTGTATTGTGACCCGGATCGGCGTCCGGCACCAGAGAATCATGGGAAGGGTCCGGTGGTGCGCGGGGCCACGGCGGGTGGTCCCGGCCCTACACTCAGCCGCATGATCACGCCGACGACGACCCCTCGCCCGGAGGCGCAGCGCGTGGGACATGAGCGTTCACTGCTCGGGCTGGAGGGGACGGGGGTGGAGCGCATCCGGCGGCTGTTGGCGGGGGCGAGGGGCCTCTTGCCGGTGGCTCTCGGCGAGGCGCCGCCGGAGACCGTGCTGCGGGGCAAGACGGTGGCGACGGTGTTCTTCGAGGGCTCGACGCGGACGCGGACGAGCTTTGCGATCGCGGCCCAGCGGATGGGGGCGACGGTGGTGGATCTGTCGGCCGCGGCGTCGAGCCTGAGCAAGGGCGAGTCGATGACCGACACGGCGCGGAACGTCGAGGCGATGGGTGTGCACGCGATCGTGGTGCGTGCGCCGCAGGCGGGCGCGGCGGAGACGATCCATCGCGCGGTCGCGTGCAGTGTCGTCAACGCGGGCGACGGTCGGCACGAGCACCCGACGCAGGGCTTGCTGGACATCTCGGCGATGGCCGAGGCGTTCGGGCGCGACAGCGAGTTCGATTTCTCCGGGCTGCAGGTCGCGATCGTGGGGGACGTGGTGAGCTCGCGGGTGGCGCGCTCGGCGGTGGCGGGGCTGACGAAGCTCGGGGCAAGGGTGGTGCTCGTCGGCCCGGCGCACCTTGCCCCCAAGAGCCTCGCGTGCCTCGCGCCGGGCGTGGTGGTCGAGCACGACCTGGACCTGGTGCTGCCGGAGATGGACGCGGTGATGATGCTGCGGATCCAGTTCGAGCGGCACGGGGACGCGGCGGAGAAGAAGGCCGGCCCGATCGCGTCGGTGCGGGCGTACCGCGAGCAGTGCGGGCTGACCGAGGAGCGGGCTGCGAGGATGAAGCCCGGCGCCGTGGTGATGCACCCGGGTCCGATCAATCGCGGCGTGGAGATGGATGGCCCGGTGGCGGATGGTTTGGCCGGGCCCCGATCGCTCGTGCTGCGCCAGGTGTCGTGGGGCGTAGCGGTGCGTGCGGCGGTGCTGGCCGAGTGCCTGGGCCTCTAGCTGCAGTTCGATCTCTCTGCGGACGCGCCGTTGGCCAGCGGCGGCCATTTCGGCCTGGCCGCTGATCGGCGCGCGGATTGCATTGACTCGGCGGCGGTCGACGGTGTAAATTGAGACATTAATATCCGCATACGGATTGCTCGGGTTTCAACGGCGCGACCCACCGTGCACCCGGGGCTTCTCGCGAGCGGATCGCCCGTCGTAAAGGAGATCGAAGATGCGTGCCAGGATCATCGCGAGTTGCGCGGCCTGTCTGACCACCGTCGCGGCCGGTGCGGATGTCGCGAGCTACCGCGTGGACTTCCTGGGCGAGGGTTGGACGGCGACGGGCATCAACGAGCTCGGAGACGCTTGCGGGAGCATCTCCCCAGACGGCACCGCGCTCTTGGCGGGCGTGTCGCGCGCCGGCCGGCCATTCGAGCTGCTGCCCCTGCCCCAGGGCATGCAGACTTCCCGTGCGCACGACATCAACGACGCGGGGGTGATCGTCGGGGCGGCCTGTCCCAACCAGTACGTCGTCAGCCAACCCATCGCCGCGGTCTGGCGGCCGACGGCCGAGGGCTACGCGGTGGAGGTGCTCGGCACGCTGCCGGGGGACCTGTACAGCGCCGCGTACGCGGTCAACAACGTGGGGGACATCGTCGGCGGCTCGGGGTACTGGGGCTGGAACCTCTCCACCGGCGTGCTGTTCACGGCGGAAGGCCCCGTCGCGCTCCCGGACGACATGATGGGCGTGGATATCAACGACGAGCGCGTCGTGCTCACGGGCGCCAGGCTGCTGGATCTGGACACAAGCCAGATCACCGACATTCCGTTGCCGCCGGGAAACTGGCAGGGCTTCGGCGGCGCGGCCCTGAACAACCTCAACGACTTCTGCGGGTACGTCGTCGGCAATTCCGGCTGCAGCACGTTTCCGATGCGGTACCGGCAGTCCGTGGGTTGGGAGTATCTCGGCGGCTGCGCCACGACGACGAGCGCCACGGCGATCAATGATCGGGGCGACGCCCTGCTCTATTACGCGTTCGCCTCCGCGGGCGTGGATTTCGTGGGCGAGGGCTACTTCAGCCTGGGCAGTCTGATCGATCCGTCCCAGGGAGAGTGGTACGTGCAGCCCGGGGGAGCGAACGGGATCAACAACGCGCGGCAGATCATCGCGGCAGCGCGCGAGGGGGTGTCGGGGCCCATCGGGGCGGTCCTCCTCACCCCCATCGACGCGTGCCAGGCCGATTTCAACGGCGACGGTTCGGTGAACACGCTCGACGTGCTCGCCTTCCTCAACGCGTGGACGGCGCACGATCCGAGGGCGGATTTCAACCACGACGGCGCGGTGAACACGCTGGACGTTCTGGCCTTTCTCAACGCGTGGACCGCCGGCTGCTGATTCAGCACAGGCCATCTGCCGAGCCAACTCATGAACATGACACTGGAACTCTGCCTTGCACTTCTTGTTGCGCAGGGCGCGGCGGGCCGGCCCGACTGCGGCGAGTGGCGCACGTTTCCCACCATCGACCCCGGCGACGTTTCCAACATTCTCTACGACACGGCGTTCGCGGGGGTGCACGCCGGGCTGGCTGTGGGCAGCTGGCGCGGAGCGGCGCCGCAGCCGATGATCCAGCGCTGGGACGGGCAGGTGTGGCACGACTTGCCGCTCCCCTCCACGGATGGTCTGGGAACGCGACCGATGGTCGAGGGCGCCGGCCTCGCGGGTTCGGACGTTTGGGTCGTGGGGAACGTGAGCACGGGCTACCCGACGAACAACATGCCCCTGGTTATGCGCTGGGACGGCTCGGAGTGGCGGGACGTCGCAACGCCGAGGCTGCGGAAGCAGAACACCTATCCCTTTGCCGACCGCGGCGGGCTGGCCTACGACGGCGCGGGCGTCGCTCCGGACGATGTCTGGGTCGTCGGCTCCGCAGCCGGCTACGGCGATGGATCCGCGACGAGCGTGGGCATGGCCCTGCGTTTCGACGGCTCCTCGTGGGAGGACGTCGAGGTGCCGCAGGCGGGCAACCGCTCGCACTCGCTCGAGTCGATCTCGGCGAGCGCGTCAGACAACGTCTGGGCGGTGGGGCACTGGCGGAGCGTCGCGGGGGCGTACCAGGCGATGATCGTGCGCTGGGACGGGACGGGCTGGGAGCACGTGCCCAACCCCGGCGAGGGCGGGTCGGGCGGCGACGCGACGAGCGTCGTGGCGCTGGCGCCGGACGACGTGTGGGTCTCGGGGAGCTTCAGCAGCGGGACGGACCGCCTCATCCACTGGGACGGCTCGTCGTGGGAGGCGATCGACGCGGGGCTGCCGGGCCCGTTTGCCGCGATCGCCGCGAACGCGCCCCATGACATCTGGGCGAGCTGCGCCGCGAACGCGACGTTCTACCACTTCGACGGCTCGGGATGGAGCCCCGCGGGCAGCCCGGCGATCCCGGGCTCGACCTACATCCTGCGGGGCTGGGGTCTGGCGGCGCTGGGTCCGTGCGAGGTGTGGTCGGTCGGCGCGTGGTCCGACGGCGTGCTGCAGCGCACGCTCGCGGAGCGTCTGTCGGCGGGGTCGTGTGTCGCCGACTTCAACTCGGACGGGGACGTGAACACGCTCGACGTGCTGGCGTTTCTCAACGCCTGGACGGGACAGGACCCGCGTGCGGACTTCAACGGCGACGGGGCGATCGACACGCGGGACGTGCTGGCGTTTCTGAACGCGTGGGCGGCGGGGTGCTGATCCGATTGGCGGCGATCTTGCGCGGGATCGCCGCCGGGAGCGGGTGCGGACGCGGAGCAGGGAAGGGTGCGGAAGGGAGCATCACCATGAGGCGGCTTGCCGGCGCGGTGCGTCTCGGCGTGGTCGCGGCGCTGACGAGCGGGAGCGCAGCGAGCGATGTGGAATACGGCTGGAGGTACTACCGCCCGGGAAACACCGGCATACAGGGCGATTACAACGGGGCGCTGTGGGTAGGGCCCGAGGGCGACCCGTACATCGGCGGCTATGACCCGTCCTTCGAGGAGGGCGGCTTCGCGAAGTTCGCGCAGGGCGAGAATCGCTGGGAGAACTTCTCGAACGTCGATTACCCGGTGATCGGCCATCCCGACGAGCAGGGGTGCGTGCGCGTGCGCGACATCGTGCCGGACGCGGCGGGCCGGCTGTGGATGGGGACGTGGCGCGGTGCGCTGACGTTCGATCCCGCCATCGGCGCGGACTCGCTCGTGCGTCTCGGCCCGGGCAACTCGGGCCTGGTCGACGACTTCACCTGGGACATCGACCGCGCGCCCGACGGGTCGATGTGGCTGGTCAACGGCGGGATCGTCCGCTACGAGCCGGGGAGCGACTCGTGGACGCGCTGGGCGCTGGGCGCCGAGTTCATGAGCGTGCAGCCCAAGGCGGGCGGCGGATATCTGGTCTGGTCGTCGGAGCGCCCGCCGCAGCGGAGCTACACGTTCGTCTTCGACACCGACACCGGGGAGTGGACGGTCATCGACGTGACCTATCCGAACGGGGAGCCGGGCGATGTGGCGGGCATGCCGGGCAAGGACTGCGTGGACGAGGTCGGGAATTTCTGGGCGCTGCGCCTGACGAGCCCGGGCCAGTTCGACAGCCTCGAGTATCGGCGCACGGACGGCTCGTGGGTCGCGCCGCCGGAGCCGTACCCGGGCGTGACCTTCGACATCTGGGCCTTCGCGGCCTACGGCGCCGGGAGGGCCGCGCTCGTGGACGGTCAGGGCCGGGTCTACGAGTTCGACGGATCGGCCTGGCAGAGCCGCGGCTCGTGGCGGGACGGCGCCTACGCGTACGCGATGGACGTCGACGGGTCGGGGAACATCTGGGTCTGCGGCACGGGCGGGGCCGCCCGGCGCGACGCGGCGACCGGGGACTGGCAGCGATACCGCGTGACGAACACGAGCAACTTCGACAGCTTCAACCGAGATCTGACGATCGACGCGGACACCGGCGCCGTCTACACGGGCGCGAACGCGGGAGCCGGTGTCGGCGGCATGGTTCGTTTCGACGGTGTCCGGTGGACCGGCTGGAATCAACTTACGTACGGGCTCGGGTACGACTGGCCCTTCCCGAACGACAACTGCCACGCGCTCGTCTTCAGGCCCTCGAACGGGCGCGTAGCGGTCTCGCCGCTCGACTGGCTCTACGGCATCCACGAGTGGACCGGCACGGGCTTCGAGGCGCTGATGCAGAGCGGCGGGGCCGAGCGCATGACCGAGGACTCGCTTGGCAGGCTCTGGGCGCTCGGGGAGTACTACAGCCTTCAGTACCTGGACGGCGCCGTGTGGCGCTCCGTTCCCATCGCCGGCTGGGGCGCGAAGATCCAGCCCGATCCGGGGCGCGCCGCCACGGTGTGGGCGACGACCGGCAACGAGATCGTGCGCACGGACGGGACATACCGGTTCTCACGCACGGTCAGCGACTTCCCGGAGCTTGAGCCGATCAGCGACCAGTTCACCGGCCTGGCCGCGGACCGGGACGGGATCGTGTGGGTGGGTAGCTGGACGCAGAACGGCGCGACGGGCGGGGGCGAGCTCATACGCATCGATGCAGGCAGCGGCGCTTACGAGATGCTCCAGCACGACCTCGGCTGGCCATTCCCGGGGAGCTATGTGCGGCCTCTCGCGGTCACGCCCGACGGGCGGCTGTGGATGAGCTACGACAGCGACTACCCGTACACCGAGGTCGGTCTCTGCTCGTGGGACGGCAACGAGGTTGTCTCGTTCCCGGCGCCCTCCGGCGGCGAGCCCCAGTGGGGCGGCCTGCCGCACGCGCAGATTGAGGACCTGGAGGTTCGCGCGATCCCCGGCGGATACGAGCTGTGGATGACGTGCGTGAGCCGCGGGATCGCGGTGCTGACGGTCACGCGTGGCTGCGCCGCCGACTTCAACGGCGACGGCGCGGTGAACACGCTCGACGTGCTCGCCTTCCTGAACGCCTGGACCGCCGGTGATGCGGGGGCGGACTTCAACGGCGACGGCGCGGTGAACACGCTGGACGTGCTGGCGTTCCTGAATGCGTGGGCGGCCGGCTGCCCATGACCGACGATTTGTGCGAGCCGCCGAATGAGCGGGCGTGGCGATAGAGACCGCAGGCGTTGCATGGAGCTCTTTATGAAGATGGTGACGCGGATTGTGGCGGCGCTCTCGCTCGTGATGGGCGCGGCCGAGGCGCAGCCCTCGTATGAAGTGCGGTACCTGGGCCCGGCAAACTCGGCGACGATGAACGAGCGCGGTGATGTCGTGGGCATGACGACGTCGTTCGGCGATCCCAGGGCGTACGTCTCGGTGGGGGGCGCTCCGCTCGAGCTCCTGCCCCTGCCGCAGGGCATGATCAGCTCGGTTGCCTATGACATCAACGACCTCGGCGTGATCGTCGGCGTCGTCAGCGAGACGTGCTGCCCGGTGGACTTCCCGCTGGCTGTGGTGTGGACGCCGGGGGGCGCGGGCTACGAGGCGGAGCTGCTCGGGCAGCTCCCGGGCCACGGCCGGAGCTGGGCCTCGGGCATCAACAACCTCGGCGACATCGTCGGCGCGTCGATCGGGCAGTACCGCTCTCCCGTGCTCTGGAGCGGACCGGGGCAGGTCCGGGACCTCAGCGCCACGGGCATCTTCGATCCGTCGGACATAAACGATCGGCGCGTCGTTGCGGCCAGGCAATCCAAGCGGCTTCACCTGGACACGATGGCCGTGGACGACCTCGGCGTTCCGCCGGGATCGTTCCTTGCCGCCGATTTCTACGACATCAACGAGTCGAACCAGTGCGCCGGCGTCGCGGTGAGCACCAGCGGCGACAACTGCGACAGGTACGCCGCGCGGTACACCGACGTCTCCGGGTGGGAGGTGCTCAGCTCCTGCGGCCAGTGGAACCAGTCGTCCGGCCTGAACGACCTCGGCGACACGATCATGAGGCGCAACGTGGACAACTACGTGCGCCTCGAAGGGCTGGGCACATTCCGGGTCGAGGACCTGATCGACGCGTCTCAGGGGCGGTGGTACGTGATCAATGCCTTCGGGATCGACATCAACAACGCGCGGCAGATGGCGGTGATCGCGACCGACAACGCCGACCGGTCCGGCGCCGTGCTCCTGACGCCGATCGAGCCGTGCGGCGGCGACTTCAACGGGGACGGGGCGGTCAACACGCTGGACGTGCTGGCATTCCTCAACGCCTGGAACACGGGCGACCCGCGGTCGGACTTCAACGGCGATGGGGCGATTGACACGCGGGACGTCCTGACCTTCCTGAACGCCTGGACCGCGGGGTGCTAACGAGCCGGGGCCCGCGGCCCGCTTCGGCGGCGAATCCGCTGGGCCCGGGCGGCTCGGGCGTGTATGGTGGCGGTCATGCCCATCCTCACCGCCCCGCCGCGCCTGGTCGCTCTCTTCGTCTGCGCGTGCCTCCTCGTGACGCCGTGCTCCGCGCAGCCGCGGCATGCGGCCGTGTCGTTCGATGAGACGGAACTCCAGCGGGTCCCGCTCGGCGGGGAGGTTTCGCTCGGGCTGGCTCTCCCGGGGGTCGGCGGGCGGAACCTGGAGTTGACGAGCTTCCGGGTGACGAACGGAGCGACGCGGTTCGTCGTTGGCCGCTCGCACGGGCGGGACGTGGATCTCGAGTTCGATCCGTCGGCAGTCGTCATGCTGCGGGGCGGCGTCGAGGGTGATCCGCGCTCGCACGCGTTCGTCTCGGTCTACGGGGGGGCGATGTCGGGACGGATCGAGCTGGGGTCGGGGGAGCGTTTCGTAATCACCAGCCGCGCGAGCGGCGGGGCGATGCTCCCGCCGGGGGAGGCCCTCGTGCTCCCGGACCACAGCGCCGGCGGCTCGCTTCCGGGGTGCGGCGTCGAGACGGGGCCCGTCGATCCGGGCGAGGGCGGTGGCGCTGCGCGGGGGGACGGGATGCGCCCCGGGCTGTTCCTCGTCGAGGTGGCGGTGGAGACGGATTACCAGCTCTTCGAGCAGTTCTGGGATCTCGACGACGAGGCCGCGTACATCGTGCAGCTCTACGGAGCAGTGAGCGACATCTACCTGCGCGACGTGGGAACGGCGCTCACGCTGACGTACGTGCGCCTGTGGGACGATCCGGACGATCTCTTCGACAACTCGGGCGGGCTGGACGATTTCAGAGACTACTGGAACGCCAACATGGGGCACGTGCATCGCGACGTGGCCCAGTATCTGTCCGGGAGGGTGAACTTCCCGTGGGGCGGGGTCGCGTGGCTCTCTTCGGTGTGCCGGGAGAGCGGGTACTCGGTCTCCGGGTACACGCTGGGCTTCTTCGCCGACCCGGACCGGCCGCACGTGTACAACCGGGACATCATGATCCCGGCCCACGAGCTGGGCCACAACCTCGGGACCGGGCACACGCAGGATTACGGGATCGACACGTGCCACGATCCGGAGACGCCCGCGCAGCGCGGGACGATCATGTCCTACTGCGGCCAGACGCACACGGGCGGGGACGCGAACGAGGACCTGCGCTTTCACACGATCACGGCCGGCGAGATCAGGGAGCTGCTGGCCCAGCGCTCGTGCGTGGTCGACGACTGCAATCTCAACGGGATCCCCGACGGCGACGACATTGCCGGAGGCGCGAGCCGGGACGCCAACGGCAACGGGGTTCCCGACGAGTGCGAGGACTGCAACGGCAACGGCGTGCTTGACCCGGACGACATCGCGTCGGGGACGAGCGCCGACGCGGACGGCAATGGCCGCCCCGACGAGTGCGAGCCCGACTGCAACGGCAACGGCCTGCCGGACGCCTTCGACGTCGCGCAGGGCACGAGCGAGGATGCGTACGGCGACGGCGTGCCCGACGAGTGCGAGACCGACTGCGACGGGGACGGGGTGAGCGACTACACGGAGATCTGCCTGGACATGAGCCTCGATCTGGACCGCGACGCGCTGCTCGACGCGTGCGAGGACTGCGACGGGGACGGGGTGACCGATCTGGTGGCGCTCGACGGGGCGAACGACATCTGGGTCGCGGACAAGGAGCGCCCGGTGCTGCGCGAGTTCCTCGCCCTGACGGGCACGGCGGTGCGCGACTCCGACGACGCGGGGCTCTCCCAGCCGGGCGATGTGCTCGCCCTGCCGGACGGGCGGGTGCTCGTCTCGAGCGCCGGAGACTCGCGCATCGTCGAGTTCGACAAGCATGGCGCGCTGCTGCGGGACCTGGTGGGTCCCGGCGGGGGGGGGCTCGTCTCGCCCGGCGCGATGTGCGTGAGCCCGTGGGGCGCGCTGCTCGTCGCGAGCGGGGGCACGGACGGCGTGAAGGCGTACGACCCGGTCACCGGCTCATACCTTGGGGATCTCGTCGCGTCCGGCGCCGGCGGGCTGCTGGCCCCCTTCGGGCTGGCGATCACGCCGGAGGGCACGCTGCTGGTCACGAGCGCCGATGCGCGCGTGCTGGAGTTCGCCGCGGGCGACGGCGCGTTCCTCCGCGAGCTGGTTTCGTCGGGCGACAACGGAGGGCTCTCCGACCCGCGCGGCGTGCTGGCCCTTCCGGACGGGCGGGTGCTGGTCGCCAGCCGCGGCACGGACCGCGTGCTCGAGTTCGACGGGGCGAGCGGCGCATTCATCCGCAAGTTCAACCGCGGCGGGACGGGGGACGTGATGACGCTGGACCAGCCGTGGTGCATCCGGCTTGGGCCGGATGGGGGGGTGTACGTGAGCCGCGCCCACGACCACGAGCGTCCCGGCCCGGGCGGGGGCGAGCTGCACCTGACCAACGCACGGATCTTCCATTTCCACCCGGAGACTGGCAAGATGGTGCGGGCGTACGTGCAGGCGCTCGACTCGGGGATCGAGCACCCGACGGGGTTCGATTTCCTGCGCGGCGACGGGGACTGCAACCTGAACCTGCTGCCCGACGCGTGCGACATCGCGAGCGGCGCCAGCGCCGACGCGGACGGCGACGGCGTGCCCGACGAGTGCCAGCCGTGCGTCGCGGACCACGACGGGAACGGGGTGGTGGACACGCGCGACTTCGTGGCGTACCTGGACGACTGGGCGGCCAAGCGGCCCCGGGCGGACACCAACGGCGATCTCATCGTGGATACGCGCGACTTCGTCGCGTTCCTCAACGCGTGGGCCGCCGGCTGCTGATTGTGAAGACTTGCGCAAGAGATGGTCAAGGGAATGGTGGGGCGGCGCGCGCATCCTTCAACGGATCTGAGCGCGCACTGAACCGACATCCGGGGACTCTCCACGTACCGTGATCGGCGAACGGTGGGCAACGCGCCCGCCGCACCGAGCACAGAACCCGCGTGGGGAGCCAGACGATGCGCAAGGCCGGGGATCAGAGAGCGTTCACACTCATCGAGCTGCTGGTGGTGATCGCGATCATCGCGCTGCTCATCGGCATCCTGCTGCCGGCGCTGGGCAAGGCCCGCGGGGCGGCCCAGGTCGCGGTGACGCAGAATAACTCGCGGAGCGTGGCGCAGGGCGTGAACATGTACGGCGTGGACGTGGACCTGTTCCCGCCCTCGTACGTGTACGCGGCCGAGGAGGAGGGCGGGAAGTGGCTGTGGGAGGAGCAGGTCGAGAAGAACCCGCACCCCAACACCGGCTACCTCCACTGGTCGTGGGCGCTCTTCGGGGGCGACGCGTACGGGGGCAACGTGCCCGAGAGCGCGTTCGAGTGCCCCTCCGTGAGCAACAACGGGGCGCCCCGCACGAACCCGGGCTCGCACCCCGACGACTGGGAGGAGGGCCAGCAGAACGACCTGGGCCAGGGGGTTGGCTCGGACCTGCCGCGCGACAAGCAGGCGGCGCGGATCGCGATCACTGGCAATGCGGCGATCTTCACGCGGAACAAGTTCTTCCAGCCCACGCGGCGCAGGAACCAGCTCGTGAGACTCTTCGGCGTGGACGGATCAATGCGCGGCGCCAGCGGCACCGTCCTGACCGCGGAGTTCCACGACAACGGCGACGGGTGGTCGAGCCTGGCGACCGACCAGGGCAACCCGGTGATCAAGAGCCACCGCCCGGTGATGCCCTTCCTCGGGCGCTCGACGGGGATCGACGTCTACAACGAGCCGCTGTCGGGGAGCGCCGAGCGATTCGTCTATCCGCGCCTGGACGATCTCATCGAGGACACCGAGCAGCGGAGGGCGGGTGGACTGATCGAGCACCCCAACACGATTCTCAACGCCGTCGGGCGCCACCACGGCGGCAAGACGGTGTTCGCCTTCACGGACGGGCACGTGGAGCTGCTCGACATCCGGGAGACGATCAAGCAGCGGCTCTGGGGCGATCGGGCCTTCTCGATCACCGGCCCCAACAGGGTGGACCTGGACCACAACCGCGACTGGGAGTGAACGGCGCTGCGTCGCGGCGTGCCCGCCCGAGCGGGCGGCAGGGCAGTGAGCGCCGCCGGCGGGGGCCGGGTCGGCGGCGAGACGGCGGGATGAGCAAAGGTGGAGGATGGCCCGGGCGTGCCGGGTCAACGGGATCGGTGTGGACATGCTCCGCAGGGCGGAGGAGGCAATCATGAGCAATCCGAGGCTGATCGGGATGGTGGCGGCGGGGTTGGCGGGCGCGGCCGCGTCGGTCGCGGGCGCGCAGCCCTACATGGTGAACGGGACCGGGGCGACGCTGTTCCAGAACTTCCTGCGTTCGCCCGCGGCGACGAACGACTTCATCGATGTTGACGGGGACTGCGTGCTGGCGTTCGACGGCGACCAGCTGGCGCCGTTCGACTCGGGCTTCCCGTGGAACAGCGACCAGCACTGGCAGCTGACCTACCGCGTGGTGGGCTCGGTGAACGGGTTCGCGGAGCTGCGCGACTGGGGCCTGGACGCGTACGTGATCGGGCCGGACAACGATGACGACGACAACCCCATCGATCAGGGCACGTTCCGGTCTGACTTCTCCGACGAGTCGCTGTGGAACCGGGCGCCCTTCGTGAACGCCGGCCTGCCGAACGGGAACGGCTACACCGCCCTGAACCCGGGCGGGAGCCCGGTGCGGTCGCTGATGGACGGCTCCTACCTGGTGACGACGAGCAGCGACGACGCGGTGGGGGGCGTGCACGTCGACTTTGCGGTGATCGACGTGCCGCTGGGCTGGGCCGTGCGCCAGGACGGGCAGCAGCGGTTCAACCGCGTGCCGACGGCGCAGGGGTACGGCGACAACCAGCGCGTGCCCACCGACGCCGACGGCAACGACGTGGGCGAGACCAACAGGCTCGAGAGCCTCGTCGGCCTCAACGGCCCGATCAACACCAACTACGACAATCCGGATGACGCGACGGCGTACGACACGCTCATCGCCAACGCGCCCGTGGGGGCGATCGTGAACTACGGCGTGGGCCTGCGGCAGATCGAGATGTCCGACCTGCGCCACCTCAACTCCACCGGCCGGCGGATGAACGGCGAAAACCTGATGGTGATCACCCGGGACTCGGGCTCGGGCACGCGGAACGCGTTCATGAACGGCATCGGGCTCGATCCCTCGTGGGGCGTGGGCGAGAACATCGGCGTCCGCACGGTGAGCAGCTCCAACGACAGGCTCGGCCCGAACTTCCAGCCCTCCAACAAGGGCAGCTCCAGCCGCATGGACGCCACGGCGATCAACCACCGCCTGGCCACCGGCCACTCGGGCGCGGAGCGCGGGCTGAACAACGGCTGGCTCGGCGTGAGCATGGACTTCCTGGCGGTGCGGGCGGACATCAAGGGCGGCACGGTCTTCGCCCGGCCCGACCTCGACGCGGTGCTCAACGGCGGTCCGGACGGGTACAACATCACCGGCCCGGGCGTGATCGCCACGATCGGCGATCCCCGCAGCGCGCCGGAGGAGCTCGGCGGCTACGGCGCCCCCGAGCCGTTCCGCGACTACGGCGCCGACGGCGAGGACGGCACCGGCGATGCCGGCGAGGGCAACTGCCAGTACGACATCGGCGAGCCCTTCATCGACATCAACGGGAGCGGCGTGCGCGACGCGATCGAGCCCCGTCCTGGCCAGCTCGACCCGGCGATGCGCAACCCGCAGGGCGCGGCCTTCGTCAACAACATCACCCGCGCCGTCCAGGGCTTCTCCGAGGCGCCGGGGTCCGACGAGAACCTCTTCACCCCCGGCGAGTTCCTCGCGCTCAACTACGTGCTCGTCGCGGCGGCCGAGTACGTCCCGCAGAACCCGCCCCCGCCGAACGCCGACTTCATTCCGCTCATCCCCAACCCCCAGTTCAACCCGGACGTGTACGACTTCATCTATAGCGAGTCGGGGAACATCCTCGGCGAGCCGCAGTACTACAGCTTCGACGACGATGCGACGGGCATCGCCCCGACGCGCACGACCGGCGTCGCCTACTCGGACGCGGGCGCGCCCAACGGCTCGCCCGACGGGCAGCGCTACGTGGACCAGGCGGGGAACGGCGTGCAATACGCCTCCACGCTCAACGTCCGCAACAAGATCTGCGGCGACTTCAACAACGACGGCGCCCGCGACGTCAACGACGCGGCCGAGATGATCGCCGCCTGGCGCGACCGCAACGGCGGGCCCGCGTGGCAGCCCGGCACCCCGGCGGTGATCGAGATCCTCGGCGACTTCGACGGGAACGGGAGCTTCGACGGCGCGGACGTCCGCTACTGGGCCGACGGCCTCGCGATCGAGACGGGGAGCGGCGCGGTGAACCGCAAGGCGGGCTTCACCGCGGTGGACACCGCCTTCGGCGGGAACTTCTTCGGCACGGTGATCTCGACCGGCGAGCCCTACACGCCGGGCGCCAGCCGCGCCGATGTCGCCGGGCCGGGCGCCAGGCACACCCGCGGCTACCGGCCGATCGGGCATGACGGCGTAATCGATCAGCACGACATCGACTACGTCAAGGCGCAGTTCATCGGCAACCCGTTCGTGACCGACGGCGAGGCGAACTGGGACGACACGGCCGAGGCGGTCGGCTCCGACCTCTCGTGCGACATCAACGGCGACCTCAGGGTGAACCAGGCCGACGTGGACGAGATCCTGGCGATCCTGGGCTCCGCGTGCTTCGCCGACTTCAACGGCGACGAGGCCGTCGACACCCGCGACGTGATCGCGTTTCTGAACGCCTGGACAGGCCAGGACGCGTCCTCCGACTGCGACGGGAACGGGGCGATCGACACCCGCGACGTGATCTGCTTCCTGAACGCCTGGACCGCCGGCTGCTGAGCCGGCGGGCGGAGAGAGGGATCGGCGACCCCGGTGTTTTGCCGGGGTCGCCGGCGTTTTGGTTGCTGTGGTTATGGGTCCCGGGGCCGGGACCGGGGGTGACCCCCGCGCCGAGCGGGCCGGACGGGGCGCAGGTGGAAGCGGAATCCGGTCTTCCCGCGCTTGGAGGACCGCGGGCGATGTGGTACAACAGGGGCAAGCAGATCGGGATCGTGCCGGGCGCGAGGGTGAGTTCCTGCGTGGCCGGCGGTCGCCCGCTCGGGCGGCCAACGCGACCCTCCCGTTCGGGGAGCGGAACCGTCGCCGATCTTGAGCGGCAAGGGGGATACGCGTCGGCGGGCCATCCCCGGCCCGGCCGCACGCAACGCGCAATGGAGGTTGGAGGGGAGTCGATGCAGGCCCGGAGTCGGCCCGGCGAGATTATTCGATTCGGAACGGGAGCGCGGCCCACACGCGCCGGCGCTGCGCGCGCACGCAGGCTCGGGGCCGGGCGTTGCGCGTCCCGCGAGGGAGCGGAACTCATGCTGCGGAAGATGGCGCCTCTGGCGATCGGCTGGCTCGTGTTCCTCTCCCCGCCCTCGGGGGCGCAGGAGCACCCGCTCCCGCGGTATCTCACCGATGCCGAGCGTGAGTTTCTCGCGGAGCGCCCGCTGGTCGCGCAGCGGGGTGGCGGGGCGCCCACGGGGCCGCTGTGGTGCCCGCCCGAGTACGCGCCGACCGAGCGGCTCCTGATGGCGTGGGAGGGGAGCGACTCCTGGAACCTCGTCCTGGCGAGGATGGCGGCGCAGGTGACGACGGTGGGGGACGCCGACGTGACGATGGTGGTGGAGGGCAACTCGCGGCGGGACGAGGCGCAGGCGGCGCTGCAGAGCGCCGGCGCCGATATGTCCCGCGTCGCGTTCATGATCAAGCGGCTGGACACGATCTGGATCCGAGACTACGGCCCGCGCTTCGTCTACGAGGGGGGCGTGCGGGTGATCGTTGACCACACGTACAACCGGCCGCGCCCCTACGACGACGGCTTCCCGGACTTCTTCGGCGCGCAGGCGGGGTTCGCCGGGTACGACATCCCCCTGATCCACGGCGGGGGGAACTTCCATCTGAGCGGGCTGGCCGACTCGCACGCGTCGACGCTCATCGAGGCGGAGAACCCCGGCCTGACGCGCCAGGACATCGTGGCGCTGTGGCAGGAGTACCAGGGGCTGGACACCTCGATCCACCAGGCGTTCCGCCCGTTCATCGACGCGACGCAGCACATCGACATGTGGATGATCCCGGTGGCCGATCGCAGGGTGATCATCAGCGACTGGCCGCTGGCGCCGGGGTCGTACGAGGACAACATCTGCGACACCACGGCGGCGCTGCTGGCGGGCGAGGGGTACGAGGTGTTCCGCACGCCGGCGGTCTCTTCGGGCGGGACCCACTACACGTTCGCCAACTCGGTGCTCTGCAACGGTCTGGCATGCATCCCGTCGTACACGAACGGCACGGCGGCGCAGTACAACGACGACGCGCTGGCGGTTTGGCAGCAGGCCTGCCCGGACAAGACGGTCGTGCAGATTCCCTCGCAGGCGATCGTCACGGCGGCGGGCGTGCTGCATTGCGTCGTGATGCACGTGCCGGAGAACTCGCTGGGGGAGATCCCGACGATCTACCTGCGGTCGCTGAACGAGCCGGCGACGCTCGAGCCGGGGCAGCAGGTGCCGCTGGAGTGGATCGCCGACGACGACATTGACACCTACTACGTGAAGCTCCAGCTCTCGCTCGACGGGGGTCAGACCTGGCCGATCACGGTCGCGCCGTGGGAGGACGACGACGGGAGCTTCATGTGGACCGTCCCCGACGTGTCCACCGCGCACGGGCGCATCAGGGCCGTCATCTACGACTGGGACGAGGGCATCAGCGACGACATCAACGACGCGGACTTCGTGATCGAGGGCGACGGCGGCTGCGTCGCGGACTTCAACGGCGACGGCGTGGTGAACACGCAGGACGTGCTCGCCTTCCTCAACGCGTGGACGTCGGGCGACGGCTCGGCGGATATCAACGGTGACGGCCAGGTCAACACCCTGGACGTTCTGAGCTACCTCAACCACTGGAGCAACGGCTGCTGACGAGATGGAGCGCCGCCGGGTTGGGCCCGGCGGCGACTCGCGGGGGAAGCGAGAGTAGGAACCTTTGCCAGGAGATTTGTCATGACGAAGCTGAGGGGGTTGGTTGTCGCGGCGGCCCTGGTCGCCTGCGCGGGGAGCACGCTCGCGATCGCCGGCGGCGAGCTCGGCCTGTCGGCGGAGCAGGAGCTGCGCCAGGCGTTCCCGGGCGTCCGGGTGCACATGGACGGCGGCAGGGCGCGGATCATCTACGGCAAGCCGATGACGACGGCGAAGTCGCCGCGCCTGGCGGCGGAGAGGTGGCTCGCCCAGCACGGTGACGCCTTCGGCGCCGGCTCGCTGGAGCTGGTCGAGGAGTGGGCGGGCGAGGTGCGGTACGGCGAGTTCTACGTCTTCATGTACCGCCAGACGATGGACGGCGTGCCGGTGGACAGCAGCCCGGGGCGCATCCTGGTTCGCAACAACAGCGACGGCACCTGGTCGGTGGTGTACGCCGCGGGCCTGTTCGTGGCCGAGCCGGCGGCGGGCTTCCCCGCGATGACGTGGACCGCGCAGGACGCGCTGAACTTCATCAAGGGCTCGGAGTTCGGGCGTCTGCCCAAGTGGTCGACGCCGTCGCCGGTGATCTACCAGGCGCCGAGCGAGGAGGGGCCGCGGGCCGTGCGCGCGTGGTCGTTCGTGGGCGAGAACCCCGACCTGGTGCTGCGCGAGAAGTACACGTTCTTCGTGGACGCGAGCACGGGCGCGCTGCTCGAGGCCCGCGACGAGGTGCACAACATCGACGTGTTCGGCTACGTGAAGGGATACGCCACGCCCGGCAACAAGCCCGACGGCGTGAGCAACCCGCCGACGCTCCAGCCGGTGAACATCATCCAGGTGCGCATCTCCGGCGGCAACAACGCGTACACCGACGTGGACGGCTTCTTCAACATCACCCACGGCGGCAACACGGACGTCACCCTCGGGGCCGACCTCAACACCGGCCGGTGGGCGGACGTGAACGACTCCTCGGGCACGGCGATCCTCACGGCCGGCGACACGGCGACGCCGGGCGTCGAGGCCTATCTCGAGTTCAACCCCGCGCCGAGCCAGTATCTGACGGCGCAGATGAACGGCTTCATCCACACCGGCAAGATCCACGACTACCTCACCGACCGCTCGAGCTGGACCGGCATGGACCTCCGCTGCGCGGTGAACGTGAATATCGCCTCCACCTGCAACGCCTACTTCGACGGCTCCTCGATCAACTTCTTCCGCAGCGGCGGCGGGTGCCCCAACTCGGCGTACTCGACCGTCGTGGCCCACGAGTACGGCCACTACATCGTCGCCAGGCTCGGCCTCTCCCAGGGCTCGTTCGGCGAGGGCTACGGCGACACCTGCGCGGAGATGCTCTACGACACGCCCATCATCGCCGAGGACTTCTTCGGGCTCGGCAGCCCCATCCGCGACAACGACAACACCATCGTCACCTACCCCTGCGGCGGGGAGATCCACTACTGCGGGCAGGTGCTCGGCGGCGTCTGGTGGCACCTCCGCGAGTTCATGGGCGACACCTACGGCTCCGGCCCCGGCCTCGAGCTGACCCAGCAGATGCACGTGGACTGGTCGCTCATGACCACGGGCGGCTCGGGCAACGACGGCGCCCACCCCGGCACCGCCATCGAGGTGCTCACCATCGACGACAACGACGGCAACCTCGATAACGGCACGCCCAACTACGACGAGATCTATGCCGCGTTCACCATGCACAACATCCCCGTTCCGGAGGTCAGGCCCATCCTCTTCAGCTACCCCAACGGCCTGCCCGAGCTGCTCACGCCCGACGTCGCGACCGATATCGACGTCCTCATCACCGCCAACGGCGTCGATCCCGTCCCGTCGACGGCACAGATCTGGTACGAGGTGGACGGCGGCGGCTTCACCGGCGCTTCGCTGACGCACAACGGCGGCGACTCGTACACCGCGACCATCCCCGCCCAGCCCTGCACTTCGAACGTGGACTACTACTTCCAGGTCCAGGGCGACGACAACCAGATGTACGAGGATCCGCGGACGGGCACGTACTCCGTGCAGGTCTTCGACAGCATCGCCGTGCTGCGTGACAACGACTTCGAGACCGACGCGGGCTGGACCGTGGGCGACACGGGCGACAACGCGACGACGGGCATCTGGAACCGCATGGACCCGCAGCCGACCGACGCCCAGCCGGGCGACGACGTCTCCGACGACGGCACCCAGTGCTGGGTGACCGACGGACGCGGCGGCAACCTGGGCGACTACGACGTGGACAACGGCAAGACCACGCTCAAGAGCCCGGTCATGGACCTCTCGGACACGACCGACCCCGTGGTCAGCTACTGGCGCTGGTACTCCAACGACACGGGCGCCGACCCCAACAACGACACCTTCCGCGTCGATATCAACAACGGCGGGAGCTGGGTCAGGGTGGAGACGGTCGGGCCCTCCGGCCCCGAGACCAGCGGCGGGTGGTTCTACCACGAGTTCCGCGTGGCCGACTTCGTCACCCCGAACGCCACCGTCCAGCTGCGCTTCATCGCCGAGGACGCCGCGAGCGGCTCGCTCATCGAGGCGGCGCTCGACGAGTTCCTCGTCATCGACGGCGTCTGCGAGGACGACTGCGTCGCCGACTTCAACGGCGACGGCGTCGTGAACACCCAGGACGTCCTGGCGTTCCTCAACGCCTGGACCGCCGGCGACGACTCGGCCGACGTCAACGGCGACGGCCTGATCAACACCCAGGACGTGCTCTACTTCCTGAACCTCTGGAACGCCGGCTGCTGAGATCCACGGCCGATCAGAATCCAACCCGCCCCGGGCCCGCGCCCGGGGCGTTTCTTTTGGGCCTACTGCCCCCGGGAGTGGATCCACCCGGCGCCGGCAGCCGGATCGGCTCGCGAATCCGGAGGATGTGCTTGCCCGGCCGGGCCGGGCGCGGTACAGGTAAGATCTGCCGCCCGCGATCGGCGCGGGGTCAGCTATTGTCGGGGCTGTGTGCCGAGGGCGTTCCCATGAGGGGGAAGGCCCGGATAACTGTGTGTGTCCGATTGTCCGGAGGGCCGCCGCGGCCCGTGGCGGGGTTCGCCCGGTGGATGGCCAGCGCCCCAGGCGCGGTGTCGATAGAGGGATGTCAATCAATCAGGAGTCTTCGCAGATGAGCACGCGTCAGGCCAAGCGCCGTCTCGTTATGACCACCGCCCTCCTGCTGGCCGCGTGCGGCCACGCGGGCGCATCGGGCGCCGCCGGCCCCCAGGGTGGCGAGAAGATCGGCGCCGTGAGCGCGACGTCACTCTACCTGCGCGCGGGGACGATCGACGCGTCCACGCCGCGTGGCGGGCTGGAGACGCTCGCGGGGCAGGGCGGCCGGCACGTCATCCAGCTCGACGGCCCGATGACGCCGCAGCGCCGCGCGGCGCTGGAGGCGGCGGGCGTGCAGCTGGGCGACTATCTGCCGATCAACAGCTTCGTGGCCCGTTTCGAGCGGGCCGCGCCGGAGCGGCTCGCGCAGCTCGGGTTCGTCCGCTGGCACGCGCCGTTCGAGAGCGACTGGAAGCTCGCGCCGGATCTTGGGGCGCGCGAGTTCACGACCCCCGACCGGCTCTTCCTGCAGGGGCTCGGGACCTCCGCGCTGGTGGTCGAGCTCTTCGCCGACGCCGACGTCGGCGCGACGGTCGACGCGATTCTCGCGGCCGACGACGAGACCGAGGTGGTCAGCGTCGGCGCGATCGGCGAGCAGCCCGTGCTGCACGTTCTCGCGCCGACCGCGGCGGCACCCAGGCTGGCGCAGATCGACGGCGTGCAGTTCATCGAGGACGCGCCCGAGATCACGCTGCGCAACAACACCACGCGCTGGATCCTCCAGTCGAACATCACGAACGTGAACACGCTCTACGACAACGGCCTGCACGGCGAGGGGCAGATCCTCGGGCACATGGACGGCCGGATCAACATCAACCACTGCTCGTTCAAGGACCCCGAGGGCGACCCGCCCGGCCCCGACCACCGCAAGATCGTCGCGTACAACGCCCCCCTGGGGAGCGAGTTCCACGGCACCCACACCGCCGGGACCGGCGCCGGCGACAACGGGGCGATGGACCACACCCGCGGCATGGCCTACCTGGCGAAGATCGCCTTCGACGACATCCCGAGCTTCAGCGAGAGCTTCTTCTACAACCAGCTCGTGCAGCACGACGGCCAGGGCGCGCGCGTGCACACCAACAGCTGGGGCAACGACGGGACGACGCAGTACGACGGCATGTGCCGCGCGATCGACCGCTTCAGCTACGACTACGAGGACAACCTCGTCGCCTTCGCCGTGACCAATCAGTCCGTGCTCAAGAACCCCGAGAACGCCAAGAACGTGCTCGCGGTGGGCGCCAGCCAGGACACCCCCAACCAGAACAACCACTGCTCCGGCGGGACCGGGCCCACCAGCGACGGCCGGCGCAAGCCCGAGATCTACGCCCCCGGGTGCAGCACCCAGTCGTCGTACAACGCCTCCTCCTGCAACACGACCAGCGCCACCGGCACCTCGATGGCCTGCCCGGCGATCAGCGGCATGGGCCTGCTCGTCCGCCAGTACTACACCGACGGCTACTACCCCTCCGGCGCCCCGAGCGTCGACGACGCCTTCACCCCCTCGGGCGCGCTGATCAAGGCCACCATGATCAACGCCTCCGTCGACATGACCGGCGTGGCCGGCTACCCCTCCAACCGCGAGGGGTGGGGACGCCTGCTGGCCGACTACTCGCTCTACTTCCCCGGCGATGCGCGCACGCTCTGGGCGGCCGATGTGCGGAACGCCTCCGGCCTCGACACCGGCGAGGTCGTCGAATACCCGGTCGAGGTCATCGGCTCCGGCGAGCAGCTGCGCGTCACCATGCAGTTCACCGATCCCGCGGCCGCGAGCGGCGCGAGCTTCGCCGCCGTCAACGATCTCGATCTCGAGGTCGTCGCCCCCGACGGGACCATGTACAAGGGCAACGTCTTCTCCGGAGGCGCCAGCGTCACCGGCGGGAGCAAGGACGACCGCAACAATCTCGAGCAGGTCCACATCAACCTGCCCGCCGTCGGCACGTGGACCGTCCGCGTGAGCGCGGCGGCCGTCAACATCGGCACGCAGGGCTACGCGCTGGTCGCCAGCGGCATGCTGGAGACGGACGACGGCTGCGTCGCCGACTTCAACGGCGACGGCGCCGTGAACACGCTCGACGTGCTCGCGTTCCTCAACGCCTGGACCGCCGGCGACTCCTCCGCCGACATCAACGGCGACGGGCAGATCAACACGCTGGACGTGCTCGAGTTCCTGAACCAGTGGAACGCCGGCTGCTGAGCCGGCCCGTCCCGTGCCCAGACCGACGGGCCGGGCGCCCCGGAGCGCCCGGCCTACGCTCACGAGAGCCCCCCGACCACGCAACGGGCGGGCGCGCCCGGAGGAAGACATGAAGATCCGTTCCACCCATGCCGCGGCCGTGGCCGCGTTCGCTGCGCTTCTCTCTCTCCCGGCCCGGGGGCAAACCACGCACCCCTCGCCGATCCGCGGCCTCCCCGGTGACGGCGCCGTGCGCGAGGTGCGTCTTGATGGGGCCCAGGCGGAGGCGATCCGCGCCGAGCGTGCGGCATTCCGGCTCGCCGACTTCCCGCTCCCGGGCGGCGGGGGCGTGGACTTGGAGCTCGAGCCCTTCGAGGTCCTCGCGCCCGACGCGCAGGTGGTGCTCGGCACGGCCCAGGGCGACGTGGAGATCGGCCGCCCCGAAGTCTCGCTCTTCCGCGGGCGCGTGGCGGGCGAGCCGGATTCACGCGTCTTCCTCTCGCTCTCGCCCCTGGGGGCCAACGGCCTTGTCCAGACCGGCGGGTCGACGCTCGTGCTCTCGAGCGGGGGCTTCGGGGCCGGGCTCCCCACGGTGATCGCCGATCTGGCCGATTTCCCGGAGCCGCCGGAGTTCGCGCGCGGCTGGGAGTGCGGCGTGGGTCCCGAGCACGTGAACCCTCTGGGGCTCGACCTCGACGCTCTCGGCGGCGGAGGAGACCAGCACCGCGACAACCCCTGCCGCATCGCACGCATCGCCATCGACAGCGACTTCGAGTACACGTCCTGGCTCTTCGGGGGCGACGTGGACGCGTCGGCGGCGTACGCGGTGACGCTGCTCGGCGCTGTGAGCGAGATCTACGCGCGCGATCTGAACGTCCGTCTCGTCGTCCCCTTCGTCCGCGTGTGGGGTGAGGACGTCGATCCCTATCAGGGCGGCAACCTCGACCTCTTCCGCGCCGAATGGAACGCCAACATGAGGCACGTGCGCCGCGAGCTGGCGCACATGCTCAGCGGCAACTACGGCGGCGGCGTCGCCTGGGTGAGCGTGCTGTGCAGCACCACGTACGGCTACGGGCTCTCGGGCGTGGGCGGCTCGTTCCCCTATCCCCTGCGCGACCACGACCACGGCAACTGGGACCTCTTCGTCGTCGCCCACGAGCTGGGCCACAACTTCGGAACGCTGCACACCCACGACGGCTACGACCCGCCCATCGACGGGTGCGGCCTGGGGGACTGCACGCTCGCGTGGGGCGGCACGATCATGTCCTACTGCCACGGCTGCCCGGGGGGCATGAGCAACATCGTGCTGGCCTTCCACCCCCGCGTGATCACGCAGATCTCGGCCTATCTGGCGGGCGCGTGCGACATCCTCGGCGACGGGCTCGCCTACGCCTACCAGGACGAGGGTCTCACGATCCAGGACGAGGCGGTCACCATCGACGTGCTCGCCAACGACCTGCCCATCAACTGCGCCACGCCCGGCCTGTACACGGTCCAGGGCGTCACCGACCGCGGCGGGAGCGCGGCGATCTCCCACGGCACGGGCGATGAGGGACGCGACGAGGTGCTCTACACGCCCGCGCCCGGCTTCGCCGGCCTCGACACCTTCTTCTACCTCATGCAGACCGATCGCGGCGTCATCGCCACCGGCAACGTCTCGGTGCAGGTGATCGCCCCGCGCCCGGGCGGGGTGATCGGCGTCAGCCGGCCCGGCCTCGCCGCCGACTACTACGCGCTCCAGGGCCCCGACCGCCTTCCCGACTTCGACGCTCTGACCCCCGTCAAGCGCGACTACGTGGCGGAGGTGAACTTCCCCAGCTCGAGCGGGTCCTTCGCCACCAGCGGCATGTTCGACAACGTCGGCGCCGTCTTCCACGCCAGCCTCCGCATCCCGGAAACGGGGCTCTACACCCTCTCGATCGAGTCGGACGACGGGTCGCGCCTGCTCCTGAGCGGCGAGACCGTCATCGACAACGACGGCCTCCACGGCATGGTCGAGCGCAGCGCCCCGCTGGCGCTCGGCGCCGGCTGGCACCCCGTCCGGCTCGAATACTTCGAGCGGTCGGGCGCCGCCGGGCTCGTCGCCCGCATCGAGGGCCCAGGCCTTCCCCGGCAGGTCATCCCCGCCTCGTTCTGGCGGATGACCGACTGCGTGGGCGACTGGGTTCCCGACGGCACGGTCAACACCATCGACTTCATCGCGTTCCTCGCGTCCTGGACCGCGCGAGATCCCGCCACCGACCTCGACGACAACGGCCAGGTCAACAGCGCCGACGTGGTCGCCTTCCTCAACGCGTGGGTCGGGGGGTGCGACTAGCGCACGCCCGGACCCCACCATTTGGTGGGTGAGCAGCCGCCATCGACTCCGGGATACTCCTGGTGCGAGCGGTCGCACCGCCGCGAGAGAGAAAAGGAGTATCACATATGCGAATCGGACGGATTTGCGCGGCCTTGCTGGTGGGCGCCGCGGTGGCCGGCCCCGCCATGGGCGATGAGTACGTCGTGACGCTCGAGGGCACGGCCTTCAAGCACAACGGCAAGTCGAACCTGGACATCGACCTGACGATCCGGCCCGGCGACTCGGTTCGCTGGGTCTGGGTGAGCGGCTCCCACAACGTCGTCTCCGGCACCCACGGCGACCCCGACGAGGGGCAGCTCTTCAATAGCGGCTCCCCCGTCGCGCCGCCTCACGAGTTCGTGCATGTCTTCGAGGACCCGGGCGACTTCCGCTACCACTGCGACGTCCACGTGGCGTTCGGCATGATCTCCGAGGTGGGCGTGCGCTGCGGCGCGGACTTCAACGGCGATCTGACCGTGAACACGCAGGACGTGCTGGCGTTCCTCAACGCCTGGACGGGGCAGGACCCCCGCGCCGACTACAACGGCGACGGCGTGATCAACACGCAGGACGTGCTGGCGTTCCTCAACGCCTGGACCAGCGGCTGCTGAGCCGCAGACGAGCGCGTTATCGGCGGGGCCCGCGCCGGGAAGGCAGCGGGCCCCGCTCGCGCGCCGGGGAGGAGGTGGGATGGCCGCCGTACTTTCTCCGAATCCTCTTGCACCCGCCATCCCTCCCATTTAGCCTGAGGGAACTGCCCCGCCGGGCGCCGCCCGACGAGGCGCACTCTGACCCTGCCGGAGGGGAAGGAAGGAGTTGCCATGCGTCATGGATCCATGATGTGGCTGTCGGTGTCCGCCCTCGTTCTCGGCGCGGGCGCCGCGATGGGCTCGCCGGGGACCCCGCTCGCCCACACGCTCGAGTTTCGCGCGAGCACCTTCTCGCCCAGCGCCCAGGAGGAGCCCGCGATCGCGATCGCGCGGGACGGCTCGTTCGCGGTGGTCTGGTCGAGCCGGCGTCAGCAGCAGGGTCGCTACGGCGTCTACGCACAGCGCTTCGACCCGCGGGGGGTGGCGATCGGCGAGGAGACGGCGCTGAACCTCTGGACGCGCTCGCACGCGACCGCGCCCACGATCGACTTCGCGCCCGACGGCGGCGCCTGGGCCGCGTGGCAGAGCGCCGGCCAGGACGGCTGGGGCGGGGCGATCATCGCCCGCCGCTTCGGGCCCGACTTCGCCGGCTCCTCGGAGATCCTCGTCAACGAGCGCACCGAGGGCGAGCAGCGCGGCCCGGTGCTCGCGGCCCTGCCGGACGGCGGCGCAGTCGTCGCGTGGGAGACGTCGGCCCCCCGCGGCGTCCAGCGGGTGGCGCTGCGCCTGCTCGCGCCCGACGGCTCGGCGCGCACGGCCGAGTTCGACGCGGGCATCGCCGACGGCGCGCGCCTGGCGACGCCGAGCATCGCGGTCCGCCCGGACGGGTCCTTCGCCGTCGCGTGCAGCGCATTCGAGGGCGAGCGAGCCCTGGGCGTGCGCGTGCGGGTGTTCGCGCCGGACGGCGCGCCCGGCGCGGAGGAGCGGTTGCTCACGGCGCCCGGCGCGATCACGCCGGTCGAGCCCTCGATCGCCGCGAGCGCGGAGGGGTTCGTCATCGCCTGGCACGACGTGCTCGAGAGCGAGTTCGGGTACGACATCCTCGCGGCGCGGCTCGACGAGTCCGGCCGGCCGCTGGGCGAGCCGGTGCTGGTGAACACGCGGCGCGCCGGCCTGCAGAACGGCGCGGCCGTGGCGGTGGCGCCCGACGGCGTCGTGAGCATCGCCTTCAACGCCGCCGACGAGAGCGGCACGGGCGTGTTCGTGCGCGAGTTCAGCGCGGGCCTGCGGGCCCCGGCGCCCGAGTCGCGGCTCACCTCGCGCACGCACGGCGAGCAGGCGATGCGCGAGGCGGCCGGCACGAGGCGGCTCGGCGTCGCCCCCGGCGGCGCCCTGCTCTGCGCCTGGCAGGGGGACGCGGGCTTCGGCGACAGCTCTGCGGCGAACGTCACGGTGCGCTCGCCCGAGCCGATCGCCCTCGGCGCCGGCACGGCCGGCTTCACGCCCTCGATGCGCCCGGCGCTCGCCGGCGACGCGCCCGCCATCGCGTTGGCCGGCGCCCCCGGGCCGCACGTGCCGCCGACCTTCGACCCGCGCGACATCGACCTGGCGGAGCGGGAGATCACCCGGGGCCCGGGGCGCGACATCGGCTTCACGGCGATCGTGAACACGGGGTGGACGCCGCCCGACCCGCACATGGCGGTCGGGCCCGACCACATCGTGGCGATGACCAACGGCGCGATCGCGTTCTTCGAGAAGGACGGCACGAAGATGTTCGAGGACGAGATCGAGGACAGCTTCGGCTTCTGGGGCGAGGTTGGCGCGACGGGATTCGTCTTCGATCCGGAGGTGATGTACGACCACACCTCCGGCCGCTTCTTCGCGATGGCCGCGGAGGCCTTCGCGCCGGGGAGCCGGAGCTACTGTCTGGTCGCCGTGTCGGACGATTCGGACCCCAACGGCTCGTGGCACAAGTACCGCCTTGAGACGAGCGGCTTCGCGGGCGACCTCTTCGACTCGCCGAACATCGGCGTCACGGATAACGCGCTGATCATCACCGGCGACGGGTTCGGGCGCGGCGCGAACTACCCGGTCTACATCTTCGACAAGGCCTCGTTCCTCGCGGGCGACCCGCCGGCGATCTCGAAGAGCTTCACACTGTCGACGAGCACGCAGTCGGCCGGCTATCCGCGCGTGACCACGGGCACCGGCGACACGCTCTACCTCGTCGAGCACAAGGAGCTGACCGTCGGCAACACCAGCGTGCGGATCATCGCCTTCCTCGACCTGCTCACGAGCCCGACGGTCGAGAGCTTCACCCTGACCGTGCCGGCCTACGGCGCGCCGGAGGACCCGCCCCAGATGGGCACCAGCGGCCGGCCCGAAGCGTTCGACGCGCGCTTCTGGTCGGTCGACCAGGGGCCCAACGGCAACCTCTGGGCGACCCACCACATCAACCCCGACCGGGTGCTCGCCCGCTGGTACGAGATCGACCTCCGGGGCTGGCCCTTCAGCGACGCCGATCCCGTGCTCGTGCAGTCGGGCAACATCGACCTCGGCGGCACCGTCCGCACCTTCTTCAGCTCGATCAACGCCTCCGACGACGGGACGGTCGCGATCTGCTACGCCCGCTCCTCGCCCACCGAGTTCATCTCCATGGGCACGGCGTTCCGCGGGCCGTGCGACGCCCCCGGCTCGTTCGGGACCGACTTCATCCACAAGTCGAGCAACGCCGGATACAACGCGGGGAGGTGGGGCGACTACTCGGCCGTCGAGTTCGATCCCACCGACCCCTCGCTCTACTGGGCCCACCACGAGTACGCGGAGAGCGGCTCGTGGCGCACGTGGATCCAGAGCGTCGAGACACTCGACCCGTGCGCGGCCGCGGACATGAACGGCGACGGCGTGGTCAACACCCAGGACGTGCTCGCCTTCCTCAATGAGTGGGCCGCCCACGGCTGCCGGGGCGACTGGAACCGTGACGGCACCTTCAACACGCTCGACGTGCTGGCGTACCTCAACGCCTTCACGGCCTGCCGGGATTGATCATCCGCGGACGGGCGGGAGACCGCCCGTCCGCGCTTCAAACGCAGAGGACCGCGTCCACAGAGCGGCACGGCCGCCGAGGAGGAGAGATGTTCCGTACCGTCACCGCCGCCATGCTCGCGTCCGTCGCCGGGTCCGCGGTCGCGCAGCCGACCGACCTGGTCGTGCAGAGCGACCAATCGGGCGTGACCGCCGAGATCTGCATCAACCCGTCGGGGATCGGGCAGCGATGCGACACGGACGACAGCCCCGTGACCGGCATGCTCTCGATCCAGCTCGACAGCTACAGCGCGCCGGGCGCCATCACGCTCCACGACTTCAGCGTTGCGCTCGCCGAGACGATGAGCTACAACATGGACTGGGGGTTCTTCATCGGCGGCGTGAACCTCGAGCTGACCTACGTCGTCGTCAGCTACGCCACGCCGGGCACGCCCACCGGCCCCGTCGCCGTGGACGGCTCGGGCAACTTTGAGTTCCCCGCCGTCCCCGTGCTCATGACCGGCACCGGGTCCTACGAGGGCTACGGCCCGATCATCGGGTCTCTCCTGGGCTCCGGCACGTTCAACCTCGCCGACTTCGGCGAGGTGGACGCCGCGATGGCCGGCAACGTCGCCGTCTCGGGCGATCACGTGGTCCTCAGCGGCGCCCAGACGTTCTACAACGAGGGCGAGTTCGAGGGCGTGCAGGCGACCATCGACGGGACCGCTACGCTCGTCGCCGTCGGCGACGTGCCCGAGTGCGCCGCCGACTTCAACGGCGACGGCGTCGTGGACACCCGCGACGTGCTGGCCTTCCTCAACGCCTGGACGGCGCAGGAGCCCTCCTCCGACTGCGACACCAACGGCGCGATCGACACCCGCGACGTGCTTTGCTTCCTCAACGCCTGGACGGCGGGCTGCTGAGACGATTGGGATGTCGGATGCGCTCGCCGCGAAGCGAGCTCGCCGGGGAGACGGTCTCATGGGAGATACGGTTCGTTCGCGGTTGCACGTGCTCAGTGTTCGGGCGGTTTCGGGCGGACTCTCCGCCTTCGCGCTCTCCGCCCACGCCCAGCAGTTGTTTCCGGGCCGCCTCTATGAAACCGGGGCCGATCCCCGCTGGATCGTCGTGGCTGATCTGAATGCCGACGGGCTCGAGGATCTCGCAGTCGCCAACCACTCCTCCCACGACGTCTCGGTCCTCATCAGCCGCGGCGACGGAACATTCAGCGAGCAGCAGCGTTTCGCGGCCGGGAGCGCTCCGAACGCCCTGGAGGCGGTCGACCTGAACGGGGACCAAGTCCCCGATCTCGTCGTGGCCAACGAGCGATCCGACGACGTCTCGGTCCTGATGGGAGTTGGCGGCGGCTCGTTCGCATCCGAACACCGAGTCCCGGCCGGGAACGCGCCCTGGTCGGTGGCCGCCGGCGATTTCAACTCCGACGGCGCGCCCGACCTCGCCGTCGCCAACCAATTCTCTCGCGATGTCTCGCTGCTGCTCGGGCGCGGCGACGGTCACTTCGAGGATCAGCTGCGGCTCGCGGTCGGCTCGGCGCCCGTCGCGGTGGCCGTCTCCGATCTCAATGGCGACGGTCTGGCGGACATCATCACCGCCAACTTCTCCTCGGACGATCTCTCGGTTCTCCTCGGCCTCGGCGGGGGCTTGTTCCAGGAGGAACGACGCGTGCCCGCGGGCGATGGGCCCCAGCACGTGCTCGCGGCAGACTTCAACGGCGACGGACACGCCGATCTCGCGGTGCCCAATCGGACGGACGGCGACGTAGCGGTCCATCTCGGCAACGGAGACGGCTCCTTCCGGGAACCGCAGCTCCTGTCCGTGGGCTTCGCCCCCATCTTCCTGCACGCCGCTGATATCGATCACGACGGACGCCTCGACCTCGCCGTGTCGAGCTGGGACTCGATCGAGCTCTCGGTGCTGCACGGCCAGGGTGATGGCACTCTGCGCCAGGGCCAGCGCGTCGGGCTCGCCGCCGACGCGAGGACCTTCGGCCTGAGCGATTTCGACGGGGACGGTTCGCTGGATCTCGCCGTGCCGACCTGGTGCGGGGGCGGGATTATGATCCTGCCCGGAGACGAGACCGGCCGGTTCGATGTAATCCAAGTCGTGTTGGTGGGGGATAACCCGGTAAACCCCGTCATAGAGGACTTTGACGGCGACGGGGCGCAGGATCTCGCCGTCGCGAGTGCGGGCACGGACGAGGTCGCGGTCCTCCTCGGCGACGGCGCGGGCGGGTTTCCGACCCGAGCGTTCTTTGGGGTGGGGCAGGGGCCGGGATGGCTCGCGGCGGGCGATTTCGATGCTGATGGCACGATTGACCTTCTTGCCGCGAACTACGACGATGACGATCTCTCGGTGCTGTTGGGGGCAGGCGATGGGACGTTCCGGCCGCACTCTCGGTATTCGGCGGGCGACGGCCCCAGCCGCCCTGTCGTGGCCGATTTCAACGCGGACGGGTCCTCGGACATCGTCGTGACCAACAGCACGTCGGATGACGTGTCGGTGCTGCTCGGGCGCGGCGACGGCTCATTCGCGGGTGAGGCACGCTACGCCGTGGGGGATTGGCCATCGTCCATCATCGCGTGCGACGTGAATGGTGACACTGCGCCGGACATTATCGTGACCAACGGCAGGGACGACACCGTCTCGGTGCTCCTCGGAGACGCGTTCGGCACGTTCGTCGAGCGAGCGCGCCCGTTAGTCGGCGCGGGCCCGACCGCGATCGCGGCGGAGGACCTCGACGGGGATCGAATCGTTGACCTCGTGGTGATGAACACCTGGTCAGACGACGTTTCCGTGCTCCTGGGGATCGGAGACGGAACATTCTGGTCCGAATCCCGGTGGCGCGTGGGAGAGGGGCCGCATGCGCTCACGATTGCGGACGCGGACGGCGATGGACATCTAGACGCCCTTGTCGTGAACTGGGATTCACGCGATGCTTCGCTCCTGATCGGAATCGGAGACGGGACGTTTCAGCTCGAGCGCCGACTGATCCTCACGGATGCGCCGACAGCAGCGGCCATTGCCGACCTGAATCGCGACGGAGCACCCGATATGGCTTTCGCGGACGCGGGTTGTGCGGTGTCCGTCCTGCTCGGCAGTGGAGATGGGTCTTTCGGCGATCAACAGCGCTTCGCGATCGGCGAGGGCGTCGGTCTTCGGAAGGCCCTTCACATCGCGGACCTCAACGGCGACGGGACTCCCGATCTGCTCGTCGTCAACCCCGCACGCGACTCGATCGGCGTCCTGCTCGGCCGCCCCGGCCGGCCCTGCCTCGCCGACTTCAACGCCGACGGCGTCGTGGACACCCGCGACGTCCTGGCCTTCCTCAACGCGTGGACGGCGCAGGACCCCGCCTCCGACTGCGACACCAACGGCGTCATCGACACGCGCGACGTGCTGTGCTTCCTCAACGCATGGACCACCGGCTGCTAGACGGGGCGGGGGTTCATACGTAGCGTTGTGCGTCCGAACACGACCCAAAGGCTATTTACAGGTTGGCATATCCTAACTTCGGGATTTTCCCTTGCATCGCTCAAGTTGGTTCCGGTAACCTCCGAGATGCAGACGGCGGCCGGTTCATCTCGTGGCCGGCCCGGATGGATTCCCTCGAACCGCGTGTTGGCCGCGGCTCCTCGCCGGAGGCGACCCGTCATGCTCGAAGCGACACAGACCCGATGGCCCAAGATCGACGCCGATCCGTTCCTGATCCCCCCGCCGCCCCCCAAGGAGGCCGCGGAGATCGCCGAGCGGTACGAGCACCTCTACCAGAACGCCTCGGGAGACCCCACGTGTCTCCCCTGGTACCACGCGGGGCCGAACCATTCCCTTGTTGATTGGCTCAACACCGACGCCCCGCGCGTGGTTCGTCCGGGCGCCCGCACCATCGTCGTCGGGTGCGGCCTGGGCGACGACGTGATCGAGCTCGCCAACCGCGGCTACGACGCCTGCGGGTTCGATGTCTCCCCAACGTGCGTGGAGTGGGCGAGGCGGCGGTTCCCCAACCATGCGGACCGCTTCCTTGCCGCCGACGTGCTCTCGCCGCCCACCCGCCTCCGCGCCCGCTTCGACCTCGTGGTCGAGGCGTTCACAATCCAGTCGCTCTGGCCCGACCTGCGCGACCACGCCTTTGCGGGGGTGGCCTCGCTGGCCAAGCCCCACGGCGTCGTGCTCGCCCTCGCGCGCTCGTGCGACGACGTCGCCGCCCTGGCGAGCTGCGAGTGCGCGCCATACCCCCTGTGCCGCGCCGAGCTGATCGAGCGCATGGCGGGCCTGGGCTTCTCGCCCGTGCAGGACCCGGCCGAATGCCTCGACGACGACGAGCCGCCGCACCCCTGCCTGCGCGCCGCCTTCCGCCGCGCGTGACGCCTGTGCCTCTACGAGCCCCGAGCGCAAGCTCGGGGTTTTTCATTGCGCGAATGCTCCCGCGGCTCGTCCTGAGCTTGCGCTCAGGGCTCGTACTCGGGGCGCATCAGCACGAACTCGTACTTGTGGACTTCGCCTCTGGCGATTGGCGTGAGGACGCCGAACCGTCCGTCGTTCGTGTACCACGCGACCTCGTCGATCAGCTCGTCCTCGCGCAGGAGCAGCAGCAGGCCCTCCGGCCGCTCCTGCGGCATGAACCCCGGCTTGAGCCAGCGCACGCGCACGCGCCGCCCCTGTCGCTCCGCCTCGTGCACCGCGTAGAGCAGCACTTCCGGTCGGGCCTCGATCATCTCGTCGGCCCACACGACGGCGCCATCTGGAAGGTGCGCCGCGAGGGAGATCCCGGCCTCACGCCCCGAGCTCTCGCGCCGGTCGGGTTCGAGCACGGCAATGTAGACGGCGGCGCAGGCCAGCAGGATCGCTGGCCACGCGAACGGTGATCCGAGCAGCAAGGTCCGGGCGATCCGGGGGCGGCTCCCGACGAACGCGCCCGGGCCGCGTCCGCTCGCGAGCGCGTTGCCCCAGGCCCCGCGCGCGACGTACGCCGCGAGGGGCGTCAGGAGCGCGCTCACCGGCAGGCCGTAGCGTGGGTTGCCGACGCCCAGCGCGGTAAGCAGGAAGAGCGACAGCACGGCCGACCAGCCGAGGACGCGCGCGATCACGCTCGGACGCGCGCCGGTCGGCCCCTTCGCCTCGTCGCCCTCGCCTAAGCGCTCGCGCTCGGCATCGGGCCCCCAAGGGAAGAGCGCGCAGAGCGACGCGGGCAGCATCGTGACCAGGACGACCGGCGCAAGGGTGAGGATGCTCAGCAGCTCCGAGCGATGCCAGAGGAACTCCTCCACCCCCTGCCGCACCACCGGCGCCCCCGGCGGGGGCGTCGTAACCCAGCGCTGCAGGAGGGGGGCCGCGATGAACCCACCGGCGACGAGTGCGCCGACTGCAAGGCCGGAGCGGGCGCTGCCTATCCCGGTCAGCCCGTGCCGCATCCGCACGAGTATCGGCGCAATGCAAATCGGGAACCCCGCCACGCCCTTCGTCACCAGCATCGACGCGCTGGAGAGAGAGAGGCCGGCGTGGATGAGCACTTTGGGACGAATCGTCCAGCGGCCGAGCAGCGCCTCGACCGCGAGCAGGGCCGCCAAGCCCGTCGTCAGCATGTGCAGCGACTCGATCTCCGCGCTCCGGGCGCTCGGCCACGTCACCGGCAGCAGCGCCTGCGCGAGCCCGGCCGCGAGCCCCCACGGCGAGCCGAACCAGCGCGTGCTGAACCACCACACCGCCAGCGCCAGCAGCGTCGCCGCGAGCGCGCTGGGCAGCCTCGACGCGAACTCAGTCTCGCCGAAGAGCGCGCTGCTCGCCGCGATCGCCCACATCACGCCCGGGGGCTTGCGCAGGTACGCAGTCCCGAACATCCGCGGCATGAGCCAGTGCGCCTCGCCCGTCCGGGCATCGTCGAGCATCTCCCATGCGGGGATCACGCGGTGCCCCTCGCTCATCGAGAGGCCGGTCGCCCCCAGCCGCGGCAGAAACACGGCCGCGCACACCGCGACCAGCACGAGCGTCTGGGCCCACCGTCTCGCGCCGACCCACGCGAGCAGACGCCGGCCCGGCCCCCGCCCCGGCGCGTTCATCCGCCCCGCCCCGCCCCGACGCCCTCCGTCCCCGCGTCCTGGGCGGGCTCCTCGGGAGCCTCGACCCGCCCTCCGCTCGTGAGCGCGTCACGGATCGGCCCCGCCCAGGTCTCGAGTGTCTCGCGCAGGTGCGGGTTGCGCCTGGGACTGTGGCCCCTGTCGTCCGCCTCCGCGTACGCCTCCTGGAGCGTCCACCCCTCCTCGAACATGCGATAGAGGGCGACGACGCACCCTGTCCGCTCCGTGCCCGCCCCGCAATGCACGAGCACCGGCCGCCGCTCCGGGTCGTTCATGATCCGCAACGCCTCGACGTAGCCGTTGACCTCGCCTGTCGAGTCGCCCTCGAGCCCCGGCAGGCGGATGCGATCGACGCCCAGCGCCGCCGCGGTGCGGGCGGCGCGCCTGTCGGCCCGAGAGCCCTCCGGCCAGGCGCCGAAGTCCACGATCGTCCGGATGCCGTTCTCCCGCACGACCTTGGTGAACGCCGCGGGCGTGAGCTTGCCCGACCGGTAGATCTCCCCCGGCACGACCTCACCGAACCGCTTGGGGAACAGGTTGTACCAGATGAGGTCCTTGAAGTTCGCGGCCGCGACCCAGACAACCAGGGCCGCCAGGAGGATGCCCAAGACCCGCGTCGCTGGACGCCGCGAGGCCTGCGCGGGGACCAGTTCGGGGGCGTGCTCCGTCATGCCGGCATGGTAGCGGTGGGGCAGAGACTCTGGCACGGCCCGGCTCGGTTGGCACTACAATTGCAGCATGGCGGACGGAGCCGCAAAGTCGAGCAGCCAGGGAGGGCCGCGCCCCGCGCGACCGAGCGCCTATCCCGAGCCCGTGGACCGGCTGATCACCGAGCTGTCGACGCTCCCGGGGATCGGCAGGCGGAGCGCCGAGCGGATCGCCTTCCACATCCTCAAGGCCGCCGAGCCCAAGGCCATGGCGCTGGCGCGAGCCATCGCGGACACCAAGCGGGGGGTGAAGAACTGCTCGGTGTGCTCGAACCTGACCGCCGCGGACCCCTGCCCGATCTGCGAGGACCCGGCCCGCGATCGGACCCGGGTGCTCGTGGTCGAGCAGCCCAAGGACCTGATCGCCCTCGAGCAGACGGGCATGTACAAGGGGCTCTATCACGTGCTCCTCGGCCGCCTCAGCCCCCTCGAGGGCGTCGGACCGGGCGAGCTGACGATCGCCGAGCTGCTCCGGCGCCTCGACGATCCCGCCCGCAACCCCGGCGGCGTGCGCGTGGAGGAGGCCATCCTCGGCCTCAACCCCACGCTCGAGGGCGACGGCACGGCCCTGTACCTGGCCGAGGAGATCCGCAAGCGCGGCGTCGCGGTCACGCGCCTGGCCCGCGGCCTGCCGACCGGCGCCCAGCTCGAGTACGTCTCCAAGGCCGTCCTCGCGGACGCGATCGAGGGGCGGAGGGAGATGGGCTAGGAACAGGCAGCGAGGCACTGAGGCACCGAGGCATCAAGGGGGACGGAAGTGAGCAAGGAACGAATCCGTACGTATCGAGACCTGAAGGTTTGGCAACTGGCGTTCCGCGCGGCGGTGCTGCTCTATCGCGCCGAGGCGGGATTTCCTCGCGAGGAGCGCTACGCGCTCGGTGCGCAGCTGCGTCGGGCGGTGATCTCGATCTCGAGCAACATCGCGGAGGGTTACGGGCGGGGGTCGACGAAGGACTACATCCGATTTCTTCGGACTGCCCGCGGAAGCCTCTGCGAAACGGACAGCCAGTTGCGGATCGCGATCGAGCTCGGCTTCATCGGGCGATCCGCGTTCGACGAGGTCCTCGATGTGCTCGGCCATTGCGAGCGAGCCCTGGCGGGCCTGATCCACTCGCTCGAGAAAAGATGCGACACCTGAACACCCGCGTGGGGAACGGCGAATGAGCGGCCCCCTTCACTCGGTGCCTCGATGCCTTGATGCCTCGGTGCCTTTCTGATGCGCTTCGAAACTACCCAACACATGCGCCTCGGCCAGCAGATGAAGCTGGCGCCCAGGGTCATCCAGTCGATGGAGATCCTGCAGATGCCGCTCACCGAGCTGGAGGAGCGCATCGAGCAGGAGCTGGCGAGCAACCCGACGCTCGAGATCGTCGAGGTCATGCCCGACGGCGAGGCCCGCGAGCAGCACCAGGAGACCGGCGGCGAGGAGAACCGCGACGACTTCAGGCGTCTGGAGGACTTCGAGGAGTCCAACCCCGACGCGGCGGAGAACACCAACGAGTCCGGCGGCCTGCTCGACGGACGCGACCGCTTCGAGAGCGGGTACGAACCCTACCGCTCGACGCGCCTCGACGGCGAGCGCGACGGGAAGATGGACGCCATGGCCGCGGCCCCGGCGCGCGAGGCCTCGCTGGGCGAGCAGCTGCGGGCGCAGTGGGGGCTGGTGGAGGTGGAGGAGTCGCTGCGCCGCCCCGGCGAGATGATCATCGCCTTCCTCGACGAGGACGGGTACCTGCGCACGCCGCTGGAGGAGGTCGTCGAGAAGTCGCCGCCAGGCCCCGGCGGCGAGCGGCCCGGCCCCGAGACGATGGAGCGGGCGCTCACGGCCGTGCAGCTCTTCCTCGAGCCGGCGGGGATCGCCGCCCGCGACGCGCGCGAGTGCCTGCTGCTCCAGCTCGACGCGCTGGAGGACCGGCACGAGTGGGACTCCGACGAGGACCGCGTGGGCACGCTCCGCGTCGCCCGCATGCTCGTCGCCGACCACCTCGAGGACCTCATGCAGAACCGCCTGCCGAAGATCGCCGAGCAGGAGCACGTCTCCATCGACGAGATCAAGTCCGGGCTCGAGCTGCTGCGCCGGCTCAGCCTCGCCCCCGCCCGCCGGCTGGTGAACGAGGCGGCCGAGATCATCATCCCCGACGCGATCGTCGAGTACGACGAGGAGCACGACCGCTACATCGCCTACCTCAACGACCAGCGCCTGCCCAACCTCCAGATCAACAAGGAATACGCGGAGATGATCCGCGACCGCGACGTGCCCAAGAAGGACCGCGAATTCCTCAAGACCAACATCGGCAACGCCCAGTGGCTCATCGAGGCCGTCGAGCAGCGGCGGCGGACGCTCCAGCGAGTGCTCAACGTCGTGGTGGACGCCCAGCGCGAGTTCTTCGACTACGGGCCGCAGGCGATCAAGCCCCTGCCCATGACGCTCGTCGCCGAGCAGCTGGGCATCCACGTGGCGACGGTCAGCCGCGCCGTGGCCGACAAGCACCTGCTCACGCCCCGCGGCGTGGTCCCGCTGCGCCGCTTCTTCACCGGCGGCACCGAGACGGCCAGCGGCGAGGAGATCTCCTGGGACGCGATCAAGGCCGCGCTCCAGGAGGTGATCGACCAGGAGGACAAGGCCAACCCGCTCTCCGACGACGCGCTCGCCGACAAGCTCAAGGAGCGCGGCATCGAGATCGCGCGGCGAACGGTCGCGAAGTATCGCGGCCAGCTCGGCATCCCCAGCGCCCGCCTCCGCAAGCAGTTCTGAGCCTGTGTGCCACTACCGTCCTGCCTGTCAACGCCCGTCCGTGCTTCGAAGGCGCTCCAAGGCAGGACGGTAGTGCGGGTGCGCACTGACCTCGGCCGACGCACTACCGTCGGGAAGGTGGAGTAGGGGAAGGAGAGACTGAGTTCCGACGGTCGTGGCACGCGCTACGACGGCCGCACGTAGTGCGATCCCGACGAGTGGTCCCCCGCACGCGCCTGGTGCCAGAAGTCCGGGTTGCGCCAGACGCGTTCCTCGATCTCCTGCCCCGGGAGCGGTCGCGTGAAGAGCGACATCGCGTCAATGAAGTGCTCGCTCCCCCAGGGGATGATCTCCTGGAAGAGGCACGCCAGACCGGCGGCGCGGCAGTCCTCGCGGAACTTCTCGCCCGTCATGTCCCGCCCGCGCCAGTGCTCGTGGGCGCGGTCGAACGTGCCCAGCTCGGGCGCGAGTTCGCCGAGGTTGGAGTGGTGGATGAACCCGAACGCCCCCGGCTTCATCTTCGTCCCCAGCTGGCGCACGTACTCGCGCATCACCTCGTGGTCGGCATGCACCAGCGAGTTGAAGCTGAAGACGAAGTCCACCGACCCATCCTCGACCATGTCGAGCGACCTGCCGTCGTTGACGTGGTACGCCATGCCGCGCTTCCCGAAGCGCTTTCGGCAGAACTCGATGCAGTTGGGCGCCAGGTCCACCAGCGTCATCCGCTCCGCCAGCGGGCGGAGGTAGTCGGTCCACACGCCGTAGCCCGGCCCCAGCTCGAGCACGTGCCCCGTCGGCACGAACGCCGCGATCCGCGGCCGGATCGCGTGCTCCCACGCCTTCTCCACCCCGCCGAACCCCGCGCACCACTCCGAGCCGCGGGCCGACCAGTCGAACTTCTTCCAGCGCTTGATGTTCTCGATAATCGACGGCATGAGGATCTCTCTGGTTCCGGCCAGTATACGCCGGCGCGTGTTCCAGCCCGGAGGGCTGGTCTTGAGTAGCCGGGGGTCGAGGCCGCGGAGCGGCGAGACCCCCGGATCGATCCATCATCCTTCACGCCGCGTTCCGGACCCCAGCGGGGTCCACTTCGTGGGGGTACGTTCGAGCGCCTCCGGGGTGCGGGGCCGCGCGCGTCGGCGCGCTGACCAGGCGTGTCGCTCCGCTCCACACCCGGCTACTGACGACCACCCCTACGGGGTGACACGGCGCGCTTACCCCGGTCTCGCATACCTCTCCGCGATCCTGATCCTCTCCCACACGTGCCCCCAGTATCCCTCGTTCCGCTCCACGCGCTCGGTGAGCTCCTGCCCCGGTCGCGGGCGGGCGATCAGCGAGTACGCGTCGATCATCTTCCCGGCCTTGCCCCAGGGGATGATCTCCTGATAGACGCACACGAGCCCCGCCTCGCGGCAGTCGGCGCGGAGCGATTCGCCGGTCATATCCCGCGCCCGCCAGTGCTCGTCGGCGCGGTCCCATGTCTCGATCTCGCCCGCGAACTCGCCCAGGTTCGAGTGGTGGATGAAGCCGAACGCTCCCGGCCTCATCTTCTTCCCGAGCTGCAGCACGTACGCCCGCATCACGTCGCGGTCGGCGTGCACCAGGGAGTGCACGCTGAAAGCGAAGTCGACGGACATGTCCTCGAGCATCGCCAGCGACCGGCCGTCGTTGACGTGGTAGCTCATCCCCCGCCGCCCGAAGCGCCCGCGGCAGTGCTCGATGCAGGCCGGCGTGAGGTCCACGAGCGTCATCCGCTTGCAGTGCGGGCGGAGGAAGTCCGTCCACGCTCCGTAGCCCGGCGCCAGCTCCAGGACGTGCCCCGCCGGCAGGAACGCCCCGATCCGCGGCCAGATCGCGTGCGCCCAGCCGTTCTCGATCGAGCCGTACCCCTTGCCCCACTCGCGCCCGCGGTCCTTCCAGTCGTAGCGTTGCCAGTAGCTCAGGTTCTCGGCGATCGTGGGCATGGGGGGAGTGTATTCTGAGCCCCGGACTTCAGTCCCGGGTTGGTGGGGCTTCGCAGCGCGCGGGGGTGTCGGGCGTCGGGACGGTGCAAGATCCGCGACTGGAAGTCGCCGGCTCAGACTATTTGATCCCCGCCAGCTTCCGCACCGTGAAGTCGAAGTTCTTCACCATGCTCGTGTGGATGCCGTAGACGGCCACCGCGTACGCCGCGGCCGAGAGCGCGGCGCCGATGACGAGCGCCACCCTCGCCCCGGCGAGCCCGGATCCGGAGCTGGCGACGGTCTCGAGGAGCGCGTCGGCCGGCCTGATCGAGGCGAAGACGAGCGTCGCTGGGCTCGCCGACGCGAGGACGCCCCCGAGCATGGGCACGCCCGTCCCCGACTTCCACGCGCACAACCCCACGACGCCGCTGATCACGCCGACCACGCCCACCGCGCCGATCACGCTCGCGATCGTCCCCTTGCTCTTGAGCGACCACTGCAGGCCGATCACCACGCAGAAGGTGATGAAGGGGATGACCACCAGCGGCGCCAGAAGCGCCGATTCCGGCAAGAGCACGGGCACGTTCAGCGGCGCCCCGCCGGCGACCCGCGAGCTGATCGTCACGCCGCCCTCGCGCCCCAGCCCCCCCGCGAGCACGTAGATCGACGCCAGCGCGAGCGTCCCCAGCGGCACGGCGAGCATCGGCAGGAGGTAGGCCACCAGCCCCCGCATCTTCCCCGAGAGGTACGCCCCGGGCGTGATCGGCGTCGTCAGCAGCAGGTCGAGGGTCCCGTCCTCCCTCTCGCGGCTGACCGCCGTCGCCGACATGTTGATCGCCACCAGCGAGATCACCACCAGCTCGCCGATCAGCGTGTACGCGAGGGCGAGCTGGAAATCGGTCGGGCTGAACGAGCCGGTGTGGAACGCCGCAATCAGCGAGATGCCCAGGGCCGCGCCGAGCACGACGAACGACCACCGCGCCAGGATCCGCCCGAAGGTGCTGTTCCTCGCCGCGGCCTCGCGCCACGCGATGGGGTTGCTCCACACCGATCGGGGCGGGCGGTGCTCCGCCCCCTTGGCCCCCAGACCGAACATCCTGCGGTACCACGGCACGCCGCCGGACTTCCTGCCCGCGAGCGTCGCGAGCCCGCCGGTCCGCACCGTGAGCGTGCTGGCGAGCATGAGGAATCCGCTGACGCCGAGGCTCAGATAGCACCAGGCGCGCACCGGGTGCTGGAGCGCCCACGGCCCGGCCTCGTCCGCGCGCGGATAGCTCGATGGGTTCAGCAGCGCGTGCAGGGCGAGGAAGGGGTTGATGACCGTCATGTGCGTCACGCTCGGGTTCCCCGACCGGGCGCGGAGGAGCGAGTCGATGGCCATGGTGATCGCGAGGTAGCTCACGACCGAGACGTAGAAGGCGAACACCGCGCGCCGCCCCGCGAGCCGGCTCACGGCCAGGGCGATCGCGATCGTCCCCACCAGCACCGCCGCGCACCCGGAGATCAGGTAGCTCGCGAAGATCGACTCGCCCGGCACGCCGCCGAAGTACTGCACGAGGGCGAAGAGGGGGAGGCTCGCCAGCAGCAGCGCGATGATGAAGAAGAGCCGGCCGAAGAGGTTTCCCAGCACGATCTCGGCCGCGCCGAGCGGCGTGGTGAGCAGCACCTCCCAGGTGCGCGGGCTGGCCTCCTGGGCGATCGCGCCGGCCATGAAGACCGGGGCGATGACGCAGATCAGCCCGATCTGGAGGTACGCGATCGCCGTGAAGCTCGAGGCCCCCGCCTCGGCCAGCTCGCGGTAGCTGAGCGTGCTCCGCCCGCCCTGGAGCAGGAGCGACCACAGCAGCACGATGATCAGCACCGCCAGGTACGCGCTGCGGACGTACATGTGCCGCGTCCGGCGCGACCCGTTCTGCACCAAGCGCACCGCGATCGGGTTGAGAGGGCCGAGCCGCAGGAGCCAGCGGAGGAAGACGGGCATGGCGGGTCCATCGTAGGGAATGCCCCCCGGCGTCCGGGCCGGTGTGGCCACCCACTCTACCGGCTCGGGCCCGCGGGGGTTCAGGCCCGGCCCGGGACCGATGCTCCGGCCGGTCAGCCGCCCTGCGCGAGCGGCGGGACCCGGCGCAGTCCAGCGTGGACCCACCCGCCGCCGGCGGACCCCATCAGCGGCCCTGGAACTGGAACGCGTGGGCGATCGCTTCCAGATCGCGCCCGTTGATGGCGCCGTCGAAGTTCACGTCCGCCCGCAGGCTGCCCTCGCGGTACCAATCCAGGTACCTGCTCAGCTCCCCCGCCTCGACGCGCCCGCTTGCGTCGAGGTCGTAGCCGCGCAGGAACAGCCGCCGGTCGCGCTCGTCGAGCAGGTCGCCGATGCGGGCCTCCCACTCCGCCGCGCTCATGCGTCCGTCGCCGTCGGCGTCGTGCTGGGTGGTGGCGTGCTCGAACTGCTCGCGCAGACGCAGCGCGGTCACCTCGGCGCCCCAGCGCTCGACTTCCGCCTGGTAGGCGAGCATCGCGTCCGCCTGCGCGGCGTGCTCCTCGGGGGCCAGGCTCCCGTCGCCGTCGGCGTCGAACGACATGGGATCGGGCGGCTTGGGCATCGACTCCATCATCTCCGCGGGGTCGGGCGAGGCGAGGTTGTCCAGGCGCATCGCCTCCATCAGCTCCTGGGCCGCCATCTGCGAGGCCATCATCTCGCGGGCCGACGCCATCTGCGCTCTCGCGGCCTCCATCTGCGACGCCAGCTCCCCCTCGACGCGGGCTCGCTCCTCCTCCGACAGGCCCGAGAGGTCCGGCTCGGGGACGAACTGGCCGAGCATCTCGTCCACCTTCGCATAGGCCGCGGCCTCGCCCGCGACGCGCTCCTCCTCGCTGATGAACCCATCGTCGTCGCTGTCCCAGGCCTCGAGCCGGCCGCGCTCGATCGCGCCGGCGAGGGCTCCCTCGTTCATCGTGCTCGCGAAGGCCATCATCTCCTCGGGGCTGACGGCGCCGTCGCCGTCGGAATCGAACTTCTCCTGGAGGTACGGGTGCTCCATGGGGTTGAAGAGCGAGTTCAGGTTCTCGTCCACGAACAGCCGCACCTCGTCGTCGCTGACCCGCCCGTCGCCGTCGGCGTCGATCGCCCGGATCATCTCGACCTCGATCTGCGACATGTTCATGGTCCACTCGGCGGAGCGCTCGTCACCGTCGGCGAGCACGTCCATCAGCGCGAGGATCTTCGCCTCGAGCTCGTTGTACGGCCGGTCGGCGGGCCGGTTGCCGGCGACCCACGCGCGGGCCTCGGCGAGCCGCTGCTCGTCGGTGCGGTAGGCCACCGGGGCCGCACGCCCGAGCTCCTTCTGCAGCTCGGCCAGAGCCTCGCGGTCCGGCCCGGTCAGGGCGGTTGTGCCCGCCCCCCCAGCCCCCCTTCCCGAGACGTCCTGACTCTCGCCGCCGGCGTCGGAGACTCGGCCTGTCGTTGCGCCCCCGGGCTTCCCGCCGGGCCTGGCCAGCATCACCGCAGCCACCGCGACGAGCACGACGCCGACGATCGCGAGAATCCAGCGCATGTGCGCACCTCCCCTGAGCTTGGCGGTTCCAGCCTACACCCTCGTTGGCATTCCGCGCCCGCGGATTGCGGTGCGCGTGGAAGGGGGTTCGGGCGGGCCGGGGGTCGGCCGCCCGGCGCAGGTGGCCGGAGGCCGCTTCCTCGAGATCGATCGGGTCCACGCGCCCCGCGTCGTTCGCGTCCGCGCGGACGGGGCCCGAAGCGAAAGCGCCCGCGCCGGGCGTTCCCGGCGCGGGCGCTGGAATCATGGCTCGGTCCGTGTTCTCAGGTGCTCTGCGTCTGCGGCTCGGCCTTGGTCTTGTCGCCCTTGGCCGGCTCGCCGGGCATGCCCTCGAAGTGCAGCTTGTCCTCGCCCTCGATGTGCTTGACGACGACCTTGTGCATGCCGTGCAGATCGCCGGCCAGGAGCATCTCGCTCAATGGGTCCTCGATGAAGTTGCCGATGGCGCGGCGCAGGGGGCGGGCGCCGAAGTCGGGGTTGTACCCCTTCTCGATGAGGAAGTCCTTCGCGGACTTCTCCATCTCGAGGTTGATCGACTGCTCCTTGAGCCGCTTGAAGACCTTGGCCACCTCGTACTCGACGATGAGCACCAGGTCGTCCCGCGTCAGCGGCTGGAAGACGATGATGTCGTCGAGGCGGTTGATGAACTCGGGCCGGAAGAACCGCTCGATCTCCTTCATCAGGACGCTCTTGATGTTCTCGTAGCTGACCTCGGCCGAGCGCTTCTGGAAGCCGAAGCCGCCGCCGCCCTTGATCAGGTCCGCGCCGATGTTGCTCGTCATGATGAGCACGGTGTTGCGGAAGTCCACGTGCCGTCCGAACGAGTCGGTGAGGCGCCCCTCCTCCATGATCTGGAGGAGCATGTTGAAGACGTCCGGGTGCGCCTTCTCGACCTCGTCGAGGAGCACCACGCTGTAGGGCCGGCGCCGGATGCGCTCGGTGAGCTGGCCGCCCTCCTCGTAGCCGACGTACCCGGGGGGCGCGCCGACCAGCCGGCTGACGTTGTGCTTCTCCATGTACTCGCTCATGTCCAGGTGCACGAGGGCCTCCTCGTCCCCGAACATGAACTCGGCCAGCGCCTTGGAGAGCAGCGTCTTGCCCACGCCGGAGGGGCCGACGAAGATGAACGAGCCCATCGGGCGCTTGGGGTCCTTGAGCCCCGCGCGGGCCCGCCGGATCGCCTTCGCCACCGCGTGGATCGCCTCCTGCTGGCTGATGACCTTCTTGTGCAGCTCGCCCTCGAGGTCGAGCAGGCGCGAGGCCTCCTCCTTCTCCAGGCGCTGCAGCGGCACGCCGGTCATCTTGCTGACCACCTCGGCCACCACGTCCTCGTCCACGACGCCGTCGACCTCCATCGACTTGGCCCGCCACTCGCGCTGGATGTCCTCCTTCTTCTTGCGCAGCTGCTCGGCCTTGTCGCGCAGCTCCGCCGCACGCTCGTAGTCCGCGGCCTTGACGGCCTCGTCCTTCTCGATGCTGAGCCGCTCGATATCGCCCTCGATCTCCGCCAGGTCCGGCGGCTTGGTCATGCTCTTGATCCGCACGCGGGCGCCCGCCTCGTCGATCACGTCGATCGACTTGTCCGGCTGCACGCGTCCGGTGATGTACCGCCCCGAGAGCTCCACCGCGCTGCGGATCGCGTCATCGGTGATCTGCACCCGGTGGTGCGCCTCGTACTTGTCGCGCAGGCCCTTGAGGATGTCGATCGTCTGGTCGTTGCTGGGCGGATCGACGGGGATCGACTGGAAGCGCCGCGCCAGGGCCGCGTCCTTCTCGATGTACTTGCGGTACTCGTCGAACGTCGTGGCGCCGATGCACTGGATCTCGCCGCGCGCCAGCGCCGGCTTGAGCACGTTCGACGCGTCGATCGCGCCCTCGGCGCCGCCGGCCCCCACCAGCGTGTGCAGCTCGTCGATGAAGAGGATGACGTTCTTGGCCCGGCGGACCTCGTTCATCACCGCCTTGATGCGCTCCTCGAACTGGCCGCGGTACTTCGTCCCGGCGACCATCATCGCCAGGTCGAGCACCACCAGCCGCCGGTCGTGCAGGATCTCCGGCACCTCGCCCGCGATGATCTGCTGCGCCAGGCCCTCGACGATCGCCGTCTTGCCCACGCCCGCCTCGCCCAGGAGCACCGGGTTGTTCTTCGTGCGCCGGCAGAGGACCTGCACCACGCGCTCGATCTCCCGCTCGCGACCGATCACCGGGTCCAGCTCGCCCTCCTTGGCCAGCTCGGTCAGGTCTCGACCGAAGCTGTCCAGCGCGGGCGTCTGGCTCCGCTTCTTGCCGGCGCGTCCTTCGGCGCCCGCGCCGCCCCCGGAGAGCGCGCCCTCGGCCGACTCGCTCTCGGTCCCGGCGCCGAGCAGGTTCAGCACCTCCTCGCGGACCTCCTCGAGCTTGAGCCCCAGGTTCATCAATACCTGCGCCGCCACGCCGTCGTGCTCGCGCAGCAGACCCAGCAGAAGGTGCTCGGTGCCCACGTAATTGTGGTTGAGGTTCCGGGCCTCCTCGATCGCGTACTCGATGACCTTCTTGGCCCGCGGCGTCTGGGGCAGCTTGCCCATCGTCACCATCTCGGGCCCGGCCTTCACCAGCTTCTCCACCTCGAGGCGCACCTTCCGCAGGTCCACGTCGAGGTTCTTCAGCACGTTGGCCCCGACACCGGAGCCCTCCTTCACCAGCCCGAGCAGGATGTGCTCGGTGCCGATGTACTCGTGGTTGAACCGCTGCGCCTCCTGGTTGGCCAGGGCCATCACCTTGCGGGCACGGTCGGTGAATCGTTCAAACATGACCAACTCCTCCGGAGAGCCAGCCGTGCCCTCCGTGCTTCTTTACGTACGAACCCACCCCGACGGACGATGCTTCCACGCCCGAACGATGGGGAAACCGGGTGGCTCCCGCACCCCGCGGACACTCAAACCCACAGCCCATCATCGGCTGCGATGCCCGTGCCAGTTGCCCGATCTTGGCTCTTGACCCCGTCAGGCCGCACATCGGCGGTGTCGCAGGGGATTGCACCGGCAACCGACGGCGGCGTTCGTGGCGCGGCGTGCCGCTTTGGCAGGCCGGATCCCGGCGCGTCGGGCGCCGTCCGAAGTGTCGAGAAGGGTCAGGCGCCGGCGTCGTGGCACAAGTATCTTCACCACAACGGCTTAACCGCTCCCCGGATCAGTCCGCACTCCACGCCAGCCCCGGATCGGCCACCACCCCGATCGGGATGATCGTCTCCGCCACCGCGCCCGACACATCATCCTTAATGATGACCTTCAGCTGGTACGAGCCGACCGTCAGGGTGCGCGGAAGCTCAATGTCCGCAAGCAGATAGAAGTCCCGCTGCCGGTTCCGCGACGTCTCCACCACCTTCTCGGCCGGCCGGCGCCAGGCCAGACGCCCGTCCGCCACGTGGTACAGCTTCAGCTCCTCGGAAAGCTCCACCGACCAGCGGTCCTCGATCTCGATGTCCCCAAACTTCGACGCATCCATCTCGCGGTGCTCAAAGCCCTCGACCTCGGCGTAGACGAGGGCCCGGATCGGGCGTCCGGCCAGAAAGTCCGTCTTGGAGAACGGCTCGTACTTTCCGAACCCTCGGACCCGGGTGCAGAGGACCGCGGTGGGGATCCGCAGCCCGATGTCCTTCGTCATGCGCGCGGCCAGCTGCTGAAGCACCTGCGCCCGGTCGCCCTCGCCCTCTCCCGGAGAGAGCAGCGTCCCGAGAAGCTGGGCAATCGTCTCGACACTCGCCCGCTCCGCCGGGCTGAGCCGGCTCCCGGCCGGAGTGCCCGGCCCGATCGCGCCGAGTGGGTCCTCCCCCCGGGCCGCGGCCAGGGACACGAGGGCGACCGCGGTGCGGAAGGGCTCCGACGTTGAGTGGATCTCCTGGCCCAGGGCCTGCTGGAGCTGCGCGTAGAGGTCGTCCACCCGCGCCGTCGGATCCTCAGTGGCGGCATCGGGGGATGCCTCGCCCGCAGCGCCCGCCCCGTCCGGCTCGGAGGTCCCGGCGGTCTCCTCGGCGGGGCTCTCGTCACCCATCAGCTGGGCGAGCGAGACGTCCGCGCCCTCATCGGCCGAGTCGGGCTCCGCGGCCTCCGCCGACGGTGGCGGAAGAGGCGGCGCGGCGCCCGCGCTCTCGCTCGCAGGCTCCGCGAACGCCCTGTCCAGCGCCGCCGCCTGCTCGGCGAGGTAGCTCGCCAGGTCCTGTTCCTCCATCCCAGGATCTGCGCCCTGGAGCGTCGCCGCCCCCCTCTCTCCCTGCTCCTCCAGCAGGTCGGCGAGGCTGACGCTCACCTCGGCATCCGCGCGGTGAGCCCCGCCGCCTCCGCGGCAGCCGCAAAGGAGCAACAGCCCCGCGCCGGCCAGCACGCCCGCGGCCGTGAGCCCGATCGGTCCAGCCACGCGCTTCTTCATCGTCGTCGTCACCGCCGCGCCTCCTGCGTCAGCGTCTCGGAAAGCTCCCCGCCCATGATGCGGCGCTCCGCGCCGACGGCGGTCCCGTGAAGGTGTATCGGCCGGCTCAGCGGACGAGACTCGCAAAACGCAGCCCAAGCCGCTCAAGCACGCGCCCGGGCTCCCCCAGGCCCGACTTGAGCCCCTGATCGGCGTCCACGCACGCTTGCAGCAGGGCCCGCGTCCGCCCCGTGCGCAGCCGGGGGGCGAGGTTGATGAGCGTGTCCCGGGCGGGCCCCCAGAGCCGGAGTTTCCCGGCCGCGGCGTGGGGGTTCATCCGCTGCTGGGCCGCGACGGCCATCCCGTGGAGCTTCCGGGCCAAGTCCGTGTAGGCGTAGATCACCGGGATGTGGGCGTCGCGCGGGGCGTTCTCGAGCACGAGGCGGAGCTGTCGGACGATCGCCGCGGGGTCGCCCGAGACGAGCACCGACTGGATGGACCAGGGGTCCTCCTGCCGGCTGAGCCCCACCATCTCGGCGACGAGTTCGGCAGTGATCTTCCCGCCCGCGCTCACGGCGAGCTTGCCCAGTTCGCTGTCGATGCGCCCGAGGTCGGCCCCCAGGCGGTCCACAAGAAGCTGTGCCGCGGCCCGGTCGATGGCGGCCCGGTGCCGGGCCGTGCAGTTGGCCCCGATCCACGCCACCGCCTCGGCGGCGCTCACGCCGTCGCACTTGCAGATCGCCCCGACCTCGGCGATCCGCTTGTCCAGGTTGCCCGGGTTCCACCGCTCGGCGCGGAGCAGGAGCGTCGCCTCCTCGACCGGCTTCTCCGCGTACCGCTCCATGAGGGGGCGGGCCGCCTCCTTGACGAGCTGGTCGGCGCTGTCCACGACCACCAGCTTGTGCTGCTGCATGAGCCCGAAGCTGCGGCACTCGTCGAGGACGTCCGCCACGGCCGCGGATTGGCCGTCGAAGCTGACCACGTCCAACTCGCCGTGGGCCTCGGCCAGCGCCCCCCGGATCTGGGCGGTGAGGTCCAGGCGCAGGAACGCGTCCTTGCCGTGGAGCAGGACGATCCGCCACGCCGGGTCGTGGCTGAACCCCATGGGGCTCAGCTGGGCCGCTCGGAGGGACGCCGCCTTGGCCGGGGCCTTCTTCGCCACGCCGCTACGGTAGCCGAGCCGGCCGGGACCCGTGCGCCGCCAAGCCCCGTATCGTGTAGCGAATGCTCGTGCTCACCGTCCTCCAGGGGCCCGACAAGGGCCGCAAGTACCAGCTCCCGCCCAACGAGCCCCAGCTCATCGGGCGCTCCAGCGAGGCCCTCCCGATCACCGACGACACGGTGAGCCGCCGCCACGCCGAGCTGACGCCCGACGCGGGCATCTGGTGGATCCGCGACCTGCATTCGCAGAACGGCACCTACGTCAACGGCATCAAGATCGACGGGCGCCAACGCCTCAAGCCCGGCGACCAGATCCGCACCGGCTCGACCCTGCTCGTCTTCGGCCAGGACGACACGGTGGACGCCGAGGCCATCCAGCTCCTCCGCCCCAGCGAGCTGGAGTTCTCCATCGAGCGGGCGCTGCCGTCCAACGAGGACTCCATGATCCTCGCCGAGCCCGAGCCGGCAGCCGCGGCGGTGGACCACCTGCGGATCATCTACCAGCTCACCACGCTCACCACGCAGGTGATGGACCGGCAGCAGCTGCTCGAGTCGGTGCTCGACCTGGTGTTTCGCGAGTTCGAGCCGGAGCGCGGCTTCATCATGCTCGCCGGCGAGACGCCCGAGGCGCCGATGAAGCCGGCGGTGGTCAAGCACAAGGCCATGCCCAAGGACAAGAGCGACGCGAAGATCGGCGTCTCCCGCACGATCATCCACCACGTGCTCAAGAACTCCGAGGGCGTCCTCAGCTCCAACGCGATGACCGACAAGCGCTTCGCCGCCGGCGACAGCGTGCAGCAGTTCCACATCCGCAGCGCCATCTGCTCTCCGATCCGCTTTCAGGACCGTGTCTTCGGCGTCGTCTACATCGATTCATCGATCGCCAATTACACCTTCACCGAGCAGCAGCTCGCGCTCATGAACGCGATCGGCCAGCACACCGGCCTGGCCATGGCCAACGCCGACCACTACGGGCAGAAGCTCCACAACGAGCGGCTCGCCGCCGCGGGCGAGACCGTCGCCAGCCTCTCCCACTCGATCAAGAACATCCTCCAGGGCCTGCGCGGCGGGGCGGACGTGGTCGAGATGGGCCTGCGCAAGGACGACCTCAATCTCGCCAAGAGCGGGTGGACGATCCTCAAGCGCAACCTCGACCGCATCGTCGGTCTGACGATGAACATGCTCACCTTCAGCCGCCAGCACGGCGTGGAGCTCGCCCTCGAGCCCCTCGGCCTGCTCATCGACGACTGCGCGAGCCTGCTCGAGTCCCGCTGCCGCCAGAAGGGCGTCGCGCTCATCGTCGATCACGACCCCGAGATGCCCCCCGTCCCCATCGACGGCAACCTCGTGCACCAGGCGCTGATGAACCTGCTCACCAACGCCGTCGAGGCCGTCGCCGCCACCACCGGCGTCGTCACCGTGCGCACCATGTTCCGCGTGACCGACCCGCTCCTGGGCCTCGGGCACTCCTACGCCGAGGTCCACGTCATCGACAACGGCCCGGGCATCCCCGCCGACCGCCAGCGCTGGATCTTCGAGCCCTTCAACACCACCAAGGGCACAAAGGGCACCGGCCTCGGCCTCGCGGTCACCAAGCGCATCGTCGAGGAGCACCGCGGCCATATCCAGATGGAGAGCGCCGAGGGCAAGGGGACGATCTTCCGCATCGTGCTGCCCGCGGATACACCCGAGGGCCTCGACCCCTCCGCCACCGCCCAGAGCCGCCACGAGCCCGCGCAGCATCAGACCTGAGCTTGGGTGGCATGGGCAAGCCGGCTTTGCGGCTTGCCCGTGGCCTCTCGCCCCGGTCTCTCTCTGCGCGACAGGCCTTCACGGCGCATACTCCGGCGGCAAATGCATCGAGAGATCCATCCCGTCGTAGAGCAATCGCCCGACCTCCACCACGCCTGGATCGACGATGCGGACGAGCAGGAAGTGCCGCGCCGCTCTGCCAGGGCGAGCGATGTGAAACGTCCGGGCGCTATCGTGAATGTCCGGCCTGCGCCGCGCCCGCCCTGGGTCGCGCACCAACGCCGTCATCGCCGCGAGAATCAACTCCCAGTACGCCTCGCGCTGCCTCTCACCGAAGTTGCTGAGCGTCCAGTCGAGCACCTCGTCGATATCGCGCCACGCTTGGTCCGAGATGCGCAGCTCGAACGCCACTTACCTCGCGCCCCGCGCCGCACGCCTCCGGAAGTCCCGATCGATCGCCGCGCCGACCTCCTCGGCCGTCGCCCCCGAGTACGCCGTGTGCTCCCCCCGGTCCAACGCCGCGAATGACTCCTCCGCGACCCGGCGCAGGGCCGCGAGGCGCACGGAGTCCTCGGCCTCTCGCTGCTCCAGCAGGCGCAGCCCCGCCCGCACCACCTCGCTTGCGTTCTGATAACGCCCGCTCTCCACCCGCTCCCGGATGAAGCGCGACAGGTGCTCGGGAAGGTTGACATTCTGAGTCGGCACGACGATCAACCTCGCAATCGTGAACCTCGTTCAGCCACTTTACCATGATTGGCAAATTTTGTCAATTCTGCGCAGGTGACGAGAAAAGGCAGCGACCATGACGGACATGCCCGGCTTATATATTCGCATAAAGTACGGTATATATACCAAAAAAAAACCGTCTTTGCCCAATACTGTGGATGCAGGCATCCGTATAGGAGCATGCGAGGGGAGGATTGCCATGGGAGGCGAGTGGAAGAACAGGCTTTGCCGCAGTGGTTGGACGCGTGGTGGGGTTGCATGGTTGCTGCTGGCATCGCTCTGCGGACATGCGGTCGCGGCATCGGCGCAGCCTTCGACCCACCCGGGTCAACCGGACCAGCAATGGACGGGGTCGGTCTATCCGGGTGTGCTGCTGAAAGCGGGTCTGCGTCCGCGAGATATCGTCGCGGCCGATCTGAACGGCGACGGACGCGTCGATTTTGCGAGCGCCGATGAGGCCCAGACGGTTTCCGTGATGCTCGCGCGCGCCGGCGGCGGATTCGAACCCACTCGGACAGTCGCCACCTCCGTCTTTCCCGCGGCCATCGGCGCTGCCGATCTGGACGGCGATGGGCTGGTCGATCTCGCGGTGTGCAGCCATGCCGATGACGCCGTGCTGCTTCTCCGCCAAGAGCCAGATGGGTCATTCACCGAGCGGCCGCTGGTCCCTCTCGACGGTGATCCTCGCGATCTTTCCATCGCCGATGTCAACGGTGACGGCGCCCCGGACATCCTGTGCGCGTGCTCGGGCGCTGGCGCTGTGCGGGTCATGACAAACGAGGGCGGCATGTCTTTCGCCGAGCCTCAGGCCTACGCGACGGGCGCAGGCACCTGGGCGCTGACCGTGGCCGACCTGGACCACGATGGGGCCTCCGACTTCGCGGCCTCAAACGGAGACGTTCACGTCTGGCTGAACGACGGCGCGGGCGCTTTCTTCGCAGGACAGACATTCATCATGCCGTCCGACGCGGACTCGCTCTGTGCGGCGGATCTGGATGGTGACGGCCTGCCCGAGCTGATCATGGGCACGAGCCACGGCCCCATGTGGACGATGAATACCGGGTCGGGCCAGTTCGGAGAGCTGCGCAACGCGTATGTCAACGCTGGAGGGGATGCGATCGCGGCTCTCGATCTGGACTACGACGGCGACCTCGATGTGGTGACTTGCGACACACTCCGCGGGAGTGGGGCCACGGCCATCAACGACGGCCTGGGAAACCTGGCGCCGCCCAACCTGGTGGGGTTGCGGGCAACTCCTGTGTCGCTGGCGCCAACGCGGTCGCGGGGCCGAGGAGGGGTGGAACTCGCCGTCCTGTGCCGCGACCCCGGGGATGTCATGCTTCTGGAGCCCGACGGCAGTGGCGGGTTCAGGAGGTACGAGATGGGGGTTGCCGGGTCGGATGCGTCGCAACTCGCGACGAGCGACTTCGATCTGGATGGTGATGCAGACGTCGTCGTGGCATCGAGCGGCCACCTCGACGTCTACAACAATGATGGGATCGGGCGCTTCGCGTACGCGAGTTCGCTACCGATCTCGCGGACCCCGTACGCGGTCGCGGTGGTCGATCTGGACGGAGACGGCGACGAAGACGTGGTGTGCAATGCCTACCTGCAGCAGTACATCTCGCTGTACTTCAACCAGGGCGGCATGAACTTCTCCGCGCGGGTGGATCTGCCCGTCGCGTCGACGCCCTCGGAGCTGTTCGCCTGGCGCGACGAGCTGCGCGGGCGATGCACGCTCTTCGGACTGCACAGCGGGAGTGTGTCGGTGTGGTCGATAAACGACGAGGGCGTGGTCGCAGGGCCGTTCCGTATGAGCGCCGGGACCTCGACCCGCGACGCGGCTGTTGGAGACTTCGACGCGAACGGGTGGCCGGATCTGGCTGTCGCGAGAAACGCCAAGAGCATTGCCGTCTTCCTGGGTCGCGGCGGCCTGAAGTTCCAGGGCGTGCCGGTGGGGAGCTTCGGTACGCTTACACGGTCGGTCGGTGCGGCGGACTTCGACGCCGATGGCTTCGACGACATCGCGGTGCTGACGCTCGACGGCGAGCTGTGGACGCTCAGGGGGTCGCCGAGGGGGTTTACCACCGATCTGCTCGGGGCCGATCGAGAGAACAGCTCGGATGTGCTCGTGGGCGATGCCGATGGCGACGGCCGCACCGACATCGTGCTGCTGCGATCGGGCTCACCGGATGCGTCGGAGTCGTCGTGCTCGCTCTGGCGGAACACGGGCGGCGGGACCTTCGCTCACCATGGGCACTACGCAATCGGCCGCGAGGTCGACTCGGGCGCTGTGACGGATATTGACGCAGACGGGGACGGTGACCTCTTGACCCCGAACAACGATGGCAGCCTGTTCACGATCTTGAGGGCGCGCGGGGCACGGCGGCGGTAGGTGCCCCCGGTCGACGAAGGCGGCCAGCCGCAAGCGCTCTGCGCAACGGACCAACCAGTCGGACTCCTGACACCTCTCCGACATTGCCGCCCGGAACACCGGCTGGCAAGGCGAAACCCGCCCGACAGCGCGGCAGTGCACGAACGCGCCCGAGACCCCACAGCCCGACGAGGCGCCGGCCTCGCCGCGAGCCTCCCCCAGATAACCGCCGGCGAAACTCGCGAATCTGGTCGGCACGGCGAGACCATTGATCGGCGCCCGGTCGCCCGTTAGGCTGGCGGCGGGGTCGGGAGGTGTGCCATGGGGGGTGGGCGCAAGAGTCGGCTGTCGCAGCGGGCGTTCACGCTCATCGAGCTGCTCGTGGTCATCGCGATCATCGCGCTGCTCATCTCGATGCTGCTGCCCGCCCTCGGCGGCGCCCGGGCCGCGAGCCGCTCGGTGGCCTGCGCCTCGGGCATGCGCCAGCTCGACACCGCCGTGGACATGTACGCGAGCGGTTGGAAGGGTCTCTACCCGCCCCGCTCCAGCCCCAGGTGGGTCGCGCTCCTGAGCGAGCACTACGACGCAGGGCCCGTGCTCCTGTGCCCGCAGGACCGTGAGGGCGCCGGCGGCACGCCGGACAACATCGAGCAGGACCAGGTCCCGCGCAGCTACTTCTTCAACGGCTTCAACGACTACTTCGTCGATCGCAACGGCGGCCAGGGCGGCGTCGAGCAGGCCATGGACAAGTCGATGCCCTCCTGGTCCGTCGATTTCCCCTCGCAGACGGCCCTCTTGGGCGAGAAGCGCACCGAGAGCACGCACTTCTACCTCGACCTGCTCGAGGGGATGGGCAATGACTTCACCGAGCTCGAGCCCGCCCGTCACGGGCGCGACACCTCCAACTACGCCATGGCCGACAGCAGCGTGACGAGCATCCGCCACCCCGGCGCGCTCACGCCGATCAACCTCTGGGGCGTCACCACGTGGGGACGCGAGTCGGTGTACTGATGAGCTTCGCCTTCCGCTACCGCATGCGCGAGCACGCCCGCGCCCTCTCGCGATGGGCCGAGGCGAAGGGGCGCATCGCGGCGCTCGTCGCGGCCGCGGGCCTGATGGCGGCCGTCTACCTCGTCTGGTTCGTGCGTCCCCTCGCCTCGCGGGACATGACGATCGTCTACCGGCCCTCCGCCGACTCGGTCGTGTTCAACCTCGGCCACGAGTACCGCCTGCGCACCATCCGCCTCGTCGCCCTCGACGAGCAGGGGCGCGAGGGCGCCACGCTCTGGCGATTCACCGTCCCCGCCGACGCCCCGCGCCTGAGCACCTTCAGCCTCCCGCCCCGGGGCCGGCGCGACCAGATCGACCCACCACCGCCCCCACTCGAGCCCGGGCGCACCTACCGCCTCAAGGTCGCCGCCGCCGGCGCCCGCGGCGTCGCCGACTTTCGCCTCGACCCCGCTCTCGCGAGGCGCCCCGGCTGATTCCAGCGAGCCGGACGGTGCCGGCCCGGCGATCCCCGGCGCATGCCCCCCTCCCGAGGGCTCGACCCAGCCGGAGCCCAGGCCCCGTGCTGGACCTGTCAGGATTTCAGCCGGTATCCTGATGTCCAGCCGAAGTCCGGCGCCCGCGCCGAGGGGGATGAACGTGAACGGATCGAGCCCAGCGTCTGAAGGCACAGGCGGCTTCCTGCTCTACCGCGACGGGTCCACGCGCCTCACCGTCCGCCTCCAGGGCGAGACCGTCTGGCTCACCCAGGCCCAGATGGCCGAACTCTTCCAGACGACGCCGCAGAACATCACGATGCACGTGCGGAACGTCTACGAGGAGGGGGAGTTGCCGGAGGCGGCAACCTGTAAGGAGTACTTACAGGTTCGGGACGAGGGTGGTCGTCAGGTTCGGCGTTCCACCAAGCACTACAGCCTCGACATGATCCTCGCCGTAGGCTACCGCGTCCGCTCCACCCGCGGCACCCAGTTCCGGCAGTGGGCGACGGCGACGCTGGCCGAGTACCTGACCAAGGGCTTCGCGATCGACGACGCGCGGCTGAAGGACGGGCGAAGCTGGGGCGCCGACTACTTCGACGAGCTGCTCGCCCGCATCCGCGACATCCGCGCCAGCGAGCGGCGTTTCTACCAGAAGATCACGGATATCTACGCGACGAGCATCGACTACGACGGGGACGCGGCGATCACGAAGCAGTTCCACGCGACGGTGCAGAACAAGCTGCACTGGGCGATTCACGGGCGAACGGCCGCGGAGATCGTCGTCGAGCGCGCGGATGCCGCAAAGCCCAACATGGGGCTCACCACCTGGAAGAACGCCCCGGCCGGCCCGATCCGCCGCGCCGACGTATCCACCGCGAAGAACTACCTGAGTGAGCAGGAGATCGCAGATCTCAATCGCATCGTGACCATGTACCTCGACTACGCCGAGGATCAGGCCCGGCGCAAGCGCCCGATGCACATGGCCGAGTGGGTCGAGAAGCTCGACGCCTTCCTCAAGTTCAATGAGCGCGGCGTGCTGACGGACGCCGGCAGCGTCTCCGCGGCCCTGGCGAAGGAGCACGCCGAGCGCGAGTTCGAGAGGTTCGAAAACACAGGGCTCGAGCGGGAGACCTCGCAGCCAGTGAGCGATTTCGACAGCTTGGTCGAGAAGTCGCGGCGCCTAGAAGGCAAAGACGAGAGTGAATAGCCCGTCCCTCCGGGGCGGCTCTCTTCCCGACCACGCCTCCATCGCCTTGCGGCGGTACTGCCGGAGCCGTGACCGGCACCCCCGCGGTTTACCATACCGAGCCGGCGCGAGGCGCGCGGGCGGGAGGAACCTGCGTGGCGCGAACCGTGATCGCCATCCTTGTATTTGGCCTCGCGGCTGTCATGGCCGGCGCGGCCGACGGCCCGCCTCGCTTCTGGGGTGACCTCGAGCCCGGGCCGCACGCGGTCGGGTTCCACGCGTCCTGGACGTCCGATCCCTCGCGAACGTACTCGCGGCCGGTGCTGAGCGGAGAGCATCCCCGCCCCATCCTCGTGAACGTGTGGTACCCCGCGCGCCGCGACGAGGTCGACCCGATGCCGCACGCGGCCTACCTCGAGCCCGCACCAGGCCCGGCCGAGCTTGCGCCGCTCGCGCGCGAACTGAGCGCGTACGCCCGCGAAGTCGCGACGGAGCAGATCGCCGGGTCGCCCGAAGAAGAGCTCGATACCGCCACCGGCGACCGCCTCGCCCAGCTGCTCGCCACCCCGACTGGCGCCGTGCGCGGCGCCCCGCGCGAGCCCGGCCCCTTCCCGCTCGTGCTCTACCACGCCGGCTACGGGTCGTCCTACGAGGACAACGCCGTGCTCTGCGAATACCTGGCGAGCCACGGCTACCTCGTCCTCGGCAGCGCGTTCCTGCGCGCCGACGGCTCGTCGCTGAACGTTGACGCCCAGGAGGCCTCCGCGAGGGACCTGGAGCTGCTGATCGAGGAGGCGTGCACAGAGTGGGGCGCCGACCGGGCCCGCGTCGCCCTGATCGGACACAGCGGCGGGGCGCACGCGGCCATCCGCTTCGTCTCCCGCACCGATCCGCCGGTCGCCGCCGTCGTCAGCCTCGACACGACGCAAGACTACCACTCGTTCGAGGACCACCGCTGGGACGACATGGTGCCCCGTGCTCTTGAGCACGGCGCGGACATCGACATCCCGCTCCTCTTCGTCGCCCGCCAGCACGCGACCTTCCGTCTCGCCGACCGCCTCACCGCCGCCCCTCGCCTCTATCTCACCTTCCGCGATCTCGAGCACGACGAGTTCATCGCCCAGGGCGTGCTTGCGGCGGAGTTCGGCGGCCGCCCCGAGGCCCCGGCGATCCGCGCCGGCTACGGCGAGTTGTGCCGTGCAATCCGCCTCTTCCTCGACGCGGAGCTCAAGGGCTCCGACTCCGCCCGCGCCGAGCTGCGGGATCGCTGGGCGGGCGCCGAGCCGGGCCTCTCCCCGGTCGTCGCGACGCACATGGCCGCGGGAGAAGGGCCGCCGCAGCCGCCCGCGGACCTCTCCCGCCCGCCCACGCCCCGCGAGTTCGCGGCCATGCTCGACGCCGGCGAGGCCCACGGCGCGGCCGACGCCCTCCGCGAGTGGGCCGGCGATCCCCGCGCGGCGCCCCTCTCCGAGATCGAGTTCGCGATCGCCGCGCTGTTCCAGCTCGTGCATCAGGGCCGTGCGGCGGATGGGGCGCTGCTGCTCGGGTGCTGGGAGCCGCAGCGGCTGGAGATCCTGCGGCTGCTGCGAGCGCTCGCCTCCTACTACGGCTCCACGGGCGCGGGCGAGACGGCCGCACGATTCACGCTCGTCGCCGACACGCTCGACGGCGCCGCGGACCCGCCCCCATGACCCGCGCCATCCTCCACGTCGATATGGACGCCTTCTTCGCGTCCGTCGAGCAGCTCGACAACCCCGAGCTGCGCGGCAAGCCCGTGCTCGTGGGCGGGTCGAGTAAACGAGGCGTCGTCGCGGCGGCGAGCTACGAGGCGCGAAAGTTCGGCGTGCACAGCGCCATGCCCTCCGCCATCGCCAGGCGGCTCTGCCCCGACGCCATCTTCGTGAAGGGGCGGTACGAGCGCTATCGCCAGCTCTCCGACCAGGTGTTCGACATCCTCGACGACTTCACGCCGCTGGTCGAGCCGGTCTCGATCGACGAAGCGTTCCTCGACGTCACCGGCTCGCAGCGCCTGCTCGGCCCGGCCTCGGAGCTGGCGGCGCGCATCCGCGCCCGCATCCGCGCCGAGACGGGGCTCACGGCCTCCGTCGGCGTCGCGCCGAACAAGTTCCTCGCCAAGCTCGCCAGCGACATGCGCAAGCCCGACGGGCTGACCGTCATCGAGCCCGAGCGGGTGCAGACGATTCTCGACCCCCTCCCCGTGGGCCGGATGTGGGGCGTAGGCCCGGCCGCGGAGAAGCGGCTGCACCGCCTCGGCCTCCGCACGTTCGCGCAGCTCCGCCAGATCGAGCTCGTCGCGCTCAAGAACGCGCTCGGCTCCTGGGGCGAGCACATCTGGCATCTCGCCCGCGGCGAGGACGACCGCCCCGTCGTGCCCGACCACGAGGCCAAGAGCGTCGGCCACGAGACCACCTTCTTCGAGAACCTCGCCGACCCCGAGGACGTGCGCACCGTGCTGCTGCAGCTCACCGAGGACACCGCCCGGCGCCTGCGCCGCAAGGGCCGGCGCGCCCGCACCGTCACCTGCAAGATCCGCTTCGGCGATTTCGAGACGATTACCCGCTCGCACACCCTCGACGCCGCGACCAACACTACCAGCGATCTGTGGGACGCCACCCGCGCCGTCTTCGACGCCTGGGCCGCCAAGAGCTTCCAGCCCGTCCGCCTCATCGGCGTCTCGGCCAGCGGCCTCACCGACGCCGCGGAGACCCAGCCCGGCCTCTTCCCCGACCCCGACGCCGCCCGCCACCGCGCCCTCGACGCGGCGAGCGATGCCGTGGCCGCGAAGTTCGGCAAGAACGCGGTGCGCAGGGCGCGCTCGCTCCGCGATCAAGACCAGCACTGAGCGCGACAGGCATGCCATGACGGGGCGGCGCTCCCGCGCCACGCTACGATCAGCCCCGCATGGGCGCAGCCGAGCATGTCGAACCCGCCGGCCCGCCGCACGCTGCCCCGGCGCACGAGCCGCTCGCGCGCCTCTTCGCCCGCTTCCTCCGCTTCGGCCTCCTCGCCTGGGGCGGGCCCTTCGCCCAGATCGCGATGATCCGCGAGGAGCTGGTCGAGCGCGAGGGCTGGATCAGCCGCGAGAAGTTCAACCGGGTGCTGGGCGTGTACCAGGTGCTGCCCGGCCCCGAGGCCACCGAGCTGGCCGTCTACTTCGGCATGCTCGCCCGCGGGCGCCTCGGCGGCCTGCTCGCGGGGCTCGGGTTCGTGCTCCCGGGCTTCGTCCTGATGCTCGGCCTCACGTACGTCTACTTCACCGTCGGTCTGGCCTCCGGCCTCGCCGCCGCCGCATTCAAGGGCGTCCAGCCCGCGGTGACGGCGCTCATCGTCCGCGCCGTGCACCGCATCGGCGCCCACGCGCTGCACGACAAGTGGCTCTCCGCGTCGGCCGTGGTGGCCGCGATCGCGCAGCTCGCGGGCGTCCACTTCGCGATCACGCTCACCCTCACGGCGCTCGCCGCCGTCTCGACGCAGATCCGGCGCGTGCCGGCGGCGCTCCTCCCGCTGACCATCCTGCTCGTGATCGCGATCGACGGGCCCGGCGCATCGGCGACGCTCGCACCCGCCGGCACAGACATGCGACACCCGGGCGGAGTGACCGGCGCTGCCACCGAGCTCGAGACCCTGACCTCAGGGCTCCGCGCCGGCCTGCTCACCTTCGGCGGCGCCTACACCGTCATCCCCTTCCTCTACGAGGACGCCGTCGCCCAGGGCGGATGGCTCTCGCGCGAGCAGTTCCTCGACGGCATCGCCCTCGGGGGCGTCCTCCCGGCGCCGCTGGTCATCTTCTCCACCTTCGTCGGCTACGCCGCCGCGGGGCTCCCCGGCGCGCTGCTCATGACCCTCGGCGTCTTCATCCCCGCTTTCGCCTTCACGCTTGTGGGGCACGCCGTCATCGAGCGGGTGGTCGGGCACGCCCCGCTCCACCGGCTGCTCGACGGGATCACCGCCGGCGTCGTCGGCATCATCGCCGCCACGGCGATCGAGCTGGTGCCCGCGACCGTCGCCGACCGGCTCACCGCCGCCATCTTCGCCGCGGCCCTCCTCGCGCTCTACCGCTTCAGGGCGCGCTGGGTGACCCTCGCGGTCATCCTCGGGGCCGCGGCGGCTGGCATCGCTCTTCTCCGCGCGCCCTGACCGGCCCGCGCGCCGTAGAGTGGTCGCGTGGCCTACGCCCTCGTCGCCGCAGTCGCCCTCATCGCCGCCGGGCTCACGCTCTTCTCCGGCTTCGGCCTCGGCACGCTCCTTCTCCCGGCGTTCGCGGCGTTCTTCCCGGCCGAGATCGCGATCGGCGCCACGGCGGTCGTCCACTTCGCCAACAACCTCTTCAAGCTCGCCCTCATCGGGCGGAACGCCAAGCGCTCCGTCGTGCTCCGATTCGGCATCCCCGCGATCGCGGCGGCCGTGGTGGGGGCCCTGCTCCTCGAGCGGCTCGCGCGCGTCAACCAGCCGCTCGCGGCCTACCGGCTCGCCGGCCGGACCTGCGAGGTCACACCCATCGGCCTGATCGTGGGCCTGCTCATCGTCGCGTTCGCCGCGATCGAGTGGCACCCGAGGATCAAGACGCTCGAGATCCATCCGCGATACCTGCCGCTCGGGGGCGTGCTCTCCGGCTTCTTCGGCGGGCTGTCGGGACACCAGGGCGCGCTGCGCTCGGCGTTCCTCATCCGCGCCGGGCTCGATCGCGACCAGTTCGTCGCTACCGCGGCCGTCTGCTCGGCGCTCGTCGACTTCACGCGCCTGGTTGTCTACGCGGCGGGCGCGATCCTGGCCGCACGCGGCGGCCTCGGCGTTACCGGCGAGCTGTCGGCGCTGATCGCGGTGGGCTGCGCCAGCGCCTTCGTCGGCTCGTTCCTCGGCGCGAGGCTTGTCAAGAAGGTCACGCTCGGATGGCTCCAGGGGTTCGTCGCGCTCGCGCTCATTCTGTTCGGCCTGGCGATGGCGGCCGGTGCGCTATGAGCCCGATGACGGAGGCAGGCATGTCGAAGATCCAACGCACGTTCTCCGGCTCGCCGTGGGAGGACCGCTACGGCTACTGCCGGGCGCTTCGCGTCGGCGATCTCATCTTCCTGACCGGCACGGCGCCGGTGGCGCCGGACGGATCGACCTTCGCCCCGGGCGACCCCTACGCGCAGGCCTTGCGCTGCTTCGAGATCATCGAGCACGCGCTCCGTGACCTGGGCGCCGCGCGATCCGCCATCGTGCGCACGCGCATGTATGTCACGGACATAACCCGTGCCGACGAGTTCGGGAGGGCGCACAGGACCTTCTTCGCCGGGCACCGCCCCTGCGCCACGATGGTCGAGGTCGCGGGGCTGATCCGCGGGGACATGCTCATCGAGATCGAGTGCGACGCGGTGCTGGAATGAGAAGCCCGGCGGGCGGTCCGGGTCCCCCAGGGGGAGGCTCGGTCCGGCCGTGCCGCGCGCCTTAGACTTCCGATTATCTCGGCCGGATCCTCCCCCGGCCCCACGCCGGGCGTGGGTCGGCCGCATGAGGAGGTGCACGATGGGGTTCGTGAAGGAGTTCCGGGAGTTTGCCCTCAAGGGCAACGTGATGGACATGGCCGTCGGCATCATCATCGGCGGCGCCTTCGGCGTGATCGTCAAGTCGCTGATCGACGATGTCGTGATGCCGATCGTCGGCATCGCGGGCAAGGCTGACTTCAGCAACATGTACGTGCCGCTTACCCCTTCCACGGCGGAGAAAATCGATGCCGCCGAGGCGGTGGCGATCCCGCCGGTGGAGGTGCTGCCGCTGGCCGACGCCCGCGCCCTGGGGCCGGTCCTTGCCTACGGCAACTTCGTCACGGTCATCATCAACTTCATCATCCTGGCGCTGGCGATCTTCATCATGGTCAAGATGATGAACACGGCCAAGCGGCGCTTCGAGCGGGAGCAGGCGGCCGCCCCCGCACCCGAGCCGGCGCCCGCGGCGGACGTCATCCTCCTCACCGAGATCCGCGACCTGCTCAGGGCGCGAGCGTAAGCAAGCCGGTCGCCCCAAAGTTCCCTGGGTCTCCCGGCGCAGAAAGTGCGCACATTTTCATGTCAGGCGGCTGGCAATCTGGGAAAGGAAGAGTCTGTGCGATCTTGCTGGAGATAGGGGAATCTGCGGTCGGGAGCGGTATGATTGCGTTGGGCGGAAGGGAGTCCGGCCGGGTGTTCTGCCGAGGCTGGGCGGATCGGTCCAGGTCATGTGGACCGAGGGAGGAGGGTGGTTCAGGGTGCGCAACCTCACGTCCGTTCGTGACTCGGATGTGTTTCGTGTCTAGACGGTCCGGAGTGGCCGGGCTCGTTACCGCATTCCATCGTTCGGGAGTCCTACACATGAATGCCAGGAAAGTGATGAGACATGCATTTGCAGTCGCCGCAGTGGGTGCGGCGCTGTTCGCCGCGGCGTGCGAATCTCCGGGGCAGGCGACCACGGATCGCGAGCACCCGTACACGATCGGCTCATCGCTCTACACCAGAGAGCCCGCGGCCCCGCGCGCGGCGGCGCCGGCCCCGGCGCCGAAGGAGGAAGCGCGCGCCGCCCCGAGGGAGCAGCCCCGCGAGCAGCCTCGCCAGCCCGCCCGGCGCGGGTGCGACCCCGTGGTCGGCCCCGACCAGACGGTCGCGACCCAGGCCTTCCCGACGGGCGAGCTTTCGTCCAGCGCCTTGGTCGTGCACACCGTCATGCCGCGTGAGGTGCGCGTCAACCAGCCCTACGAGTACCAGCTCCAGGTCTGCAACCTCACCAATGCCGAACTTCAGAACGTCGTGGTGACCAGCGAGAGCACGAACAACCTCGAGATCACCTCCTCGAACCCGCAGGCCAGCCGCGGGGCCGACGGCAGCCCGCAGTGGGTGCTCGGCTCCCTCGGGCCGAACCAGATGGAGATCATCACGGTCACGGGCCGGGCGGGCGCCACGGGCATCAGCTCCAACTGCGTGACCGCCACGTTCAATAACTTCCTGTGCGCCGAGACCAAGGTCGTCGAACCGGCCCTCGCGCTCAAGAAGACCGCGACCCCCGAGGTCACCGTCTGTGACCCGATCGAGATCGTCTACGTGGTCACCAACTCCGGCACGGGCGCCTGCGGCAACATCGTCGTCACCGACCGCCTCCCGGAGGGCCTGACCCTCGTCGACGGCGGCACCACCGTGACCTTCAACGCCGGCACCCTCGCGGCCGGTCAGTCCAAGGAGCAGCGCGTCTCCGTCAAGGCCGCCCGTCCGGGACGCTACTCTTCGGCCGCCAGCGCCACTAGCGATTGCGGCGCCGACGCCCAGGCGGCCCCGACGACCACGGTCGTCCGGCAGCCCAAGCTGGCCATCGAGGCCCGGTGCAACGAGCGCATCTTCCTCGGGCGAAACGTCACCTTCACCTTCGACGTGACCAACTCCGGCGACGCCGCGTGCGAGAACACCGTCGTCTCCGCCACGCTCCCGAGCGGCTCGACCTTCGTGAGCGCCGACAACGGCGGACGCCTCAGCGGCAACACCGTCGTCTGGAACGTCGGCACCGTCTCCGCCGAGGGCGGCGAGCGCACCGTCAGCATGGTCGTGCAGCCCACCGGCATCGGCACGCTCCGCTCGTCGGCGACCGCCGAGTGCGTCTGCGCCGCCCAGGTGAGCGACACCTGCGAGACCCGCGTCGAGGGCATCCCCGCCATCCTGCTCGAGGTCATCGACTCCAACGACCCGATCCAGATCGGCGAAGAGGTCACCTACGTCATCCAGGTCACCAACCAGGGCTCCGCCAACGGCACGGGCATCCGCATCGTCTGCGAGGTTCCCGAGCAGGAGACCTTCGTCTCCGCCGGCGGCGCCACCGCGGGCACCCTCTCGGGGCGCACCGTGACCTTCGCCCCGCTGCCCAACCTGCCGCCCAAGGCCCGGGCCGAGTTCCGCGTCACCGTCCGCGCCAACGCGTCCGGCGACGTCCGCTTCCTCACCTCCATGACGAGCGACCAGTTCGAGCGCCCGGTCCAGGAGACCGAGTCCACGAACCTCTACGAGTGATCCGGCTCGGCTGACATCCGGTCGATACACCAGCGGGCCCGGCAACATGCCGGGCCCGTTTCTTTTGTGGTGAGCCGGACATGGCTCGTGGCGGCAGCCGCGTCCCTGGCAACCGCCTATCCCCCGTGCGCCCGCCTCGCCACCTCGCGCGCGAACTGCTCGACGGCGAGCTCTCCGTCCAGCACCCCGGCCCACGCCTCCCGCATCAACCCCGCGACCTCCCCCGTCCGCTCGTACACCCCCGATCGCTCGCCGTAATCCGTGTAGTCCGGCCGCCCGGCGCGGCGGACCATCTCCGCGGCGTGGACGAAGAAGAGGCAGTGCCACGCGTTGCGGAATCGGGGGTCGCGCTCGTCCAGCCCCGCCTCGAGCAGGGCACGGCGGAGCAGGGCGAGCACGTCGTCGCGCTCGCCGGTCGCCATCGAGTCGAAGGCGTGGATGGCCTCGTGCAGCGTCACCTCCAGCAGCGTGTCATCGTCGAGCCCTTCCTCGCCGACGACGCTCACCGGGCCCTCCTTCGTGCGGTACGTGACCGCGCCCGGGGATGGGGCCACCGGCACCAGCCCGACGCGTGCCGGGCCCGCGCCGCGCAGGCCCAGGGCCGCGAGCGTGTCGGCCAGCAGCGTCGCGTCGGAGCCGGCCAGCTCTCTGCGGATCGCCTCGCCGCGCTCGGCCAGGCGTTGTTCGGTGTCGCGCCACTCCTCGTGGGAATAGTCGGGGAGCGCGGAGGCCAACGCCCGCAGATACGCCCCGAGCGCCGCTCGCGCGCCCTCCGCCTTGGCCCCGGCGACGCGATCGAGAGGGAGCGAGCCGAGCCAGTCGCGCACCTCGAGGTCGTTCGCTCCGAGGAGCGCCGCGTCGGCAATGAGCCACACGCGGTCGGTGCCCGCCGCGTCCGAGACGGCCTGCGCGAGCGCGGCCAGCTCGGGCACGCGGGTTGCGCCGCCCTCGCGCCCCGCCTCGGCGCGCGCAAGCATGTGCAGCGCCCAGTGCGGCCTCGCGGAGAAGACGATCCGGGGGCCCTCCGCGGCCTCGTCCGTCACCTCCGCCGGCGACGGCTCATTCTGGCCAGACGCGCTGGGCACGTGCCCGGCGATCGCCGCGAGCACGAGAGCCGTGGGAAGGGAGACGATCCGCTTGCGGAAGCTCTGCATGTCCCCCATGATGCGCCCGATTTGCGATCCCTGCACGGACGCGGCGATCCTGTCAGGCTGCACGCGGCGTTCCCGGCCGATTCCGTGGGCTCACCCCACGCCCATCGCCTTCACCATCGCCCTGCCCATGTCCGCCGGGCTCTCCGCGACCTCGACGCCCGCCTCGCGCAGCGCGGCGATCTTGCTGTCGGCCGTCCCCTGCCCGCCGGAGATGATCGCCCCGGCGTGCCCCATGCGCTTGCCGGGGGGCGCCGTGCGCCCGGCGATGAACGCCGCGACCGCCTTGGTGACGTGCTCCTTGATGTACGAAGCCGCCTCTTCCTCCTCCGTGCCGCCGATCTCGCCGATCATCAGGATGCCGTCCGTCTCCGGGTCGTCCTGGAAGAGCTTGATCGCCTCGATGTGGTTCAGGCCGCGCACCGGGTCGCCCCCGATGCCGATGCACGTGCTCTGCCCCAGCCCCAGGTTGCTCGTCTGCCACACCGCCTCGTAGGTGAGCGTGCCCGAGCGGCTCACGATGCCCACGGCCTTGCCGGTCTTCGCCTGGCTCACGTGCGTGTGGATATACCCCGGCATGATGCCGATCTTGCACCCCGCGTTGGTGTAGGGGTCCCGCCCGCTCGTGCCACTCCCGGTCTTCGGGCCCGGCGTGATGATCCCCGGGCAGTTCGGCCCGATCAGCGTGATCAGGTGGCGCGTGGGGTGCACGTCCGCCCCGCGGGCGCCGACGTTCACCTCGTCCAGCACCGCCCGCACCTTCACCATGTCCTGCACCGGCACGCCCTCGGTGATGCAGCAGATCAGCCTGATGCCCGCGTCGGCCGCCTCGAGCACCGCGTCGCCCGCGAAGCCGGGGGGAACAAAGATCATTGTGGCGTCGGCCCCCGTCGCGCGCACGGCCTGGTCCACCGTGTCGAAGATCGGCAGCCCGTTGGCGTCCTTCGTGCCCCCCTTGCCGGGCGTGACGCCGCCGACCATCCTCGTGCCGTAGAGGTGGCACCCCCTGGTGTGCACCGCCCCGAACGAGCCCGTGATCCCCTGGCAGATGACGCGGGTGTCCTTGTTCACGAGCACGGCCATGGCAGCCTCCCTGAAGGATGCGTTTCGCGGATTCGCAGTGTAGGCGTTGCCCGCGAGCGATCGGCCCGCCGACCCGACCGCTCGCCCGGTCAGCGCCCGGGCGCGCCCCAGGGCGTCGCGTCGGTCGGCGATGTGCTCCACGGCGAATGCGAGCGGCTCCGCTCGCGCAGGGTCGTCACCAGCTCGATCTCCGATGCGCCCGGCAGGGGCTTCTCCCTGAAGGCCGCCGCGCGGAACCCTGCCACGAGCAGCAGCACCAGGCAGAACGCCGCGCCGGCGACGGCGCGCTTCCGCCCCTTCTCCCCGATATCGCGCCAGCCCCGGTGGAGCAGGTCGCCCGCCTCGGCGGAGCGATCGCGCATGCGCTCCCGGAGCGTCCCGGCACGATCGGCCCAGCCGCGCCGGTCGCACAGCTCCTGCGTGCGATCGCGCGCCCGGTCGAGGCCCTCGTCCATGGCCTCGCCCAGCGCCCCGAGTTTCCGCTCGAAGAATCCCACGCCTACCTCGCGAGGTCGCGCCCCTCGACCCCGAACGCCGTCGCCCAGAAGAAGAGCGGGTACTCGCCGTCGGCGCCCGAGCCCCCGCCAACCGCCGCGGGATTATTGTCCTTCGTCAGGAGAAGGGGCGGCGCGTCGGGCATCCGCCCGACGCCGATGGGGGCCAGCCGGCTCTCCCAGTCGCTCGCCGCGGCGTAGAGGTCGCTCATGCCCACCTCCTCCACGCTCCCGTCAACGACCGAGACGGCGGTGCGCGCTCCCAGATTGTTCCACGCCGGGGGCCGGCCCTCGCGCACGTTCTCCTCCGGGCAGACGTTCATCCGCTCGCGCTGCTCGAAGTCCAGCCGCTCGAACAGCAGCACCTTCGAGCTCGGGAAGCCGACCGAGGAGTGGTACTGCGTCTTGCCGAAGCGGTTGTTCTCGTTGGTCTGGCGGGCCTCGCCCGGCTGGTAGCGGTCCACCGAGCACCAGAACGTCGGCGAGTAGAGGAACGACGTCGGCCAGAGCGCGTCGGCGCCCGTGAAGTACCGCGAATCGGCGTACTGGTCGCGAAGGCCGCGGAGGTGCGTATCGGCCGGCGCCGCCTGCTCCTCGCGGAAGACCGGCAGACCGTCCCGAATCCCCAGGTAGCTGTACCAGTAATACGCGAAGTACTCGGTCGAGAACTCCTGCGCCGTCGGCACGCAGAAGTCCCACACGCGGCAGCAATCCTCGTCGAGCTCCTTCGAGCTGTCGAAGACATCCGTGCAATCGATGAACGGGCACGGCGCCTCGCCGGCGCACCCGCTCCCGAACGGGTTGAGGAAGGCGTCCCCGTTGTCGTTGGTATACATGAGCATGATCTGCGTCAGCGAGCGCAGGTTGGCGCTGCCCGCCACCGACTGGGCGTGCCGCCTGGCCATCGCCAGCGCCGGCAGCAGGATCCCCATCAGCACGGCGAGGATGCCGATCACCACGAGCAGCTCGATCAACGTAAAGGCCCGGCGCATCGCGCCCCCCTTTCCCGGATGTGGACGCGCCCTCGCGCCCCGCTCGGCGTTCGGGCGCATCCGCGCCCGGCCGTGGCGGCGGGGGCCGCATCTGGGTATAGCCCCCGACAGCCGCCGGGTTGCAGCTTACCTTATTCCGGGCGCCGATCGTGCCCGTACAGACGCCTGCGAGACGAGGATGCCCTCGGGAGCCGGCGTTCTCGGTACCGCCCCGGCCAATCGTCCCGCCGCGGGCATCGGTCAATCTCGTTGCATCGCATGGCCGCCGCGCCGGGGACGCTGCCTGCCCGTCGCTGCAGAACCCACGATCCGGGGAGTTTGCGACCAGTCGCCACCATCTCTACGGGTTCCGAAGGGTGGCCGCGGCGGCTGCGGCTCGCTCGCGGTCGGCCTCCGGGCACTCCTGCAGAAATCGCTCGACGAGCGCAAGCGACTGCCGGTCCCCGGCGGCCGCCGCGGCCTCGGCCGCGATCGTCAGGTCGCTCGCGGCGCCGGTGAGGCGGGCGTCCTCGGTTCGGAGGATGCGCCTGGGGAAGTCGCGACCCGCCGGATCTTCTGGCTCGAGCGCCGGCATTCCGTCGCCGAGCACTCGCCTCAGCACGGTCAGGGCGTTGGGGGTGCCGAGCTTCCCGAGCGCGGCCAGCGTCATTCGTCTGTTGAGCGCGGGGGAATCGCGAAGCGCTTCGCTGCACAGCGCCGGCACCGCCGCGTCCACGGCGTCCCGGTCGAGGCGATCGATCACCTGGTGGCCGGAGAAGACGTACCTCGCGGCCCCGTGCGCCTCGGCCGTTCGGGGCTCCAGCCCGCCGAGCGCGGCCGCGAGCAGGGCCTCGTCCGCCTCGCCGAGCACGGAATCCAACAGGAACTCCTCGAACTGGTCCATGCCGTCCCACGCTCCCCGATGGCATCCGAGCACCGCGAAGCAGATGCGCACTCCCTCGGCCCCGCGCGCGAGGATGACCTCTGCCGCGGCTTCCGCGTCGTCCTGAACGTCGGCCAACTCCGCCCGAAGGTCGTTCGGAAACAACGCGAGCTGCCGCGCGACCCGGAGGGCGGCGGCCGCATCCCGCGCTTTGGCCTCGACGAGCATCCGGGCCGGCCCTTCGACGCCGTGCGTGCTCATCCATTCCGCGATGCGCGCCGCGCTCTCCGCGGTAAGCCGCCCGTCACCTTGCCACCGATCGAGCCAACGCAGGCTCTGGCCGTGGTGATACCCGAGCGAGAGCACGAGGGCCTCCCCCCTGTAGATCTCGATCGTCGGATCGCCGCAGCACATGCAGCGGAAGCCGCTTTGCTGGGGATCGATCTCGATGAGCCTGGCGAATCGACGCACCGCCTCGGCGCTCTCGACCTCCACCAGGATCACCTCGGCCTCCCTGTCGCGATGGCACGTGCCGCCCGATCGCACGCGGAGTGCTGTCGCGCCCTCGATGGCGGCCTGAAGCGGTGTGTTCCACTCGTCCCGGCCGGTGCGTGCGCCGGCAAGGGAGCCGAGCAACACCACAAGCGCGACGGACGTTATCGGCCTGCACATCCGCATGGCAACCACCTCACTCCGCGAGTGCCCACCGTGCCCCGGGGGCGTCGCACTTCAGCATACCGCGGGCGCACGCGGTTGCTCGGCCGGCGCGCCGGAGGTCGTGACCGGTTCTATGCTTCCCGGCTCCCCACACCCGTCCCGAGGCCTCCGCATGCGAGCGATCATCACCGGCCAGGTCGGCATGGACAAGAAGCCCTACCTGGACCGCGTCCGCGACTTCGCCGGCCAGCAGGGCGAGAGCCTCGAGATCTACAACGTCGGCGACATCATGTACGCCGAGGCCCCCGACGTCCGCCCCGGCAAGATCCTCGACCTGCCCATCAGCCGCCTCAACTCGCTCCGTCGCGCGGCCTTCAAGGACGTCATCGCCGAGTCCGCCGGCAAGCCCAACATCATCGTCAACACCCATGCGACCTTCCGCTGGCGGCACGGGCTCTTCTCCGCCTTCGACTACGACCAGATCGAGAAGCTCGATCTCGATGTTTTCATCTGCCTCGTGGACAACATCGAGGTCGTCCACCACCGCCTCCACGCCGACCACGTCATCGATGCCACGCTCAAGGACTGCATGGTCTGGCGCGAGGAAGAGATCCTCGCCACGGAGCTGATGGCCAAGGCGGTGAAGGGCTCGCAGTTCTACATCCTGAGCCGCGGGCGCCACGCCGAGACCGTGCGATCGCTCTTCCGCCTCGTCTGCCGCCCCGACATGCGGAAGGTCTACCCCAGCTTCCCGATGAGCCACGTGGTGGACATGCCGGACGTGCTGGCCGAGATCGACCGCTTCCGCGCCCAGCTCGCCGGGCACTTCATCACCTTCGACCCCGGCGACGTGGACGAGAAGCTGCTGCTCGACCGCGCCATCGCGGCCGCGAAGGAAGGGCGCATGGAGCTCGAGGTCTCCCCGCACTCCTTCGGCGGCTCACGGGTCAGCCGCGAGCCCATCCGCGTCCGGGTCCGCGAGGTGCTCGACATCGCCGGCGACATCGACGGGCAGATCTACATGCGCGACTTCAAGCTCATCGACCAGTCGGACATGATCGTCAGCTACATCCCCGAGCTGCCCGGCGGCGTTCCCGGCCTCTCCTCCGGCGTGGAGCGCGAGCTCCAGCACGCCTTCGAGCACACGAAGGAGGTCTACGTCGTCTGGAAGCCCAGGAAGACCCCGAGCCCCTTCATCACCGAGACCGCCACCAGGGTCTTCGCCTCGGTGGACGAGGCCCTCGGCTATTTCGAAGCCGAGGGCATGTTCGGCCAGACCAACCTCTTCGGGCACTGATCCCCGCTCCCTGGGGCTGTCGCCCGTTCCCGGTTATCGGCTCTTCTCTCGCGCCTCGCCGGGCGAGAGCGGGGGGCGGATTACCCCAGTCCCCCTAAGCAATTCCCGTCCAAAACGCACAAACCGCTGGCAAGCCCCCAGTTCCGTGGCATGTTTCCCCTGCCGCAGGGACGCGGGTATGTGGCGGCGTTCCCCAGACTCCCTGCGGGAATCTCTCGTGCTGCCCACTCACGCCGGGCGGATGGGACCCTCCGAGGCTCTCCGCCCGGTTCTTTTTTCTTTTGCGCCGACGCCCCGCTCCGCTCCTTCTCCAGCTCGGGTGGTCGGGGGTAGGCTGAGGCATGGCGCAGAAAGTCCCTCCCCACATTCCCAATGAGTCCGGGGAGGAAACCGCCGTGTTCGCCACCGCCGCCACGCACGAGTTCGCAACCCGCGCCCAGAACCGGCTCGTGGACCACAACGCCACGTCGTCCGAGCGGTCGTACGCCACATGGATTCACCTCTCGCTCCTAGGGAATCTCATAGCCCCGGTGGTCATTTTCGTCTTGCCCCTCGTGCTCTGGCTCACGCGGCGTGACGAGTCGCCCTTCATCGACGACCACGGGCGCGAGACGGTCAACTTCCACATCTCCCTGGCCATCTACATGCTCGCGACGGTGCCGCTGAGCGTCGTGACCTGCGGCGTGGCGGTCCTGCTCATCCCCGCGATTTATGTCCTCGGCGTCATCGGCATGATCCAGGCCGCCCGCGCCGCGAATCGGGGGGAGTACTACCGCTACCCCATGACGCTGCGCCTGGTCCACTGAGGAGAGCTATCCGGCCGGCGCCGCTTGACGCAAGGCTCGCCCGCCCGTTCCGGTCCGCTCGCGCGGGCATCTCCGCGCACTTCACCTACACTCCCCCCCATGCCCCTGCTGGAGGCCCAGAACCTGCGCAAGAGCTACGCCGGGCGCGCGGTCGTGGACGGGGTGTCCTTCCACGTCGGGCGGTCGGAGATCGTCGGGCTGCTCGGCCGGAACGGGGCGGGCAAGACCACCAGCTTCCGCATGACCATCGGGATGATCGACGCCGACGACGGCCGCGTGGCCTTCGACGGGCTCGACGTCTCGGGCGAGCCCATGTACAAGCGGGCCCGGATGGGCATGGGCTACCTCTCCCAGGAGCCCAGTGTTTTCCAGAAGCTCACCTGCGAGCAGAACCTCCTGGCCATTCTCGAGACCCTGTCGCTCACCCGGCGCGAGCGGAAGGCCAGGGCCGCGGAGCTCCTCGCCCGTTTCGCCCTGAGCCACAAGGCCCGGCACGCCGCCCGCACCTGCTCGGGGGGCGAGCGGCGCAAGCTCGAGATCGCCCGGGCCCTGGTCACCGAGCCGCGCCTGATCCTGATGGACGAGCCCTTCAGCGGCGTGGACCCGATCGCGGTCGAGGACCTCCAGAAGGAGATCCGCGAACTGGCCGACCAGGGCATCGCGTTCCTCATCACCGACCACAACGTCCAGCAGACCCTGCGGGTGTGCGACCGGGCCTACATCATCGACTCGGGCAAGAAGTTCGCCGAGGGCTCGCCGCGCGAGCTGATCAACGACGAGATGGTCAAGCGGGTCTACCTCGGATCTCTTTTCCGCGGCGACGAGTTCGATCATCTGCCTGAGCGGCGCGCGATGAACGGCGACGGGCGCCACGGCGCCTGAGGGACGGGAGCCTCCGACGAGCTGCGAGCGGGCCCCGGCGAAGACGCCGGCGCCCGCTCGCAGCCCCAGCCCCGTCGCCATCGAGACCGGCCGCCTCCCTATACTTGTTCCAACAACAATGCCCTCCCTCCGCGAAGAACTCAACAAGCTCCGGGCCTTCGAGGACCCCACGATCGAGGCCGCGCTCAACATCGAGCGCACCGCGGCCCGGTTCCGGGCGCAGGTGCAGCGTCTGCTCCGCCCGCACGGGCTCAGCCCGGCGGGGTACAACGTGCTCCGCATCCTGCGGGGCCACTCGCCCCTCCCGCGGGACCCGAAGCCCCTGACCTGCACGCAGATACGGGCGGACATGGTCACCGCCGTGCCCGACCTCACCCGCCTGGTCGACCGCCTCGTCGCCGACGGTCTGGTGGAACGCTGCCCCAGCCCGGCCGATGCACGGGCGGTGCACGTGGCGATCACCGACGCAGGGCGCACGCTCCTCGCGGCCCTCGACGAGCCGGTACGGGCCTTGCATCGATCACAGCTCGGCCACCTGCCGGACCGCGATCTGGCCCAGCTCAGCCGCCTGCTCGTGAAGGCCCGGCATCCGCCGATACCGGACGTAAGCGAGGAAACCGCAGAGGATTAGAGCTCCGTGCGGGGGGCGCCGTGCGATGGGCGCCGCGGGGCGGGAATAGGCCGGTCCGCTAAATAGTTGTTTCAACAAGTAAATCGCCCGCCCGCCCGCTGGGGTTCCTCCGCGGGGTTCGGACGGGTCTTCCAGGAGCGCACCATGCTCGCCATCCGCAAGGCTGACCATCGTGGCCGCACACGCATCGCGTGGCTCGACGGCCGGCACACCTTCAGCTTCGGCGACTATTACGACCCGGCCCACATGGGATTCCGCACGCTGCGCGTGATCAACGACGACCGCGTCGCCCCGGGCGGCGGGTTCCCGACCCACCCCCACCGCGACATGGAGATCGTGACCTACGTGGTCGCGGGCGCCCTCGAGCACAAGGACTCGACCGGCGGCGGCGGCGTCATCCGGCCGGGCGACGTCCAGTCCATGTCCGCGGGGCGGGGCGTCTTCCACTCCGAGTTCAACCACTCCAAGACCGAGCCGGTCCGCCTGCTCCAGATCTGGATCGAGCCCGCCGAGCGCGGCGTGCAGCCCCGGTACGACCAGAGGCACTTCCCCGAGACCGAGCGGTCGGGGCGCCTCCGCCCCGTCGCTACCACCGACGGGCACGAGGGGTCGCTCGCGATCCGCCAGGATGCCGCGATCTACGCGGCCGTGCTCGCCCCCAACGACGGGGTGAGCCACGCCCTCGCGCCGGGACGCGGGGCGTGGGTTCAGGTCGCCACCGGCGCGGTCCGCGTCAACGGCCTCGATCTCGCCGAGGGCGACGGCCTCGCGGTCGAGGACGAGGCAGCGATCGAGATCACAGGGAGAGCAGCCCGGAGCGAGGTTCTGCTCTTCGATCTTGCGTGACCCCCACGAAAGGAGCATCCCATGAGCCTGCGAGCCCACGTCGAGCGCCTCCTCGAGCACATCAGGACGGGCAGGATCCTCGAGGCGATGGACACGTTCTACGCCGACGACCTCGAGATGCGGGAGAACCGCAACCCGCCCACCAGGGGCAAGACCGCCAACATCGAGCGCGAGAAGCAGTTCCTCGCGCAGGTGAAGCAGTGGCAGCGGATGGACGTGGCCGCCGTCGCCACCGAGGGGACCCCCGAGACCGGCGTGGCGTTCATCGAGTACGCCTTCGACTTCATCAACACCGACGGCCAGCCCGTCCACTACGAGCAGGTCTCGGTGCAGCGGTGGCGGAACGGCAGGATTGTGAGCGAGCGCTTCTACTACGACACCGGGGCCTGAGCGCCGGCCGCATCGGGCCCGTCCGGTCGCCGCCGTCCGGCCCGCGCGGGCCCCGGCCGGGGAGGGGCATCCCGTGCTAGGCTAGGGCGCATGCGTTCCGCGGCACCCATCCCGCTCGGCCTCGCGGCGCTGCTCGCCCTCGGGGGGTGCGTCGAGCGGCGCATCGAGATCACCAGTGAGCCCTCGGGGGCGCTGGTGTACGTGAACGACCAGCAGGTCGGGCGCACGCCGGCGGAGGCGGAGTTCCTCTTCCACGGCGTGTACGACGTGCGGGTGGAGCTGGAGGGCTACGAGCCGCTGCGGACGACGGCGGAGACGAAGGCCCCCTTCTATGAGTGGGCGCCGATCGACCTCGTGGCCGAAGCGCTCCCGACGCGGATCGAGAACGTGCAGCACTGGCACTTCGTGCTCGAGCCGGCGCTCGAGGCCGCGCTCGACAAGCCGGCGCTCGAGGCCGGTCTGCTCGAGCGCGCCGGCGCAATGCGCGACGAGCTGGCCACGAGCGCCGAGCCTGAGTAGGCCCACTCAGAGCCCCGGACTTCGGTCCGGGCTGGTGAGGCGTCGGTGTGCGCCGAGACGTCGGCGCTCTCGGACGGTTCATGAGCGGCGACTGAAGTCGCCGGCTCAGAGGCAGCCCTCCGTCCACGCGTTCAGGAAGGCGAGCACGTCGAGGGTGTTGACCGCGCCGTCGCCGTTGAAGTCGGCCGCCGCGTCGCCCGCCGCCCAGGCGTTCAGGAACGCGAGCACGTCCTGCGTGTTGAGCACGCCGTCGCCGTTGAAGTCGCCGGCGCACGCCGCGCCCAGGATCGTCAGGGGCCCCATCACGTGCTCGGCGCTCCCGTGCGATGCCGTGTCGAGCGTGGCGCGGATGTACGCCTCCCCGGTCGGCCCCGCGGCGTTCAGAGTGAACTGATGGCGTCCGTTGTTCGGCGCGTGCGCGACGACCGTCTTCCAGGGTCCGCCCGCGCCGTTACGGCTGAGCTCGAGAGTCACGGCCGCGCTGTCGCCGGCTGGCACGGCGCCGAGCCAGTCGATGAAAACGACCGAGCCGGCGCGGAGCGCGTGGTTGGCGGTGGGCCCCGTGATGCGCACCGACGCCCCGCTCGCAACGCTCGTCTCGCTGAAGATGTGCAGCTTGTTGAAGTCGCTGGGCCAGTTGCCCTCGCGGCTGACCAGCGCGATGTCCGGGCGCCCGTTGTGGTCCGCGTCGCCGACGGTCAAGGCCGCGTACTCGCCGTACTGCGGCGTCGAGAAGCTCGCGCCGAGCGTCCAGTTGCCCGCGCCGTCGCCGAGCCAGACGCGCCCCTGCGACTCGCCGAAGGTGACGAGGTCCATCAGCCCGTCGCCGTCCATGTCGGCGAGGTGCGTCTCGTCGATCGAGCCGCTGGCGGGGAGGCCGGCGGAGATGCTGTCCCAGGCGCCGTCGGACAGGCTGCGCCACACGGCCGCGCCGCCGCTCCCGGTCGCGAACGAGACGTCGTCGCGTCCGTCGCCGTCCACATCGCCGATGCTGGGGCCCTTGCGCCCGAGATTGCCCCCCGGGGGCAGGTTCGCGTCGCCGAGGGTGAAGCCGCCGGCGCCGTCGTTGATCCAGACGGTGCCCATCTGGTGGGCGGTGATGAGGTCGGGACACCCGTCGTTGTTCACGTCGCCCGAGCCGATGTCCATCGTGCAGTTGCCGCCGATGAAGCCGAACGTGCGCGTCCACGAGCCGTCGCGGTTGTTGCGGTAGGCGTGGATGCCGTCGTCGGCGCCGAAGGAGACGGAGGCGACATCGAGCCAGCCGTCGCCGTCCCAGTCGGCGAACTCGGTTCCGAACATGCCCCAGTTCTGCCCCTCGCGCGCGAGGCCGTCGTCCCAGGGCGTCCAGAGCTTGCCGGTGCCGTCCCCGAGGGCGACCTCGAGCAGCTGATCGCCCAGGTCGTTGTTGCTGTAGTTGTGGTGCACGCCGTAGCCGACGTCCATCAGCCCGTCGTTGTTCACATCGCCCACCGCGACGCCGCCGTAGCCGAAGTTCCCGTACTGGAAGACCGTCCAGCGGTTGGCGCCGTTGCCGAACCAGACGCTGACGCCGTGCATCTGCGTGTTGATGTAGGGCGAGCCGTGGTCGCCGACGGTGACAAGGTCCACGTGCCCGTCGGCGTTGACGTCCGCCAGGCGGAGCGTCGTCCGTCCACCTTCCCACCCCGGCGGCGCCAGGCCCGTCGAGACTTCCGCGTAATGCAACTGCCCCTTGGCGCCGTAGGCTCCCAGCACCACCCCCGCAGTCAACGCGGCCAGCGCGGTATGCATCTTCTCGCTCCTTCCGCTTCTCCCGGGATCCCACTCTACCACTCGCCAGCGGCGAAACATGCACCACATAAAATACGAACAATTGGGGCGAAGAAACTTGACCGCAGCTTGCCTTCTAGACGATAAATGGATATGTTTAGAACAATATGGATCGTTCGCTGTCCCCAACCCGGGAGGAGGATCCCCCGTGCTCGCGTTGACCGAAAGCATGACAGTCGGCCAGATCGTCGCCCGCCATCCCCAGACCGCCAGGGTTCTCGAGTCCCTCGGCCTCGACTACTGCTGCGGGGGCAAGAGGCCGCTCGCGGAGGCCTGCCGGGCGAAGGGGCTTGACAGCGCTGCGGTCGTAAGCCAGCTCGAGGAGGCGCTCGCCGAACCTTCGCCCGAGCGTGACTGGACATCGGCCACGATGACCGCGCTGGCCGACCACATCGAGCAGACGCACCACGAGTACCTGCGTCGCGAGCTGCCGCGGACCACGATGCTGCTCAAGAAGGTCTCCGGCGTGCACGGGGACCGCCACCCCGAGCTCAACGAGCTGGTTCCCGTCTTCACCGGCTTCTGCCGCGAGCTCTACGACCACATGATGAAGGAGGAGCGGATGCTCTTCCCCTGGCTCCGCCGGCTCGAGGCCGGGGCCCCCAAGGCGCAGCTCCCGGGGTGGAGCGTGAGCGGGCCCGTCTCGTGCATGATGCACGAGCACGACGACGCCGGCGACGCCCTCGCTCGGATGCGTGAGCTCACCCAGGACTTCACCCCGCCCGAGGACGCCTGCGGCACCTACCGTGCCCTCTACAGCGCGCTCGCGGAGCTCGAGCAGGACATGCACCGGCACGTCCACAAGGAGAACAACATTCTCTTCCCCAAGGCGATCAGCGCCGAGGCCGCGGCGAGCGGCGCGGCGCAGGAGGGCGGCGCCAATGCCCGTGACCATCGGATCGACACCTGACGCGGGCTTCGACGAGCCCCTGCGGCTGATGTCCGACTGCCACCGGCGGATCGAGATGTTCCTCGGGGTGCTCTCGCGCCTGGCCGAGGGCGCGGAGGACATGCTGCTCCCCGACCGGCGCGCGGCGCTCGAGAAGGCGCTGACCTATTTCTCCAAGGCCGCGCCGCGCCACACCGAGGACGAGGAGGAGTCCCTGTTCCCGCGTATGCGCCGGAGCGGCTCGCCCGAGCTTCTCGCCGCGCTGGAGGAGATCGAGCGGCTCGAGGCCGACCATCAGCGCGCGGCGGCCCTCCATGACGAGGTCGACCGCCACTGCCGCAACTGGCTCCGCTTCGGGCAGCTCGGCGGGCCCGAGGCGGCCACGCTGCGCGCCACGCTCGCCGATCTCACCGGGCTCTACGCCCGCCACATCGAGGTCGAGGAGCGCGTCGTCTTCGCGGCCGCGGCGAGGGGGCTGGCCCCGCAGTCGCTGGACGCGATCGGGCGCGAAATGGCCGACCGGCGCGGCGTCAAGCACGGGTGACCGAAGGGTCAGCGTCCGCGAGTCCGCAGCTCGGGCCTCGGGTCCACCATGAAGTCGGGGTGGGGGAGCGGCCCGAACTCGACCCAGCGCACCGAGCCGTCCATCGCCGCCATGTTGCCCGACGGGCTGTCCCTGTCGTGCCAGCGGGCGTCGTACGCCCAGTCCGGCGAGCCCTTTGTCTGGATCGCGAAGTACCACACGGGATCGCCGACGAGGACGAGCCGGCTCGGCTGCGCGGTGACCTCGGCCACCTTGAGCGGGCGCTGCAGGGCGTCGATCCCGGCCCGGGTGGAGTCCATCAGCATCATGTTGGCCCGATAGCTCGTGCCGAACGTCTCGTAGCAGCTCCCGCCGTCGGGGAGCACGCTCCTGAAGGGGTCGTCCCTCAGCGTGATGCCGCTATCCGCGGCGTCCTCGAAGAGGCCGAGCGACTTGCCGTCCTCGGACTCGGCGTCGTTCTCCAGGTACGCGTTGATCGGACGGGCCTCGTCCGCGACGGCCGTGTGCTCCGGGCCGACGAAGCGCACGCCGCCCCACGCCCAGTCCGGCTCGCTGGTGTGCCTCGGGAACTGCTCGGTCTCCTGGGTGTAGGCATGCCACGCCAGCCCGAGCTGGCGAAGGTTGTTGGCGCAGATCGAGCGATGGGCAAGCCGCCGAGTCCCCGAGAGCAGCGGGAGCAGCATCCCCACCAGCAGCGCGACGATCGCGAGGCTGATGAGCAGCTCGAGCAGGGTGAAGCCGGGCTTTGCGGATCGCGTCTCTCGCATCGGTCGGGCGACCTCCCCGGGGGACCGCCTTGCGCATCGTAGAGGGTTTGAGCCGATTGTGGTAGGGGAGATCCCGCCCCGGGGGCGCGTTTACGTCCGGATTGAGTACACCGACGCAAACGCCACGGGGAGCAGGATCAGGACCGGGAGGAAGACGCCCACCTGGGGCGGCACGCCCGGGACCGGGGCGGAGGCCCCGAGAACCCCCCCCATCAGGGCCACGATGGCAACCGGCGCACAGCGGAGCGCCCGGGCCACGGCGCTCCCGGGCTCCTTCCTCAGGAAAAAGGGCATCGAGATCGTGAGGGAGAGCAGGCTGGCGACCATCATGGAGACGCGGCCCCATCGCACCCGCTCCAGCCTCGCCTTGTCCGCCGCGGAGCGGGACGACCCGGGGTCGAGCGCGTCCACCGCGTGCACCATCTCCCCGATCTGACGCCAGGAGAGACTCTGGCTGTAGCTCTGGAAGCGCCTGACGCGAAGCTGGGTGGGATCGAGGTTGGTCTTGAGGTGCGCAACCGGCTGCGGCTGGGCGCCCTGGTCGGTAGCGGATTCCATGACACCGCCGATCAGGTTCCAGCCGTCGCCACTCCACGTCGCCCCTTCGGCGAAGTAGCGCGAGACCGGCCGGCCCTGGCCGTCACGTTCCCAGACGTAGACGCCGTGGAGCGTGCCGCGGTCGGCGTCGAAGGACCTCGCGTACCAGACGCGACCCAGACCGTCGCGTGTGAGGGGGACGTGCGCGGCGCCCAGCTCGTGCTGGCCGGCTTCCCCCTGGTCGCGCGTGAGCAGCGGCGCCAGGCGCGGGAGCACCAGCTCCTGGTTGAGGGCCTGCACCCCAGTGAGCGCGACCGCCACCAGCACGACCGGCGCCGCGACCCGTCGCAGGCTCTGCCCGCTCGCGAGCACCGCGACCAGCTCGCGGTGGCGGACGAGCTGGCTGACCGTGAAGCCCATCGCCCCGGTGAGCACGAGCCCGAGCACGAAGTTGTACAGCTGCAGCAGCCGGGGCCACCACAGGTCCGCCACCAGCAGGACCGTCACGACGCCGGTGCGGAGGCTCGAGCTCTCCTGCTCGTGCTCGGCCGCGATCTCCCGCGCCCGGCCGACGAACCTGTCCACGTTCAGCGAGAAGTCGATCGTCACCACGAAGCAGGAGAGGATCACCAGCAGCGCGATCACGTTCGTCAGATAGAGGCGGGCGATATAGCGGTCGATCGTCTTCACGCGGTGCCCTCGTCGCGGCCTCGCGGGAAGAACACCCGGGCGAGCCCCCACGCCGCCGCGAACCCCAGGACGATACCCCCGTAGACGTCGGTGGCGAAGTGGGCCCCGGTGAGCAGGCGGGTCAGCCCGCACCCGGCCGCCAGCGCCAGCGCGAGGGGGGCCAGCGGCGGGAAAAGGATCGCGAGTGCGAACGCGCCGCCGAAGGCGGTCGCGGCGTGCGAGCTGGGGAAGCCCAGGTTGGACCCGTCGGCGAAGCCCGAGAAGAGGCCCCTGAAGACCGGGCCCTGATAGGTCAGGACGTCGTCCCGCAGGATCGCCGGGCGCTCGCGCGAGACGACGAGCTTGAGCAGCTCGGCGCCGAGGCCCGCGGCCGCTGCGGCCGCGAGGACGAACGCGCCGCGTCGCCACGCGGGCCTCCGCGCCGATCGCGCGCCCCGCGGCGCGACGTCGAGGCACAGGAGCCCCGCGCCGACGACGACCCACGTCCAGTACGTGCCCACGATGCGCAGCAGCCAGTACCAGTCCTCCTGCTCCAGCCGGCGCCGGCTCTCGGAGCTGGGGTCGATCAGCCGGTACACGAGCGGGTCGAGCGGGAGCAGGACCACGAGGCCCGCGACGATCGCGACGGTGAGCACCAGGATGCGTCGCCCGCTGGTCACCGCGTCGAGCCTCCCCCTGTGCCGGGCGATGGGGCGCCCTCCGGCCCGAAGCCCCTGAACCCGTAGCCAAGGTAGATCCTGCGCCCGGACTTGTGCTCGCCCTCGAGCTGGCCGCGCTCCTCGACGCGCTCGAAGGCCGGCTCCCAGTGCGCCGGCTCCCCGCCGACGAGGAGCGCGGGGCGGCCGCGCAGCTGCGCGAGCGTCTCGGGGTTGTCGAGGTCGGTCTGCGGCCAGACGTCGTACTGGGTGGTGCGTCCGCCGGTGTGGGCGCTGGCGGAGTAGACAGGGCGCGGGCGCATGTAGTAGGCCAGTTGCGAAGCGCGCCCGTAGTGCTGGGCCATCACGAACGGCTCGAGCCCTGTGGCGCCCCGCAGGCCGGCCGCGAGTTCCTCCGCGTGCCGGGCGCGCACGTCCGCGTCCATGAGACGCCCGATGGGCACGTACCTGCCGATCCCCGGGAGCCGCGCGGCCCAGTCCGCCCTCGCCGCGCCCGCGGCCACGAGCAGCCCCACGGCGATGGTCGCCCGCCAGGTCACGATCCGCCCCATGCGGGGGCGCGCGCCGCGCCGGCCGCCCTCTCGCCACGTCGCGACGCCCGCGCGGTGCGGGGGGAGTGCGCCGAGGACGCCGATCGCTCCGAGCGGGGCGGCGGAAACCCACGCCGCGATGGGCCAGTTGCCCTCCGGCTCGGCGACGAGAGAGACGGCGAGGTAGAAGACCAGCACGGGCAGGCCGCACCACAGGAGGAAGCGGGCTCCGCGCCAGACGTGCGGGCGGTCGGCGCGCCCGCGCCACGCGTGCTGCAGGGCGAAGAGTGCGAGCAGGATGGGCGGGCCCGCGAGGGCGATCTGCGTCGCCGCGAGTTCGAGGCTCCACAGGGGCGACCACGCGTGGTCCCCGCTCTGGGCCACGTCGCCGCCGCGCACGCCGAGATGGCCCAGCAGGTGTCGGACGGTGACCCAGTCGTGCGCGGCGTTCCAGAGCGCCACGGGGAGCAGCCCGAGGGTGGCGAGGGCGCCGGCGAGGACGGCGCCCAGCGGGCGAGCCGGCGCCCCCTGGCGCCATGCCGCCCACGCCGCGATCGCGAGCCCGGGGATGAGCAGAAGGACCGTGTACTTGAACAGGAAGCCCGCGGCGATCGCCAGCCCCAGCGCGGCCCAGGCGCCCATCGAGCCCCTCGTGATCGCGCGCCAGCCCGCCCAGCACGCCGCGGCCCAGCAGGCGAGGTAGGGTCCGTCGATCGTCATGAGGGCGCCGAGCACCAGGTAGGCGGGCATGCAGAGGTAGATCGTGGCGGCGATGAGGCCGGCGCGCCGGTCTCGGCAGACGTCGATCGCGAGCCCGGCGGCGCACGCCGCGCCGAGTGCGCCGAACACGGCGGCGGGGAGGCGCACGCTCCACTCGTGGGTGCCGAAGAGTTCGGTCGCGCCGCGGATGACCCACGCGATTCCGGGTCCCTTCGAGTAGTACGAGAGCTCGAGCCTGCGTGACCACTCCCAGTAGTGGGCTTCGTCCTCGATCAGCGTGTAGGGGCAGAGCCAGAGGAGATAGACGACGCGGGCCAGCGTCGCCAGCGCGATCAGGAGCAGACCCGAGTCCCATGCGCGCCGGACGGCCGACTCGTGCCACGCCGGCGCGGCTGGGCCTCTCTCGCTGGCGATCTCGCTCAACGTCAGTGCTTCCTGATACCGAGGAACGTGAGGAAGGTGTAGGCCGCCAGCGCCGCCACTCCACCCCAGAGCAGGAGCAGGCCGGGCGCTCCCGAGTCGTGGGTGAGCTGCTGGCCTCCCATCACCGTGATCACCGCGCCCAGCGCCGGGAAGAAGCTCCAGAGGTACACGGCGAGCGGCTGGCTCTCGCGGAGGCGCACCGCCGTCACCGCCCCGGTGACGACCATGATGAGGCAGCTCGTCGCGAGCGCCCACCGCTCGTTCTGCTTGCTGGTGATCTCGTGCTGGAGCCGGCGCACGGAGCGCTGCAGATCGGCGGTGGGGCGGGCGAGCGGGCCGCGACCCTCCTGCTGCTCGAGCCGCTGGCCGGCGACGTCGAGCAGCTCGTAGGCCGACATGTCCAGGAACTGCTCGAGCGGGTCGTAGGCCAGCCGGAGGCCGTCGAGCGTCAGCTCGGCGAGCTGGCTCCCGCCGACCCCGACGATGTCGTCGCCCACGCCCGTCGCCGCGCTCTCGACGCGGGCGTCGAGGAGCTCGAGCTTCACGGTGACGTTCGCGTCGGCGCGGTCCTCGGCGGAGGGGTGGGGGAGCCGCGCCGTGCGCGGGATGATCCGCCGGATGCCGCCGCCGCCGGGCGCGCCCTCGACGCCCGCCTTCCACCACTCGATCTCGATGGCGCCCCCCGCCCCCGGCTGCACCACCCACCGGCCCAGCTCGCGGTCCCACTCGACGCCCCCGGCGCGGAGGACCAGGGCCTCGCCGGCCCGGTTGACGAGCTTCACCTGGCCGGTGTTGCGCAGGTCGGCGCGGATGGCCGACTCGGTCGCGCCCTGGGCGAGCTGGTAGGCGAGGGTGCGCGTGCGCCCGCGCACAAAGTCCATCCGGTCGGGGTGCTCGCGCAGCGCCCGCAGCTCGCCCCAGGTCAGGAACTTGGGGTCGTCATGGAAGGCGTTGGGGATCGGCAGCGCGATGGGCGCCGCCTGCTCCGCGGCGATCGTCGTCCCGTCCTCGCGCCAGCCCATGCCCTCGGAGACGATCACCGAGGCGATGCGCTCGCTCCGCCCCTCCGACTCGGGGTTGGGGAGGACGTAGACCTCGGCCTTCCCCACGACGACGCTGTTCTTGACCTTTCCCTCCTCGTCCGTGTCGATGAAGACCACCCTGCGCAGCTCGAGGGCGTCCACGATGCCCCGCCCCCGGAGGGCGACGCGCGTGGCGGCGTCCGGCACGACCACGTCGTCCGCGTACACCATCAGGTCGCCCTGCTCGACGGCGCGCCCCTGCTCGATGTTGCTGACCATGAGCTTGGTGAGATCACGGGCGATCAGCCGCTCCATGGACTGGAGGAAGCGAGGGATGATGTACTCGTTGAGGCTCGCCAGCACGAGGAAGAGGGCGAACCCGGTCGCCAGCGCCGGGGCCAGGAGCGAGCGGTGCGGGATCCCGCCCGAGTGGGCCGCGAGCAGCTCGTTGTCCTGGGACATGCGGTGGTAGGCCAGCGTGGCGGCGAAGCCCGCGGAGAAGGGCAGCGCATAGGCCAGCATAGGGGGAATTGCCAGGACCATGAACTTGATCGCCTCGGCGGGCCCCAGCTTGCCGTCGGCGAGGGGCTTGACCGCGGCGGCGAACGCGATGACCGTGACGAGGACGGCGACTGTCAGAAGCAGAAGCCGCCAGAGCTCGGCGGTGATGTGGCGCCAGAGGATGGTCGGGGGCCGGCGGGTCACGGGGAAGATGATAGTTTGGTCGGCTCCGTCTCCGAGCCGGCGACTTCCAGTCGCCGTTGGATTGCCGTACGGAGCGCGACGCGTCCGGAGTGCGCGGAGGGTTCACCAATCCGGGCTGGAAGCCCCGGGCTCAGAGCCGGCGACTTCCGGTCGCCATTGGGGGCGTCACCGCCGACAGGGATATTCGGCGTGCCGGCGCGCTGGCGTCGCACCAGCCCGACCGAAGTCCGGGCCGCGGAAGGGGCTCTACGCCGCGAGGTCGCGGACGCGCCCGGCGACGCCGTCCATCGTCACGTAGAAGAACTCGCTGGTGATGGGGTAGGGGAGGCGCTGGTAGTCCTGGGCGACGCGCTCTGAGACGCGTTCGACGAACTCCGCGGGCCGACCGGAGAGGGCGACGAACATGTCGCGCGCCGGGGTCGCCACGAAGAAGTCGCCCCCCAGCTGCGGGGCCAGGCGCCGGTAGAGGCCCCTGAGCAGCAGTCTCGCGGCGTCGTAGCCGTCCTGCTCGCTGATGATGGCCGCGCGACCCCCCTCCTTGCTCTCCACGAACTGGATCTCCAGCTCGGGCGAGTAGTGCTCGAGGTTCTCCATCGCGATCTCCTCGACCTCGTCGATCGCGATGTGCCACTTGAGCATCTGCTCGGTCGTGATGCTGACGGTCATCTGGGGCAGGTCGGTGACGAAGACGACGACGGTGTCGTTCACGAAGGGCACGTGGGCCACCATCTGCTCGTCGAGGTGGTTGAAGATCGTGACGGGCTGGATGCGGGGCATGATCCGCGCGCGGGCGAACTCCAGCGTCATGCTGGCCACGGAGTCGGCCTCGGTCGCGAAGAGCTGGGCCAGGTAGTGGCGGACGATCTCCGGCCCGCGGTCGGGCTCGGTCGAGACCATGCGGTACACGTTCTCGAGATCCAGCCGCCGCCCGTTGACCAGGAGCTCCCGCGGGCCGGTCTGCTCCACCTCGCACTCGGGCTTGATCTCACGCAGCAGCTGGGCCACGTGGCGTGCGAAGGCTTCGGGCTCCCCTGGTGTGCCGGCCATGACGACTCCCTCCTGCATCCTGCATCCCGGCTCCCTCCGCGGTGCGTCGGCAGATGCCGAGCAACGAGCGAGGGGAGCGGCACGCGGCCGCGGAAGAAGTCATCGACAATCTCCAACGCAGTATGCACCGCGTTCGGCCCGCGTGCCAGCCGGCTGACGGAACAGTCGGCAAGGGTGTCGCGTTGTGCCTGACCGGCTGGGCCGGGTGCGCCGCCTGCGCGGACACGGGGAGGCCGCACGCCCGAGCGGGCCGTTGGGGACGGCGCCCACGCCGCGATTCTCGGACGCGGGCCCCCCCTGGGGATACCCTCTCCCCTCATGCCCGATCAGGACCGCAAACTCGCCACCGATACGGCCGATGGCCTGCTCCTCATCATCAGCGGGCCCAGCGGCGTCGGGAAGACCACGATCACCCGCGGCGTGGAGCGGTCCATCGCGGGGAGCGTCTTCAGCGTCTCGGCGACCACGCGGGCGAAGACCGACGCCGACGTCGAGGGCGTGGACTACCACTTCGTGGACGAGGCCGAGTTCGACCGCCTCATCCGCGAGGGAGAGTTGCTCGAGTGGGCCAATGTCTTCGGCAAGCGCTACGGCACGCCGCGGAAGTGGGTGGAGGAGCAGTTGCGGCGCGGGCGTCTGGTCATCCTCGAGATCGACGTCGAGGGCGCACGGCAGGTGAAGGCGAAGCTGCGCGAGGCGTTCGCGATCTTCGTCCTCCCGCCCAGCGAGGAGGTCCTTCTCCGGCGTCTGCGCGAGCGGAAGCGCGAGGGAGAGGACCAGATCGGCCTGCGGTTCGCCGAGGCCAAGCGGGAGATCGCGGCTGCCCGGGAGGGCGGCTTCTACGACCTCTTCATCGTCAACGACGATCTCCCGCGGGCGATCGCCGAGGCCGTGGACGCGGTCACGCGCCGACGCCGGTCGGTGGGCGGTCAGGGCGCCTAGCCGGGCGTGAAGCGCGGAAAACAGGGTGACTTGGGCAAACCGGCCTGGTAGCTTGGAGCAACCGGTCGGGATGCCGAGCGTATCGGACCTCGCCTGTGTCTGACGGGCGGCGTGCGGGGGCGCGCCGGAGTGGATGGGGTCGGTGGAGGGCTTGCCATGCGCTCGCTCGCGTTGGCGATGGCGTTGGGTGTGACCGGGACGGCCGCGTCGGCGGACGTGATCGCGTTCGACTTCGAGGAGTTCCGCGGCAACACCAACAACACCGCCGGCGACCATATCGCCCTGAGGGTCGACGAGGGTGGGCTGTACGCCCTGATCACGCGGACCAGCGGCGAGCGATTCACGGTGTGGAACTCCCAGGGTGAGGACGTCCCCTCCGCATGGGGGGCCAAGCACCTCTCCCCCGTCTTCAACTACTTCATGGACGACTACATGGTGATGAGCTTCTCCGCGCCCCTCCGCTGGGCCCGGGTGGAGTTCGGCGACTACGGCCAGGACGACGACCTGGCCGAGCTGTACGCCTACACCGAGATCCAGGCGGGCGGGGACCTGCTGGGGATGTCCTCCGAGCAGTTGGGGGACAGAGACATGCGCTGGGATGCCCCCGTGGCGCTCACCTTCGAGGCGGCGCCGGGCGAGGAGATCTGGTCGATCAAGTTCCGGGGCGGGCAGGACCCGTTCCTGCAGAGCACCTTCATCGACAACATCGTGGTCGAGACGATTCCAACGCCCGGCGCGCTCGCGCTGCTCGGGCTGACGCTCGGTGCGCTGGCCGGAGTGCGCCGGCGTGGCTCGCGCCGCTGAGCCCCGGGCGGATCATGCGCCGGTCCGAGACTGACCGCCCGGGCCGGCGTTGAGCCCGTCGATTCCTGCAGGACAGGAACCCGGCCCTGCGACGCTGTCGCCCGGGACCGGCCTGCGCGGCGGCGCGCAGCCCGTAAAGACAGAGCACGCCGGGCCCTCCGAGGCATCCCGGCGTGCGACGTTGGAGCGCCGGCATCGGCCGGCCTCAATGGCTCAGGTGCGATCGGCTCAGGCCATCGCGCCCTCGGGGGCCGCGGCCTTCTTCGCGCGACGGCGGGCCTTCTTCTTGCCGGCCTTCTTCGCGGTCTTCTTGCCGGCCTTCTTGCTCGCCTTCTTCCGGGTGCCCTTCTTGGCAGTCTTCTTCGCAGCCTTCTTCTTCCCGGCTTTCTTGGCGGCCTTCTTCCTGGCTTTCTTGGCCATCGTTCATTCTCCTTCGCCGCACTACTCGCGGCGTCATGTATATAGCGGCGATCGTGCGCAACGGCGAGAGGGGGAGTGGGGCGCGCACGAAAAATTTTTCGGGCGTGCGCCGCGCGAGTCATCGCCTCGAGCGCCGGCGCGCCCGCCGGAGCGCGTGGTTCGAACGGGCGCGGACGCCCGCTGGCGGCGCACCGGTCGGCACTCCCGGACAAGGCAAAACGCCCGACAAAACAGGCGATTCTGCGCGCGTGCTGTGCTCGGACGAGGCGCGTCGACGCGGGTCTGCGCCGGCCCGTGAGCCGAGCGTCGCGAGCGGGCGCGCCCCCCGCGAGAGGGGGTCGCGCGCTACTGTGAAAAATCTTTCGCGAGAAGCCTCGATGCGCCCGCGCGGACGGCTCGGCGCACGCGAGGGGTGATCTCGCGCGGGGGTTCGCGGCGCGTCCCGGCGCTTCTCTCGGGGAGGCGCCCGCACCCACGAGCACCGGCCGCGCCGCGTTGCGCAGCCGCGCGCACTCGCGCATCCGCGCCCCGCCCGGATCGTTCGACCACGACTCGGCGACCTCGTGTCCTCGAAACCGGAACCCGAGCAGGCCATGGGCACCGTATCCGTGCGAGATAGGGTCGAGATCCCCGCAAGATCGCACGCAATTTGGCGCAGATCGCAGGAGTGCGGCGGGTGGAACGGGCGCGGAATCACGCGGGCGAACGTCCTTGGTGCAGCACGGTGGGGTCGGGGCCTCCGCTTCCTCGTCAGGAGCCTTTCCGATGGACGCGAGCTGGAGCCTCGGCTGCACATCCCGTTCCAGGGAGAACTCGCGGTCGGTGGCGACGACACGGTCGTCTGCCGCCGCCATGGCGTAGACCGGCGCGGCGAAGCCACGGAGAGCCAGCGCCTCGTCCTCCGCCCCCGGTTCCAGACACGGGTCTGTCCGCTGACGGCGCCGATGAGGGGCGGCCCCGCCCCGGAGTGTGGCGAGCACGGAGTCTCCGCGTCCCGCACCCGCGGCACGGTGTCCGGGGGCGACCGTGGGACAACGGCGTGATCGACCGGACGGATGTGACCGGGTTTCTCCGCGCGTGGGTGAGCGGGTGCCGGTCCCGCGTGTATCCGCTCATGTGCCGCGGGTGCGGCCACGGTGGGGATGAACTCACGCCGTGATGCTCGCGCGAAGGGGGCCCGCGTACGCCGTCGGCGGAAGGGCGACCGTGGCTCCCCGCCGCGCCTCTAGGATGGGCCATGTACGACGTCATCATCGTCGGTGGCGGCCCCGCGGGCCTGAGCGCGGCGCTCGTGCTGGGGCGCTGTCGGCGGCGTGTGCTGGTGTGCGACGCGGGCCGGCCGCGGAACGCGCGGGCGGCCGCGCTGCACGGGTTCCTGACGCGGGACGGGGCGCATCCGGGGGAACTCCTGCGGCTCGGGCGCGCGGAGCTGGAGAGGTACGGCGTCGAGTTCCGCGAGGTCGAGGTCACGGACGCCTCGTGCGAGGCGGACGGGTCGTTCGCGGTGACGGTCGCCCCGAACGAGCGGCTCCGATCGCGGAAGCTCCTGCTCGCTACGGGGGTGCGCGACGAGCTCCCTCGCATCGAGGGCGTCGAGCGGCTCTACGGACGATCCGTGCATCACTGCCCGTATTGCGACGGGTGGGAGCATCGCGACCAGCGGCTCGTCGCCTACGGGAAGGGCTCGGCGGCCGTGGGTCTGGCGCTCGCGTTGCGCACCTGGAGCCCGCGCGTGACCGCCTGCTCCGACGGCGAGCGGATCGATGAGGCGCAGAAGGAGCGCGCGATGCGGAACGGCATCGCCATGCGAACGGAGCGAGTCGTCGGGCTCGAAGGATCTCCATCGCTCGAGCGCGTGGTGTTCGGCTCCGGCCCCGCCCTGGAAGCCGACGCGCTCTTCTTCAACACCTCCCAGCGCCAGCAGTGCGACCTCGCCGCCCGACTCGGCTGCACTGTGGAGCGAGGGGCGGTGCGGACCACGCCGCGCCAGGGAACCGGCGTCCCGGGGCTCTACCTCGCCGGCGACGCCGACAAGGACGTGCAGTTCGTCATCGTCGCAGCGGGCGAGGGAGCGACCGCGGCCGTCGCCATCAACCGGGAGTTGCAGGAAGAGAGCGGGCCTTAGCCGCGGAAGTCGCGCTTCGAGTCAGCTGATTGTCAGCGTCGGCCTCTGCTTCCCCTGGCGCAGCGATGCCAGCGCCACCTGGCCTTCGAGTGTCGAGATCATGCTCTCGAGCGCCCGCGGCAGCGCCTCGCCGCCCGCCGTCTCCGGGCTGAAGTTCTTCAGCGGCTCGCCCGAGTCGGAGTTCGCCCGCAGCGCCATCGTGATCGGCACCGCCCCGAGGAAGGGCAGCCCCATCCGCTGGGCCATCATCTCCGCCCCGCCGCGCCCGAAGATGTCGTACTCCTTCCCGTCGTCCCCGATGAAGTAGCTCATGTTCTCGACGACGCCGAGCACGTCGATGCTCAGCTGCTGGAACATCCGTGCCGCGCGCACGGCGTCGTCCTGGGCCACCTTCTGCGGCGTACACACGACCACCGCCCCGGTGAGCTGGAGCGTCTGCGCCATCGTCAGGCACACGTCGCCCGTGCCCGGGGGCAGGTCCACGATCAGGTAGTCCAGCTCGCCCCAGTCGGTCTGCTCGACGAGCTGCTTGAACGCCCCGTGCGCCATCGGCCCACGCCAGATCAACGCCTTGTCCGGGTCCACCAGCTTGCCGATGGTGATCGCCTTGATCCCGTGCACGGCGTGCGGCTGGAGCTTGCCCGCGAGCACCAGCTGCTCCATCGCGTCCAGCCCCAGCATGGTCGGCATCGAGGGCCCGTAGATGTCGCCGTCGAGGAGGCCGACCGCGTGCCCCCTCCGCGCCAGCCCGACGGCCAGGGCCACCGCGATCGAGGACTTTCCCACGCCCCCTTTGCCCGCGCCCACCGCGATGATGTGCTTCACGCCGCCCAGCGGGCGCTGCGGGTGCTCCAGCCCCCCGATCGGCCGGTGTCCCGCGGCCTGGGGGGGCGACTCCTCCCGGGCCGCGATCCGGCCCGGCGAGGCCGGCGCGGGCCCGGCCTGTGCGCCCGAGAGCCGCTCGGTCTGCACGACGCTCCCCGCCCCATCGACGAACTCGACGATGAGAGAGCGCAGCGGCTCACCCGTGCCGGTCAGCGCCTCCACGAGCGCCTCGCGGGCCCGGCGCGCCGCCTCGGCCCGCGCTTCCCTCGTCGCCAGCGAGGGCGCGTGGAGCTTGAGGCTCACGAAGCCGTCGCACGCCGCGACCCATTCCAGGGCCTCCCGCAGCGGCCCGTCCAGCCCCGGCACCTGGACCCCGGCGAGCGTTTCGTGGATGATCTCTTTTATATTGGCCACGGCGAACTCCCAATCTGCCGACCCACTCCGATGCTAGGGGTGGGGGCAATGCGGCGAGGGCCCCAGCGTTCCGCCGACGGCCGCACGGCCGAGGAGGCACGATGAACGACACTCGGAACCTCGCCACACTGGTGCTCGCCCTGACGGGCCTCGCCGTCGGCGCGGCGCATGCGCAGGGCAACGAGGCGCCGCTCCGCGGCCCGGAGGTGCGTCCCTCGCACGCGCCCGGCGTGCAGACGCGGTACGCGCCGGACGAGGGCGGACGGCCTGGCGACCGGCCCGTGCCGCTCCCGGTCTTCCTCGACATCGTCCGGACGCTCGCCGCCGAGCCGCCCGAGAGCGAGCGGCGGCTGACGCCGGATCAGTCCGACAGGATCCGGGCCGAGGCCCGCGCGTTCGCCCGCGAGGTGGATGCGTACGTGCGAGCGGTGCAGCCGGAGGTCGACGTCCTCCTCGAGCGCCTGCCGGTGTCCGAGCGGCGGCGCGCCGCTCGCGAATGGGGCGCGGCCGCCGCGGTCGCGCGGGGTGCCGCCCTCCTCGAGCAGCCCCCGGCCCGGCGGAGGTCCGCCGAGAGCAGCGCGACACGCCAGGGAGCCGGAGAGGAGCCGGACGGCGGGCGTGATCCGGGCGGGCCGTTCCACCTTGAGTTCCGGCGGCTTCCGCCCGCGATGCCCTCCCCGGAGGGCGAGCCCGGGATGCGCGGCATGGCGGGAGCGGGCGACGAGGCGCCCATGGACGACACCCTCGCACGGCTCCGCGAGCTCGGCGAGGGTGTCCCCTCGCCGGGCGAGCTGCAGACGCGCATCTGGGCGGTGCTCAGCGACGCGCAACATGAATTTGCAGAAAAAGCGCTCGCCGCGCACCGGGATCGCGTGCGCAGCGAGGCCGAGGAACGCCGGCTTGCGCGGATGCAGGAGCAGCGCCCGGACGCCGCGGTGTCTCCCGAGGCGGGCGGGGCCGGCGATCGTCTCCGGCCGCTCGACGAGGCGGCGATTCGGCGGATTGTGAACGCGTTCCGAGGGGGCGAATTCCCCGCACTCGTGTGGTCGCGGCTCCCCGATCGGGCACAGCAGAGGCTCGAAGCCCTCGAGCCCGAGGAGCGGGCGCGTGCCGTCGAGCGCCTGCTCAGGGCGCGGGGCGCACGGGGCTCGGCGCCCGACACGGGCGTCAAGGACGATGGCCCGTGAATACGCGCGCGTGAGCCCGGGCCGCGGACGGCGCTCTCGACCCGGCGGCCGGGTCTGCGGCCCGTCCCTGAGCCTTCCAGCAGCGGGACTTGTGCGTCGCCCGCGCGTCACGGAGGGGTGGGTTCCACCTAGCGGGCAGGGGGGGTCGAGTCAACCCTTCCCCCGGGGTCAACTGAAAAAGTCTCAAGATTTTTGGAACGAGCAATCCGATAACGCAGTAGACTCTCCCCGATCTCTCTCTCCTCCAGCGGGGCGCTGTCTTAACAGATGGCGCCCTGCTTCTCTTTTTGAGCGCATCCCGAGCCCGACCGGCCGGCCGGAGGAACCATGCCCCAGAGCACCCACTCCGTTGTGGTGACCGGAGCCGCGGGCTTCATCGGCTCGCACGTGGCGGCGGCCATGCTCGCCCGCGGGGAGCGGGTGCTCGGCATCGACAACTTCGACCCCTACTACGACCGGCGCATCAAAGAGGCGAACGTGGCGAGGCTGCGTGCGTCGGGGGCCTTCGGGTTCGAGGAGCTGGACATCTGCGACGAAGGTCGGCTCACTCGCCTTCTCGAGGGCTCGCGTCCACGGGGTGTCGTCCATCTGGCCGCGAAGGCCGGCGTGCGCCCGAGCATCGCCGATCCCGTGGGCTATGCGCGAGCGAACGTGCTCGGCACGGCGTGCGTGCTCCGCGCGGCGGAGCGGGCGGCGTGCGAGCGCTTCGTCCTGGCCTCGAGCAGCTCCGTCTACGGCAACAACCGCAAAGCGCCCTTTGCCGAGGACGATCCCGTCGAGGGTCCTATCAGCCCGTATGCCTCCACCAAGCGTTCGTGTGAGCTGCTCGCGCACACGCACCATCACCTCACGGGCATGCCCACCGCGTGCCTTCGCTTCTTCACCGTCTACGGCCCGGGCCAGCGGCCCGACCTCGGCGTCGCGACCTTCATGCGCCTCCTGCGCGAGGGCAGGCCCATCACCATGTTCGGCGACGGATCGATGAGCCGCGACTACACCTTCATCGACGACACCGTCCGCGGCGTCCTCGCCGCCTATGACCGCATCCCCGCGCACGGTTTCCGGATCTGGAACCTCGGGAGCGACCGGCCCGTCCGCCTCGACGAGCTGATCGCCGAGATCGCCGAGGTCGCCGGGGCGCGTCCTCGGATCGAGCGAGCCCCGGCGTCGCCCGGCGACGTCGAGCGCACCTGGGCGGACCTCGCCCGTTCCCGGGCGGAGCTGGGCTACGAGCCCCGCGTGCCCAGGCGGGAGGGCCTGCGCCGGCAATGGGAGGCGATCCCGGCCGTGCCCGTCCAACCATGAGAAACGCCCGGCGTGCTGGGCACGCCGGGCGTCGGGAATGATCCTGTTTGTCGGCTGCTGGCCTACTCGTTGCCCGAGGCGGTCTTCGGGGCCAGGTGCTTGCGAGACCGCTGCAGCGCCCCGCGGGCCTCCTCGGGTGAGATGCTCCGCAGCGTCGGGCGCGTGCCCCCGCCCTGGCTCACGACGCCGCCTTCGCTGGAGGAGCCTCCCCGCGCGTTCCGGCCACCCGAGCGCGACCCGGAGCTGCCGCCGTCGTCATCGAGCTGGAGGTCGGGCGGGACCGTGTACTTCCAGCTCTCGGCCGCCGTCATGCCGCCGCGGAGGTCGTTGAAGTTGCGCAGCTCGAAGTCGGTGTAGAGCATCGGTCGGTATCCCCACTCGGCGAACCGCATCCCGTCGGCCTCCACCATCTCCTGCGTGGGGTTGATGCCGAGGTAGAGGCGGTGACCCTTGTAGCGCCACGCGGCCCAGGTCTCGTGGCCCGGCAGCAGGAAGTCGGCGAGGTAGTGGGGACCCTTGATGAAGTTGAGCTCCTCGAGCGAGTCCACGGGGAACTCGTCGTTGAACCCGCGCAGCCAGCCGGCCGCCTTCGTGTGCATGATGTCGCACGGCATCGGCTCGAGCACGAAGCGGAGGTGGGGATGCCGCTGCTGCATGGTCTCCAGCCACCGGTACGAGTCCCACGTCGGGATCGCACGGTATCCGTAGGTGTCGAGTCCGATCACCTGCGCGCCGGCCTGCACCGCCAGGTCGAGCTCGGCCAAGGCCGCGGCCACGTCGGCCGGGTCGTCGGGGTCGAGCGTGTGGTTCGTATTGGCGTCCCACGAGGTCGCGACCTGCGCCGCCCGTCCCCACCAGAGGCCGAGCGTCCTGCCCTCGGCGGCGAACTTGGGGAAGCCCGCGTCCGGATCGAGTGCCGAGCCGAACATGGGCTCCTTGTTCCACTGGCTGGTGAACTGGAAGGGGTAGTTCATGTGCACGTTGTGCCGGTAGAGCCCCGTCGGCGTGATGACCATGAACTCCGGCCACCCCTTGCGCGCGAGCGTGAAGTCGATGAAGGGGCCGTAGCCGACCTGGTCGGGGCGGATCCGGTCGCGGATGAACCCGTAGGGGTTCTCGTCGCTCAGCTCGCCCTCCATCGACAGGCCCACCGCGTTGACCGGCGTGACCTTCCGGTCGTACTGCACCCCGCCGTACATCGCGCGGAAGTAGTCCCGGTAGGGCACCAGCGTGCGCACCCACTCGTCCGCCTCGGGCGTGAAGCGGACGCTCACCGTGTACTCCCACGTCTCACCCGCGGGCACCATCGCCGAATGCTCGAGCGAGTCGTCGTTGGCCGACATCTTGATGTCCACGAGCCAGCCGCCCGAGTTGGGGTGGTACTTCATGTACATCCGCACGTCGTGCCTGTACTCCAGCAGCGGGTACTGCAGGCTCACCCCGGCCGCGTGCTCGGCGTTGCGGATGATCCACACCGGGGAGTACATGTTCACCGGGTAGTTGTGCCCCGGCGTCTTGTGGCTCTGCGCGTCTGTCTCGATGGCCTCGCAGCTCCGGCGCATGTCCTGGTACCGCACCTCGTCGCCCAGGAGGATCGGCCCGACCCGCAGGTCGGGAAGCGGCTTCTCGGACGACGTCTGGTTGGTGAAGGAGTACCTGATGTCGTACCCGTCGCCCACGACGCTCACGTCGACCTGCGGCGAGAGCGCCCCGTCGAGCTTGGCGATGGTGAACTTCCGGGCGTCCTGGTCGAGCAGAACGCCGCGCGACCGCGCGTCCTGCACGCTCATCTTCCCGTCGCCGAACTCCACCAGATAGTCGCCCCCTCCGTCCTGAGCGAACGCGATGCCGGGAAAGGCCGACCCCGCGGCCAATGCCGCCGCGCCCGCCAGTGCGATGCTGCCCGTAAGTCGTGCCATGGTCAAAGCCCTCCGACAATCTTCTCGTCTCGCGAGAGCCTCCTCCTGCATGGCTGTCCGGGTAGTTTGTGCGCCCGGGTATGCTCTCTAGCAACCGCGGGGAGATTGACGGAAGTCCCGCCGGCGCGCCCATGTTTTCTGTCCCGGACGCTTGACAGCCCCGCGAGGTTTCCCAATCGACACAAACCGTCCCAAACCCCAGCGCAGCCGACTGGGAGCCGCGTGCACCGCCGCGGCGTGGGCGTGGACCGCCAGCCCTCTGCTCGCCGGATGGCTCTGGATCGCGGACCTGCTCGCGAACCTTCTCCCGTGGGCCGTCCCGCTCGCCATCGCGGGCTCCATCCTCGCGATCGCCCGCCGTCGCCGCGCCCTCGTCGCCCTCTCGGTCTCGTCGCTCCCCGTCATCGCGCTCTGGCTGGCCCTCGGGCGCGCACCCGGCGCGCCCACGGGCGACGCCGATCTCCGCGTTCTCCAGCTCAACGCCCTGACGGGCAGGGGCTCGCCGGAGCCGGTCCTCTCGCTCCTCCTGGCGACGAGCGCCGACGTTGTCGCGATCACCGAGGCGCCGAGATCCCTCCTCGAGCGCCTGCGCGCTGATCCGGAGGTTCAGGCCCGCTTCCCCTACCGCGACCTCCCGCCCTGGGATCTGACGCACACGCGTCTGGTCCTCAGCCGCACGCCTCTCGAGCCGCTCATCGACCGTGCCGCACTCGCGAAGGGCGACGCGCGGCGGGCCTTCCGTCTCGTCCGGGTGGAGCACGAGCGTGGTCCATTCGTGCTTCTCACGCTCCAGCCCGCCTCGCCGCGCACACCCGCACGGTGGCGGGAGGGCAACGCGCTCGTGGGCACGGCGATCGAGTCCCTGCTCGAGCACGCGCCGGACGAGCCGATCATCCTCCTCGCCGACCTCAACTCGACACCCTCGGGGTTCCGGAGCCGGCTGCTCTGGACCGAGATGGGTCTGCGCCGGTGCAAGCCGCTCGCCGTGGCGGCGGGCACGTACCCCGCGGGCCTCCCCTGGCCGCTCACGCTGGCGATCGACGACGCGTGGGTCTCCCGCCACTGGCGCGTCGCGGGGTGGCGCACCATCAGCGGCCTGGGATCGGATCACCGTGCGGTCGAGGTGGGGCTGCGCCGCGGGGCGCGATAGCGTCCGCTCAGGGCTCCACCGGCGCCCCGATGCGCGATCGGCCGAAACGCTGGCGATCGACGACCGCGAGCAGGCGCCGCCGCTCCTCGGGGGTGAGCGCGAAGAGGAACGCCAGGGGGCCGTAGACGAGCCCGAATGCGCCGGCCGGAGCGACCAGTTGGCCCACCACGCCATGCCCGAGCGCCCCGCCGAGCCAGGGGCCGAGCCAGAGCGTCGGCGCCGCCGCCGCCGCGATCAGCAGCGGCCGGAGCATGGGCGCGAGCATCTGGAAATACCCCTGCCCCACGCACCGGGCGCCCACGATCGGCAGCGCGAGCAGGTAGACCGACGAGACCACGATCGTGAAGCCCAGCGCCGGCCCCTGCACCTCAACCGAGGGCGGGAGCGCCCAGGTCAGAACGACGCCCAGCAGCGGCGCGAGCAACCCCCCGGCGAAGATCACCGGGGCATATCGCGAGACGTACCCTGCGCCGTAGAGCACCGTCACCCATCCCTCCGAGACCGACCGCGTTACGATCGCGACCGCCAGGATCCGCGTCATCACCGCCGCGGGCTCCAGGATCGCCGCGGGGTCCTGGACCTTCGCCCCCACCCAGACGTCAAGGAGCGGGCGGGCCAGCGCGAACATCGCCAGCCCGACGGGCAGCGCCACCATCGAGTTCAGGCGCGTCTGCACCGTCATGAACCGCTGCACGCGCAGACGCGAGGCCTCGTCGCCCGCCGCCGAGAGCTTCGCGCTGATCGAGTCGGCCCCGAACTGCACGCCGATCGTCGCCATCCGCACGTAGGAGGTCAGCCGGTACACGATCCCCCAGATCGCGTTGGCGATCGGCCCGACCATCACGTTCAGGATGAACGGGGGCAGCCGCTCGATCGCGGCCATCGACGCCTGGACGCCGGTGTTCCACCCGAACGTCCCCAGGATGGGGCGCAGCGCCGCCCGGCTCACGTGCCGGGGCCGGAAGCGCAGGCGGGGGTCCCTCGCCATGAGTATGCCGACCGCGATGAGCAGGAAGACGTTGTCCAGCATCGCCCAGACGAACCCGTACACGCCGAGCGACTCGGGCCGGCCGGGGACGCCCAGCACCCACACGAGCAGCACGGCCGCGAGAAGGTTCGCCCCGCGGAGCATCACATGCCAGAAGTTGATGGCCACGAAGCGGTGCAGCACGAGGTACATGTTGAACGTCGGCGAGAGCAGCACGATCAGCACGGCGTGGCTGGCCTGCCAGAGCAGGAAGGCGATCGCGGGCCCCCGCAGTTGCGCCGAGATGTTCAGCATCGGGAAGATCGCCAGCACGACCCCGAAGGACAGCGCGGTGACCACGGCGACCGCGCCCGAGAGCAGGAACGCCGAGTTGTAGGTGGAGATGAAGAGCCGCTCGTCCCCGCTGTGGTACGCGGCGCCCAGCTCGCGCACCATCGACCGGTGCGTCAGGTCGCGGAACAGGGCCGCCAGCCCCACCGAGGCCCCCAGCAGCGAGATGATGCCGAACGCCTCGAGCCCGAGCCAGCCGAGCAGCAGCGGCACGACCGCCAGGCCCATGAAGAGCGTGAGCAGAAGTCGGGCGTAGCTGCTGGAGATGCGGACGAGCCCGGCCTTCACGTCGTCTCCCGAATCCTCGCCGCGCCTACGCCGCGGGCTCCGCCGAGTCGTCGCCGTACCCCAGCCCGTCCTCGGGCTCGAGGTACGCCCACTCGGCCTCCTCGTCGATCACCGACGTCGCGGCGTCCGCCTGGATCGTCCACCCGAGCATCTTCATGCCCTGGTAGCACACCATCATCATGGCGAAGGTCCCGAAGCTATACACGGCGCTCAGGATGAAGAACAGGCCCAGCTCGCCGCGCGCCATGCCGATGACCTGCCCCAGCGCGACGCCCATCGGCAGGATCGCGAAGGGGTTGAGCGGGTTCTGCACGACCACCTCGTCGAAGAAGCGGAAGTAGAGCGCGAACACGATCGCATAAGGCACAAGCGCCAGCCACGCGTTGTCGTGCGCGATGTGGCCGATGATCCCGGGCCCGATGTTCCAGTTCTCGGGCTTGTTCCGGATGCCCGCGTCGTCGGGCATGGAGAGCGCCAGCGCCACCGGCTTCTCCGGCCAGTACAGGCGGGGGATCCAGAAGGTCAGCACGCTCCTGGCTGTGTGCAGCGTCTCGAAGGGACGATCCGCCGGGTATGTCTCCACGATCCACATGCTGTTGGCGCCGGCGTTCTGCCCCGTGATGAGGTCCCACGCGCCGCTCTTCACGTCCGCGCCGTGCATCGACGAGAGGATCTCGCCCGCGGACTTCTCACGGAAGCTCCCCTCGCGCGCGGCCGTGAAGGCCGCGAGAAACAGGAACCCCGCCGCGCCCACCACCACCAGCCGCTGCATCGCCGCCCGGAACCCCAGATGCTTCCAGTACCCGTGGAACGCGCCCCAACCGATCCCCCCGATTACGCCGAGCAGGTCGCGCCGGCCGAAGTCACCCGAGATCGTCACCACCGCCGCCACCACGATGATCAGAAAGGTCGGCAGCACCACGAAGGGGTTGTACAGGCGGCTCACGCTCGCCCACGTCGCCATCCCCGCGGCCGCGGCCAGAAGGCCGTTGCCCAGCATCTCGAAACCGCCGCCCAAGAGCGGGATGAACGCCAGGATGAACCGGAACGCGATCCCCACCGCCACGAAGACCCCGGCGAGCGTCAGGAGGCTCGTCGCCCCCGCGGCCACGGGGCGCAGGCGGAGCCGCCGCGCCACCGTCTTGCTGACCCACCCCTTTCCGTACGCCCAGAGAAACACCGCCAGAAACGCCGTGCACATGAAGCAGTAGATCAACGGCGTCGTCGTCTTGTCCTGGATGGGGAAGTAGCCGTACTCGTCCGCCCCGAGGCTCGCCGCGGCCCCTGTCAGCTGGAACACGATGAACCCGAGCAGGAAGAAGTTGCGCGTGGAGAGAAGCTCGACCCGCCCCGAGGCCGCCTGCGCGTACATCATCACGAAGACGAACAGCGCCATCAGCGTGAGGTAGGTTGCCGCCAGTATCGTCATGTGCCCGCCAGGGATTGTCGCGGTTGTCTGGGACGTGTCCGGCTCGAGGCCCGGCACACGCCTGCGCGGCCGGGATTCTACGGCCCGGCCCGAGGCCGGTTCGCCGCCCCGTTGTTATCGGTGAGCAGCGCCCGCCACTTTGGCCCTCTCCCCGCCCCCCTCCAACTCGTACCGCCCCACCCACCCCCGGTCCGGCTCGTAGCCCAGGCGAACCAGCGCGTCCCCCGCCAGCCGGTCGAAGACCTCCGCGGCCTCACGCGTGAAGTGGTTCTTCCAGTCCCCCACGATCCCCTTCCGCACGAGCACGCTCCGGTCCTCCTGCCCCGGCTTGCGCCCCGTCTCCCGCTCCATCGACCACTTCTCGACCGTCGTCTCCACGAGCCAGGCATCCGGCCTCTTGCCCGTCAGCTCCGAGCAGATCCGCGTCAGCGCCCCGGCACAGTCCTCCCGCAGCTGCTCGTAGCTGACGTAGACCACCCCCTCGCGTCGGGCGCCCGGCTCGCCCTCGCCGATCCACCCGAGCACGTGGTCCCGCCAGTTCAGGCGGCTCCCGCGCGGGTTGGCGAACTCGTGCTCCATGAACCCCGGCAGGTACCGACGGCTGTCGTCGGCGTCGAACCCCTCCCCGAACAGGCGGTTGAGCGACTTCAAGCGCCGCTTGTCGTCCGCCGTCCCCGAGTGCAGCCAGCGCATCCGGTGGAAGTAGAGCGAGGTCATCGCGTCCCGCCCGTCGCGGTACAGGTAGATCGTCCGCCCGAGCAGCCTGGGGTGGTAGTTCCAGTGCCCGTGCACCACGCACGTCATCGCGAGGGGCATGCTCGAGTGCCGGGGGAAGGGGATCCGCAGCACCTCCGAGACCATCCGCCCCAGCCACGTCCCGCCGCTCTTGGGGTACTCGGAGATCACGTACATCGGGAAGCGGTCCCCGTACCGCATCACCGTCTGCCGCGTGATCTGGTTGCTGATCCGCCGCATGAGCGGCGTGAGTGGGTGCATCGCTCAGGTCTCCTTCGCGCCGGCGCGCCGCCCGGCCCTCTCGATGGCGCGATGGTAGATCGACTCGTAGTCCCCCAGGATCCGCGCCGTGTCGAAGTATCGCAGCGTCCAAGCCCGCCCATGCTCGCCCCGGGCCCGCAGCTCCTCGGGCCCCTCCGCGAGCAGCCGCTCGACGGCCAGGGCGATCGACCCGGGGTCCTCCGCGGCGATCACCCCGCCGCCGCTGGCCTCGATCTCCGGCCAGGTGTCGACCCCCCGCGTCGTGACCACCGGGCAGCCGCACGCGAGGGCCTCGAAGAAGACGAAGCCGAAGTTCTCCTGGCTCGTGGGCAGCACGAAGAGCGTCGCCGCCTCGTAGAGCGAGACCTTCTCCACTCCCGAGACAAAGCCGAGGAACTCGACGTGCTCCTCAAGCCCCAGCGAGTCGCGCAGACCGTGCAGCTCGCGCACGTACGTCTCGTCGCCCGTCCCCGCGAGCAGCATCTGGAAGGGCACGCCCCGCTCGCGCAGGATCGCCCCGGCGCGGATGAGCCGGTCCACGCCCTTCTTATAGTGCAGGCGGCTGAGGAAGAGCAGGCGCGGCACGTCGTCGCGGATCATCGGGAACCTCGCCCGCGCCGGCCCCGGCCCCGGCAGGTGCGCGAAGTCCGAGAGGTCGAAGATCAGCGGCGCAACCTCACCCGGAGCGCCGCCGATCCACTTCTCCGCCTGCGCCAGCTCCGCCTCCGCCGTCGCGTGCACCGCGCTCGCCCGCGCAAGGTACGCGCTCCCGCCCAGCGCCAGGAACAGCCGCTTCTTCCAGAACCGCTGCCCGATCGTCCAGTCGTCGAGCATCCCGTGGATGCTCGCGACGTACGGCGTCCCTGTGCGCCGCGCGACCCGCGCGATCTGCAGGTTCGTCGGCTGCCACACCGAGTGCAGGTGCAGCACGTCCGTCGCCGCCACCGCTTCGGCCAGCGGCCCCGTCCCCCTCCAGCCCACCGGGCGCCGCTTGCTCGAGACGCGGAGCACCCGCGGCGAGCCCGGCTCGCCCCGCATCCACGCCCCCGGCACGTCGCGCGGGTCGAACGTCCCCAGCGTCACCTCGTGCCCGGCGCGAGCGAACTCCGCGCACAGGTCCAGCACCGCGCGCACCACGCCCCCCTCCTCCAGACGGATCGTGGACTTGTAGTGCAGAATCTTCATGACACCGAATCGAAGAAGGCGGAAGGACGCATGCTCATCCATCCAACGCTGTGTTCACCCCTCACCCCTCACCCCTCATCCCTCACCCCTCCGCCTTCGCCCGATTCTCGAACCCGTAGCGCTCCTGGTACCTGTTGAACTGCTCGGCCATCCGCGCCGGCAGCTTCAGCTCGCCCCCCTTGTTCCGCCGCTCGGCGCTCACCATCGAGGAGGCCTCGGCGAGCCACGCCTCGGGCGCCTCGGCCCCGACATGCGCCGCGATCCTGCGCAGCGTCCCGGTCGTGTCCGCCGTCAGCTCGCGGTAGGTGATCTCCAGCAGCCGGTCGCCCAGCACCGCCCGCCACCGGTCCGCCTCCCCCAGGCTCGTCAGCCACTCGTACGCGCCGCGCTGCCCCTGGGTCGTCAGACGCGCGACCTCCTCAGCAGAGAAGTGCCCGCGCCCCGGCCCCTCCTCGGTCATCCGCCGCCACTTCAGCTCGTTCGAGCCCCACCACTGGTTGTAGTCGGCGCGTCCCGCCATCCGGTACGGCTGGTTCGTCGCCAGACGCTCGATCGAGCGGGCGACGTCCACCCCGTCCCGCACGATGTGGACGTACCGCGCCCGGCCGCCGGTCAGCGCCTCGAGCAGCCCGATGCGGTACACGTTGTGCGGCGTCTTCTCCACCAGCACGCGCCGTCCGCTCCGCTCCCGCTCGCCCAGGATCAGGCGGGCGAACCTCGTGCGGATCGCCGCGCTCGCGTCGCTCGCGTCCCACCACAGCTTCGGGGCCACGCGTACGTGCAGGTTGGTGACGTCCAGCCCCGGCTCGATCGTCGCCCACAGGTGGTACGGCTCCCGGAGGTACGCCACGCCCGGGTGCGTGGCGAACAGCTTGCCCAGGATCGTCGTCCCGCTCCGGCCGCACGCGAAGATGAACGCCGGCGCTGGAAGGGCCGCGGGCTCACCCTGCTCGGCCCGCACCGGGACGCGGGCCAGTCTCTGCGCGCGCAGCCTGAGCATGCGCAGCTTCAGGGGCCTGGCGAACGGCTTGAGCACATCGAGCGCACCCATCAGGGCCCCTTCCGCGTCGAGCCGCCCCCCGAGTAGCTCGTCGCCGTCGCCGCCACGCGCGCACGCTCCTCCTCGTCCGGCAGCTCCGAGGGGGGCTCGTACCCGTGCCGCGCCATCTCCTCGCGCACGTGCGGCAGAATCGCCGCGATCAACCCCGGTTCGAGCCGCTTCCACTTGCCCTGGCGCGAGGGGTCGGCGCTCGCCCGCACCTTCTCGATCGCCCCGGCCGGCGGCTCCACCCCCACGTGCGCGCACATCGCCATGAAGTGCGTCACCGGGTCGGCGACGATGTCCTCGTACCGCACCTGGTGCACCAGCCCCGCGGGCAGGGCCGCGATATCCTCGGCCATCTGGCGCGAGCACGCCGCCCACTGCTTCGCCATGACCTCCTCGTGCGGCAGCCGCCTGAGGTCGGCGTAGATCCCGGGGTACCGCACGCCCCATACGCTCACGTGCTTGCGGCGCAGGACCTTCTTGCGGAAGTGGTCCCACACGGCCCGCCACGCGTAGTAGTGCAGCTGGCTCTTGGGCGTCTCCAGCAGGCGCCGGCGCGCGTGCCTCGGGTTGATCGCGTTCCGCCACCTGAACTCGCTGCTCGAGACCTGCGCCAGCGGGTCACGCACGACATAGATGAGCCTGCACTCGGGGAAGATCGCGTGCACGTAGGGCAGGCGCAACACGTTCGAGGGCGTCTTCTCCATCACGCGCCCCCCGCCCGAACGCTGCTGCTTGAGGAAACGCCCGCGGATGTACGCCCTGACCCTGGGCGTCGCGTCCGCCGCAGTGAACCGGTCGTGACGACGCCCCGGGTCGGCGTACATCCAGATCGTCCGCGGCTCGAACCAGGGCACGATCCCCGGGCACTCGGCGAAGAAGCTCTGCACCATGGACGTGCCGCTGCGCACGTTCCCCAGCAGCAGGATCGGCGGGATGAGCTTCTCGTCGGCCACGGAACCCAACCTCCCGTTCGCGGGCACCGATCCTATCCGGCCCCGGCCCCGCCCCAGAGGCGGGGGCTCCAGCGCCCCGAGCTCAGGGCCGGGGGCTTCAGCCCCCGTCGGTGCGGCGCTGCACAAGCCGGCGCACGCACGTCCGGCGCCCTCTCCCCCCCTACCAACCCGGGATGCTCCGAAACTCCGCGCCGGCTCACGCCGGCATCAACCCGCGCTCCACGCGCTTGAGCTCCCGCACCTTCAGCACGATCTGGTACTCGTAGATCGCCTGGAGCGTGCAGTAGGTCAGCCCCGGCCCCCCGTCGAGGAAACCCCGCTGCACGAAGTACATGTAGATGAACTTCAGGAGCGGGCGGCACGGCATCCGGAACGAGAGGTTCTTCAGCTCCAGCCGGCGGGTGTTCCGGTCGGCGCTGAGGAGGTTCCCCGGCCGCACCGGCCGGTCGTTGAGCGCCTTCATCGTCTCCCTCGCCTCGTAGGTCGAGTAGCGGTTGTGCCGCTCGAGCCACTCCCCGAGCCCCTTGCTGAAGTTGTAGTGCAGGAAGTGCCCCCGGAGGTACCCGACCCGTCCGTCCACCGTCGGCGTCGGGTTGGCCAGGCGTTCGAAGCGGATCAGCGGCGGCTGGAAGAACCGCATGATGTTCCCCGGCGGCATCGCGCGCTTCAGCCACCGCCCGTAGAGGTAGTTCTTCCGCCCGCAGTAGTACGCCACCGGGTCGCCCCGGTCGCGGCTCATCTGCCCCCGCTCCCAGGCGTCCGCGATCGCCTCCGCCTCCGCGCGCAGCTCCGGCGTCATCCGCTCGTCGGCGTCGAGGTAGAACACCCACCGGTGCCGGAAGTCGATGTGCTCCATCGCCCAGTTCTGGTGAGGCCCGCGCCCGTCGAACGCCCGCTCGTACCAGCGGCACCCGCGTGCAATCGCGATCTCCTTCGTCCGGTCGCTCGAGAGCGAGTCCAGCACCACGATGTCGTCCGCGAACGACACGCTGTCGAGCAGCCCCGGGAGGTTGGCCTCCTCGTTGAGCGTCTGGATGAAGATGGAGATCGGCATGCCGGGCCTCTACGCCTCCGACGCCTGAGGGCGCGGGCGCTCCCGCAGGCGCCTCGCCGGGTTCCCCGCGTAGATCGACCACGGCTCGGTGTCTCCGAAGAGGCTCGCCCGCGCCCCGAGGATCGTCCCCTCCGCCACCGTCACGCCGGGCCCCACGAACGCGTCGGCGGCGATCCAGCAGTCGTCGCCGACGCGGATCTCCGGGCGCAGCAGGGGCCGCTCGAACTTCGTGATGTCGTGTGAGCCGGCGCACAGGTGCCCGTACTGGCTCACCGTGGTGCGCTTGCCGATCCGCACCCGCCCCAGGTTGTACACGATCGCGTAGTCCCCGAGCGTCGCCCCGTCGTCCATCTCCAGCAGCCAGGGGATCTCGATCCGCGCCGTGGGACGGATGTTGCACCGCCTGCCGATCTTTGCCCCGAACGCCCGGAGCACCATCCGCCGCCACGCGTACCAGTTGTGCCAGCTCAGGCGGAACAGCGGCACGCGCAGGATCATCCACAGCGCCCGCCCGATCTTTTCCTTCGTCGTCCACGGGCTCACCTTCGCGCGCAGCGAGCCCTCGGCCAGCGCCTTTTCCAGGAACTCCGAGCCTGTGTCCTGCTCCGCCAAGCCCATTCACCCCCTGGCCGCCGAAGTCTCCCCGCCGCCCACCGGCGCGTTGACGAACGCCCGCGGCTTGATCGCTCTCGCCGGCTCGCCCACCGCCACCGTCCACCCCGGCAGGTCCGACCCCACCAGCGAGCGCGCCCCGACCACCGTCCCCGCCCGGATCGTCGTCCCCGGGAGCACCAGCGCGTCCGCCGCGACCCAGCAGTCGTCCTCGATCCGGATCGGCCCGATCCGGCGAGCCAGCCGGCCCGCGGGCAGATCGCTCAGCTGCGGGTCGAGCATCTCCGTCGCCAGCACCGCGTACTGGCTGATCACGCACCGCTCCCCGATATCGATCGGCTCCCGAAGCCTCAGGGCCGCGTGGTCCCCGAAGATCGTGAGGTGACCGGCCGAGAGGTTCCACGGCCGGTCGATCTTGACGCTCCGACGGATCTTCACCTTCCCCCGCAGCGTCGCCCCGAAGTGCCGCAGGATCGCCCGGCGCACGCCGTGGGCCGTGTGCGGCGTGCGCGCGAACAGCCACTGGCCGACGCTCTGCCAGAGCGCCTCCTGGCGGTCGGTCGGCACGGGATGGACCACCGGCTCGCTCACCGTCCCGCCCTCGCACGGCGCTTGCCGCGGGCCGCGGCCGCGGGCCCCTCCTCGACGCGCGCGTTCGTCCCCGCCGCCGCGGAGGTCTCCTCGCCGGGGTCGAACGGCCTGGCGGGGTTGCCCCGCAGGCACGTCCCCGCCGGCGCCCCCTTGTAGACGCTCGCGCGGGGCCACACGCGGCAGCCGTCGCCGAGCTCTACGCCCGGCCCGATGTAGGCGTCCACCCCGATCAGGCAGTCGCGCCCGACCGTGATCGGCGTCTTCAGGAGCGGGAAACGCGAGTCGGTCATGTCGTGCGTCCCCGCGCACAGGTGCGCGCGGTAGTCGATCACGGTATTGTCCCCGATCGTGATCGGTCCGAGCCCGTAGAGGATCACCCGCTCGCCGACGATGACGCCGTCGCCGCACCGGACGTGCCACGGGATGGTGATCTCGACCGAGCCCGCGAACGCGCAGTTTCTGCCGACCGTCCCGCCGAACTTCCGCAGCAGCCAGGGGCGCAGCTCCGGCGCCATCGCCCACGCCGGCCGGGCGAGCACCGCCCACGCCAGACGCACGAGTTTTTCCCGGGTCGTCCAGACGGAGCGGCGTGCCGGTGGCGGGAGCCCCGCGCCCCCGGTCTGTACGGGGTTTGTGGGCGAGGCCGCGGGGTTGGACTCTGGCTCGGACATCTCTGCGTCGCGATCCGCGCGCGGGGCGCGCTCTCTACCCGTCTGCAACTGCGGCGGTTCGGCCCAACTGCCGATGCATGGCCCCGTGTGTATCGGCACGGCGGGGGCGTATGCTCCGGCCGTGGCCGCGATTGCGCGGCGCTCCGAGAGCGGGAAATGAGCTTGACCAGGACGCTCGAGAATCTCACCCGCCGGTATCTCCCCCCGGCAGGGGCGCGCCTCGCCAAGCGGCTGTCGGTGGGGACCCGCTACCGCGCCCAGGCGGCGGCGTGCCGCGCCGGCTTCGAGCAGTACGGGGACCGCTACCCCCAGAAGATCCTCTACGTCGCCGGCCTGCCCAAGAGCGGCACCACGTGGGTCGAGAAGATGCTCTCGAGCTTCCCGGGCTTTCACGAGATCCTGATCCCCGAGGTCGCCGCCCACGAGATGGCCACCGGCGGCAGCCACGACTTCCAGCTGCCCGACGACATGTTCGACCGCTTCAGGAACATGCTCGTCCTCACCAAGATGCACTCCAACGGCACGCCCCACAACGCCGGGGTCCTCCGGCGCGCCGGCGTCCGGTACGTCGTCCTGTTCCGCGACCTTCGCGACGTCGCGGTGAGCAACTATTTCTACGTGCGCCACACGCCCTGGCACCCCGAGTACCCGCGCTACCACGGGCGCTCGGTGCAGGAGAGCCTGGCGCTCTTCGCCGAGCGGACGCTCCCGGCCTACGCCGACTGGGTCCGCTCGTGGGAGGCCCACCGCGACCCGGAGCGCAGCCTCGTCTTCCGCTACGAGGAGCTGCTGGAGGACGACCTCGGGTCGCTGCGGCGCATGGCCGCGCTCTTCGAGCTGCCCGCCTCCGACGAGGAGCTGCGCGCGATCGCCGAGCGCAACAGCTTCAAGGCGATGAGCGGGGGGCGCGAGCGCGGCCAGGTGAACGAGTCCAGCTTCCAGCGCAAGGGGCAGGCGGGCGACTGGCGCAACCACTTCACCCCCGAGCTGAAGGACCTGTACAAGCGCGTGATCGGCGAGTTCCTCGTCGAGCATGGATACGAGAGAGACCTGGCATGGTGACCGCCGGGCGCGGGGCGGCCGGCCCCGCGCACGACCACGCCCCGGAGAAGGCCGGACGATGAAGGGCAACCAGAAGATCCTCTTCCTGTGCCAGGTGTTCTACCCGGACTCGACCTCGACGAGCCAGCTCTTCACGAGCATGTTCGCCGAGATGGTCGAGGACGGCGTCGATATCGAGGTGCTGTGCAGCTTTCCGTCGGGCGACTCGTCCCGGAAGCAGCTCCCGCGGCGCGAGGTCCACCGCGGCGTGCTGATCCGACGCTTCGGCCTCCGCATCGACCACAAGAAGAGCATCGTCCACCGCACGCTCGCCTATCTCGGCTACATGATCCCGCTCGCCTTCACGCTCCTCTTCCGGCGCAACCACGGCATCGTCTTCGGCGTCACCAACCCGCCGTTCGTGGCGCAGATCCTCTACCTCGTCAGCCTCGTGCGGCGCATGCCCTACCAGTACATGATCCTCGACCAGTACCCCGAGTCGCTCATCGCCCTGGGCATGAAGCGCACGTCTCTTTCGGCGCGGCTCTGGATGTGGGCCAACCGCATCGCCTACCGCAGGGCCGAGAAGCTCATCGTCCTCGGGCGCGACATGACCGAGCTGCTCGTCAACAACTACGGCATCGACCGGCGGAGCATCGTCTACATCCCGCACTGGTCCGCCGTGGAGGCCCCCGACCCGCTGCCCATCGAGCAGAGCGCGATGGTGGACCGCCTCGGCCTGCGCGACAAGGTCGTCTTCCAGTACTCGGGCAACATGGGGATGTGGCACGACATCGACATCTTCGTGCGCGCCGCCAAGCAGGTCGAGGATGACCCCCGCATCCACTTCCTCTTCATCGGCAACGGCGCGCGGCTCGACGCGGCCAAGCGCCTCAGCCAGGAGCTGGAGACCAGGAACGTCACCTGGCACCCCTTCGTCCCGCTCTCCCAGGTCCGCGAGAGCCTCTCGACCTGCCACGTCGCGCTCATCAGCCTCCGCGCCGGATTCGAGGGGGTCGCCGTCCCGAGCAAGCTCTACGGGATCCTCATGAGCGGGCGGGCGATCATCGCCCAGGTGCCCGCGGGGACGGAGACCGCCCTCCAGGTCGAGGAGGACGACTGCGGCATCGCCGTGCTCCCAGGCGATCTGGAGGGTCTGGTCAGGGCCATCCGCGAGCTGGCGGCGGATCCCGAGCGCGTCGACCGCCTCGGGCGGAACGCCTTCCACGCCTACAAGACTAAGTACACCTCGCAGCAGGCGATCGAGGCCTTCTGCGACCTCTGGGGCTTCGAGCTGCCCTCCAGGCGCCGCGTGAGGGCGCCCGATGAGAAGGTGGAGGTCTGAGCGGCCATGCGACCGAGCTTCGTCGGCATCGGCTGCTACAAGGCCGGGAGCACCTGGCTCCGCGAGCTGCTCGCCTCCCACCCGGACGTGCACCTGCCCAACCGCGACCGTGAGGTCCACTACTTCGACCGCAACTGGGAGCGGGGTGAGGGCTGGTACCTCGACTTCTTCCCGCAGCGAGAGCTGGGTCCCGGCGAGGCGTGCGGGGAGCTGACGCCGTACTACATCTACCGGCCGGAGTGCATCCCCCGCGCCCGCTCGCTGGGCTCGATCGACCGCGTGCTGCTCATCGTGCGCGATCCGATCGCGCGGGCCCACTCCGACTACCGCTGGCGGGCGAGGCTCGAGAAGTCCCCGCCGACCTTCGAGCAGATGCTCGAGTCGGAGCCGGAGCTGTTCGACTTCGGGTGCTACGCGCGCCACCTCGAGCCGTGGCTCGAGGCGTACGGACCGCAGCGGGTCCTCTGCCTGGTCCTCGAGCACGCGACGCGCGACCTGCCGGGCACGAAGCAGCGGCTGGGCGCCTTCCTGGGCATCGACGGCTCCCGCTTCCCCGCCGAGGTGGGCGGGGGCGTGGTGAACCCGGGGGCGACGCCCAAGCGCCGCGCGCTGTACAGGGCGGCGACGGGCCTGTTCCAGTGGGCCCGCCGGCACGATCTGGACTGGGTCTTCAAGCCGGTGAAGCGCGCCAAGGCCGCGCGTCTGGTGTTCGGCCTGGGTGAGGGGGTCGCGCTGCCCCCCGTCAGTCCGGAGACGCGGTCGCGCCTCCGCGAGCGATACAAGCCGCACAACGATCGCCTCGCCGCGATGTTCGGGCTCGATCTCTCGGTTTGGCTGAACGAGAGGGTGACAAAGGCCGTAGAAACCTAACCTTCGGAGGGCTCGGGGCCGCCGGGAACCCGGCGTCACGCGACCAGCCGACCGACCCTGTCTCGGAGTGTGACAACCGGAAGGAGCAGAGTGATGAAAGTCCTTGTGACCGGCGGCGGCGGATTCATCGGCGGCCATCTCGTGAAGAAGCTCGTCGCCGAGGGTCATCACGTCCGCTGCGTGGACATCAAGCCCGTCGACGAGTGGTACCAGGTCTCCCCCCAGGCCGAGAACGTCGTCGCGGACATGAGGCTGATCGAGCCGGCCCGCAAGGCCGTCAAGGGGATGGACGAGGTCTACAACCTCGCGGCCGACATGGGCGGCATGGGCTTCATCGAGACGCACAAGGCCGAGTGCATGCTCAGCGTGCTGATCTCGACGCACGTGCTGCTGGCGGCCAAGGACGAGGGCGTCAAGCGGTTCTTCTACTCCAGCTCTGCGTGCGTGTACAACGCGGACAAGCAGCGGGACGAGAACGTGATCCCGCTCAAGGAGGCGGACGCCTACCCCGCGATGGCCGAGGACGGCTACGGCTGGGAGAAGCTTTTCACCGAGCGCATGTGCCGCCACTTCTCCGAGGACTACGGGATGTACACCCGGGTCGCCCGCTTCCACAACGTCTACGGCCCGCACGGCACCTGGGAGGGCGGGCGCGAGAAGGCCCCGGCCGCGATCTGCCGCAAGGTGATCAAGTGCAAGCTCACCGGCGACCACAACATCGAGATCTGGGGCGACGGCAGGCAGACGCGCTCGTTCATGTACATCGACGACTGCCTCAAGGGCATCGACAAGATCATGCACAACAACGTGCCGGAGCCGATCAACCTGGGCTCCGACGAGCTGGTGACGATCAACGGCCTGGTGGACATGGTCGAGGACATCGCCGGCATCAAGCTCAAGCGGCACTACAAGCTCGACGCCCCCAAGGGCGTCAACGGGCGCAACAGCGACAACACCAAGATCAAGGAGTACCTGGGCTGGGCCCCGGGCATCCGCCTCCGCGACGGCATGCGGAAGACGTACAACTGGATCCTCGAGGAGTACAACAAGAAGTACGTCGCGGCCGCCACGGCCTGAGCCACCGTCCGGAGCGAGCAGCAGATGGAGAGCAGCGGCACGCAGTCGCCGGGGTCGATCCTCGCGGCCCCGGCGCGCCCGGCGCCTGGGGCGGCGGGTGCGGCCCCGCTCCGCGTCCTCGTGGTGACCGAGGACGACCCGCTCTACGTCGTCAGGTTCTTCGAGGTCTTCTTCGCCGAGTGCCCGCGTGACGAGATCGACCTCGTGGGGATCACGATCTCCGAGGCGTTCCACGAGCCGATATGGAAGACGGCGCGCCGGATGCTCTCCTTCTACGGTCCGGTCGACTTCGTCCGCCTCTGCGCCCGCTACGCCCTGGTGAAGGCGAGGCGGCACTCGATCGGCACACTCGCCAGGGATGCGGGAGTCCCCGTCGTCCCCACGCGCTCGGTGAACGACGGGGCGTACGTTTCGCGGGTGCGGGACGAGCTCCGCCCGGACGTGATCGTCTCCGTCGCCGCGCCGGAGATCTTCAAGAAGGGGATCCTCTCGGCGGCGCGGCGCGGGTGCATCAACATCCACTGCGGGCGCCTGCCGGTCTACCGGGGCATGATGCCCAACTTCTGGCAGCTCCTCCACGGCGAGAAGGCCGCGACACTGACGGTGCACGAGATGGTCGAGAAGCTCGACGCGGGCGGGATCGTCCGCACGCGCGAGTTCCCGCTGCGCAAGCGGGACTGCCTCGACCGGGTGATCACCGGGACCAAGCGGGAGTCGGCGCGGCTGATGATCGAGGTCCTGCGGGCGTACCGCGCGGGCGATGTCATCGCGTCCCCCCTGGACATGACGGAGAAGAAGTACTTCAGCTTCCCGAAGCCCAAGGACGTGAAGGAGTTTCGACGTAAGGGTCATAGGATGCTGTAGGGAAGGGCACCGGGGCACCTAGGCATCGAGGCACTAGGTGTCGAGCCCATCCGTGCCGCCTCGATGCCTCGATGCCTCAATGCCTTGGTGCCTTGATGCCTGACGCTCTCGCAGCCATGTCGATCGACGTCGAGGACTGGTTCCAGGTGGAGAACCTCAAGGCGGTCGTCGCGCGCGACACGTGGGACGAACGCGATCTGCGGGTCGAGCGGAACACCGACCGCATGCTCGAGCTGATGGCGGCGCGCGGGGTGAAGGGAACGTGCTTCATCCTCGGCTGGGTGGCCGACAAGTGCCCGGCGCTGATCAGGCGCATCGCCGAGGCCGGGCACGAGATCGCCAGCCACGGCTACGGGCACGACCTCATCTACAGCCTCACGCACGAGCAGTTCCGCGAGGACATCCGCCGGGCCAAGGCGCTCGTCGAGGACCAGACCGGCGCCCGCGTGCGGGGCTACCGCGCGCCCTCCTTCTCCATCACCGACTGGGCGATCGATATCCTCCGCGAAGAGGGCTTCGAGTACGACTCGTCGGCCTTCCCGACCGTGGCCCACGACCGCTACGGCAAGCTCACGGGGATGGACGCGGGCAAGCCCATCACGGAGATCCGCCCCGGCTTCCACGAGGTGTGTGTCTCGACGCTCCAGCTCGGCTCGCGCGGGCTGCCGTGGGCGGGCGGGGGCTACTTCCGCCTGATCCCCTACCCGGTCTTCAAGCGCGGCGTTGCGAGGATTCTCGCCAGCGGGGCCCCGTACGTGTTCTACATCCACCCCTGGGAGATCGATCCGGGCCAGCCGCGGATGACCGGGCTGAAGCGATCGCACGCCTTCCGGCACTACAACAACCTGGGGCGGTGCGATGCGAGGTTTTCGGCGATCCTGTCCGACTTCGCGTGGGTGCCGGTCGATGAGCTGCTGGACCGCTCGCTCGGGCGCGAGGCCGGCGGCGATGGAAGCGGCGGGCGGCGTGGGCCGGTGGGCGTGGGAGCGGGCGGGAACGGCGCGGGCTGACGCGCGCCCCGCGGTATCCTGCACGGCATGTTCTTCTTCTACGGCATCTTCGGGCTGCTGGGCCCGCTCGTCGGCCTCGTGCTGGTGGGCGCGTCGGTGCACGTGATCTGGCGGACGGTCACGCTGCCGCGGAGAACCCGGCTCGGGGCGGTGTGCGAGCGGTGCAAGTACGACGTGGCGGAGCTGGCGACCTTCACCTGCCCGGAGTGCGGGGAGGATCTGCGCCGCGTCGGCATCGTCACGCCGGCGATGGAGGCGCGTCGGCGGGGCTCGCTCCCGGGCGCGATCATCGCGTGGACGTTCCTATGCGGGCTCGTCGCGTACCTCGGCGTGATGGGCGCCTTTATGTGGAGCTTCTCGGGAAGGATGACGAGCGCCGTGAGCGGCTGGCAGCAGACCCTGACACCGGGCTCCGGGGCGTACCGGTCGCTCACCGTCGATTTCGAGAGCGACGGGATGACCATCTCGGGCGAAACCGAGCTGGTGCTCACGATGACCGACGGCGCCACTCACCCGCTCACGATCGATCCGGCGATGCAGGTCTACGGCGTCGGCGGCCGGGTCGTCGAGTGGTCGGCCGACACCATCGGGGAGTGGTACCGGGAGCTCGGGCTCGACACGACCGATCGGGCCGTCGCCGCCGAGGCCGCGGAGGTCTCGAGGTTCATCGACCTGCTCAACATGTCTCCCTCGAGCGCGTACAACCCCAACCTGGTGCACCACCGGTCCGGGTTGACGGTTTCCGGCGGTATCACCGCTGCGCCCGATCCGCTCAAATACGGGCTCGTCCTGCTGGGCGCGCTCGGCGTGCTGGCGCTGGCCTACATCCTGGGCCTGCTCTTCATCGTGCGACGGAGGCGGCGGCTGCTGCGCGGTGTTGGGGCGGTTTGAGCGACGGCGCGGCCCGTGGGGCGATCTGTGCTTCGTGTCGTTCGGAACGGCGCTGTCGTCGATGACGCGGTTGGCGGCCTTGCGCCGGCACTCGCGGGAGCCGGCGCTCTCGGCGGGGTCGGCGATGGTGGCGAGGTGGACGAGGACCTGGCGGGCCTGTGGCACGGCCTCGGCGGCGATGAGCTCGTCGCGGAGCTTGGCGAGTTGGCGGACCATCTCGAAGCACTCCTGGGCCTGGTCGGACTGGGCCCAGGCGTGGAGCTCGGAGAGGTCGGGCGCGCAGATGTGGGCTTTGGGCGCAGATCGCACGCGGATGTGGCCGTCGTGGTGGCTGATGACTCGGGAGCACACGCACTGGCGGGCGAGCCGCCAGTGGCACCGGGCAGGCCGCCGGTGGCACCAGGCGCCGGTGGCGCCGGGCGCTCAGACGAGCTCGGGCTCGGGGGCCGCGAGGACGATCTCTTTGGGGGGGAGATGCCAGACGGCCTTCTTGTTGCGCCCCTCGGCGAGGTACCACTTGACCATGCGGTCGATGCCGTCGGTGAGGAGCACCCTGGGCTTGTAGCCGGCCGCGAGCAGCTTGTCGGCCTCGAACTTGGTCTGGACCTCGTAGAGCTTCCTGAGGCGTGCGCTCGAGATCGGCAGGTTCTTGCCGGTGAGCGCGATGACCACATCGAAGGGGAGCGCAAGGAGCAGGCCCACCCACATCGGGAGCGTGAAGCCCGGGGCCTTCTTGTGCAGCGAGAGGTAGACCGCGTGGGTGATCTGGCGGCTGGTGAGGTCGGGCTTGTCGATGTAGTTGTAGACGTCGAAGGCCGGGCGCCCGTGCCTGGCGAGCAGGAAGAGCGTCGCGTCCACCGTGTTCTCGACGTAGCTGAGGCTCTTGATGTTCTCGCCGGGGCCGAACTCGAGGTACTTGCCCGAGTGCACCTGGCGGATCAGCGAGTACATGTTGGCGAAGTTGCGCGGCCCGAAGGTGACGGTGGGGCGGATGACGAGGCACCGCCGTCCGTCGCCCCGCTCGGTCCACTCGCGGAAGATGGCCTCGCCGGCGAGCTTGCTGGCGCCGTAGGGCGAGTTCGGCTCCTTTGGGGCCTCCTCGTGGTGGGGCTCGGGGGCGTCGCCGTAGACGGCGACGGTCGAGTAGAAGACGCAGTCGCGCACGCCGAGGTCGTCCATCACCTCGCACATCGTGCGCGAGCCGCGCTCGTTGACCGAGAAGTAGGTGTCGTGCTCGATGCCGAAGTCGTGGTGTGCGGCGGCCAGGTGGATCACCCGGTCACACCCGGCCATCGCGCGGGCCAGAGTGGCCTTGTCGCGGATATCGCCCTTGTGGTAGGCGTGGCGGGGATACCAGGCGGGGGGCTCGACGAGGTCGAGGATCAGGATCTCGTGGCCTTCCTCGGCGAGACGCTCGAGGAAGTACGAGCCGATGAAGCCAGAGCCGCCCGTCACGAGGATCTTCACCGCGCGCCCTTCCTCCGGTTCTCGGACCCGCCGCGCCGCGGGCTTGAAGTGTACCTGTATCGGCCGTCGGGGGGCGGGGGTTCGGCCCGGCCGGCGGAGGCGGGGCGGGGCGCGCCGATCGGCTCAGGCCGCGCCCTGGAAGGGGAAGAACATAGGGGTGATCACGGCGCAGAGGCAGGCCACCAGGAGCGTCAGGGGGATGCCCAGGCGCAGGTAGTCGGTGAAGCGGTAGCCGCCGGGGCCGTAGACCATGAGGTTGGTGACGAAGCCGACCGGGGTCATGAAGCTGCTTGCGGCGGTGGCCATGAGGGTCACGACGAAGGGCTCGGGGCTCAGGGGGCGCCCGCCGTGGGGCTCGGCGGCCAGGGCCATGGCGATCGGGAACATGAGCACCGCGGCCCCCTTGTTGGTCACGAGCTGGCAGAGCGTGGCGGTGAGCAGGCTGAAGGCCAGGAGCATGCCCCGCGGCCCGAGGCCCCCCGCGGCGGTGAAGATGAGGTCGGCGATGGCCTTGGCGGCGCCGCTGGCGTCCATGGCCCGGCCGACACCGATGGCGGCCCCGATGACCATGAGGACCTGCCAGTTGATGCTGCGCCGGGCCGTGGTGCCGGTGCAGCAGCGTGTCCACACCATGAGGGTGGCGCAGAGGAAGGCGGCGGTGAGGGGGGCGATGCCGCGCACGGGCAGATCCGATCCCAAACGCTCGTTGAGGGCCGCGAAGGCCTGCCCCGAGGGCATGGTCATGAGCAGGACGAGGAGGGCCATGATGGCGAGGGCGAGGCCGGCGCGCTCGTGGAAGACCTCGCGGGCGCCCTCGACGCCGGAGACGAGGTAGAAGTGGTCGCTGTTGCGGTAGGCGGGGAGGAAGCCAGCGTGGGTCGAGAGCAGGAGCGTGTCGCCGGGCTGGAGCACGATGTCGCCGACCTTTCCCTCGACGCGCTCCCCGCCGCGGTGGACGGCGATGATCGCGGCGTTGTAGCGGGTGCGGAACTGGGTCTCGCGGACGGTGCGCCGGACGAGGGGGGAGGAGGCGCTGACGACGGCCTCGACGAGGATGCGGGTGTGGCGGTCGGTGTCGACCTTCTTGACCTGGTCGGTGGCGGGGATCAGGCCGCGGATCTTGAGGAGGTCGGCGACCGAGTCCACGACGCCGACGAAGATGAGGAGGTCGCCGGCCCCGAGAATCTCCTCGGGGCCGACGGCCTGGAGGAGGTTGCCGTCGCGCTCGATCTCGGTGAGGAAGAGCCCGGGCAGGTGGCGGAGCCCGGCATGCTCGATGCTCTTACCGACGATGGGGCTGCCCGGCTGGACCATCATCTCGACGGTGTAGCGCCGACGTTCCACATCTCCCGAATCGGGAGGCACGCGCTGGGGGAGAAGCCACTTGCTCCCGAAGGCGACGAAGACGATGCCGACGATCGCGGCCGGTGCGCCGACCACGGCGACCCACCAGAACTGCTTGGTGACCGAGGGCATCGCGAGGCCGAAGGTCTCGGAGAGGTAGTCCGCGTTGGCGGCGTAGTAGTTGAGGTAGAGCTGGTTGACTGCGATGTTGGTGCTGGTGCCGATGAGCGTGCACGCCCCGCCCATGATCGCGGCGAAGGAGAGGGGCATGTAGAGGCGGCTGGGGCTCAGGCGGAGCTTGCGGGCCCAGTCGTTCACGATGGGCAGGTACATCGCCACGATCGGCGTGTTGTTCATGAAGGCGGACATCGCGGCGACGGGGATCATGAGGCGGAAGCGGGCGCTGATGCCGCCCTTGGGCCGACCGAGCACGCGGTGGGCGATCGCGGCGGTGGCCCCGGTCTCCGACAGGCCGCAGGCGACGACGAAGAGTGCGGCGATGGTGAGGACGGACGGGTCGGCGAACCCGGCGACGGCGGCGGCGGGCTCGACGATGCCTGCGACCATGACGAGCGTCAGGGCGGCGAGCATGGCGGTGTCGGTCCCGACGCGATTGGAGACAAGTGCCGCGACGAGCAGCGCGACGACGCCGAGTGTGTACCAGGTCTCCCAGGGCACGCCATCCTCCGGTGCCGCCCAGCGTACCCGGGCGGGAATGGGATGATCGGCCGATCGGGACGCGGCGTTTGGGTGCATGCCCTGGAAACCAGCGGTTGACCCGGCGGCGGCCCCGCCAGCGCCGAGGCCTCGTCCCGGGCGGCGCTAGAAGGCCAGGTTGTAGCGGAAGCAGAGGCCGCCGATCGCGACGAGGGCCGCCAGGAGCGTGAGCGGGCCGCCGAAGCGAAGGAAGTCGGCGTATCGATAGCCGCCGGGGCCCATCACCATGAGGTTGGTCTGGTAGCCGAGGGGCGTCATGAACTCGAGGCTGGCGCCGAAGGCGATGGCGATGGCGACGGGCATGAAGGGCAGGCCCGCTTCCTGGGCCACGCCGAGGCCGATCGGGAACATGAGCGCGGCCGCGGCGTTGTTGGAGATGAGCACCGTGAAGCCGAGCGTGACGGCGTAGACGATGGCGAGGAGCGCGGCGGGGCCCGCGCTCCCGGCGGCCGTGGTGACGAAGTGGGCCGCGTAGGCCGCCAGCCCCGAGGTGTCCATCGCCTTGCCGATCCCGAAGGAGGTGCCGATGACGATGAGGACGGGCCACTCGATGCCGGCGCGGGCCTGGGGTCCCGTGCAGCAGCGGAAGAGGATCATGGCGCCGGCCGCGATCATGGCGACGGTGACCTCGGGCAGATCGCCGACGAGGGGCAGCTCGCCGGAGGACATGAGGGTGACGAGAGCGATCAAGACGGCGATGGCGATCCAGGCGCGCTCGTGTCGCGGGGCCGCGGCTCCTTCGAGCGCGCTGACGAGGTGGAACGAGGCGGACGTGCGGTATCGTTTGGCGAAGCCGGGCTCGGCCTCGAGGAGGAGGGTGTCGCCCTCGCGGAGGACGATGTCTCCGATGCGTCCGCGGAGTCGGTGGCCGAGGCGGTGCACGGCGATGACCGCGGCCCCGTATCGCGTGCGGATCTCGGCGTCGCGGATGGTGCGCCCGACGAGCGGGGAGGCCTGGCTGATCACGGCCTCGATGAGGCGCATGTTGGGGCGGTAGCGGTCGACGCGCGCCTCGTCGGCGACGGGGGCAAGGCCCTTGAACTTCTGGAGATCGACGACGGACTCGAGGGCGCCGGCGAAGACGAGGATGTCGTGCTCGCGCAGGACCTCGTCGGGGGCGACGGCAACGACAGTCTCGGTCGGGCGGTCGATACGGGAGAGGAAAAGCCCGGGCAGGTGGCGGAGGCCGGCCTGCTCGATCGACCTGCCGACCAGCGGCGACCCCGGGAGCACCTGCATCGCGGTGACGTACTGGCGGGCGTCGTCGGCGGGGGCGGCCGCGTCGGCTCGGGCGCGGAGGAGGCGGCGTCCGAAGAGGAGCATGTAGACCATCCCGGCGAGCGCGACGGGCAGACCGATGGGCGTGAGCGTCCAGAGGCTGAAGGGCTCGAGCGGCGTCTCCGGGTGCTCGGTGTTGTAGCTGTTGATGAGCGAGTAGACGACGAGGTTGGTGCTGGTGCCGATGAGCGTGCAGACGCCGCCGAGGATCGCGGCGAAGGAGAGGGGCATGAAGAGCTGGCTGGCGGGGATGCCGGTGCGACGCGAGAGCTCGCGGATGACGGGCATGAACATCGCGACGATCGGCGTGTTGTTGAGCAGTGCACTGAGGCCGGCGACGGGGAGGGCGATGCGCGCCTGGGCCTGGAGCGTCGTGCGCGGGCGCCCGAGGAAGCGGTGCGTCAGCATGCTCATCGCGCCGGTCTCCTGGAGGCCCGTGGCGACGATGTAGAGAAAGGCGACGGTGAGGAGGCCGGTGTTCGAGAACCCGGCGAAGGCCTGCTGGGGCGAGACGATGCCGGTGACCAGGAACAGCCCGAGCACGCCCATCATGACGATGTCGGTGCCGAAACGGCCCGTGGCGAGCGTGGCGAGCATCACCACGAGCGCGGCCGCGACGAGTACCATCTGCCAGTCCATCGAGGGTCTCCCGGGCCGAACAGGTCGGCATCGTACGGGGGGCGGGGAGCTGGAGTTCGATAGGGTTCCTTACGGCGGAGGGACGGGATGAGGCGGAGGCATGCGCTGGTGGTGCTCGCGGCGGTGGCGTGCGCGCACGCGAGGTCGCGGGGTGGAGCATCGGCGGGCGAGGCCGCCCCTCTTGAGGTGGGCCTTGTGAGCTTCAACATCCGGTACGGCACGGCGGCCGACGGCGCGAACGCGTGGGAGCACAGGCGGGAGATGGTGACGGGCCTGCTCGCGCGGCTGGACGCGGACATCGTGGGGCTGCAGGAAGCCCTGCGCTTCCAGCTCGACGAGATCGAGGCGGCTCTGCCGGGGTATGTCGAGATCGGCGTCGGACGCGACGACGGGGCGACGGCTGGCGAGTACTCGGCGCTCCTCGTGCGGGCGGAGCGGTTCGCGATCGACGCGAGCGGGACGTTCTGGCTGAGCGAGACGCCCGATGTCCCCGGATCGACGAGCTGGGGGAACGGGATCACGCGGATCTGCACGTGGGCGCGGCTGGTGGAGAAGGAGAGCGGGCGGGGCGTCTATGTCTTCAACACGCACCTGGACCACCAGAGCCAGCCCTCGCGCGAGCGCGGCGCGGAGCTGATCGCCGCGCGGATCGCGGGACGGGCGCACGCCGAGGAGCCCGTCGTGCTCATGGGTGACCTCAACGCCGGGGAGGACAACCGGGCGGTGCGCTACCTGCGCGGCGAGATCGTAAGGGCGAGCGACGAGGCGGCGTGGCCGGGGCACCTGCCGGCGGAGTCGCCCCGTCTGACCGACGCGTTCCGGGCCGCGCACGCCGAGGCGAGGGAGGTCGGGACATTCAGCGGCTTTCATCTGGGCGCCACGGGAGGCGACAAGATCGACCACATCCTTGTGAGCGGGGGCGCGCGGGTGCTCGATGCGGGCATCGACCGCACGAGCGAGGACGGGCGGTATGCTTCCGACCACTTCGCGGTGTGGGCGAGGGTGGCTTTGAAGGGATGAAGGATGAGGGCTGAAGGATGAAGCCGGGTTCAGCCTGGTTGCTCCATCATTCGTCCTTCTGACTTCCCCCGTTCCAATGGAGGTTCTTCATGGGCCTTGTGACACTTGCGCACGCCGCGGCTGCGGGCGGGCACGGGCCTGCGGGGCCCGTTGACTTCTTCTCGTGGGCCGGGCTCGCGGCGCTTGCGACGCTCACGCTGCTCGAGGTCGTGCTCGGCATCGACAACGTCGTCTTCCTCGCGATCCTGACGAACAAGCTCGACCCCAGGCAGCAGAAGCTTGCCCGTCGGATCGGGCTGGGGCTGGCGCTCGTGGCGCGGGTGCTCCTGCTGCTGGCGATCGGCTGGCTGATGACGCTCACCAAGCCTCTCTTCGGCGTCCTCGGCCACGAGTTCAGCGGGAAGGACCTGATCTTGCTCTTCGGCGGCCTGTTCCTGCTGACGAAGGCGACGGTCGAGATCTACCACAACGTCGAGGGCGACCAGCACCACGGGGCGCTGCAGAAGCGGGCGTACGCGGGGTTCGGCATCGTGGTCGGCCAGATCGTGATGATGGACGTGATCTTCAGCCTCGACTCGGTGATCACCGCGGTGGGCATGACGCAGAACATCCCCATCATGATCGTCGCGGTGATGATCGCGATCGGCATCATGCTCGCCTTCGCCGGGCCGATCTCGAGATTCATTGACAAGCACCCGTCGCTCAAGATCCTGGCGCTCGCGTTCCTCGTGCTCATCGGCGTGCTGCTCGCGGCCGACGGGCTGGGCCAGCACCTGCCGCGAGGCTACGTCTACGCGGCGATGGGCTTCTCGATCTTCGTCGAGCTGCTGCAGATGCGGCAAGGTTCGAAGAAGGGCGCGCCGGAGCCGGCGGCCGAGGTGTAGCCGGTCTCCCGGGGCGAGGCGGCGCCGACGAGATGCCCGAGCTTGCGACCGGGGCCGCCGGGGCATCGGCGCGCCCGAGCTTGCGCTCGGGGCTCGTAGAGGTGTCGGCACACACCGAGCTTGCGCTCGGGGCTCGTAGAGGTGTCGGCACACACCGAGCTTGCGCTCGGGGCTCGTAAAGGCAGATCAGTGCTTCTTGAGCAGGCCGATGCCGAAGCCGGTGGCGGCGGTGGCGCCGGAGGGGATGTAGCCGCGGAGGAAGGCGGCGAGGCTCTGCGTCTGGTCGGCGAGCCAGCCAGTAACCGACTGATAGACGCCGTCCATCGCGCCCCAGTTGACGGTGATCATGCCGGTCATCTGGAGCGCGACGAGGAGAAGGAGCACGGCCCCGGCGACGATGAGCACCACCTTGAGCGCGGCCCGGATCGCGTAGGCGATCGCGAAGCCGACGAAGAACGCGAAACCAAAGCGAAAGAGGGCCGGCGTGTAGAGCTGGAGCGGGGTCTTCTCGGCTTCCTCGCGTGAGGAGTGCGTGCCGGCGGTGGAGTCGTCGGTGAACCCCTGCGGCGCGTAGCCGGGCGGGAGATCCTCGCCGGCGCGGGCGGACTCTGTCTGGGGCGGGCGCTCGGGCGCGGTGGTGGCGGCGTAGGCCCAGAGGCCGGCGCCGCCGAGCATGATCGCGGCGGCGAGGGCGAGCGTGAGCTTCTGCAGCCCGGTGAGCGCGCCGAGGAATCCGGCCTTTGCGGCGGCTTGCTCGCTCATGGTTGGCGCCCCTGCTCGGGATGCTTCGGCGGCTGGATCTCGATCTCTTCGATGGTCGTCCGGCGCACGGTGATCTTCTCGCCGGCGGGGCCGGTCTCCTGGCGCTCCTCGACCTCGCGCCGGACCTCCTGCGTCTGAGGCGCGCCGGGCCTGGCCTTGATGCCCTTGGCCACGTGTCCGAAGAACTGGCCGAGATTGCGCATGAGGGAGTTTGGCCTCGAGTTGGTCATGGCGCGAAGCGATGAGGTGGTGATCTTATTTGGGACGGCTGCTGCTCACGGGCGTGTACTCCACGCCGAGCTGGGAGATGAGGAACGCGTGGATGTCCACGGTCTGCTCGATCCGCTCGGAGAGCGCGGTGCCGATGCCGTGCCCGCTGCTGGCGCTGGTGCGCAGCAGCGTGAGGCTGTCGGGGCTCGCGGCCTGGAGCCGGGCGGTCATCTTCCGCGACTGCATCGGGTCGACGCGCGGGTCGTTGGCGCCGGTGAGGAAGAGGATGGGCGGGTGCTCGACGCCGTCCTTCACGTTGTGGTAGGGCGAGTAGGCGTGCATCGCCCTGAAGTGCTCGGGGTTCTTGACGGTGCCGAACTCGGGGATGTTGAACTCGCCGTTGGGCGAGAGCTCGACGCGGAGCATGTCGTAGATGCCGACGGAAGAGACCACCGCCGCCATCAGGTCGGGGTGCTGCGTGAACGTCGCGCCCATCAGCAGGCCGCCGTTGGAGCCGCCCTTGATGGCGAGCTTGTCGGGGTTGGTGTAGCCGGCGTCGATCATGTGCCTGCACGCGGCCGCGAAGTCGTCGAAGACGTTCTGCTTGTTGGTGAGGTTGCCCTGGAGGTGCCACTCCTGGCCGAACTCGCCCCCGCCGCGGATGTTGGCCTCGGCGATGACGAACCCCTGCTCGATGAGGGCGTAGTCGGCGGAGGAGAAGCCGGGGGTGATGTTGACGCCGTAGCCGCCGTATCCGGTGACGAGGCAGGGGTGCGAGCCGTCGAGCTCGAGGCCCTTCTTGCGGATGATGTTGACGGGGACCTTGGTGCCGTCCTTGCTCGTGGCGAACTCGCGGACGACCTCGCATCCCTCGTAGCTCACGGGGGCGTCGACGGCGAGGGCGGTCTTCTTCAGCAGCCCGTGCCTCGCGTTGAAGTGGTGCCACGCCGGGGGCTCGATGTAGGAGCTCAGCAGGAAGAGCACGTCGTCGCCCGCGACGGGCGTCAGGCCGCCGACGCTGGAGACGGGCGGGATCTGCGGCGACTCGGCCGCGTTGCCCGCGTGGTCGAAGCCGCGTATCTCCGACGGGCCGCCGAGCTGGTAGGTGACCAGCAGGCGCTCGTTGGTGACGACGAGCACGGAGGGGTCCCAGAAGTCCGAGACGATCGTGTCCTCGCCCTGCCCGATGATCGTCACGGCGCTGGCGAGGGAGGGATTGGCGAGGCTGAGGGTCTGGATCCGTCCGCGCGGCGTCTCGCCCCGCGTGACCAGGAAGAGCGAGTTGCCCGGACCGAAGGCGGCCTGGACGACCGGATCGTCGAAGTCGGAGATCTGCGTCCACTCGCCGGCCGTGTCGCGCACGTGGAGGGCGAACTCGCCCCCGTCGCCGTTCTGCACCGTGGCCAGCACCTTCCCGTCGCTCTTGTCAACCTGGAGCTGGATCTCGGCGATGCGCGGCCAGCCCTCGCCGATCTCGTAGCGGTCGCTCTCGGTCGGCTCGCCGAGCGTGTGGTGGTAGACCTGGGTGTAGAAGGCCATGTCCTCCTCCGCGCGCTCGCCCTCGCGCGGGTAGCGGGTGTAGTAGAAGCCCGAGTCGTCGGGCGTCCAGGCCAGGGAGCCGCCCGCCGTCCCGCCGTTGACGCGCGGCACGACCTCGTGGACCCGCTCGCCGGTCTCGACGCTGAAGATATGGACGTCGCCGGATTCGCTCCCGTGACGCGAGAGGCTGACCGCGACCATCGAGGCGTCGTGGGAGGGGACGAACCAGTCGATGGAGGTGCCGCCCGTGGGGTCCAGGACGTTGGGATCGAGGATGACCCGCTCGGCCGCGGGCCGGTAGGGGGAGGCCATGACGACGAGGATGGGCTGCTGCTGGGGCGGCTGGTGCTTGATGGCGAAGACGTGGGTGGCGTCGCAGGCGAGCGAGCCGTAGCGGACGGCGGGCGCCGAGAGGATCTCAGTGAGCCGGGCGCGGATGTGCTCGACGTGCGGCAGGCCGTCGAGCACGGAGCGGGCGTAGGCGTTCTGGGCCTCGCTCCAGGCCTTGACCTCGGGGTCGGACCAGTCCTCGAGCCAGCGGTAGTCGTCCACGACCTCCACGCCGTGGTAGGTGTCGGTGACCGGGCGCTCGGGCGAGGCGGGCGGGTCGCCGGCGAGGGTCAGGGATGTCGAGGCGAGGAGGACGGCGAGGACGTGCGTCACGCTCATGTGTCTACCTCCGGGGCCGCGCGCTGCGCGGACCGAACCGGGGATGGTAGGGGGAGAGACCCGATGTCCGGTCGGGACGGCACGCGCTGCCCAGATCCGAATTCCATAGACAGATAGAACTACGCCAGGATGAGCCTCCCGGTCCAACGCCCGCGTCGAGCGGGCGTTGTCATCCCGGACGGGCATCGGTATCGGGCAGAGCGGTCAATGGCCGCCGTGAGCCCGGGCCTGCGAGAGGAGCTCCGGCACGCGCTCCGGGCGCACGTTCTCATGGAGCGTGTGGTCGATGAGCATGGCCGGCGCGGTGCCGCAGGAGCCGAGGCACTCGAGCTCGACGAGCGTGAACTCGCCGTCGTCGGTCGTCTCGCCGACGTCGATGCCGAGGTGGGTCTTGATGGCCTCGGTGAGCTCGGGCTGGCCGCAGAACTCGCACGCAATCGAGCGGCAGACGCCGACGACGTGCCGCCCCTTGGGCCTGAGCCAGTACTCCTCGTAGAAGCTGGCCGTGTCGATGACCTGGGCGGGGGCGAGGCCGAGGAAGCGGGCGATCTCGAGCATCGCCTGGTGGGGGATCCATCCGTACTCGTGCTGCACGAGGTGGAGTGCGGGCAGGAGCGCGCCGGCGGGATGCTCGTACCGCGGCAGGTAGCGCTCGCGAAGCTCCGCCTGGAGCGCCGGCGTGAGGTAGGGCTCGTCGCGTCGCTCGATCTTGGCGGTGGCGGAGTTCTTGGTGATCCAGGCCATCGGCGCGTCCTCGTCCCGGCGGCCGTGCGGCGCGTCATACCCTGCTGCGCTACTGGTCGCGCCTGGGCGGCGGCTTGCCGGGTGAGCATCGTAGACCCTCGACCGAGGGGTGCGGCTCGAACGCGGCGTCGGGCGAGGCGAGGGTGGTCTGCACGCTGGCAACCGAGGTTTTCGGGGCTTCCCTGAGCGCCTCGCCGGCGAGGGGCGGCTCCTCGCTCGGCTTGCCCCAGATGACGCACGCGACGGCCTCGCCCTGAGGATCGCTCAGGCACACCCAGTCGCCGTCGTTGGCGAAGCCCACGCCGCCGGAGGTGTTGCCCGCCGTGAAGACCCAGGCCCCGGCGAACTTCTCGTGCCCCTCTTCCGGCGCGGCGTCGGCGGTGCCGACCGGGCCGGCGATCGTCTGCTCGAGACCGTTGAAGACGACGACCGTCTCTCCCGGACCGAGGGTGAAGCTGGGGAAGCGGAAGAGGAACTGCCCCGCGTCGGGGGCGTTGCGGTCGGTGATCGTCCAGCCCGTGAGCGAGACCGCCTCGCCGTGCGGGTTGTGGATCTCGACGAACTCGTCGCCGGTGGCGTGGCGCGAGCCGTCGCGCGAGGCGTCCCCCTCGTCGCCCTTGGGGACGGCGTAGAGGACTTCGGTGATCAGGGGGAGAGGATCGGCGGCGGGCTGGGCCTGTGCGCCGGCGCACGCGGACAGGGCGGCGGCAATGGCGGGTTGGAGCGTCCCCATCGTGGCGCGAGTGTACCGGGTGGAGCGGGAGACGCAAGACCTGACCCCGGGCGTCCGCCCGGGCGCCGACGAAGGGGGCGGCATGCGCCGGGCGGGGGTCCGGTCCCTCACCGCCCTACTTGGCCGGGATCTCCCGAAGGTTCACGGTCGCGCGCCAGATATGGCTCACCTGGCCGGCCGCGAAGACGTGCACGTCTTTCGCGCTCACGCGCACGGACGTGATGTCGAGCATCTCGCCGCCGGTGTTCTGCTCGAGTGTCCAGGTGGCGCCGCCGTCGGTCGTGCCCCAGATCCCGCCGACGCCGCTGAAGTAGTTGCCGCCGACGGCCCAGGCGCGCCGGTCGTCCAGGCACAGGATGCCGCGGATGGGGTAGGGCGTGGAGAGCACGGGGTCGTGCGTCCACGAGTCGCCGCCGTCGGCCGTCTGGTAAACCCAGCCGCGGACGCTCGGCGAGATGGTGCCGCCGCCGATGTAGCCGCGCCCGCTGGGGCGTATGCCGTTGGCGCCGTCGAAGAGCGGGTCGGCGTCGGCGATGCGCGTCCAGCTCGCGCCGCCGTCGGGCGAGCGGAAGTTGTCGTAGCCGGTCATCCACGCGCGCCCGTCCTTGAGGAACGTGAACGTGCCCTGCCACCAATTGTCCGTGGGCTGGGAGATCGACCAGTCGTCGGCGGTGCGCCCTCCGTTGGTCGTGTGGAAGATCACGCCGACGCTGCCCTGGATCACGCCGCGGTCCGCGTCGGCGAAGCGCACCATGTAGAGCCAGTCGAGCGCCGGCGGGGCAGGGAGCACGATGTGGGGGCCCCAGGTCGCGCCGCCATCGTCGCTCCAGCGGATCACGCCCTCGAGCGTCTGATTCTGAAAGCCGGACACCAGGACCGTGCTCTCGCTGAAAGCATGGACGCCGTAGTAGTAGTAGGGGAAGCCCTGATTGAGCGCGGTCTGCCATGTGTCGCCCCCGTCGGTCGAGCGGAGGACGATGCCCAGCTCCGCGGCCGCGAACCCGACGCGCGGCGAGGCCATCGAGATCGCCTTGACGAACACGTTCGGCGGGCAGCTCATGCGCTCCCACCGCATCGAGCGAGCCGCGGGCAGGCGCGCCTGAGCGAGAAAGGGCTCGCCGGGGAGCGTCGAAGGGATGAGGCTGACGACGCTCTGGCCGTCGCGGGCAAGCACGGGCACCCTGGTGGTCCCGTCCTCCTGCGCGGATGCGGGCATGCCGATGCACAGGGAGCCGCCGACGATGAAGGTGTGAGCGCAGCGCAGTGCGCGCCGGACAATGCGGGATTCACGGTTCATAAGGGCACCACCTCTCTCGGGCGCGGCGCCCGCTCGCGCGAGAGCCTGCGCGGCCGCAACCACCCCCGAGTCTACAGAACGAGATGTGCGGCCCCCAATGCGAATTCCGCGAAGCCGTGGCAACCACCGGAATCGCGGCGCATCAACCCGCTTCCGCGACGAGCACGAGCGCGGTCCAGGGGGCGAGGGAGCCGCCGGCGGGGCCGAGGAGGACCTCGATGCCCGGCGCATCGATCCGGAGCGGCCCGTCGTCGTCGCCGACGCGAGGGAGCGTCTCCAGCGTTCGCCCCGAGCAGTTCGCCAGCACGATGGCTCGCTCGCCGCCTCCGGAGCGCTCAAACGCCAGCACGGCGGGCTCGTCCGTCGCAAGAATCGTGACGTCGCCGTGAGCGATGGCATCGTGGTCGCGGCGCATGCGGATCAGGCGGCGGTAGTGGGAGAGGAGCGAGTCGGGGTCGCCGCGCTGGGCATCGACGTTGGTCCGGCCCGGGTCGGCGCGGGGCTCGTGCCAAGGCGTGCCCGACGTGAAGCCCGCGCCGGCATCGCCGTTCCACTGCATGGGGGTGCGGAGGTCGGGGTCGGGCTTGGCCCCGGTCATGCCGATCTCCTCGCCGTAGTAGATGAAGGGGATGCCGGGGAGGGTGAACTGGATCGTCGCCGCGAGCTTGGCCTTGGCGAGCGCCTCGTCGTCGTCGTCGGCGCCGTCGCGCAGCGTGGTCATGACGCGCTGCATGTCGTGGTTGGCGAGGAAGGTCGCGTACCGGCCGGGCGGGTACGCGTCCCGCACTTCCTCGATCGCGCGGGCGATGCGCACCGCGACGCCGTCGCGCACGCCCTCGACGATCGCGTGGGCCAGCGGGAATTCGAACGCGGCGTCGAGCGAATCGGGGACGTAGCGGGCGATCTGCTCCGTGCTCGACCACACCTCGCCGACAAGAAAGGCGTCGGGCCTGGCCTCCTTCATGGCGCGGCGGAAGTCGGCGAGCCAGGCGATCGTCTCGTCGGTGTTCTCGACCCGGGGCCAGACCTCGATCAGGTGCTTGGCGGCGTCGAGCCGGAAGCCGTCGGCCCGCATCTCGTCGAGCCAGAAGCGGGAGAGGTCATGCACCGCCGCCGTCGCCTCCGCGTTGCGCAGGTTGAGGTCGGGCATCGCCATCCAGAAGAGGCCGAAGTAGTAGTCGTCGCGGGGCGTGCCCCGGTGCCAGACCCGGCGCGACTCCCACTCGACGGGCCTGCGCGTGCGGCTCCACACGTACCAGTCGCGCTTCGGCGATCCACGCTCGCGGGACTCCTCGAACCAGGGGTGCTGGCTCGAGGTGTGGTTGATCACGTGGTCGACGATCACGCGAACGCCCCGCTCGTGCGCCGCGCCGACCAGCGCGAGAAAGTCCTCGTTGGTCCCGTACTCGTCGTCCACACGCCGATAGTCCGCGACGTCGTAGCCGTGGTAGCTGGGAGACTGGCAGATGGGCATGAGCCAGAGGGCCGTGACGCCGAGGTCGGCGTCGGTTGCCGGATCGCCGTCGTTGAGGTAGTCGAGCCGCTCGGTCAGGCCGCGGAGGTCGCCGACGCCGTCGTCCGCGAGCGGGCCCTCGATCGAGTCGGCGAAGGATCGCACGAAGACCTCGTAGAAGACCGCGTCGCGCCACCACTCGGCGTCGGGAGCGGCCGAGGCTTGCGGCTGGGCCGGCGGCGACCATCGCCCCGGCTCGCGCCGGTTGCCGCCCTCGCGACCCGTGAGCTTGTCGCCCATGTCCTCGCGCGCGGCCTCGGCGTAGACGAGGAGCCGCTCGACCACGTCCCGGTGCGCGGCGGCGAGGTCGGTCGTCTCGCCGACGTCGGTCTCGAGGTCGTACAGCTCGGGCGAGACAATGTCCACGTGGTTGTACGGCCCCGGCATGCTGTCGGCCCCCGGCGCGCTGCCCCGCATCGTGCGATATCGGTGGGGCAGGTGGAGCTTCCACTTCCCCGCACGCAGCGCCTCGAGGTTGTTGTCGTGGTAATAGAAGTAGAGCGCTTCGTGCGGCGTGGCGGCTCCGGGCTCGGCCCTCATGAGCGCCAGGATGCTCCGCCCGTCGATCGGGCGCTCGGGCAGGTCGAGACCGAGCATCTCGCACAGCGTGGGCAGGATGTCGATCGTCATCACCGGCTCGTTGCACACCGTCCCGGCGGGGATCGTCCCCGGCCAGCGCATCACGCACGGCACGCGCACGCCGCCCTCCCACGTCGTGCCCTTGCCCTCGCGCAGGGGGCCCGCGCTCCCCGCGTGGTTGCCGTAGCTCAGCCACGGCCCGTTGTCGGACGTGAAGATCACCAGCGTGTCGTTCGCGAGGCCGAGGCGGTCGAGGGCGCCGGCGATCTCTCCCACGGACCAGTCGATCTCGCCGATCACGTCGCCGTACAGGCCGCGCTCGGTCCTGCCCGCCCAGCGCTCGCTCGCGTAGATGGGCACATGGGGCATGGGGTGCGCCAGGTAGAGGAAGAAGGGCTCGTGGGCGTGCTCCTCGATGAACCGGACCGCTCGCTCGGTGAAGTACCTCGTGAACTGCCGCTGGTCCTCGACGGTGATGTCATGATTGATCACCGTCGTGTTGTGGATCAACGGCAGGTCGGGGTAGCCCTCCTTGCGGGCGCGCTGCTCGGGGGTCATGTCCGGGTGGCGCGGCCACATGTCGTTGGAGTAGGGGATGCCGATGTACTCATCGAACCCGTGGTTGGTCGGCAGGAACGGCCCGCGGTGGCCGAGGTGCCACTTGCCGTAGATGGCGGTGGCGTAGCCGCGCTGCTTGCAGACCTCCGCGAGCGTCGTCTCCGCGGCGTGGATGCCGTGGTTGGAGCTGGGGCCCAGGGCGCCCTCGATGCCGACGCGGTTGGGATAGCACCCGGTCAGCAACGCCGCACGCGAGGCCGAGCAGACGGGCTGGGCGGCGTAGAAGCTCGTGAAGCGCATGCCGTCCGCGGCGAGTCGCTCCACGTGAGGCGTCTCGTACCCCTCGGCATGCTCGAGCACGTCGCCGTAGCCGAGGTCGTCGCAGAAGATCACGACCAGGTTGGGTGGACGGTCCCTCGCCCCCGCCAGCGCGGCGAGGAGTGAGATCGCAAGGAGAGCAGGGCGGAGCATGCCGCCAGCCTACACGCACGGGCGTGCCGCCCAGGCGCGGGTCCCGGGTCGGCCCCGGGGCATCGGTCGGCCGGCGTGTCGCGGGCGAGATCAATCCTCGGTCGGATCGGAGTACCCGCGCCTCAGGTCGTAGGCGACCTGCCCGCCCTCCCCGGTGACGCTCAGCACGTGCGACTTTCTTGCGTACTCGACGACCATCGGGGGCTCGCTGCCCGCCTGGACCGTGATCCGGTCGCCGCGCTTGCCGCTGAAGCGGACGGAGTAGTCGGGGAGCAGCTGCTGCTGGAGCAAGACCGCGTTGCCCTCGGCGTTCTCGGGGCTCTGCGCGTAGGTCACGGTGATGGGCTGGTCGGAGAGATTGGCCACGAGGAGGGAGGTCTCCCCCGTCTTCAGGGTGCCGTGGCTGTTGACGCACCCGGAGAGCGAAGCGAGCGCGAGGGCGAGGTAGAGGTTTGCGTTGCGTGGCATGGTCGGTATCTCCGCGGGTAAGTCCAAAGGGTATCGCCGGGCCATCCGGTCCGGCTCAGGCAATCATCGGTCCGATCCGGCGCCGGATCGACCAGAATCCGGCCTCACCGGGGCCCGCCCGTATCATCGGGCATCATGAGGACGAGGATCGCTTCCTGTGTGTTCGCGGCCGCGACAGCCCTGGCGCCGGCGGGGGCACAGCCCGACGCCGCGGGCCCCCCGCTGGGGCCGACCCCGGGGCCCGGCCTGGACCCTCCCGCGGCCGAGGGGGCCATGGCCTACCGCCTCTCGCCCGGGAAAGCCGGGCCAATCCTCTGCTGGCTCGAGCCGGATTCCCGCGGCGTGCGTCTGCTCTGGTCCCGCTTCGGCGAGGGCGGCTGGTCCGACCCGGCGCTGGTGACCGAGCAGCGATCGGGGATCGTCTCCAACTGGGCCGACCTGCCCGCGGTGGTCGAGGGCGGCGACGGGGCGATGTACGCCCATTGGCTCCGCAGGACCGGGAGCGGCGACGCCAGCTACGACATCGCGATGCTCCGCTCCACCGACGAGGGGCGGGCCTGGGACGACCTGGGCAAACTCAACGATGACGCCGTCGTGGCCGAGCACGGATTCGTGAGCTACGTGCCGCTCGAAGAGGGGCTGCGCGCCTACTGGCTCGACGGGCGCGAGACCGGCGGCGGGCACGGCGAGGGGGCGGGCAAGATGACGCTGCGCACGGCGCTCGTCGGCGCGGCGATCGGGGCCTCGGAGCTGGTGGACGGAGCGGTCTGTGACTGCTGCAACACCGCGGCCGCGATGACCCCCGGCGGGCCGGTCGTCGCCTACCGCGACCGGGCGGAGGGTGAGATCCGCGATATCTCCGTGGCGGGCGGCGCGCCCGGCGCGGAGCGCCCCGTGCACGCGGACGGCTGGAAGATGCCCGGCTGCCCGGTGAACGGTCCCGCCATGGATGCCGAGGGCGAGCGGGTGGTCGTGGCGTGGTACACCGGGTCGCCGAAGACCTCGGTGAAGGCGGCGTTCTCGGGGGACGGGGGCGCGACGTTCGGCGAGCCCATCGTTGTGGACGAGACCAAAGGGGCGTCGGTGCCGCTCGGGCGCGTCGACGTCGTGCTCGACGGAGAGAGCGCCCTCGTGTGCTGGATCCGCAACGAGCGCCGGCGCGGGGCGCTGATCGCCCAGCGCGTCGGGCCGGGGGGGCCGATCGGCGAGGCGATGAGCGTCGCGCCGATGGACGGCTCGCGCGCGAGCGGGTTCCCGCAGATGGAGCGGTGCGGCGACCGGGTCATCGTGGTCTGGCGCGACGTCGAGACGCAGACGCTCCGCACCAGCGAGATCGACGCGGCGGCCTTGGGCGGCTGATCGCGATCGGGAGCGCGGGGCGGCGCGTCAATCGTCGTCGGGCTCGACGAGATCGACGGCCGGATCGGCGCCGCCCTGGTCGCCGGTGTCGGCATCGCCGGTGGGCTCGGTTTCGTACCCGCTATCCCACTGCTCTTCCGGCTGGGCCTCGGACTCGGGCACCGGCTCGGGGGCGGGCTCACGCAGCACGACCGGCTGGTCGCTGGCGATGGTGATCTCGCCGCCCTGGAAGCCGACCTCGAACTCGGTGTGGACCCTCCGGGGGACGAGGACCTCGGTCCGGGTGCCCACGTCGGGGTCGTTGGCCACGCGGAGGACCAGTGGGCGCTGGCTCTGCCCCTTCCAGCCGACGCTGGCCCCCGGCTCGAGGACCACGGCGGAGATCTCCCGCTGGCGCTTGCCCTTGACCAGGCTCACCCGCAGGTCCTCGCCGGAGGTGTTGGTGGCCCGCATGTCGTAGCGGTAGCAGCCCCCGAGGGCGATGGGCAGGGCGAGGGCGAGGGGGGCGAGGGAGCGGAGCGAGTGCATGGCGTCCTCCTGGGCGAGCACAGATGCCCCGGAGGATATCGGCCGGGGCGGGGGCGAGCCAAAGCCAAACCCCCGATTGCCCACGCCAGCGGGCGGAGTGGTGGGGGACGGGGCGATGGCGAGACTCACGGGTCTGCCGCTCGGCGGTGGCGAGACCGCCCGGTCGCCGCGCTCCTCCTCCGAGCTGGGCGACGCCTTGTTCACCAGGTCCCGTCGATCGCGACAGCACGCTCAACGGCGGCGATGAGTTGCTCAGGCGTGCCGGCGGGCTTGGTCCGATCCGCCTCGTGGAGCATCGCCCGGCTGAACTCGCCATCAGCGCCGATCGGGTAGCGCAGCTCGTCCTTGAGTTGCTCCAGCCGATCCCGCCAGACCAGGTAGCGTCTCTCTCCCCAGGTGATGCGGACGAGGTCCGCGCGGCACGGCCCGCGCCGGCGGCTTCCGGTCGGGAACGCAAGCTCCACCGCGATCAGGTCCTCGTCGACGCGGAGGATGTGGCCGTAGTTCATGCTCCCCGCGATCGGGAGGTCGCTCCAGGGGTCGCTCACCACCCCCGCGGTGGGGGCGAGCACGACGCGGTCCCCGACCAGGTCGGTGCGAGTGCGGTACTCGCCGGCCCAGGGGTGATCGGGAAGCGCCCGAATCTCGGCCCGGGCTTCGTGCAGCCGCTCGGCCGCCACCGGCTGCTGCTCGATCCGTACGTCGCGGGCGGACTTGCAGCCCGTCGCGCCCGCGAGCGCGGCGGTGCACACCAGGGCCGAGCCGAGCAACCGCCTGTTCGCGCGCACGGGCGGGTCTCCGTCCGTCGGGTCAGCGATCCAGCTCCGCCGCCACGATGTTCAGCGACCCCAGGATCGCCACCGTGTCCGCGAGCATGTGGCCCTCGAGGAGCTTGGCCATGATCTGGTAGTTGATGAAGCTCGGCGGCCTCGTCCTCGCCCTGAAGGCCCGCGGCGAGCCGTCGCCGACCACGTAGTAGCCCAGCTCGCCGTTGGCGGTCTCGTTGGCGCCGTACGCCTCGCCGACCGGGGCCTCCCAGCCGCGGTTGGTCATGATCAGCTCGAAGTGCTGGATGAGCCCCTCGATGGAGCCGTAGACGTCGCTCTTGGGCGGCTTGACGACCTTGGAGTCGTTGCCTGCGTTGATGGAGCCGCCGGGGATGTTGTCGATGAGCTGGTCGATGATCTTGACCGACTGGCGGATCTCCTCCAGGCGGACCTGGAATCGGGAGTAGACGTCTCCCCCGCTGGCGACGGGCACGCTGAACTTCACCGCCTCGGCGCCCTCGCCGTCCCAGTTGTCGGCGTAGCAGAGATAGGGGAAGTCCTTGCGCAGGTCGCGCCGCACGCCGCTCGCCCGCGCGAGCGGCCCGGTGATCGACCACGCGATCGCGTCCTCCTTGCTCAGGACGCCCACGCCGCTCGTGCGATCGATGAAGATGCGGTTGCGGAGGACCAGGTTCTCGAGGTCCTTGATCGCCTTGAGCATGTCGTCGTGCAGGAAGTTCTTGACGATGCTCTTGAACTTCTCCTCGTCGGGCAGGTCCTGCATCGCCCCGCCCACGCGCGTCCAGTCGGGGTGGTAGCGCTGCCCGGAGATGAAGTCGCAGATGTCGTAGATCACCTCGCGCGGGTTGAACGCGTACAGAAACCCGGTGAACGCGCCGAGGTCCAGCGCCGCCGCGCCCACGCACAGCAGGTGGTCCTGGATTCGCCCCATCTCCGCCATGATCGTCCGGATCACCTTGCACCGGGGTGTGATCTCGATCCCCAGCAGCTTCTCCACCGCGTGGTGCCAGCAGATGTCGTTCGAGATCGGGCTCAGATAGTTCATCCGGCTGACGATCGCGACGTACTGGTTGTAGTCGAGGTGCTCCCCGAGCTTCTCGAAGCCCGAGTGCAGGTAGCCGATGTGCGGCGTGCACCGGGCCACCCGCTCGCCGTCCAGCTCCAGCACCAGGCGCAGCGTGGTGTGCGTCGCCGGGTGCTGCGGGCCGAAGTTCAGCACCCAGCGGTCGCCGGTGTCCACGTGCCCGGAGAGATAGCCGGTCGTCTCGGCGTCGACGGTGAGGCCCTGCTCGGGCTTGAGGGTGTACGGCACGGTTCGGTCCTCGCGCGGGTTGGCTCTCGGAGCGCCTCGCACGCGATCGTAGGGGCTTCCCCGCCGCTGCGCACGTGAGGCCGCGTGCGCCGGCACGCTGTCAGGGGCTTCTTCGGCCCCGCCGTATACTCGCCCGTGGTGCGGGATCGACTCTGGCCAGTGCTGGCGCGACGGGCGACCGCGGCGATCTACCGGCGCTCTCCGCGATACCGGGCCGCGTGCGCCCGGGCCGACCGGCTGGTGGACGCCTCGGGGATGCTCCCGCAGCCGCGCCTCGAGGAGCAGGTCGCCGTCTGCCTGGCCGGCCGGCTGCCGGAGGCGGTGGTGAGGGCGCTGGGCGTGCGTGGGGCTCGCGCGGCCTCGCGAGTTCTCTGCTTCCCGGCACGGGTGCTCGGCCTGCTCGCCGGCCTTCCGACGCGGGCGAAGGGGAGCCGATGAGCACCCACCCGGGGACGGTCGCGCCGGCCTCCCGGACCATTCCCCGGTCGCCCGGTTCCCGCGCCGAGATGGTCCGCGTCCGTCTCCGCGACGAGCTCGCCGCGGACAGCCCCTTCTGGCGGGGCGAGCGGGTGCTCTACGAGGTCGAATCCAACCCCCGGCGCGTGCGCACCGACCCCGCGCACGCCCGCAACCACGACTACCAGCTCGGCCTCCTCCTCGCCCCGGCCTACATCGCCTTCTCGCGACACGTGCTCGAGCACGCCGGTGAGTTCGACCGCGTCCACTTCCTCAGCCGCGAGGGCTGGATGTTCATGCGGATGTACCACCGCCTGGCCCGAGCCCTGGGCGTGCAGGGCGAGATCCCCCGCGGGCGCTACCTCGCCGCCAACCGGCGACTCACCTTCCTCGCGAGCATGGAGACGCTCAGCGGCGAGGAGATCGGGCGCATGTGGGCGCAGTACCCGGCCCAGTCGCTCCGGCGCCTGCTCCGAAACCTGAGCCTGCCCGAGGAGGTCTTTCTCCCGCTGGCGGCCGAGCACGGGCTCGAAGATCCCGAGCGGCCGATCTACCGGCCTCGCCAGAACGAGGCGTTCTGCGCGTTTCTCGCGGACGAGCGTGTCCAACGGGAGTTCACCGCCCGGCGCGACGAGCTGCGGACCCTGCTCGCCGACTACCTGCGCCAGCGGGGGTTCTTCGAAGCTCGGCGCGTAGCGCTGGTGGATGTCGGATGGAAGGGTTCGATCCAGACCAATCTGCACCGGGCCGTGCGGGGTCTGCCGGGTTGCCCCGAGATCCACGGGATCTACTTTGGCCTCCAGCACACGCCCCTGATGGACGCCCCGGGCTCGACGCGCCACGGATTCTTCTGCGACACCCGCGCCCGCGACTGGCTCCAGGAGTGCATCCTCCGCAACAACTCCGTGTTCGAGATGTTCGCCACCGCCCCGCACGGCAGTCTCCGCTGCTACGAGCGGGATGCGCGGGGCTGGGTCCACGCCCGCACCGAGCACGAGCCCGAGGAGCGCCGCAACTTCCGGGGGCGGTTCCGCGAGGTCTGGCGCGGCATCGACGACTGGTTCGCCGACTACCTCGACACCCCCGCCGCCCTCGGCGCGACGGCCGCCGAGATCCGTCCCGCCGTCCTCGACCGCCTCCGGCGCTTCATCCTCTACCCCACGCGCGCCGAGGCGCGGGCCTTCCTGCAGTACTCGCACGTGGAGAACTTCGGGGTCTTCCAGGTCTCCCGCTACGCCTTCCGCGGCTCGCGCCGGCAGATCCTCTTCGGGGGTCCGCCCTGGCAGCTCCCGCGCCGCCTGATGCGCGCCGTGCGGGCCCAGCGCTGGCGCGAGGGAGTGTGCAAGCGATCGGGCGTGCCCCTGGCCACCTTCGTCCTCGATTGGCTGGAGACTCGCCGCAACACCCGCTGAGTCGCCACGGGCGGGGCCCGGGAATACCATCCCCCGGAATGCTTGTTCCAACAAATAATTAGAACACCCCCGGCTTCAAGCCGGGGGCGAGCGACAGGAGGCCGCGATGACCACACCCCGCCTGATCGTCTTTGCCGGGAGCGTCCGCAGGGAGTCGTGGAACCGCAAGCTGGCCCGCGTCGCGGCCGGCATGGCCCGCGAGGCCGGGGCCGAGGTCACCCACCTCGAGCTGGCCGACTTCCCCCTCCCGATCATGGACGAGGACCTCGAGGCCGCCGAGGGCCTCCCCTCCAACGCTCTGAAGCTCAAGGACTTATGGAAAGCACACGACGGCTTCATCGTCAGCTGCCCCGAGTACAACAGCTCGATCACCCCTCTCCTCAAGAACACCATCGACTGGCTCAGCCGGCCGCGCGAGGGCGAGAAGCCCCTCGAGTGCTTCAAGGGCAAGGTCGCCGGTCTGCTCGCGGCCTCGGGCGGGGCCCTGGGCGGGCTCCGGGGGCTGGTGACCGTCCGCTCGATCCTCGGGAACATCGGGGTGATCGTGATGCCCGAGCAGCACGCACTCACCGGGGCGGACAAGCGGTTCGCCCCCGACGGGTCCCTGGCCGAGCAGGCCCAGGCCGACGCCGTCCGGCGCGTCGTGCAGGCGACGGTTCGGGTGGCGGGCAGGCTCCGGGAAGGATGAAAACCCCCTAACAGGATTCTCCCCAACCGGGGATTGGACCCGGGCCGCGGATCCGGTACAGTGTCTGCGCCCGCGAACGGGCCGGGAGGGTGCCGCCCGAGGCCCGGGGTGAAGACGCTGATGGAAGACGAAGGTTCGACAGCCGCGGAGCCTCCCAGTCAGGGAGCAGAGGCCGCGACACTCTCGATCGAGATCGTCGATGATCGAGGCCTGACCGACAGCCGCACGAGGCGGTGGGTGGCCGAGCGCGCCCAGCGCGCCCTGGCCCCCCTTGCGTGCGCCGGTGAAGTGCGGGTGCGGGTGCTCGACGACGAGGCGATGAGCGCGGCCCACGAGCGGTGGGGCGGGGCGCCGGGGACGACCGACGTCCTGACGTTCGACCTGCGCGAGGGGGAGGAGGGCCCGCTGGACGTGGACCTCCTCGTGTGCGTGGACGAGGCGGCGCGTCAGGCCAAGGCCCGGGGCTTGCCCCTGGAGCGGGAGCTCCTGCTCTACATCGTCCACGGCGTGCTGCACTGCCTCGGGCACGACGACCACGACGAGGCCGACGCGGCACGCATGCACGAAGAAGAGGACCGGCTGCTGGAGGCGGCCGGGATCGGCGCGACCTTTGCGGTGGCGCCGTCGCACGGGATGCCCGAGCGCGAGGGGCGCGTCGCCCCGGCCGGCTCGCGAGCGAGAGGCACGGATTGAGCGGCACTACCGGAGTCCTGATCGCGTTGGTCGCGCTGCTCGCGTCCGTCCTGTTCGCATCGATCCACCTGGCGCTGCGGGCGGTGGTGCGGACTCGCCTGGCCGACCTCGCCGAGGAGCTGGCGAGCCCCAAGTTCCAGCGGCGCGCGGAGCGAATCCTCGCCGACGTGGAGGGCCACTGCGTCGCCGTCGGCCTGCCGCGGATCGTCTCGAACCTGCTGCTGGTGGTCACGCTGGTCTTCTGGATCGCGGCCCCGGGCGCCGAGGTTCCGGATGGGACGCTCCCCGCGCCCTCGGTGGCGCACGTGACGATCGCCCTGGCGATCTCGTCGGTCCTCCTCTGGATCTTCGGCTTCGTGCTTCCCAGCAGCCTCGCCAACCACGTGGGCGAGGAGCTGATCCTCCGCCTCTCGGGGCTCATCCGCGCCGCCTACATCGTGCTGCGCCCGGTGGAGGGGGTGGTCCGCCTGATCGACGAGATCGTGCGGCGGCTGGCGCGCGTGAGCGATGAGAACGACGCGGAGGTGCTCGAGGCCGAGCTCCTCAGCGTGGTGGAGGAGGGGCGCGCCGAGGGCCAGTTCGACGAGGCCGAGCAGGACATGATCGAGGCGGTCGTCGAGTTCCGCACGACCACCGTCGAGGAGATCATGACCCCGCGCACCGAGATCAACGCCCTCGAATACACCGACGATCTCGAGAAGGTCAAGGCCTACACGCGCGACAGCGGGCACAGCCGCACGCCGGTCTACGAGGGAAACCTCGACCACATCCGCGGCGTGCTGTACGCCAAGGACCTGCTCCGCTGGATGAGCGCCGCCGGGCCGAACGACCCCTTCCGCCTGGCCGACCTTGTCCGCCCCGCCGTCTTCGTGCCCGAGACCAAGACCATACGGCAGCTCATGACCGAGCTGGTGATCCAGAAGGTCCACATCGCGATCGTCATCGACGAGTACGGCGGCACCGCCGGCCTCGTGACGTTCGAGGACATCGTCGAGGAGATCTTCGGCGAGATCCACGACGAGTACGAGAACCCCGAGGACAGGACGCCGGAGATCGAGATCGACGAGGCCGAGCGCCAGGCCACCATCGACGCGCGCATGCGCATCGACGACGCCAACGACGCGCTCGAGGAGATCAAGCTCGAGATCCCCGAGAACGAGGACTACGACACCGTCGGCGGCTTCGTCACCGTCAGCCTCGGGCGCATCCCCGAGGCCGGCGAGAGCTTCGAGGCCGAGGGCCTCGCCGTCGCCGTCCTCGAGGCCGAGCCGACGCGCGTCGTCCGCGTCCGCGTCAGGCCCAAGCCGCCGGAAGAGCCCCCCGCACCGGCCGACGAGACCGCCGAGCGCGCCGCGGCGAAGTAGCGCCGATCGTTGGGTCGTCGCGCACCGGCGCCGGCGTATGCGACAGGCGAGCCATCGCCTCCAGACAGATCTTGCGATACGAGCAGGCATGCTCGCCGCGGAAGCCAATAAGCTCAGTTCGCCCCCTGGGGGGTCCGTGCTCGCGATCGCCGGTAGCGCGCTGCACGGAGCGAATGCACAGCTGGTGGGTGCGGGCAGGGATGGATTGGGGAGCGGCGATTGCTTCGCTTTCGGGCTCGGCGGTAAGGGCGGAATCCGGGGCGACGCGCGGTGCCATGGGGTCGGGTTCGGGCATGCCGATCCTGCGCTTGGGGCTCGCAGAGGCAGGACCTTGCTCGCTGGCGCTCGGTGGTCGTGGAGGCGGGGAGCACCGGTTGGTAAGGCACGCGGAGGCACGCCCTACCATCCGGTCGCATGCCGCTGACGCTCTACAACACCCTCACCCGCCGCACCGAGCCCTTCGTGCCCGCGGAACCGTCACGCGTCACCTTCTACTCCTGCGGCCCCACCGTCTACGACGACGCCCACATCGGGAACTTCCGGTCGTTCCTGGCCGCGGACCTGCTCCGCCGGTGGATCGAGAGCCCGCTATGCGAGGTGCAGGGGCCGGACGGGCGGGTCCACCCGGGGCCCCGCCGGGTCGTGCACGTGATGAACATCACGGACGTCGGCCACATGACCGACGACGACGCGGCCGACGGTGGCGGCGAGGACAAGATGGAGGCCGCGGGGCGGCGGATCGCGGAGGCCAAAAAGGCAGGCAAGGCCCACGAGCTGGACGCGATCGACCCGCGCGACCCCTATGCGATCGCCGCGTACTACACGGGGCGTTTCCTCGAGGACGCGCGGAAGCTCGGGCTCAGGCTCGCGATCGAGGCGGAGAAGGACCCGAGCCTCATGCCGCGGGCGAGCGCCAACGTCCCCGGCATGATCGCGATGATCGGGCGGCTCGTCGAGAAGGGCTTCGCCTACCGCGCGGGCGACGCGGTCTACTTCGACGTGCAGAAGTTCGCCGACTACGGGCGCCTGAGCGGCAACACGCTCGACGACCTCCGCGGCGGGGCCGGCGGTCGAGTGATCGACGAGCACCAGGCCGCAAAGAAGCACCCGGCCGACTTCCTCCTTTGGAAGGCCGACCCCAGCCACCTCATGAAGTGGGACTCGCCCTGGGGCGCCGGCTACCCCGGCTGGCACATCGAGTGCTCGGTGATGAGCCTCGGCCGCCTCGTGCCCGGCGGCCTGGAGCGCGTGCTCGGGAAGAACGGCGGGCAGGAGATCGACCTCCACTCCGGCGGCGAGGACAACATCTTCCCGCACCACGAGTGCGAGCGGGCGCAGAGCTGCGCGATCACCGGCGGCGAGCGCTTCAGCCGCCACTGGTTCCACGCCCGCTTCCTGCTCGTCGAGGGCGAGAAGATGTCTAAGAGCAAGGGCAACTTCTTCACCGCCCGCGACCTCTTTGCGAGAGGCCACGAGCCCGCGGCCGTGCGACTCGAGCTGATCAAGACGCACTACCGGGCGAACGCGAACTTCACCGAGCAGGGGCTGAAGGACTCGGCGCGGATGGTCGAGCGCTGGCGGAAGGTGGCGGAGGCGGGGGCGGCGGCCAAGGAGCCGGGTCAGACGCCCGAGCGCTTCCTCGCCGACTTCGCCGCGGCGATGAACGACGACCTCAACATCGCGGGCGCGCTCGGGGCGCTCAACGCCTGGACCAACACGATCGCCTCGCCCACTCGCGCCGACGCCGACGTCATGCGGCTCGTGGACGGCGTGCTCGGCGTGCTCGCCCTCGAGCGCGCCGCGGCCCAGCACACCGAGATCGGCGTCTTCATCGGCGTCGAGCCCTCCGCCGAGGTCGAGGGCCTCCTCGCCGCACGACGCGATGCCAGGAAGGCGAAGGATTTCGCCCGCGCCGACGCCATCCGCGCCGACCTCGCCGCCCGAGGCCTGGCGATCAAGGACGTCGCGGGGGGCAAGGTCGAGGTCAGCCGCGCGTGACTCTACGAGCCCCGAGCGCAAGCTCGGGCGTGGTACGATGCCCGGGATCCTCCCGAGCTTGCGCTCGGGGCTCGTAAAGTCACGAGCACGCCGTCTATCCTTCCCCGCCCATGATCCTGCTCATCGACAACTACGACTCCTTCACCTGGAACCTCGTCCAACGCCTGGGCGAGCTGGAGCCCTCGCTCACGCTCGGCGAGTCGCTCGTCGTCGCGCGCAACGACAAGATCACGCCCGACGAGGCCACGGCGCTCGACCACGGGCGCGGCCCCTCGCGCGTGATCATCTCGCCCGGCCCCTGCACGCCGAAGGAGGCCGGCGTCTCGCCCGCGATCATCGAGCGCTTCGCCGGGCGCGTCCCGGTGCTCGGCGTGTGCCTCGGGCACCAGTGCATGGGCGACATGCACGGCATGACCGTGACGCGCCACACCATCCAGGTGCACGGCAAGACGAGCCCCGTCCACCACGACGGCCAGGACCTCTTCCGGGGCCTCTCGGACCCCTTCACAGCGACGCGCTACCACTCGCTGGTGGTGCTCGCCGAGAGCGTGCCCCCGCCGCCGAAGCCCGGCGAGAGCGGCTGGGTCGTGAGCGCGTGGACCGACGATCCGGTCCTGAGCACAGGGGGACAAGCCGCTTGCGGCACGGCGCAGCGGGTGGTCATGGGCCTGCGGCGCGTCTGGGGCGCTCGCGAGCGGGGATCCGCCCCGCTGGAAGGCGTGCAGTTCCACCCAGAGAGCTTCCTCACCGAGGAAGGCCCGAGGCTCCTGCGCAACTTCCTCGACATGTGAGCGCACGGGCCGCCCCGCCACCTCGCGCCGGGCGCCGCCTCCTCCCGAGCGTCAGCAGCCGCCCGCCCAAGTGTTGAGGAACGCGATCACATCCTGCGTGTTCACCACACCGTCGCAGTTGAAATCCGCCAGGGGCTTGGCTCCCGCCCAATCGTTGAGGTAGCGCAGCACGTCGCGGGTGTCGGCGGCCCCGTCCCGGTCGGTGTCGGCGAGGCAGCACGACCCCGGTGAGACGAACTGGAAGCCGGGCGGGGGGGCGACATAGGCGACCGCGTTGAGGAACAGCGTTCGCTCTTTGCTCGTGAGCTGGCCTGCTGCGCACCCGTTGACCCGCTGGGTCATGAACGACTCCTCGTCGTTGTAGAGCACGACGCGCCCCGCGCCGATCTCGAAGCTCGCCGCGAAGGGGCCGTCGGACTCGGCGAAGGCGGCCCCGTCAGGGCCGACGTCCGCGAACAGACTGTGGAAGCTCATCAACAGCGCGCCGCTGACGGGACCGAAAGGGCCGTCGGCGACGGGGTTGGAGGGATCGGAGATCTCGCCGTTGCCGCTCCCGGGACCACCGGGGACGACCCCGAGGATCGGTCCGGCGCACGCGCCCGCGAGGTTCTCGAAGACGAACGCGCCCCCGCCCTGCTCCACGAAATCGCGCAGCGCCTGCCGCTCACAGACGTCGAGCGGGACGGCGGACATCGAGAGGAGCACGATGTCGCAGAGGGTGAGCGCGTCGCCGGTCAGCTCGGGGGCTTGGGCGACGAACTGGATGTCGCGCGGCACGACGCCGCCGGCGCCGAAGTTGGCATCGTCCTCCAGCGCCGCCCGCACCTCGGCGAAGGCGTTCCCGGTGAGGATGTTGAAGTCCAGCGTCTGGCACACACGGGTGCGCGACGAATCGAGCGTGAGCACCCGGATGGGCTGCGCCTGGGAGAGCGGCGGAGCGGCGGCGAAGACGAGCGCGGCTGCAAGCATCGGACGCATGGTGCACCTCTCTCGTGATGGCCCGGGGGCAGAGGCCGCCCGTCCGGGTCGAGGTCCGGGGGCGCCGGCGCGACGCATCGGCCGCCGCGCCGGGCGCCCTCGAAGGTGGACTAGGCGGTGTCGCCCGCTCGATGGACGCACGGGGCCGGAGATATGCGCGCCTGGGTGCCGATACGCAGTGCGCCGGGCTTCACAGCTGCGCCCGGACCCACTGCTGCGGAACGCTTTGAGCATGTGAGAGCGACGCGGCCCGGGGGGCCGGCGCTTTGTGCTCCGGCTCAGCAGCCGGATGTCCAGACGTTCAGGAAGGCGAGCACGTCGCGGGTGTCGATGTACCCGTCGCCATTGAAGTCGGCGCGCGGGTCGCGCGCCGCCCAGGCGTTCAGGAAGGCGAGCACGTCCCGGGTGTCGACGTAGCCGTCGCCGTTGAAGTCGGCGGCGCAGAGGAACTCAACGAAGTGCTCGCCGTCGTCCATGTTGATCCACCCGACGTTCTCGCCCCAGGCGAAGCCGCGCAGGCGACGCTCGGCGAAGTCGAAACGGGCGTTCTGGCCGAACTGGCCGAGCGACCCCTTGGTGCTGAAATTGATCCACCCGATGTTCTCGCCCCAGCCCAGGCCGGAGACGATGCCGGAGTCGTCGATATTGACGCCGAAATCGGACCCGTCGTCGTTGGCGTAGGCCACGCCGTCGGCGGGAGAGCCGTCGCCGAGGTTGACCCACCCGACGTTCTCCCCCCACACGAAGCCGGAGAGGAACGCGTTGCCGCCGGGGGCGTCGTGCAGGCGCACGCCCTGCGCGCCGCTCGGATCGCCCGCGTCGCGCCAGTTCATGAACCCGATGTTCTCGCCCCACGTGAACTTGTGCGCGGGCGAGACGTTCGACTGCGCCAGCGCGGGCGCGGCGACGGCGAGGCAGACAGACGCGTTGACGATGCGACACCGGCGATCCATGAGCTCCTCCCTCGGTTCAATGCGTGAAGTTGGCGTTCGGATCGGCGGACCCGAGACTCCCCCCGAACGAGTTCTCCATGATCGCCCCGGAGTTCTCGGAGGCGACCACGATCGGCGAGATCGATCCCGTCCTCGCCGAAGCCCGACACGCGCCCGTTGCGCACCGTCAGTCCGTCGAGGCCTCCGAACGCGACCCGGATCCCGTCCAGCGAACCGGGCGCCCCCTCCAGCGAGAATCCCATGAGGTCGCTCGTCACTCCCGAGACCGCGAGCTCGATCGCCGCCTTGGACCTCTCGCCGACGATGTGCCCGGTCAGGTAGTAGGACCCCGGGTTCTTGATCCGGAACTGGCAGTCCACGTCGCCCGGCGTCGTCTCCGCGCCGATCGCGATCCGCGGCTCGACCTCCGCGAGCGTCTTGAGCGTGCTTGTGACCGGCCCCGACGGCGGGTCGATCGGGCCGGCGCCGAGCGCGCCGCAGAGCACGAGCGACGCCCCACCCCAGATCACTCCGGCCCGCCTCGGCTCCGTGTGCATGCCCGACTCTCCCCGGCTCATTGTGCGGTGAAGTTCGCGTTGGGATCCGTCGAGCCCAGCGGCTCGCCGCCGGAATCGCCGACGACTCCGGCCAGGCCCCGCGTCGCGACGACGACCAGGATCGTGTTGAGCGGGGCGACGTCCCAGTTCGTCCCGTTCGCCGAGCAGATGTTGCGGACGATGACGTTCCCCGACGCGCCCACGCTGATCCCGGTCCCGTTCTGGTCGCACGTGTTCGACTCGAGGCGGTTCCCCGGGCCGGTCAGCCGCACACCCGCGCCGCCCTTGCCCGGCCCGTTCTGTGTGCAAGCGTTGCCGCGCAACGTGTTGCGGGTGTCTCCCTCGATCCCGTCCCCGCCGTTCCGCGAGACGATGCAGCCCCGCACGGTGCAGTCGCGGAAGACGGTGACGCCGTCACCGCCGTTCAGGGACGCGCTGCAGTCCGCGACGAGGTCCTCCGCGCCCGCGGAGATGCCGTTGCCGGCGTTCTCGTGAGCCGTGGACTCCACCACCACGCACCCGCCCGCGGCCGAGATCCCGCCCGTGCCGTTCCCCCGCGCCGAGCAGCCCCTGACGGTGCCCCCCCGATCGACGAAGAACCCAAAGCCCCCGTTGTCGGTCGCGACGCACGCCTCGAATGCCGCGTTCCGTCCCGACGAGAGCCCGGTCCCCCCGTTCCCCGATGCCGTGCAGTGACGCACCACCGCGCCAGCGCTCACCGTGATGCCCGTCTCCCCGTTGTTCGAGGCGTGCACCTCCGCGATCAGCACGCCGCGGCTGAGCGCATCGGCCCCAAGCTCGATCCCGCTCCCCCCGAACCCGTCGACGGCGCCGCCTCGGATGGTGATGCTCTCGAGATCCGGCCCCGCCGCCCGGATGCCGTCGAGCGATCCCGGCACGCCGCGCAGCGTGAACCCCGCGAGGTCGATTGTCACGCCGCCGGACGCGATCTCGATGCCGTGCTTCCCGCTCTTGCCCGGCGTGTCCGCCGCGAGGTAGTAGGAGCCCGGGCGCGAGATCCGGTAGACGCTGTCCGCGTCGCCCGGCGTGTTCGCGCTGTTGATCGCGGTCCGGGGCTCGACCTCGGCGAGCGTCTTGTACGTGCTCACGACCGGCCCGTAGGGCGGATCGATCGGTCCCGCGTGCAGCGCCGACGCGGCGCCCTGGACGAGCACGCAAACGATCGGGAGGGTGTGCAACGTTCGCTTCATCACGGCCTCGCTCAGAACTGGATGTTTGCCCACGGGCTCGTCGCCGTCGCCGCCGAGCCGATCGGGCCGACGTCGTTTCCGCCCACGATGTCGAAGTTGACCCCGTTCCCGCTCACGGAGTTGCGCACAACCAGATTGCCCGCGCTGTCCACGTCGATGCCCCGGTCGTTGCGCGTGCAGGTGTTCCCGTCGAGCCGGTTCTCGTCACTCGACACGAGAATGCCGGCGCCATCGCCGCCGTTGCCGTTGCTGTCGCAGTGGTTGTTCAGCACGGTGCAGCCCTGAACCACATTGATCCCGCTCAGCGTGTTCAGGCTGGCATTGCAATCGACCACGAGGCTGGCGCCGAAGCTGCAGAGGATGCCCGTCCCGCCGTTGCCGGTCGCGACGCAGCCCGCGACCGTGGTGTTCCCCACCACCGACAACCCGTGCCCCCGGTTCGCATTGACGGCGCAACTCCTGACCGTGGCGTCGCCCGCGGCGATGCCCGTCTGATTCTCGCGGCTGGCGCATCGCTCGATCACCGAGCCTGACGACGCGACGATGCCTGACGAGCCGTTCAGGGTCGCGGTGCATCCGACGATCACGCTGCTCGCCCCGCCCCTGATCCCGATCTCCCCGTTCTCGGTCGCGCTGACCCCCTCGACCCGGCTGCCCCTGCTCCCGAGCCCCGACGGCGCGAGATCGATCCCCGACCGGCCGAGCTTGGCAACGATGCCGTTGCGGATCGTCACGTTGTCCGACCCGGCGGGCACGACGATCCCGTCGAGCGAATCGGGCTTGCCCACGATCTTGAAGCCCATGAGGTCCAGCGTCACGTCCCCGGTCGCGATCTCAATTCCCGACGTTCCGGCCAGGGCGGTCACGTTGCCGGTGAGGTAGTACGACCCCGGCGAGACGATGCGGAACACGCTGTCGGCGTCGCCCGGCGTGCGCTCGGCGCTCACCGCGATCCGCGGCTCGACCTCCGACAGCGTTTTGAAGGTGCTCTCCACCGGCCCGGAGGGCGGGTCGATCGGACCGGCGGAAACCACGCCGGCCGCGCCGAGCATGAGCAAGGCGAGCCTCGTGCGGGTGAAAGTCGCGCGGCTGAAGGGGCTCCCTTTCCCAGTCATCCCGAACCCTCCTCAATACGTGAAGTTCGCGTTGGGATCGGTCGAGCCGAAGCCCGTCCCGCCCGCGTCGCCCGAGATGGCCCCGGCGTTCGCCGCGACGACCACCAGGCACTTGTTGTTCGCGACGATCTCCCAGTTCAGCGTGGTGTTGCCGGAGCAGGTGTTGCGCGCGATGATGTTCCCCGACGAGGTCGCGCGCACGCCGAAATCGTTGTCGACGCAGTTGTTGCCCTCGATCCGGTTGTCGGAGCCGGTCACCAGGATCCCCGCGCCGACGCCGCTGTTCCTCCCGTTGCCGTCGCAGACGCAGTCGAGTACCGCCCCGTCGCCGGAGGTCACGATCCCGTCGGCGGTGTTGGTCGAGACGTAGCACTCCGCGACCGTGCACCCCTGATCGACGCTGATCCCCGCGCCGGTGTTCGAGCCGGAAACGCACCGCGCGATCAGGGCGCCGAACACGCCGGACATGCCGTTGCCGGCGTTGCCCTCGGCGGCGCACTCCGTCACCGTGCTGCGAGAGTTGACCGAGATCCCATCGGCCGCGTTGCCGACCGCGCTGCACCCGGTGACCGTCGCGCCGGTGCCCGCGCGGATCCCGTCCCGCCCGTTTGAGCTTGCCACGCACGCCCGCACGACGCTCCCGGGCCCGGCGTTGATCCCCTCCGTGCCGTTCTCGGACGCCAGGATCCTTTCCACGATCGCCGGGTTCCTCTGGAGGCTCACCCCGCGATCACCCCACGCGGTCACCGTGCCGTTCCGGACCGAGACCCCCGCCGTGAACGCCACCTCGTCGACGATCCCCGAGAGGGAGCCCGGCACGCCCGTCATCGTGAAGCCCGCCAGGTCGATCGTGACGCCGCCGACGGCGACCTCGATGCCCGACTTCGCCTTCTCCCCGACGATGCCGCCCGTCAGGTAGTACGACCCCGGCTGCGTGATCCGGTACAGGCTGTCGGCGTCCCCCGGGGTGTTGACCGCGTTGATCGCGATCCGCGGCTCGACCTCCGCCAGCGTCTTGAACGTGCTCTGCACCGGGCCCGATGGAGGATCTATCGGACCCGCCGGGGCCCAGCCGCCCCAAGCCAAGAGCAGGCCGCCACACACCCCCGCCAGCCTCTTCCCTCGCGCGCCCATCCGGTGCTCTCCTTCGGTCTGACCCAGACTGCCGGCGAGCTGCTGCCGCTTGAGCGCGGTGGGAGCCCGCTCCCCGTGCCGGCCGCCCACCCGGGCGACCCGACGATGGGGAGTAGCGCGCCCGCGGCGCCCCTTGGACGCGCCGCGCAAGACTTCCCGCGCGCCCGCCCTCCCCGCGCCGGAAGGGCGCGGCCCGGGCCGAATCCCCGCCGAAAATCCGGGCCCGACCGGTATGCTGGCCCCGTGGCCACGGAGCCGGCAAAGCACGATCGGGGACGCGCGCTCGGCCTCCAGACCACCCGCGGCTCCCTTCTCTCCCGCGTCCGCGACCCAGCCGACCAGGCCGCATGGCGCGACTTTGAAGCCAGGTACCGCGAGCTCCTGATCCGCTTCTGCCGCGCCCGCGGCCTGCAGCACGCCGACGCCGAAGACCTCGTCCAGGTCGTCTTCACCAATCTTTCCAGGTCCCTGCCCGCGTTCCGCTACGACCCGGCCAAGGGCAGATTCCGCGATTACCTCTTCAGGTGCGCCCGGAACGCGATCAGCGAGTGGGCCGCGCGTCCAAAGATCGCCGGCGGAGCGCTAGATCCACTCGTCGAGCATGTGGCCGCGGACGAGCCCTCCCCCGCCGAGGCCGCGGACTGGGAGCGCGAATGGGTCGCCCACCACTACAGGCTCGCCATGGAGACCGTCCGGCGCACGTTCGAGGCGAGGAGCGTGGAGATTTTCGATCGGAGCGTCGCCGGCGAGGGCGTCGCCTCGCTCGCGGCCTCCTTCGGCATGAGCGAGCAGGCGGTCCACAAGGTTCGCCAGCGGATCAAGGCCAGGATGGAGGACCTCATCGCCGAGCAGATCCGCGAGGAAGAGTCGATCGATGGCTGACACGCGCGAGCCGACCGCTGTGAAGCCGGACGAGCCCGAAACGCGGTCGGAGCTGCGCTCGCGCTTCGGGTTCGACGGCCCCGAGAACGAGTGGTTCGCGGCCCTGCGCGCCGCCTCGTCGCCCCTCGCCCTCGGCGCGTTCGGGCCCTACCGGCTCCTCGAGGAGCTCGGCGGCGGGGGGCAGGGACGCGTCTACAAGGCCCTGCAGCCCGGCACCAACCGGCCCATCGCGATCAAACGACTCTGGGCCGGCGCCCTCGCCGGCGCGCGTGCACGCGCGCGCTTCGAGCGTGAGATCGAGGCGGCCTCGGCCCTCTCGCACCCCGGCGTCGTCGCCGTGCTCGGCGCCGATTCGGTGGAAGGCCAGACGCTGCTGCTCATGGAGTGGGTCGATGGTGAGACCATCGACCGCTGGGCCGACCGCGACCGCCCGCCGGGAGCGGTCCTCGGGGTGTTCACGCAGCTCTGCGACGCCGTCGCCCACGCACACCAGCACGGCGTCCTCCACCGCGACCTCAAGCCGTCCAACGTCCTCGTCGACCGCGAGGCCCGCGTCCGCGTCCTCGACTTCGGGCTCGCCAAGGTGCTCGGGAGCGCCGGCCCCGGCGACTCCCGCTCGGCGGCCGGCGAGTTCGCGGGAACCCCCGCCTACGCCGCTCCCGAGCAGCTCAGCGGCCGTGCGGGAGATGTGGACACCCGCGCCGACGTGTACGCCCTCGGCGTCATCCTCTACCGCCTCCTCACCGCCGAGCTCCCCTTCGGAAACGGCGACGACCTCCCCGCGCTCTTCGACGCCATCCGCGCCGCCGAGCCCAGGAGGCCGTCGGCGCTCCGCCCCGCCCTCGGGCGCGAGCTCGACGCCATCGTCCTCAAGGCCATGAGCAAGGAGCGCGAGCGCCGCTACCAGTCCGCCGGGGAGCTTGCCGCCGACATCCGACGGTTCCTCGCCGGCGAGACCGTCCTCGCCCACCCTCCCAGCCTCGGCTACCACGCCGCCAAGTTCGTGCGCAGGCACCGCCTCACCGTCCTCACCGTCGGCGCCGCGCTCGTGCTGATCCTCGGCGCCGGCATCGTCTCCTCCGTGCTGGCCCTGCGCCTCGCCGCCCGATCCGGCCAGCTCTTCGACCGGACGCAGGACCTCGCCCTCGCCGTCCACGCCGCGCAGGAAGCCCAGCGGCACGCCGAGCAGAACGCCGCCCGCCAGGAGGCCACCGCCGAGCTTCTCCTGGACATGCTTACCTCGGTCAGCCAGGCCGTCCGCGCCGGCGACCAGAACCCCGGCGCCGGCGTCCTTGCCCGCGCCAGGGCCCGCCTCGAGGCGGGCGGGTTCGCCGACCAGCCCGCCCTCCGGGTCGCGCTCTGGCGCACCATCGCCGACGCCAGCCGCACCATGGGATTCACCGCCGACGCCGAGCAGGACCTCGCCAGGGCCCTCGCGATCTGCGAGGAGAGCCTCGATCCGCGCCACGTCGAGCGCGGCCGGTGCCTCACCATCGCCGGCCTGTTCGCGGAAGGACGGGGCGACTACGCCGCGGCCGAGCGGCTCTACCACGAGTCGTACGAACTCCTCCGCGCCTCGCTCGGAGAACTCCACGGCGATACCGCGCGCGCGCTGAACAACCGCGGCTGCGCGCTCAAGGACCTCGCCCGGTTCGACGAGTCCCGCCGGTGTCTCGAAGCCGCGCTCGCCGCCCGACGCGCCCTCTACGGCGATGTGGACCGTGCCGTCGCAACCACCACCCGAAACCTCGGCACGCTCATGCTCGCCGAGCGCAAGCCCGAGGAGGCCGGGGCCTACTACCGGCGGGCCCTCGACATCGCGACCCGCGCGTGCGGCCCCGACGACCCGACGACCATGTTCATCCATATCCGCCTCGCGAGGGTTCTCGAAGCCCGCGGCGGACCCGTCGAGGCGGAGGCGATGCTCCGGAGCGTGCTCACGCGAGCCGTCGAGATCTACGGCGCCCGACGCCTCGAGCCGGCTATGGTGGAGCAGGACCTCGCCTTCCTGCTCGCGCGCCGGCAACGCTTTGCAGAGTCCGTGGACCTGCTCTGGAGCTGCCTGCAGCGCAACCGGCTCTGCCTCGGACCCGGGGACCTCTCCCGCCTCCGCGCCGAGCTGAACTACGGTGTCATGCTCCAACGGGCGGGACGCGAGACCGAGGCCGAGGAGCAGCTCCGCCACGCGCTCCACCTCGCGACCGAAGCCGGCGACGAGGACACCGTCCGCCGCGCGACCGAGTGGCTCGGGCGGGCCCCCCAGCCGACGCAACCGCCCGCCGACGAAGACCCGCCGCCCGGCCCCGGCTCCGGCTGACCGCTCAGTCAGCAGCCGGAAGTCCACAGGTTCAGGAACGCGATCACGTCGCGCGTATCTATCACGCCGTTCCCATCAATGTCAGCGCTGTCCTCCCCGGCAACCCACGCGTTGAGGAACGCGATCATGTCGCGAGTGTCCACCGTCCCGTCGCCATTGAAGTCCGCGACGCACGGCGTGAGCATGAACGCGCTCGGCACGCCCAGCACCCGCCCCCAGCCCACGATCTGGCCGGAGCCGTTGATCGCTGTCGCCGCTTGCAGGTGCCAACCGGAGGCGGGGTCGATGCGCGTGTTGAGGTCGATCAACCCAGCGCCGTCCCACAGGAACGCCCGATCGTCGGACGTGCCCACCGCCTCGCCCGCGTCGTTGAGCCCGAAGGCGCAGCTCGACCGCTCGCCGAGGACGCCGAGGTCGTGGCGCACCACCACGTGCCCGCCCGAATCCAGCTCGAAGACGAACGCGTGCGGGTCGCCGGCCGCCGTGTCGGCCACGCCCGCCACCATCCCCGCGTTGTTCACGGCCAGCGCCTGGCTCCGGTCCCCGCCGAGCGTGCCGAGGTCGCGAACGGCCCCGGCCCTCCACAGCGCCGCGTGCGTGAGCATATCGCCCGGCAGGCTCGCCCAGCCGACGATGTCGCCCGACTCGGACGCGGCCGTCGCGCCGCCCGAGAGGCCGCCGAGCCCCGCCAGCTGGGTGAGCTGTCCGTCCGCGAACACGCACGCCGCCGTCCCGCGCCACCCCGCCGCGTCCGCCGTCGGCATCGTGCCCACCACCACGCCGAGGTCATTCACACCGCGCGCGGCGAACTCGCCGAGATACACCGGCGGCCCCAGATCGCTCACGAACGCCGCGGCCCGGAACCGTCCGACGGTATACGCCGTGCCGTACACCGCCCCGAAGTCATCCAGCGCAAGGGCGTGGCTCTGGTGCTCGCCCACGAGCGGGTCGATCACGTGGAACGTGCCGTCCCAGAAGAACCCGCGGAAGGGCGACCCGTCCTCGATCGGCCCGAGGGCCGCGCCCGCCGCCTGGCCTGACGCGTTCAACGCATACGCCTGCGCCGGCCCCGCGATCTTCCCGAGATCTGTGATTGCATAGCTCTGCCCCGAGGCGGCGCCGGCCAGCGCCGCCGCGCACACGAGGGCAGCAACGGTCTGATGCATGCTTGTGCTTGTCATTGGCGCACTTCCTGTCTGAGCGTGCCGCTCACGTGTGCCGGTCAGTCCTCGACGCGGTGGTAGAACGGATCTCCCTCCGGCTGGCTGTGGCAGACCAGGCAGTTGTCGATCACGCCGGCGTGGCCCTGGAGGTTGATCGCCTGGAGGTTGTCCTGCTCGGTCACCGTGGGTGTGATGGCGTGCGGGCTGCCGTGGCACGCGTAGCAGAACACGCCGCTGTGCCCCACCGAATCCCGGTACAGCACCCCCGGCTGCTCGAAGTCGAATCCCGTGCGGCTGTGGCAGTCCCCGCACCGCGGCTCGTCGGCCCACGGCATGCGCGCCGGATCGCCCACCGCGTCCATGCCGCCGTGGCAGTCCACACAAAGGATGCCCTCGGCATAGTGGATGTCGCGCTGGCACTGCGTACGCATCCCCGGGTGGCAGGCGTAGCACTCGTTGTCCAGGTTGGCCAGGTCCATGCGCGACGCGTGCGCCCCGTGCATGGCGTGCGAGAACATGGGCAGGTCGGGATCGCCCGGAGCGCCCAGCGCCGGGTCGGCGTGGCACGCCGCGCAGAACACCGGCTGCTGGGATTCCAGCGCCGTCCCGTGCAGCCTGTCGTGCGCCCGCAGGATGTCCACCCCCGTCGAGATCCCGGCGGTGTCGTGGCAGATGTTGCAGTTGATCTCCCAGGAGACGGGCACCACCACCTGCGTGCGCGCCATCTCCTGGCCGCTCTGCAGCACGGTGATCGTCGCCATCGGGTAGGGGTTCTCGAGCCCGTCGTCGTCGATCGGCACGACCGGGATGCCCGTGACGGCGAAGTCGTCCCCGCCCGCCGTCCGCGTCATCGCGCCGGCCATGCCGTTGCCCGTCAGCCCGATGTCCGGCGCGAAATCCGCGCCGAGCAGGAGGTCGTCGTACGTCCACCAGTTGGTCTTGTCCACCGAGCGCGTATTGCCGAGGATCGTATAGAGCACGTCCACGCCGTCCTTCACGATCTGCGGGTGCTCGCCCGTGCGATCGATGATCTGCGCGTGCACCGTGTTGTACGGCGGCAGGATCAGGAACTCGGAGAAGTCCTGCTGCGTGCAGTGCATCCCGAGGTCGTTGGCCCCCAGCACCACGTATGGCGTGGAGACGGCCCGGCTCTCACCGTCGCCCCCGATGTCCACCGCCGCGACCGAGAGCCCAGCCGCGACGACGAGCGCGAGCGCGCCGAGCAAGCCGCTCCGCTGTTGCCTGCGCGTGGCCATGTGCCCCTCTCATTCCCGGCCGCGACGGTCGAGGACAGCCGGGTGTGCGGCCGTGTCCACCCGCTTGCGTCACAACCGCAAGACTACTCGTGCGCAGCGCCCACGCCGCGGATCGAGCGCTGATCCGCGGCAGAACAGGGAAAGTTGCTTGCCCTCCCGGGCCGCAGATGCGACCGGGTATCAGCGGCGATACGACGAGAGCCCCGTGGGGCGGCGAAACCGTTCAGCACCCCGCCGACCAGAGATTCAGGAATGCCAGCACGTCGCGCGTGTCGATCACGCCGTTGCCGTCGGTGTCCGCGGACGCGTCGCCCGCGCCCCAGGCGCTCAGGAAGCCGAGCACGTCCCGCGTGTCCACCGCCCCGTCGCCGTTGAAGTCGGCGGGACAGTCCGGACGCAGATCGAACACGTACGCCGCCCCGGAGTCCTCGCCATGATCGTCGTCGCCGATCGATCCCACAATGGCGGTGTCGCCGCTGATCGATAGGGCATAGCCGAACTCGTCGTACCTCGCGCCGTCCGCGGCCGTGAGCTTGGCGGCGTAGATCCACGAGTGCCCGTCCCGCTCGAACAGGTACGCAGAGCCCGAGCCGTAGCCGAGCGCGTCGTCATTGTTCGATCCCACCAGGGCCAGGTTCCCGCTGAGGCCGACGGACCAGCCGAACCTGTCGCCCGCCTCGCCGTCCGGCGCGACGAGCTTGGCCGTCTCGATCCATATGCCCCCGATCTCCTCGAACACGTACGCCGCGCCGGCCGGGTCGCCGAACCAGAAGTCGTCCAGTCCAACGAGCGCGGAATCGCCGCTCAGGGAGACGCTGTGCCCGAAGTGGTCCTCCGCCTCGCCGTCGTGCGCAACGAGCTTGGCCACCTCGACCCAGACTCCCCCGGCCTTCTCGAACACGTAGGCCGCGCCGCCGGCGTATCCGACGTCGTCGTCCGCCCATGCCCCCACCAGCGCGCGGTCGGCGCTCAGCGAGACGGCGCACCCGAAGAAGCTCCCCGGCTCTCCGTCGGAGGCGACGATCTTGGCGCGGAACTCCCACGCGCCCGCGACGCGCTCGAACACGTAGACCGCGCCGGCTCGGAACCCGAGCCCGTCGTCCTCCGGGGCGCCGATGAACGCCGTCTCGCCGCTGAGAGAGACGGACGCGCCGAAGTACGCCAGCCGCGCCGCGTCCGGAGCCGTCAGCTTCGCGGCCTGGGCCCACCCATCGCCGGCCCGCTCGAACACGTACGCCGAGCCGGTGTCCTCCTCGCCTCCGTCGTCGTGCGATGCTCCCACGAGGCATGTGCCGCCGTCGAGCGCGACCGAGATCCCGAACCAGTCGTCTATCGAGGCGTCAGATGCCCGGAGCTTGGCCCGCTTCGTCCAAGCGCCATCGACGAGCTCGAACACGTACGCCGACCCAGAGAAGGTGCCGGAGTCGGCGCCGGGCACACCCACGAGGGCGAAACCTCCGCTCACCGCCACCGAGCCGCCGAAGTACTCGTACTCGGCGCCGTCGCCGGCCGTGAGCTTGGCCGTCTGCTGCTGCGCCGCGGCGAGCGGCGAGCTCGTGCATTGGACACCGACGCACGCGAGCGCCACAAGCCACCGGATAGAACACCGCATCGCAATCTCCCGCTCGCCATCGTCCCCGGCCCGTTCGCGGGCCACCCCAGCCTACAGATCCTCCCCCCGCGTGAACAGGAGAATCAGCAGGATCGCCGGGTGGCGCGAAACGCGCAACGGCAAAGGCCGTCAAACGAAAGGAGGGGACGGCCCGAAGCCGCCCCCTCCGGAGCGCCTGCCGACCTGCGGCCCCGCCTCAGCCGCGCCGCCGTCGCGGCGCAAGCCCCATCGTCAGCACGAGGCACCAGCCCGCCGGCGCGGGGATCGGTTCGACGTCGCGCGGGTTCACCCTCGCGCCGTCGAGGGGGCCGATGCCGCCGACGGGGTACGTCCAGCGCAGCGTGATCTCGCCGGGCGTGTACCCCGCGTAGGGCTCGCCGTCGAAGGTGCCGACGTAGACGCTGTACCTCGCCTCGTACTCGCCCAGGGCGTACGCCGCGTACCAGTTGTGCGTCATCGCGCCGTCCCACTCCCACCGCGCCGACGAGCCGCCGGTCGTGAAGAGCGGGTCAAAGGAGTATTGCGAGTAGGTGCGCAGGCCGGGGGTCTGGTCGATCGCCTCGACCCACATCGCCCCGTCCGGGGGCAGGCTGATGTACCCGCCGGCGAGCCAGCCGAACTGCGCGTTGTACCCGGTCCGGTTGAGCACGTGCGCGGGGCCTTCATACCACTCGTGGTAGTTGAACAGCGTCAGCGGCAGCTCGTCCGGGCGCTCGATCGAGACGTAGACGGTCTTCTGATAGAGCGACACGAGGACGTGGTTCATCTCGCCGCCCATGTGGGGGGCGTCGGCCACCACGGGGCCTGTCAGCAACGCCGGAACGAGCACCGCGAGCGGGAGCGAGCGGCGCATCAGCGTGCCCTCCTGCGCGACGCCGACAGGGCGCCGAGGCCGAGCGCCGCCACCCCGGCCGGCGCGGGCACCGCGGTGAAGTAGACCGTCACCTGGTCGCCGCTGTAGCCGTCGAGCGGCTCGCCGGTCAGCTCGTCGCCGACGTAGACGTCGTACGTCGCCTCGTAGTCGCCCAGCGCCTGCGCGGCGTACCAGTTGTGCACCATCGAGCCCGGCCACGGCCACGGCTCGTCGTGCCCCGCGGTGCCGAGGATCGGCGCGAACGTGTGCGTGGAGATCATCGAGCGCATCCCGCCCTCGTAGACCTCCAGGCCCGCGTCGGAGGAGTGACGCAGCACGAAGATCGCGGCGCCGTCCGGGAGGTCGATGAAGCCGTCGGACATCCAGCCGTAGCGGCTGCTGTAGTACTTGCCGTCCAGCACGTCGGCCGGCGGCGTGTAGTGCTCGCCGGGATAGCGGAGCATCTCCATCCGCTCCAGCGGGTCCCCCTCGACGTGCACGCCGAGCGACTGCCCGTCGAGCGACACCATGATGTGCTTCATCGAGCCGTCCGCGTGCGGCCAGAGATCGGCCAAGGCGGTGGGCGCGAGGCCGCCGACGAGAGCGATCGTGACGAATGACTTGAGCATGAGCGAGTCTCTCCTTCCGCGCCGGCGGCGCGGGGATGGGTGTGCGCCGCGTCAGTGCGCGGTCGCGGGATTCCAGCGATCGACCCCGCTCTCGGGGTCGTACGTCATGGCCAGCGGGCCGTCGCCCGCGTGGCCGTCCAGATAGAGGATGCCGGAGGATGCGCCGTGTCGGGTGTCGTCCAGCTCCGGCGTGGCCCCGTTGAGCGTCCAGAGGTGGGGCATCACGTGGTCGGTGAGGCTCGAGTCCTGAAGCTCCCCGAAGAGCACCGTCGCCGCGGGCATCGGGATCGCCGCCAGCCTCCGGTAGGGCGCCGAGCGGAGCCCGTGCCAGCGCTGCGGGTCGATCTCCTCGGCGCGCAGCTCGTAGTAGACGTTTTGCCCGTAGCTCAGCGCCGGGATCGGGAAGGGCAGCCCCTGGCGCGAGGCGGGGTTCTCGCGCCGGTCGAACGGGCACTGGTAGTGCTCGCGGCAGACGCGCCACCACGACTCGTCGTCCCACCACGGCTCCCCGGTGTGGTAGTCGTACTCGCCGCCGTCGAAGTAGGAATAGTGGATCTGCTCCCACGCCCCCTCGTGGTGCGCGCCCGCGGAGTGCTGCGAACGGGGGATCGTCTCCAGGTTCGACTGCGCGTACGCGGCGGATGCCGCGCCGAGATCGCGCACGCGGCTGAGGCAGGCGACGGTCATGCCCGCGGCCCTGGCGCGTCCGAGCGCCGGCAGAAGCACCCCGATGAGCAGGGCGATGATCGCGACGACGACGAGCAGCTCGATGAGTGTGAACGCGGTGCGCCCGCGCACGGCGCGGCGCGTTGATTCCATGCAGACCATCGGCGCAGGCTCCGGGGGCGCGATGCGTCGCGCCCGCTCCGATCTGGGGGGATCTGGAACGATCGGGGGCCGGACTCAGGCCCGCGGCGGGGGAGGCGTCACCTCGAGCTCCGCCAAGGCGCGCAGAGACGACTCGCGCACCAGCTCGCGTCCCGTCGCAAACACCCGGTCGATCTGCCCCGACGGCGCCGAGGGAAGCTCGAGCACCAGGCTCTCGGGCATGGACGAGCTGCGGCTGTCGTCCCGACGCTCCCCACCGAGGGCGACCAGCAGCGGCAAAGCGGGCGCCTCGTCCGCCTGCGCGACGGGCTCATCGGGGCAGCACGAGGCCTCCGTCGCCGGCCGCGCCGGACTCTTCACGCTCGCCGGGCAGGCGCACATCGCCGACCCGCAGGGCGACCACAGCGACCGCCCCGCCCCCGCGTACCACTCCGCACCGACCGGCACCCAACCCTGGGCACCGACGACCAGCGCGAGCACCCAGCCGCACACGGCGGCTCTGGCCGCAAGCCGTGAGGCCGCGCGGCGTATGGGCGGGAGAAACCGCATCGATCGCAATAGTAGACCTTGGGGTGTCCTTTGACAATCACGCTCGTGCGAGTGGGAGCGCGGACAGCTCGGCGATCCCGATCCAAACCCTGTCAGGGGCAGGTCATCCAGCCCGGGTGGACGACAGCGCGAGTCCGCCGCGCACCGGCGGAAGCCAGTCCTCCCTTCAGCACCCCGCCGTCCACAGGTTGAGGAACGCGATCACGTCGCGCGTATCGACCACGCCGTTGCCGTCGATGTCCGCGCTGTCCTCGCCCGCCGACCAGGCGTTGAGGAACGCGATCATGTCGCGCGTGTCCACCACCCCGTCGCCGTTGAAATCCGCCACGCAGTCGCCGGCGCAGGTCGTGATGAGCGCCACGCCGTTGGACGTTCCGCCGTCGCCCATCGTCGTGTAGTTCCCGCACACGACCAGGTCGCCGCGGAACTCGCCGAGCCCGAACACCGAGGGGAAGTTCGAGGGCGGGATCGCCGGCCCTGCCACGCCGCCGAGGTAGATCTCCCACGAGCCGTCCTCGAGCCGCGCGAGGTAGTTGATGCCCGGCGTCGCGGTGCCGGAGAGGTAGAGTGCCGGGCCCGTGCCGTCGTCCCACACCCGCAGGTCGGTCACGCGCCCGCCGACGTTCTGCCCCACCGACTCCCACGCCACACCGTCCCACCTCAGCACGCTCGAGTTGAAGCCCTGGCCGCTCGCGCGGAAGGGCGAACCCGCGACATAGAGCGCCTCCCCGCGCCCGTCGTCGAACACCGCCGCCGCGTCGAGCGTGGTGATCGCGTCCACCGCCACGAGCCCGGGCCCGATCCTCTCCCAGCCCGAGGCCGGCCGGAATCGGGCGGCGAGCGCGGCGTCCACGCCGTCGATCGATTCGAACCGTCCCACCGCATACAGCGCCACGCCCGACCCGTCGTCCCAGATCGCCGTCTCGTTGACGAAGGGCGAGAAGCCCGTCATGCCGAGCCCGTCGCCCAGCACGCCGAACGCGACGCCGTCCCACGAGGCCACGCCGCTGCACGCCATCCCCGCGATCTGCTGGAACCCGCCCGCGAGGTAGAGCAGCCCGCCGTCCCCGAGATCACCGACCTCCAGCGACCACACCGCCTCCGGCGCCACGAACCCCGCGCCGAGCGAGCGCCACGCCGATCCGTCCCACGCCGCGAGACTCTGCGTGCCCGCCTGCCCGCCCGCGGAGGCGAAGAAGCCGCCCACGACCAGCAGCCGCCCGCCGCCGGCGTCGAAGGGCTGGATGCTCGTCACGAAGCCGTTGGTGCTCCCAAACGAGATGCCGCTCCCCATGCGCGAGTACTCGCCGGTCTGCGGGTCCCACCGCCCCACGCCGCGGAGCCCGTTGAGCCCCCCGATCTTCGTGAAACTCCCACCAACGTACAGGTCCTCCCCCCCGCCGTCGTCCCACGCGACCGCCGCCTCGGCGTACCCGTCGGCGAGGCCGATCTGCCCGGGAGCATCGCTCCACGCCGGGTCGCACTGACCGAACGCGCACGAACCGAGCACGATCGCGGAAAGCTGGGCAAGCTTGCTCATCACGCCACCCTCCACGGTTGCCGCCACGCAATGTACGCGGACCGCCGAGCCGGCACAAGCAAATGTGCGATGCGCCCCGCGTGCGTCAGCTCCGCGATCGGGTTGGCGGCCTCAGAACCCCGGCGCGTTCTTCCCGCCGGCCTTGCTCAGCACCGCCTCGTCCATCACGTACAGCCCGATCAGCCATCCGTTCACCAGGTATGGATCGGTCCGGAAGACGCCCGTGATCGTCCCATAGTTCACGACGTCCCGGCCCACGTCGAGCGTGTCGGCGAGCTTCACCTCCACCGCGTCGTACGGCGTCGGCGGCACGCCGATGCAGCAGCCGTCCCACTGGTTGAGCATCACCATGCACTCGTCAGCGGTGGGTGCGATGAAGGGGAACGCGATGAACCCCGTGATCGCCACGTGCTTGCCGTCGAGCGCCTTGATCCACTCCGGCACGTCCTTCTTCCCCGGCGCCTTGGGGTCGTACTCCTGCTCGAGGGCCACGAGCGTGTCCCAACCCACGGTGTAGGGGCTCTCCGCCGTCCCCTCGCCGGGGACCCGGTGCAGATCGTTGAGCACGAGCACGCCGTTCTCGACGCGCACCGGCGCGGCCCCGCGCTCGGGCGCCCCGGCCGTCGTGTCGGCGCCCGGCTCGGCCTCGACCTCCGGTGTCTCCGGCGTGTCGAGTTCGACGGACGGCTCTTGCGCATCGATCGCCACGTCAGCCGCGTCGCCCGCGCCTTCCGCCTCCTCCGCGTCCGCGATGGCCTCGGACTCCGCCGCTTCTTCGATGGTCTCAGCGTCCGTCCCGGTCACCGCGCCGTTCTCAGGTGAATCCGCCGCGGCGACTTCCACGTCCGCCCCCGGCTCTTCCTGCGCCGGAGTCTCCGGTTGCGGCGCGTCCCACGCGGCGGGCTCAGTCGGCGATTCCGCGGCCTCTTCCTTCGGCTCCTCGCGAGGAGGCGCCTGTTGCGGCCCATCCGGCATCGTCGGCGCGCCCGACTGCGCCGCTTCGGACGGCTCGGTCCCCGTCGCCGCCTCGGGGAGCGACGACGCGCGGACGCGCTCGCCGCCGCCGAGGTCCTGCCCCCGCCCGCGCATGAAGAGCAGCCCGCCCGAGGCGAGCACGAGAACAGCGATCAGAGCCCAGAACAGCTTCATCCGCGTGCCTCCGCCCGCCCCCGCGCCCCGTGCATCCTATTCATCGCCCGCCCCGGCCAGCAGCGCCACGCGATAGGGGCGCACCGCCGCCGAAAAAAGCCCCGCCCTGACCGCCGGATCGCGCTCGACGAACGCCGCCGCGCACTCGTCCGACACGGCCTCGAACACGGCGAGCCCCATCGGCGGCGCGTCGAGCGTGCGTCCGGCGAGGATGAGGGCGCCGGCCTCCAGCGCCCCCGACAGATACTCGAAGTGTTCGCCCACCACGCGCTGCTCGGCCTCGCTGGCGTCCTCGGCGAACGTCGGGCGGCAGGGCGTGTAGATGCACAGGTACTGGGGCATGCCGGCTCCGCGCTCAGCGTCTGGGGTTGCGCGCACGGTTCGGCCGCGCCGGCGGGCGCGGGGGGAAGGGTCCGCGCGCGGGCTCCTGCGCGGGCGCGCCCGTCTGCTCGACCGCGCCGCCCTCCGCGCCGCCGTCGACGCCGTCCGCCTCCACGCCCCCCCGGACCGCTGCCGCACCGTCGTGCGCGCCCGGTTCCGGCGGCGCCGGCTCGGCCTCGCGCGCGGGCGCCGCCTCGGGCGGGGCCTCGGGGCCGATGCGTCCGAAGATCATCCGCCCGGCGGACGTCTGCAGGCTGCTCGTCACCGTGAGCGCCACCTCGGACCCGATCACCTCGGCGCCGTCCTCGGCGACGACCATCGTCCCGTCGGGGAGGTACCCCACGCCCTGCGTGCGCTGCTCGCCCCGCCGGATCAGGCGCACGGTCAGCTGCTCGCCCGGGATCACGTTCGGCTTGAGCGCGTTCGCCAGGTCGTTGAGGTTGAGCACCACGACCCCATGAATGGCCGCGACCTGGCTCAGCCCCACGTCGGTGGTCACGATCGTCGCCGGCAGCTGCCGCGCGAGGTCCACCAGCATGTGGTCCACCGCCTTGCTGGGCATCGGCGTCTCGTCGATGGAGACGTCGAGCATCGCCGAGCGCTGCAGGCGGGCGACGATCTCGAGCCCCCGCCGGCCCCGCGCACGCTTGAGCCTGTCCCCCGAGTCCGCCAGCCGCTGCAGCTCGGCGACGACGAACTGCGGGATGATGAGCGGCGCCTGGCTGATCCCCGTCTCGGCCACCTCGACGATCCGGGCGTCGATCAGCGCCGAGGTGTCCAGCAGCAGCGGGCGCACGCCACGCATCTGCTTGGCGAATTCCACGTACGGGATCACGAGCCGGAAGTCGTCCTGCGTCTGGAGCACCGTCGAGATCGCGAGGTAGCACATCGCGATGCCGATGAGGATCTTCAGCGTCCCGACCACCCGCGGCATCAGCTCGGTCAGGTCCCACGACTCGGCGACGAGGTCGAAGATGAAGGCCATCGCCACGGCCCCGAGCAGGCCGGTGAGCAGGCCGAGGGTCATGCCCGTGAGGGTCGAGATCTTCTTGCGGGGGGTCAGCAGGTCGAGGGCGAGAAACCCGCCGGCGAGCACCAGGGCCGCGCCCAGCGGGATCCACCACTGCTCGGCCAGCCACTGCTCCCCCGAGCCCCCCTTGGTCTGGATGATGTTGAGGAGGGTGACGGTGAGGATCAGGACCACGAAGGCCATGCGGATGATCGAGAGGACCCGGGATCGTGCCCGCTGGTCCGCCGGATCGGGGTTCAGGCCTCGGTTCGGGTCCATGTGGAGAGTGTACGGGGGCGGGGTTGGGGCGTATCCTTCATTTCTGTCCGCAGGACTCCCGCTGGGCGTCCTCTCCCGTCGCCCCCGCAGGCGGCCGGGCCCGGTGCACGGGTGGCCCGTGAACCTGGTCAGGGCTTGACCGCAGCAGCCATAAGCGGCCGTCATCCGGTGCCGCCGGTGTCCTGGCCGCCTGCAGGGGCGATCGGCGGAGATCCGCCCGCCTTGACGAGCCCCGAGCGCAAGCTCGGGAGGTTCGTACGCACGGGAGGCACGTCGCGCCCGACCAGAACCGTGCCCAGCCCGCAGAATCGACGAGTTGTGGTGCGCTCGGGGCGCCGCTAGTCTCGCGCCGATGATCTCCCTCGACTCCCTGCGCAAGTCCTTCGGCCCCATCACCGCCGTGGACGACCTCACGCTCTCGATTGCGCCCGGCGAGGTCTTCGGACTCCTCGGCCCCAACGGCGCCGGCAAGAGCACGACAATCGCCATGATGGTGGGCCTGCTCCGCCCCGACGCCGGATCCGTGCGCATCGACGGTGGCGACCCGGCCGACCCCGCCGTCCGCGCCCGCCTCGGCGTCGCCCCCCAGTCGCTCGCCGTCTACGACGAGCTCTCCGCGCGCGAGAACCTCATGTTCTTCGGCTCGCTCTACGGGCTTTCGCACGCGGAGCGGGCCCGCCGCGCCGACGAGCTGCTCGGGCTTGTCGGCCTCGCCGACCGCGCCCGCGACCGCGTCGGCAAGTACTCCGGCGGCATGAAGCGCCGCATCAACCTCGCCTGCGCCCTCGTCCACGACCCGCGCGTGGTGCTCCTCGACGAGCCCACCGCCGGCGTCGATCCCCAGTCCCGCCACGCCATCTTCGAGATCGTCCGCGCCCTCCAGGCCGAAGGCCGCACGATCGTCTACACAACGCATTACATGGAGGAGGCCCAGAAGCTCTGCGGCCGCGTCGGCGTCATCGATCACGGCAGGCTTCTGGCGCTCGACACCGTCGACGGCCTCATCCGCGTCCACGGCGGCGAGAGCGTCGTCCGCATCGAGCGCGCCGATGGCGAGGAGCGCACCCAGACCCCCGAGCCCGTCGCCGTCATCCAGCGCGCCCTCGCCGCCGGCGACGCCCGCGGCGTCCACATCGAACGCCCCGATCTCGAGACCGTCTTCCTCAACCTCACCGGCCGCAGCCTCCGCGACTGACCCGCCTTTACGAGCCCCGAGCGCAAGCTCGGGAGCACGCCGCTGGGCGCGTCGAATGCAACGGGGCGAGTCAAACGCCAAGCCGAAGGGAAGTAACCACAGATGAACGCAGATGAACACAGATGTAGCCGCCTGATTCTTCTTCGGTCTTCATCTGTGCCCATCTGTGTTCATCTGTGGTCATACCTGTCTTCTTCGTGATGCCTCCGGTTGCCAAGCGAGAACCACCACATGCAAGAGCTCTGGTCCCTCGCCACGAAAGACCTCCGCCTCCTCGTCCGCGACAAGGCCGGGCTCTTCTTCACCTTCTTCTTCCCCATCCTCTATGCCGTCGTCTTCGGCACGCTCTTCGGCGGCGGGGGCGGCGAGCCCGAGGCCGTCGGCATCGTCGTCGTCGATGAGGACGCCACAGACGGCTCGCGCGAGTTCGTCGACTCGCTCGCCGAAGGCGGCGACCTCGCGGTCACGGCAATGACCGATCGCGCCGCAGCCCTCGACCTCGTCCGCCGCGGCAAGACCGCGGCCGCCGTTGTCATCCCCGATGGCTTTGGCGACGCGGCCAACACGATCTTCCAGGGCGAGCCCATGCGTCTCCAGGTCGCCGTCGATCCCTCGCGCTCGGCCGAGGCCGGGCTCATCCAGGGCATGCTCACGGCCCACGCCTACGAGCGTCTCCAGTCCATGTTCACCGATTTCTCGGCCGCGCGCGACATGACCCAGAGCGCGATCGAGTCCATCGACGAAGCGAGCGACGACGACCTGCCCCCCGCCCAGCGCGCCATCCTCAGGACCTTCCTCTCCGGCCTCGACCGCTTCCTCACCGACCTGCCCGAAGCGCAAGAGGCGGAGGGCGACGATGAGCCTTCCGGCGTCGCCTTCAACCCCGTCGAGATCGAGTCGCTCGACGTCGGTCCCGCCGAATCCGACGGGCCGCGCAGCCCCTACGCGATCTCCTTCCCGCAGGGCATCGTCTGGGGCATCATGGGCTGCGCCGCCGGCTTCGGCATCTCCCTCGTCAGCGAGCGCAACAAGGGCACGCTCACCCGCCTCCGCACCGCCCCCCTCGCCCGCTCCCGCGTCCTCCTCGGCAAGGGCCTCGCCTGCTTCCTCACCACCATCGGCGTCGCGGCCATGCTCCTCGTCATCGCCCGCCTGCTCGGCGTCGTCCCCACCTCCGTCCCCCTCCTCGTAGCCGCGGTGCTCTCCGTCGCCGTCTGCTTCGTCGGCATCATGATGCTCCTCGCCACCATCGGGCGCACCGAGGCCGCGGCCGGCGGCATCGGCTGGGCCGTCCTCTTGGTCTTCGCCATGTTCGGCGGCGGCATGCTCCCCCTCATGTTCATGAAGGGCTGGATGCAGACCCTGAGCAACTTCTCCCCCGTCAAGTGGGCGATCTATTCCCTCGAGGGCGCCATCTGGCGAGGCTTCTCACCCGCCGAGATGCTCCTCCCCTGCGCCATCCTCGTCGCCATCGGCATCGCCGGCTTCACCCTGGGCGCACGCCTCTTCGACTGGAGCGAGGGCTGATCTGCCGACTCCCCGCGCAAAGCGGGAGACGCCCGCGCAAGTCCGCTGCCCCCGGCGCCTCATGCCTTGTGCCGCATGCCTCTTGCCTCTCTTCACATCAAACTCTTCCTGCCTTCCCCTCCGCGTCCTCCGCGCCCTCCGCGGTTTCATGACCGCTTACATCCACTCCTGCGCGCGCATCTGCACCCTATGTCCGCATCTGCGCGCCCAATCGCGGACATGCGCGCTTTCTTGCTTCCCTTCCGCCGCTCCCCCGCCACACTGCCCCCATGCACACGCAAGAAACCATCGAAGCCGTCTTCCGCGCCCTGCTCGATCCCAGCGCCGACTTTCTCGACGCCGCGGCCGAGCTGGGCATCCCCCTCACCGAGTTCCTCGAGATCGCTGAATCTCCCCAGATCACCGCGGCGATCGAGGCCCTCGAGAGGCTCGCCGCCATCCGCGAGCGCGCCCTCCTCGCCCGCGCCTCCCGCACCGCCATCGCCGCCCTCGAGCGCATCGCCGACTCCGACCCCGAAACCCCCGGCGCCCGCGAGACCGCCCGCAAGGCCGCGGCCCAGCTCCTCCGCATGGCCGCCAAAGCCGAGGCCGCCGCGAGCGCTGCGCGCGACTCGATCCCCCTCCGCCCCGCGGAGGGGGCGGCCGATTCTTCGAGGCCAGAGGAGGCACAGCTCCCGGTCAATGGGCGTTCACCGCGCGGTGGGCACGCTGAATTGAGAGTTCCCATCACGACCTCAGACCACGATGCCCCCGAGCCCGCCGCGCTCGCGAGCGCTCCGTGATGCAAGATCCGCGCAACGCAAGGCCTGCTGAAAGCATCGGCTTCTGTGCGCGACTGATTGTGCGATGCGAGTCCCGGCGAGATCCGGTATGTTGTCGCCGTGCCTCGCGCACGGGACCGGGACGCAAGGAGGCTGATCATGGGGGGTGCGAGCACTCCGGGCCGGCCCCTCCGCAAGCGGCCGCAGGAAACATCCATATCTGCGCGCAGATGTACGCATTGCCGATCGCGCGCGGGACACTTGATCCCGAACATGATGACTCGGCAAATATCCCTTTTGTGACGCACGTGAGTCAGGTGGCGAGCTATGCTCTGATCACGCGCACGGATGCACCACGAGTAACACGGAGGTGAACCATGGGACGCGCACTGGGCCGAACGATCACACGCATCGGAGCCGCCCTGATGATGGCTCTCGTCACGCCTGCCCTGGCCCGCAGCCAGGATTACGGCTTCGACTGGGTCACCATCAGCGATCCTGGCAACCGCGACACGCTGCCGCACGAGGTCACGCGGTACCCCGAAATGCGAATCGGCGGCGTGGGCTACGAGTACCGCATGATGCGGACGGAGGTCACGGTCGAACAGCACTTCGAGTTCGTCCAAGCCTACTGGCCGCACATGGATCCCTACGAGCGCCTGCGCTCGGGATTCCGCGGGCTATGGATCTTCTCCGCCACGGGCGATCGCGACGACCCGCGGTACTACATGTCTCCGGGCGCAGAGGATCGTCCCTCGCAGATGAGCTTCCGCATTGCGGCCCGGTTTGCCAACTGGCTGCACAACGGCAAGGCAAACGAGCCGTGGGCGTTCGAGAACGGCGCGTACGACACCTCGACGTTCGGTGCGGACGACGAGGGGAGGCTGACCGACCAGGAGCGCCACCATCCCGACGCAAGGGTGTGGCTGCCGACGATCGACGAGATGGCCAAGGCCGCGTACTGGGATCCAGCCAAGGACGGTGGCGAGGGCGGCTACTGGCTCTACCCGCACAGCAGCAGCGACGTGCCGATCTCCGGCCTGCCCTGGGACGGCGGCGAGACCAGCGCCGGCCTCGACGACAGTGCGCCCTATTTGGACGTGGGCTCCTACCCCTCGGTCGCCAGTCCGTGGGGGTTGCTCGATGGCTCGGGCGGGGAGTGGGAGATTGGTGAGGACATCGACTATTTGCGATTGGCCCGAACGCGCCACGGATCGAAGCAGTTCCAGGACTTCTGGTCGTGGGAAGACCGATTGGACACTTGGACCTCGGCCGTGGACTTTAGCGTCTACGGCGTTCGGTTCGCCGCAGCGGTTCCATCCCCGCACACGGCGTATGCCGCGTGTGGTCTACTCACATTCCATCTCACAAGAAGGCGTCGATGAGACACTCAATGTTCGTTGCCATGCTCATGCTCGCGGGCACGGTCGCTCCAATCTGCACCGGCCAGACGTGCCCGGGAGGGCCGGTGGTCGAGTTCCCGTCTGGAGGCGGCACTTCGACCTGTGAAGAGCGCATTGATGGCAGATACACCATAACTATCAACCTGACGACGACCGCCTTCAACGTGGACATCGTCGTGAAGGCACAAACCACACACGACATCTACCAAATCCGAGTCATCGCCGATCCTGGCGAGCGCGGCTGGCTCTGGGTTCACGGCTCATCCGATACGGTGCCCTGCGGCCCGATCGGATCGGTGTACCAGGAGGGCTCCGGGACGATCGCCCTCATCCTGCTACGATCGAACGGCCCACTCGGCGAGGGCGTGGGAAGCAACGATCCCGCGATTCTCGTAGACCAGTTCCACACGCTGGTCGTCGGCGGTGATGTTCGTCGGCGCATCGAGGTGAGCGAGGACAGCATCTTCGATGCGTCGATCGGAGGCGATCTGCTCGGTGATGTGATCGTCCCGCAGTTCGGGATCGACTCCTTCGTTGTTGGCGGTGCGATCGGAAGTCCCTCCGATCGGGTCAACATCTGGTGCGACGGCCCGATCAAGTTCCTCGCCGCGAGAATCTCTACGCCGATGTGGATCCCACACACTACGGCGCTCCCGGGTCGGTGCACCGCTTGTTCGTGGAGAGCAGCGATCCTCTCAAGGGCAACTTCGATGGCTCGCTCCGGGCACAGTACTTCACGAGGGACGATGCGCCCAATTCCGGTGGCTTCATCGTGACCGGGCGACTGAGCGCGGAGGTTGACATCATTGAGTCGATCCGCGAGGACGTGACGATCGGCGATGTGCTCGATGCGGCTGAGCCCTTCACCATCGGCCGCAACATCCACGCCGACTGCGTCGTGCGGTTCGAGGACGCCCTTGGCCTCGGGGGCCAGGTGATCGTCAACGCCGACAACGGGGGCTACGCTTGGAACGGAGCGGTCGAGTTCGGTCCCTCCGGCTCCGCCACGCAGCTCTCGCCTGTCCCATATTACAACAACAAGTCCGCCGATATCGGGGGCGGCGCCGTCGGCCTCGTCCCCTACAGCTGCCACCTCAAGGACTGTGACCCTGTCGCGAGCCAACCCTACTTGAGCGCGTGCGATCAGGGCTACAACGCCATCAAGAAGGTCGCCCAGGGCGGCCAGGTCTCGTCGGTCACGGTGCGTCACTACGGGCGCATCCTCCGGGCGGGCGCGGGCAAGCCCTTCACCGTCAAGCGCAAGCAGATCGGCGTAGACCCCTGCGATGGCGGCGACAATTGGACCGATGTCACCAGCTCGGGCCCCTTCACGATCACGATGCACCCCAGCGGCGATCTCCGCGCTTACCGCATCAACGGCCCCTTCGCGCCGGCATACGACTACATGATCCAGCCAAAGCGCACCGTCGGGCAGGGCCTCAACTACCTCTACTGCGACGACCTCGACTTCGACGAGGCCAACCGCGTCGCGCTCGAGGACTACGGCTACCGGCTCCGCGTCGTCGTGATCCAGGACCTCACCATGAACGGCGCCCTCGAGACCGCCGACATCGACGCGTGGATCGACGAGCCCGTGGACACCACCCTCGACGGCCTCGTCAACAACGACGACCTCGCCGACGTCATCGACGCCGTCGCCGGCGGCGGTTGAACCCCGCGAACGTGCTCCCAAGTTGCCGGGCCGCTCCCTTCATCCTTCCGCCTTCATCCTTCATCCTTTCCACCCCCATACCCTTGCATCCTCCCCCCGGATCGGGTGGTATGAAGCGGGTGGCGCAACCCCGGGGAGGGGATATGCCCGCGCCGGCACAAGGGTTTTACCCAGGAGATTGACCAATGCCTCGCACCGCGTCGATCGTCGCTGTCGCCCTCCTGGCCTGCGCCGGGCTCCCGGCCGGGCTCGTCGATGCCCAGCCGCAGGCCCAGAAGGCCCCCGGCGAGGACTTCCCCCCCTTCGACAAGGTGGTTGAGGGGCTCGACAAGGTCGTCTCCACCGCCGACGGCGCCGCCGGCCTCTACGACCTCTACAAGAACGAGAAGACCGGCAAGCTCCTCGCCGTCCTGCCCCAGAACTACGAGAACCAGCTCCTCATGATCGCCTGCACCGTCTCCGGCGGCGACCCGCAGGCCGGCGTCATGGGCCCGACCTACTACGCCAAGTGGCGCCGCTACGACAAGCAGCTCGCCCTCATCATGCCCAACCTCGACGTCCGCACCACCGGCGACAAGCAGGCCCAGGACTCCATCAAGCAGCTCTACACCGACACCGTCCTGCTCACCGTCCCCATCGCCGGCGAGGCCCCCGGCGGCCGCCCGGTCATCGACTTCGGCGCCATCGCCACCCGCGAGGCCGGCAAGTTCTTCGGCTTCAGCGTCTTCGGCGGGTACGGCCCCTCCGTCCGCGGCGTGAACCCCTCGCTGATCAAGCTCACCAAGGCCAAGAGCTTCCCCAAGAACTTCGTCGTCGAATACGAGATGCCCTCGGCCAACGGCAGGCTCGTCCGCCTGAGCTACGCCGTGGGCGAGCTGACCGGCACCGCCGGCTTCAAGCCGCGCAAGGCCGACCCGCGCGTTGGCTACTTCTACAACGCCTACGCCGACTTCGCCAAGCCGGCGAACGAGGACGTCATGGAGCGGTACATCAACCGCTGGTACGTCGAGAAGGCCGACCCCTCGCTCAAGCTCAGCCCGCCCAAGCAGCCCATCGTCTGGTACATCGAGCACACCACGCCCGTGAAGTTCCGCCGCTACGTCCGCGAGGGCATCGCCCTCTGGAACGAGGCCTTCCGCGAAATCGGCATCGACGGCGCCGTCGTCGTCTACCAGCAGGACGCCGCGACCGGCGCCCACATGGACAAGGACCCCGAGGACGCCCGCTACAACTTCTTCCGCTGGAACTCCAGCGACCAGGGCTACGCCATCGGCCCCAGCCGCACGAACCCCGAGACCGGCGAGATCCTCGACGCCGACGTCGTCTGGCACCAGGGCCTGACCCGCGCCGTGCGCAACATGCTCGAGGGCCTGAGCGACGACATCACCGAGACCGCCTTCACGCCCGAGACCCTCGCCTTCTTCGCCGAGCACCCCGAGTGGGACCCCCGCGTCCGCCTCGCGCCCCCCGGCGAGCGCGAGCGCAAGCAGCGCGAGCTCGCCCTCAAGGTCGAGGCCGCGGCCGCGGAGCCCTTCGGCGAGGAGGGCCACCCCCTCGCCCCCGGCGTCTTCGACCACACCAACCACGCCTGCCGCATCGGCAATATGCTCGCGGCCGACCTCTCGCTCTTTGACGCGGCCCTCGCCGCCAACGTGCTCGAGGGCGCCGACGAGGAGAGCCTCCTCGACGGCATCCCCGAGGAGTACATCGGCCCCATGATCCGCTACATCTCCTGCCACGAGGTGGGCCACTGCCTCGGCCTGCAGCACAACATGGCCGCGTCGACCATCCGCGAGCTCTCCTACGTGCACTCGGGTGAGTGCGAGGGCGCGACGAGCGGCTCGGTCATGGACTACATCGCCGCGAACATCAACTACAAGCTCGGGCCCGAGCAGGGGCCCTACGCGACGCCGACCGTCGGCCCCTACGACCGCTGGGCCATCGCCTACGGCTATGGCCCCGAGGACAAGCTGCCCGAGCTGCTCAAGCGCTCCAGCGAGCCCGACCTGATCTTCCTCAGTCAGATGGAGATGTCCTCCGGCTCCGACCCGCGGAACATGACCTGGGACAACGGCAAGGACAACCTCCAGTTCTGCGAGTCGCGCATCGGCCTCGTCAACGAGCTCCGCGCCAAGCTCCTCACCGACATCGTGGACGAGGACGAGTCGTGGGCGATCGCGCGCCGCCGCTTCCAGAACCTGCTCGGCACCCAGGTCCAGTGCCTCTCCATCGCCTCACGATGGATCGGCGGCACCTTCAGCAACAACGACTTCAAGGCCGAGGGCGGCCGCCCCGCCATCGAGGACGTGCCCGCCGCCCAGCAGCGCCGGGCCCTCCAGCTCATCATCGACAACGGCTTCCGCGCCGAGTCCCTCGGCTTCACGCCAGAGCTGGTCCGCCACCTCGGCAAGGAGTACTGGTGGGACGACGCCGGCACCTCCGAGCTCATGGCGGACCCGAGCTACACCGTGCACGACACGATCGGCGGCATCCAGGCCACCGCGCTCAGCTTCGCCATGAACCCCGGCACGCTCCGGCGCGTCTACGACAACGAGTTCCGCACCGCCGGCCAGAACGACGTGCTCACCCTCGCCGAGGTCGTCACCACCGTGACTAACGCAGTCTGGGGCGACGCGGCCAAGGCCAGGAGCGGCAGCTACTCGGCCGCGAGCCCGATGTTCTCCAGCTTCGAGCGGAACCTCCAGCGTGAGCACGCCGACAGGCTCATCACCCTGGCCCTCATGGACCGCACCACCAGCCCGGCCATGCGCACCATCAGCACGCTCGCGGCCCAGGAGCTGCGCCGCGTGAACGACGTCGCGGGCAAGGCCGCGGGCGCTTCCCCCGACCCCTACACCGCCGCGCACCTCGCCGACGTGCAGACGCGGATCGCCAAGGCGCTCGACGCGGCGTACGTGGTCACCCGCTGACGGGGGTGGCATGGGCAACGCTCCTGTCTTAGAGCTCCCGACGCTGCGAGGGCGTTGGTGGAGCGTTGCCCGTGCCTCGCCGAGACCACGGGCAAGGCGAGCGTGGATGGTCGGGACAAGTCGGACGCGAGTGGCAGGCTCGCCTTGCCCATGCCACCCCTGCCGTCCTTGCGCCGCCCGCGCCCGTACACTGCCCGCATGAGCTACACCGCCCTCGCCCGCCGCTACCGCTCCCGCGCCTTCGACGAGGTCGTCGGCCAGGAGCCCATCGCGCGCACGCTCAAGAACGCGATCGAGACCGGGCGCGTCGCCCACGCCTACCTCTTCTGCGGCACGCGCGGCGTGGGCAAGACCTCCATGGCCCGCATCTTCGCCGCCGCCATCAACACGCCCGAGGGCGGCGAGCTGCCCGAAGAGGTCTCCCAGGCCATCATGACCGGGCGCGACCAGGACGTGATCGAGATCGACGCCGCGAGCAACCGCGGCGTCGAGGAGGCCCGCAACCTCATCGCCAACTGCATCTACCGGCCGATGCGCGGGCCCTACAAGGTCTACATCATCGACGAGGTGCACATGCTCACCACCCCGGCGTTCAACACGCTCCTCAAGACAATGGAGGAGCCGCCGGAGCACGTGAAGTTCATCCTCTGCACCACCGAGGCGCACAAGGTGCCGCCCACCATCCAGAGCCGCTGCCAGCGCTTCGACTTCCGGGACATCCCCACCACCCGCATCAAGGACCACCTCGCCGAGGTCGTCAAGGCCGAGAAGGTCAAGGCCGACGACGAGCTGCTCCACGCCGTCGCCCGCCTCGGCAACGGATCGATGCGCGACGCCCTCAGCCTGCTCGACCGCCTCATGGCCTCGGGCGAGAAGAAGCTGACCCTCACGCTGCTCGAGGAGCTGCTGGGACTCCCCGACCGCGAGCTCCTCGGGCGGCTCATCGACTCGCTCGCGACGGGGGACGTGCGCGGGGCGCTCGAGACCGCCGACGCGCTCCTCTCCAAGGGGACCGGGCTGGAGGTCGTGCTCGATTCGCTCGCCTCGCGCCTGCGCGACCTGATGATCCTCTGCGCCTGCGGTCCGGAGACCGATCTGGTCGATTCGTCGGGCGAGTCGCGCGCGGAGGACGTGGCGAGGGCCGAGCGCTTCGACGTCGCCGCGCTCTCCCACATGATCGCCGTCTGCGAGAGCGTGACGCGATCGCTGCGCAACAGCGCCCTGCCCAGGGCGCTCTTCGACGCCGCGCTCGTGCGCCTCGCCATGACCGAGAAGCTCGCCGAGGTGACCGAGATCGTCACCAGGCTCTCCTCGCCCGCGGCGATCGCGCCCAGGCCCGGGGCCGCGGCAAAAAAAGCCTGACGGCAGCGCCGGGGACAGCGCCGGCCTCCGAGCCGGCCGTCGAGACCAAGCCCCGCCCGCTGCCGCCCAGCCCAACGCAGGACGACGCGCCTTCCGCGCCGGCCGCGGCGAGGTCGGGGGTTGCTGCGCACCCCGGGCCGGAGTCGGAGCCGTCGGCGCCGGTCCGTGCGCCGCGCTCGGCCTCTGAGCTTTGGGCCGGCGCGATCGACCTTGCCGCGGGCTCGGTGCGCACGCAGTCGATGCTGCGCGAGGGCCGCCCGGTGTCGTGGGAAGATACGGAACTGCTCGTGGAGGTGGGGGGGCCCACGCGGGCAGTGATGGAGCACCGGCGTGAGGAGGTTGAGGGCCTGCTCCGGCGCGTCGCCGGGCGCAAGGTCAGCCTCGTCATCCGTGCCCCGGCGGGCGAGGGGGGCGAGAGCGACGCGGCTCCCCCGGCAAGCGCCGAGGACCTCGCCCGCGAGCACCCGCTCGTGAAGCACGCCATCGACCTCTTCGGCGGGCGCGTGGAACGAGCCTATTTCAAGAAGCAGCAGTGAACGCGACGCCGTGTTCGCAGGGAGGTTCCGATGTTCGATCAACTCAAGAGCATGGGCGCGATCGCCGGCCTGCTCAAGAACCGCGAGAAGCTCCAGGCCGCGGCCGCGCGGGTGAAGCGCACGCTCGACGAGAGCCCATCGGTCGGCGAGGCCGGCGGCGGGGCGGTACGCGTCACCGTCGGCGGCGAGCTGAAGGTCACGCGCGTGGAGATCATGCCCGCGGTGGTCGCCGGCATGGGCACCGACGAGCACGCCCGCCGGCGGGCGGAGGGCCTGATCGCCGAGGCCACCAACGACGCCCTGAAGCGCGCCCAGGAGCGCATCCGCGAGGCGATCGACCGTGAGGCCAAGGCCCTCGGCATCGAGGGCCTCGGCGAGCAGCTCGGCAACTTCCTGCCCTGACGCGGGCGGAGCATCTCCGGCGACGTTCCTCCATGCCGCCCCTCGCCCTCGCCACCTTCGTCCCGCTCCACTGCGCCCTCGGCGATCTGCGCATCGAGGTCGAGCACGGCGAGCCGCCGCCGCCGAGCGCGGACGTAAAGCGGCGCTGGAGCGACGCGTCCGCCGCGAACCCGCGGCTGTTCAACGGGCCCATCCTCCGCTTTCGTTCGTTCGATCCGACCGCACGCACGATCCTCGCCTCGCGCGACACCTACCAGCGCTACAGCATGCAGCGGTTCGACGCGCGGACGAGCACCTTCGAGCGCGACGTGTACCACCTCGCCGTCACCGGTGTCCTGCTCGCCCGGGACGAGGCCGGACGCGAGCACGTGCTCCTCGGCCGGCGCGGGCGTGAGACCATGCTCTACCCCGGCCACTGGGAACTCGCCCCGGGCGGCGGGCTCGATTCGACCGACGTCTACGCCCAGCTGCTCGCGGAGATGGAAGAGGAGCTGGGATTGCGAGTGTCAACCGAGCCGCGGCTGTTCGAGCCGCCGGGCCCGGGCGACGTGCTCGGCCTCGCGATCGATCCCAACGCCCCGAGCACGGACATCGTCCTCCGCCTGCGGGCACGGGCCGACGTGCGGACGCTCCGGTCGGCGATCGCCGACGCGCCCGGCGAGCACTCGTGGGAGTACGGCTCGACGCGCTGGGTGGCGTTCGACGAGGTGGCTGCGTTCGCCGCGGCCGAGAGCGGCCGGACTATCCCGCCGACGCTGGCGATCCTCCGTGGCATCGGCTGGATTCGGTAGCGGCTGGCCACCGCCAACCCGCGAGCGACTCGACCTGCCGCCGGGACCCGCGGTGGGCGGGCCCCCTGCGCACCCGGCTCGGTGTAACCTCTGAGGCATGTCAGACTCCTTGGGTCGGGAACCGGACGTCCGGACGCCTACCGACTCGCACGACTTGGTCACGCAGGTTTACCACCGCCTCCGCGCGCTCGCCCAGCAGGCGATGCAGAGGGAGCGCGAGGACCATACGCTCGGCCCCACAGCGCTCGTGCACGAAGCTTACCTGAGGCTTGCCGAGGGGCGTCAGACACCGTGGTCCAACGAAGCTCACTTCTTCGTTGCCGCGGCCGAGGCCATGCGCCGGATCCTCGTCGATCACGCCCGTGCCCGTGCCACCATCAAGCGCGGTTCAAGCAGGGTGATCCGGATCGCCAACATCTCCTCGATCGCCGAGAAGGCCGAGCCCGAAGAGATCGTGGCACTCGACGACGCGATTTCTCGCTTAGAGGCTGAGGATCCGCGGGCGGCCGCGGTCGTGCGACTCCGCTTCTTCGCGGGTCTCTCGGTTGAGGCGACGGCCCGAGTGCTCGGCGCCAGCGAACGCACAGTCGCCCGCGAATGGGCGTTCGCTCGGGCCCGTCTGTACGAATTGCTCAATGAGCGTCCAACCATCGTGCGAGAGGTCTGAACATGGCCGATCCGACTCGTGACGCCAAGCCTATCTTCGCCGACTCCCTGGAGCTGCCCGCCGACCAACGTGGGGCGTTCATCGAGCGTGCCGCCGCCGGGGACGAGGCCGTCGCCCGGCGGGCGCTCGAGCTGCTCCGGGCCCACGAGGATGCGGGCACCTTCCTCGGGGCTCCCACGCACCAGGCTGCTGGTGACGCCGGGTCGTCGGCTACCGAACTGCCTGCCGAGGCACCTGACCGGGTCGGGCACTACCACCTCCTCCGCCGGCTCGGCGAGGGCTATTACGGCGAGGTGTTCGAGGCTGAGCAGACCGAGCCGATCCGCCGGCGCGTCGCCATCAAGGTCCTCAAGCGCGGCGTGGACTCTCGCCAAACTCTCGCCCGCTTCCAGGCCGAGCGGCAGGCTGTCGCCTCGCTTGACCATCCCAATCTCAGCCGATTCCTCGACGCCGGCGAGACGCCCGACGGACGCCCCTACTTCGTGATGGACCTCGTCCGCGGCACGCGCATCACCGAGTACTGCGACGCCAACCACCTCACCATCGGCGAACGCGTCCGCCTGATGATCGATACCTGCCGCGCGGTCCAGCACGCCCACGACGCCGGCCTCGTCCACCGCGACCTCAAGCCCGGCAACATCCTCGTCGAGGTTCGGGACGACCGCGCGGCGCCGCGCGTCATCGACTTCGGCATCGTCCGCGCGGTCCGCGGCCCCGCCTCTGCGACCGGCACGCTTCACGGCCAGGTCCTGGGAACCCCGGGGTACATGAGCCCCGAGCAGGCGTCCGGCCTGCCCGAGATCGACGCCCGCGCCGATGTCTACGCCCTCGGCTGCGTGCTCTACGAGCTGCTCGCCGGCACGACCCCGATCCCGCGCGAGGAGCTGGTCCGCCTGCCCCTGGGGGAGATGCAGCGAGCGGTCCGGGAGCGCGAGATCCCCACGGTGAGTGAGCGGCTCGCTGAAGCCGGCGAGGGGCTCCGGTCCATAGCCCGACGGCGCGGCGTCGAGTCCGCGCGCCTCCCCTCCATGGTCCAGGGGGAGCTGGAGTGGATCTGCGCCAAGGCCCTCGCCCGCGACCGCGCCGCCCGCTACGACAACGCCGGATCACTGGCGGATGACCTCCAACGCTGGAGCGACGGCAGGCCGGTCGCCGCCGCGCGGGCCCGTGCGGGGCGTGGTCGTTTCAACCGGTACTTCCGGCGCAACCGCCGCTCCATCAGACGCGCGGCGATAGCTGGCGCGGTCCTTTTCGTGCTGTTCGCGCTGCTCGTGGGCTGGATCCCCGGCGTGCCCGGGGCCGTCGGATACATCGACCGAGTCATCGAGCGGTACGTGAGCGGCGCGCGCACGGGCCTGCCCGAGGGCGCCTGGGTCAACGGTCTCCGCGTCAATCGCGTCGGAGGCAGGTACGCGCTCGTGGGGGGCGGGCAGGACAACAGGGCCGCCTCCGACTACGCCTCCGTCGGCGGCGGGTTCTACAACGTCGCCTCGGCGCCCTACTCGATGGTCGGCGGCGGACGCTACAACATCGCCGAGGGGGATGGCGCCACCGTCGCCGGCGGGGTGGGCAATGTGATCCGCGGCCACAGAACAACCGTCGGCGGCGGTGACGGCAATGAGGCGCTCGGGGTCAACGCCACGATCGCGGGCGGCGCGACCAATCGAACCCGCGGCAACGACGCGGTCGTCTCCGGCGGGCGCGACAACGCGGCATTCGACAACTCGACGACCATCGGCGGCGGGCGGGGGAACCGGGCCGGACTCGACGACGCCGACGCGTCGAACGCTGATGGGTCCACCATCTCCGGCGGTATCAACAATCTTGCGCGTTGGCGCCAGTCTTCGGTCGGCGGCGGGTATGCCAATCAGGCGATCAGCAGCCACTCGACCGTGGCTGGCGGCGGCGAGAACACTGCCGGCACAGGCACGCAGGCCGAGGGGGGTGGAGCGGCGGTCGGAGGGGGCACCAAGAATGTCGCGTCGGGAAGGAACTCGACGGTCCCCGGTGGACTCGGGAACCAGGCCACGGCCGAGGGCGCGTTCGCGGCCGGGATCAGAGCGAGGGCGCAGCACGCCGGCTCGTTCGTCTGGTCGGATCTGACCGGCGAGACCGACCGCCCTGCGGCCTCGGGCTCGGAAAACTCGTTCACCGCGCGGGCCCGCGGCGGATTCTGGTTCCTCACCGGCCTCGAGAGCGGCCCGAGGTTGAAGGCCGGCGAGGGAGGCTGGTCGGTCCTGCTGGCCAGCACCGCCCGTGCCGAGGCCGAGCCCGTGGATGCCCAGGCACTGCTGGAGAAGGTCGCCCGTCTGGACCTCCAGACGTACCGCTACGCTGCCCAGCCTACCCCCGAACGCCACCTTGCCCCGACTGCCGAGCAGTTCCATGAGCTCTTCGGCCTCGGCGCCCCCGACGGGCAGGTGCTGGGAAGCGATCTCGATGGCGTCGCCCTCGCCGCCATCCAGGCGCTCCTCGCCAGATTGGAGGCCCAGGAGACGCTGCTGGCCCAGCAGGCGGACCAGATCCGCTCCCTTGAGGAGCGGCTCGCCAAGCCCTGAGGCGAGCCGGACCAGCGACGGACCGCCCGGGGCAGACCGCCCGAGAACAGCCGCTCCGCAGGCCCAGCGGCCTCGGCCGGATCGCCCTCGGGGAAATTCTCACCCCGACGTGGCAGAATCGGCCGCCGGATCTCGCTCCTTGGTCTGCTTAATTGCCGCCCCGCCCCAGCCGGCGATGTCGCCGGGTTCGTGTGGTGGATTCCCCGATGGAGGAGCCAATAGATGTGGTGTCGTACAGCCAATTCAGGACGGTATCCGAGAAGGAAGGTCGCTCTGATATTGGCGGCCGGCTCGATCGGATCGGTCGCTCTAGGGGGGCCGGTCACGCTCGACTTCGAGGGCCAAGGCTATGGCGATAACTCTGCTGTCGGCAGCTATGGCGGGCTGACCTTCGGCGAGAAAGCCTTGACCTTAATCGAGTCCGTCTACCACAACACCTACCATAACAACACGGAGTTCCCATCGGGTGAGATCGTCATGTACAATAACGACGATTTTCAGTCTGATACCGTACGCGCCACCTCGACCTCTGGGGGCGATTTTGACGCCATCAGCGCCATGGTGTCTTGGTGGGGCTCGGGCAATCAACAGGCTGGGTATTCCTCAACCTCGATCACGATTGAGGGTTGGGACGATGGCGTGCTGGTCGGCACTTCGACGACCACGCTTAATCAAGACTTCCAGTTGATGGTTCTGGGTTTCTCCAGCATCGACGAGCTGCGGTTCATCAACGACGGCAGCTTGAGCCATAAGTGGCTGCTTGACGATCTTGTGCTGGACTTCGATCCGAGTACTGTGGTCCCTCTGCCCACCGCCTCCGCGCTCGCCGGTCTCGGCCTGCTCGGCGCAGGCCTGCGCCGGAGTCGGGGCGGCTTGTAGTCTCAGACCCACGGGGGTCGCGGCGCACTGAGCAGGGTCTTCAGGCAGAGCCCCGTCCGTCCGGCCGGGGCTTTTCTTGCGCTCTGGCCGGGACGCGGGCGGGAGGCCGGCCCGGAGTCGAGCGGTGTCGGTTCAAGGAGCCGCGATCACGTCGGGCTGAGCGAGGCCAACCCCGGGCCGGGCGCGGTCGGGGCCGTCGTCGCCACCACGGGGAACCAGATCCGGAAGCTCCTGCCCGACGACGGCGCGTCGGTGGACGTATTTGGTTTCGCCGTCGCCATCAGCGGCGGCACGGTCGTCGTCGGGGCGCGAGGGGACGACAACGGTGCGGATTCCGGCTTGACCGGCTGCTGGACTGGCGGCGATAGGGTTGCTGTGGGTCGTGGTGAGACAACGGGGTACTCTGTGGTCGGAAGCCGAGCGGTGAATCTCCCGACGCTGCGCTCGAGCCCGTTCGCTGCCGCTCTCGCGTGGGTACTGCAGGCTCGTGCCCGCTCGGGCGTGGGCCCTTGCTGGTCCTCGCCCGGGTCGACCGCAGCGACTCGCAGGAGTTGGCCACGCGCCGCACGATGTCCGGTCGGCCGACGATGGCGCGGCAGAGGCCAATAACTCGCGACGGCTCGGGACTTCCGATCGGCGATGGAGATCGCCAGCTGGCGCAGTCGGTGCGGTTCGCGATGAGGGAGCACGCCGAATTGCGGGGCATCAGCCTCCTAGAGGGGTCGGAGCGTAATCATGAACTCCCGTGCCGTGATACGGCCCCTCGTCACGCCGGCCTCGTCCACGGCGTTTCCTTATCCTTGCTCAGGACGCCGGCGGACTGCTTGATGCAGCGGCGGCAGACGAGCGCTTGGTCGCGGACGGGGCTCGCCCAGCCGGGGTCGGGGCGCTTCTCGAGGCAGAGCGTGCACTCGTAGCCCTCCGGAGTGTTGCCGGTCGCGTTCAGCACGACCTCGGTGTAGGCGACGGTCAGGCACCTGCCGCAGATGCACGAGCCCTTGTGCCCCTCGACCATGGGCAGATCCTCGGTCCAGACGCTCCCGCAGAAGTCGCAGAGGAAGTCGGCCATCTCGAGGTTGTCTTCGTCGCATCCGGGGCGTCGCATGCGAGACTGTAGGTTGTGAGCAGGGAGCAGAGACGAAGAGACGAAGAGACGAAGAGACGAAGAGACGAAGGGACGAAGAGAATCCTCTCTCACCCACCGGGGCGGCACGCCCCGGCTCGCTCTACCGGCGCGCAAAGAGGTGCCGGTAGACGTCGCAGCGCTGGAGCAGCTCCTCGTGCCTGCCCTCGTCGACGATGCGCCCCTCGTTCATGACGACGATGCGGTCGGCGCTGAGGACGGTGCTCAGGCGGTGGGCCACGATGAGGCTGGTGCGCTCGTGGGCGAACTCGGCGATCGCCTCGGCGATCTTGGCCTCGCTCTCGCCGTCGATCATGCTGGTGGCCTCGTCGAGGATGAGGATCGCCGGGTCGCGCAGGATGGCGCGGGCGATCGCCACGCGCTGGCGCTGCCCGCCCGAGAGCGTCAGGCCCTGCTCGCCCACCGTCGTGTCGTAGCCCTTGGGCAGTCGTGAGATGAACTCGTGCGCCCGCGCCTTCCTCGCCGCCGCCTCGATCCGCTCGGGCGTGGCCCCCTCGGCGCCGTAGGCGACGTTGGCCGCGATGGTGCCGTGGAAGATGACGGTCTCCTGCGTGACCACGCCGACGTGGCGGCGAACGCTGCGGACGCTGTAGTCGCGGATATCGCACCCGTCGATCATCACGCGTCCGCCGGGGTGGCCGTTCTCGCCCAGGTCGGGGTCGAACAGTCGCGGCACGAGGGCGAGCAGCGTGGTCTTGCCGCACCCGTTGGGGCCCACGATCGCCACGCGCTCGCCGTGGTTGATCTTCAGGGTCACGTCGCGCAGCGCCGGGCGGGTAGCGCCCGGGTAGGTGAAGGTGACGTGGTCGAACTCCAGGCTCTTGGCGTGGCGGTGGAGCTTGGGCAGCCGGGTGTCGTGCCCGAGCTCGGGCTGGGCGCCCATGAGCTCCTGGAGCCGCTGGGCCGCGGCGCTGGAGGCCTGGATCTCGTTGATCAGGCCCGTGATGGGCTTGAGCGAGGCGCCCGCGGCCCCGAGGGCGACGAGCGTGGCGACGAAGTTGGAGGGGTCCAGGTCGCGGTCGATGATCGCCTTGGCGGCGATGAGGGAGATGATGCCCATCGCGAAGATGGAGAGCACCTCGACGAGCGGGCTCGCCAGCGCCCGCGCCACGCGCACGCGCATCATCTCCTGCATGAACTGCTTGTTGATGCGGTGGAAGCGCCCGGCCTCGTAGCGCTCGGTGGTGTAGACCTTGACGATGCGCAGCCCCTGGAGGACCTCGGTGGTGGAGGCGTAGAGGCCGGCCTGGCTGCGCAGGGCGCCGCGCGAGGCCCGCCGGATCCGCTTGCCCAGGCGGCGGATGACGATGAAAAGCAGAACGGTCACCGGGAGGGCCGAGAGTACCAGGAGCGGCCCGAGGATGAGGGCCGCCACGAGCCCGGCCACGCCCTTGGTCGCCTGGGCCACGGTGCGCGAGAGGAGCGTGCTGAAGCCCTGGCTGAGCTGGTTGGTGTCGTTGGCGATGCGGCTGACGAGGTCGGTGGCCCCGCCGCTGACGACGGTCTTGAGGGGCAGGCGCACGACGCGGTGGAAGGCCTCGCGCCGGATGTTGGTGATCGTGCGGTAGACGACGGTGAGCGAGAGGTAGGCGTGGAGGAAGTTGGCCAGTCCGCCGAGCAGGGTGAGGGCGCCGAGGATGGAGACCAGGGCCACCACCGCCGTGAAGCGGCCCTGCGGGAGCCGGTCGATCCACGGCTGGGGGATCTGGGCCCAGCCGGCCACGCCGGCGACCTTGTCGTTGTAGTCGGCGGCGACGTCGGGCAGGCCACGGCTGGCGGGGGTGAGGATGTTCTCGAGCACCGGCGAGATCGAGACGAGTCCGAGCCCGAGCCCGCCGGCGGAGAGCGCGGCGAAGACCATCGCCCACACGATGGTGGCGCGGTAGCGGAGCATGCGGCGGGCGAACTGCCAGAAGGCTTCCATCGGGTCCACCAGTATTGAGGGCGCGCGGGCCGGGGTACACCCCACGGGCGTATAACACCCCCCGGACGCACCCGGAGGCTCTCGATCCACCCATGCGGACGCTCGGCGCCATCCCCACGGTCACCTTCGTCGTGCCCTGCTACAACCACGGGCGCTTCGTCGGGGAGGCGGTCGCGTCGGCGCTGGCCCAGGAGGGGGTCGAGGCGCGGGCGGTGGTGGTGGACGACGGCTCCGACGACGGCTCGACGCCGGGGGCGTGCGACGCGCTGCTCGTGCGCCACGGGCCCGACCGGGTGACGGTCATCCACCAGGACAACGCGGGGCTGCCCGCGGCCCGCAACCGCGGGGCCCTGGGCGCGACCTCCGACTACCTGGTGTTTCTGGACGCGGACGACACGGTCGCGCCGGACTTCGCCATGAAGCTGGCCGCGGCGGTCGAGGGCGCGGCGGACGGGCGGGTCAGCCACGCCTACTGCCAGGAGACGCTCACCGAGCGGGCGCACGGCACGTGGCGGGTGCCGGGGTGGGACCCCGAGCTGCTGCTGATCACCAACCTGCACCCGGTGACGTGCCTCGTGCGGCGCGCCGTCTTCGAGGAGGCCGGCGGGTTCGACCGGACGATGACCGAGGGGTACGAGGACTGGGAGTTCTGGATCAGGCTCAGCGAGCGCGGCTACCGCGGGGTGCGCGTCGCCGAGCCGCTCTTCTTCTGGCGCCGCCACTCGCCCGACACGATGGTGCACGAGGCGGTGAGGAAGCACGACAAGCTCTACGCCCAGATCATCCAGCGGCACCGCTGGCTCTACGAGCGCAGCTTCGAGGGGCTCGCGCGGCGGTGCAACAGCATGCTGCGCGCGTTCGACTGCAACTGGATCGACGAGACGGGGCGGCCGATCCCGCTGCAGTACCTCGAGCGCAAAACGGCCGAGGCGCACGGGCTCGAGCGGCGGCTGGCGGGCGCGGCGTCGGAGAGGGCCGAACTGGCGGAGCGGCTTGCGCTCCTGGAGCGGCGCCTCGACGAGCAGCGGCGGGAGTATGAATCGATGGGGCTGGTCCGCCTGCACCACCGGGTGCACCGTGCGCTCGGGTCGATGCCGGGCGTTGCGCGCAGGCCGATTCTGGGGGCGCTGCGATGGCTCAAACGGATGGTGGTGGGCAGGTCGGCGTGAGCGATCGTGCCGTCAGATCTCGTCGGGCATGATGGGCGATTGGCGCGGAGGGCCGATGAGCACGGTGATCGAGTCGCCGCCGACGCCCGTGGTGCGCGCGACCCGCCCGTGGTCGAGCAGGACGAGGATCTCGGCGACGCGGAGCGGGCGGCGGCGCTTGCCCTCGGCCCGCTTCACCCACACACGGACGTGGTTCTCCTCGCGCTCGGCGGCGTAGGTGGTGAGGAGGTAGTCGCCGTCGCGGTAGCCGAAGCCCTCGCCGGCATCCTCGTAGAGCGCGCCCTCGGCGCGCCCGTGCTCGTCGAGGCTGACAACGAGCGTGATGGGGTCGAGCGGGCGCTCGCCGGTGTGCTGCATGATCGGGCCGAGCGGGAGGATCGCCCCGGCGCGGAGGCTGAGCTCCGGCAGGTTGGCGTCGCCGCTGGCGACGGGCTCGAAGCGTCGCCACATGCCGGCGGGCACGGGCGCCTTGCACTCGTTGTCCGGGGTGACGCTGGCGCGGACGAGCACGTCGGCGCCGAGGAGGAACGAGTCGTGGGCGTCGCGGAGGGCGGGGTCGGCCGGGTCGGCGAAGAAGAGCGGGCGCGTGGGCGGGACGCCGGTGAGCTCGGCCTCGCGGAAGAGGGTGTAGAGGTAGGGGAGGAGCCTGTAGCGGCGCTCGAGGGCGAGGCGGCAGGCGTGCTCGCACGCGTGGCCGAAGCTCCAGGGCTCGTGGCGGGTGGTGCCCTTGTCCGAGTGCGCCCGAGCGAAGGGGAGCAGGGCGCCGATGCCCATCCAGCGGGCGAAGAGCTCGGCGTCGGCGTCGTCGGCGAAGCCGCCGATGTCGCACCCGGCGAAGGGCTGGCCGGAGAGGCCGAGGTTGAGCATCATGGGGATGGTCCACGCGAGGTGGTCCCAGGTGCTGGCCGAGTCGCCGGTCCAGGCCGCGGCGTAGCGGTGGCCGCCGAGGAAGTTGGAGCGGCTGAGGACGAAGGGGCGTCGATCGGGGCGCTCGCGGAGCAGGCCCTCGAAGGTGGCGCGGGCCATCTGCATGCCGTAGACGTTGTGGTAGCGGGCGTGGTCGCCGGGGCCGCCGAGATCGGCGTCGGCCTCGTGGCGGCAGTCGGCGGGGATTGTTCGTCCGGGCCCGTCGAAGACGGAGGGCTCGTTCATGTCGTTCCAGACGCCGTCGGCGCCGGTGCGCACGAAGGCGCCCGTGAGGTCTCCCCACCACCGGCGGGCGTCCTCTCGCGTGTAGTCGGGGAAGGCGCAGCGTCCCGGCCAGACATCGCCCTCGAAGACCGAGCCGTCGGCGCGCTTGACGAACGCCTCGCGCTTCTGACCTTCCGCGAAAGCGCCGTAGAGCGGGTCGGACTTGACGCCGGGGTCGAGGATCCAGACGGTGCGGAAGCCCTTCTGGCGCAGGCGGAAGATCATCTCCTCGGGGTCCGGGAAGGCGTGGGGGTCGATGGTGAAGCTGCGGGCCCCGTGCATGTAGTCGATGTCGAGCCAGAGCGTGTCGCAGGGGATCCAGCGGTTGCGGAACTCGTCGGCGATGCCCAGGACCTCGTGCTCGGCGCCGTAGGAGTACCGGCACTGGTGGAAGCCCAGCGCCCAGCGGGGCGGGAGCGGGGTCGTGCCGACGAGCAGGGCAAGCTCCTCCAGCACGGCGCGGGGCGAATCGCCCTCGAGGAGGTACACGGCCGGGGCGGGGCCGTCGGCGGCGACGGAGATGTCCTCGTCGCAGGCGATCTCGCACCTGTGGGTGGTGTCCACGAGAAGCCCCGCGGCCGCGCCGTCGTCGAAGACGGCGAGCACCCACGGGTGCGACTGGTAGAGGCTGGTGGTGCGGAGGTCGTATCCGAAGGAGTCGGTGTTCCACAGCGTTGCGGTGCGTCCGTTGCGCCGGAGCGGGCCGGCGACCTCTCCGGTGCCGAAGAAGCTCGTGCCGCGCGGGCATCGCAGGCGGACGAGGGGGCGTCCGGTGCTGTCGCGCGCGAACTCCGGCTGGAGCGGGGTCGGGCCCTCGACGGGGATATCCCAGAGCTTGGCGACGATCGCCGGCGAGCCCGGCGCGGCGTCGGTGGCGCCGGGGTCTCGGAATCGCACGGCGCGGGGCCGGACGCGCACCGGGGCGGGGTCGCGGGCCCAATCCGTGGCCTGTAAGGAGTCCTTCCGTCGGGCTTTGTCGTGCAAGGCGTGGTCTCTCCCGGGGGTACATCACGGTCCCGGAGGCGGCAGCTTACCGTGCGCCGGTTCGCAACGCGAGGGGCCGCGGGCGAATCTGGGGAGGCCGGCGGGGAATCGGGCGCGGCGCGGTATCATGGGAGTCCAGGGGAATCCTCATGGCGGACGCCGGGAGGGGCCCGTGGGCGCGAAGCTTCACGAGTTGCTCCGGGGAGCGGGGGTCACGGTGGGGGGCGACGCGCCCTGGGACCCGAGGGTGCACGACGCGCGTCTCTGGCGGCGGGTGGCGCTCCGGGGCCCGACCGGCCTGGGCGACGCGTACGTCGATGGCTGGTGGGACTGCGACGCGCTCGACGAGTTCTTCGACCGCTGCCTGCGGGCGGGGCTGCCCGAGGCGTTCGCCCGCTCCCCGGCCGTGCGGCTGGAGACGTTGCGGCATCGCGTGCTCGACAGGCAGCGCCCGCGCGCGGCGAGAAGGAACGTCGAGCGCCACTACGAGCTTGGCGATGAGCTCTTTGCGGCGATGCTCGACCGGCGCATGGTCTACTCCTGCGGCTACTGGGAGCACGCGGCCGATCTGGAGGAGGCGCAGGAGGCCAAGCTCGACCTCGTCTGCCGCAAGCTCGGGATCGCGCCGGGCATGAGCCTGCTGGACATCGGGTGCGGGTGGGGCGGTCTGGCGCGGCACGCGGCCGAGCGGTACGGGGCGCGGGTGGTGGGGATCACGCTCTCGCGGGCGCAGGCGCGGCACGCCGAGGCGGCGTGCGAGAGGCTGCCGGTCCGGATCCGCGTCCAGGACTACCGGGACGTGCGCGAGCGGTTCGACCGGGTCGCGTCGATCGGGATGTTCGAGCACGTGGGGGCGCGGCACCACCGCGGGTTCATGCGGGCGGTGCGCCGGTCGCTCGCGGAGGACGGCCTATGCCTGCTGCACTTCTTCGCCACGCAGCGATCCTGGCCGAGCGCGCACAACAGCGAGGCGCTGTGGGTGGAGCGCAACATCTTCCCGGGGATGGCGGTGCCGTCGCTGGCGCAGGTGGGCGCGGCCATGGAGGGGCTGCTGGTGCTCGAGGACCTGCACAACATCGGGGCCGACTACGACCCGACGCTGATGGCGTGGTGGGCGAACTTCGAGCGGGCGTGGCCCGCGCTCCGCGAGCGCTACGGCGAGCGGTTCTACCGCATGTGGAGGTACTACCTGCACCTGTGCGCCGCGGCGTTCCGGTCGCGGAAATACCAGGTGTGGCAGCTGGTGCTCTCGCCCAGCGGGGTGCGGGGCGGGTATCGCGTGCGGGGGGATCGATATGCACGGGGCACACGTGCCGCCGAGAGTCCGATCGTCGCCGTTCAGTCGGGGCGCGTGCGCACCGGCTCCGGCTCGCGGTAGCCACTCGCCGCGTTCAGCGCGCGCAGCAGGACTGGGTGTCCAGCGAGTCGCGTGCGTTGCGGTTCCAGGGGAGCGTTGCGATGGCGATGGCCATGGGGCAGACGCCGGTGACGGCGGCGGCGAGCAGGCCGAGGCCGACGATCGCGGGGAGGATGAGCCAGGCAGGGCTCAGGAGGTAGGCGGCGGCGACGCCGGCGAGGACCACCAAGCCGATCACGGCTTGGGTCTGGCGCATGACGCGGTGGGTGTGGGAGCGCTGGATGGCGGTGGGGGCGGGCTCGATGGCGTGGGCGACTGACATGGCTCGTTCCTCGTCGTGCTGGGCGTTCGTGCACGGCTTGGAGGCGCGTCGCAGGGGCTTGGTTCCCGCGGAAGGGCGGGGTCTGAAGGGCTCCGCACCTCCGAGGGGCGGGCTCGAGCCCTCCGCGCTCAGGCGCCGTGGCCGGGGACGTTGCGATAGAGCATCCAGTAGACGACGGGGATCACCAGGAGGGTGAAGGCGGTGGAGGCGATGAGGCCGAAGATGAGGGCCCAGGCGAGGCCGGAGAAGATGGGGTCGATGGTGATGGGGATGGCCGAGAGCATGGCTGCTCCGACGACGAGGAGGATGGGGCGGAGCCGGACGGCGCCGGCCTCGATGACGGCGTCGGTGAAGGGGCGGCCGCGCCGGATCGAGAGGTGGATGAAGTCCACGAGGATGATGGATTGGCGGGTGACGATGCCCGAGAGGGCGATCATGCCGATCATGGCGGTGGCGGTGAAGAAGACGGGGTTGGCGTAGCCGCCGACGGTGTCGCCCGCGAGCAGGCCGAGCAGCCAGAAGCCGGGCATGATGCCGACCATCGTGAGCGGGATGGAGAGCATCACGACGACGGGGATCACGAACGACTTGGTCTGCGCGACGAGGAGGACGTAGATCATCACGAGCGCGGCCGCGAAGGCGATGCCGAGGTCGCGGAAGACGTCGAGGGTGATCTTCCACTCGCCCTCGCCGGACCAGACGACGGTGGTCCCGTCGGCGGTGTCCCACGGGATGCCCCCGCCTCGGAAGAGGTGGGAGCGCCCCGCGAGCGGGCGTGGTGAGGAGTCGTCGAGCCAGCCGCCCGGTGAGACGGTCGCGTCGGCGGGGGGCGGCTCGTCGGTGCGGTCGGACATGACGTCCACGATCACGTCGGCGGGCGGGCGGCCCGCGGTCTCGGCGAAGGCGTAGGCGAGGCGGCGGAGGTTCTTGTGGTAGATCATCTGCTCGGCGGGGCGCTCCTCCCAGCGCCCGAGCTCTCCGAGGGAGACGAGCGGCGTGTTCGGGTCGGCCTGCGAGCGCACCTGGATCCGCGAGAGGTCGGCGGTGCTGGAGCGGTCGGCGCGGGGCAGGCGGGCGACGATCGCGAGCGGCTGGCGCTCGTCCTCGGCGTGGGCGACGCCCATTTCGATGCCGGAGATGGCGGCGCGCACGGTCGCCGCGATCTCGGCGACGCTCACGCCGCTGAGCGCGGCCTTCTCCTGGTCGGGGGTGAAGACCAGCTCGCGCCTGCGGGCCTCGACAGTGGTGTCGGCCTCGACGACTCCGGGCTCGGCGGCGAGGCGGGCGCGGACCAGCTCCGCGGCGGCGCAGAGCGCTTCATAGGGGAGGTCGTCGCGTCCGTAGATCTCGGCGGCGATCGTGTCGATGACGGGCGGTCCGGGCGGGAGCTCGACGATCTTGAGGAGCGCGCCGTGGCGGGCGGCGACGGCCTCGAGCGCGTCGCGCTCGCGCAGGGCGAGGGTGTGGCTCGCGTCCTCGCGAGAGTGCTTGCCGACGAGGTTCACGCGGACCTCGGCCTGGTGGGGCATGGCGCGGAGGTAGTAGTGGCGGACGAGGCCGTTGAAGTCGACGGGGGAATAGACGCCGACGTAGGAGGTGAAGTCGGTCACCTCGGGGATGGAGGCGAGGGCGGCCTCGAGGTCGCGGACGAGAGCGTCGGCGCGCTCGAGGGTCGTGCCCTCGTCGGCGTCGATGAGGAGCAGCAGCTCGCCCTTGTTGTCGAAGGGGAGCATCTTGAGCGGGACCTGTCGGAAGCCGGCGAGCATCGCGGCCGCGACGGTGAGGGCGGCGACGGCGCCCAGGAACGTCCAGCGGAGCGGCGTGGAGGAGAGCAGCGGCCGGAGGAGTGGTCGGAGGATTCGGTACTGGGCGCTGTCGCGGGCGGCCGCGAACTCGTCGTGGGCGTCGGCGTGCCCCGCGCCGGTGGTCCAGTTACGTCGCTTGAGCAGGTGGAAGGCCAGCCACGGCGTGATGGTGAAGGCGACGACCATGGACATGAGCATGGTGACGGGGACGTTGAGGGCCATGGGGCGCATGTAGGGCCCCATCATGCCGGTGATGAAGAAGAGGGGGAGAAAGCTGGCGATGACGGCGAGGGTCGCGGCGATGAGGGGCGGGCGGATCTCGCTGACGGCCTCGAGGGTGATGTCGCGCGTGGCCCTGCGCCGGAGCGAGAAGTGGCGGGCGATGTTCTCGACGTCCACGATCGGGTCGTCCACGAGCAGGCCGAGGGAGAGGATGAGGGCGAAGAGGGTGACGCGGTTGATGGTGTAGCCGGCGAGCAGGTTGACGGCGAGGGTGAGGCCGAAGACGACGGGGACGGCGACGGCGACGACGAGCGATTCGCGCCAGCCGAGGCCGATGGTGAGCAGGGCCACGACGATGAGGATCGCCACCCAGAGCCCCTCGACGAGCTCGGAGACCTTCTCGTCGGCGGTGAGGCCGCTGTTGCGGGTGACGACGAGGTCGAGGCTCTCGGGGACGATCTCGGCGCGGAGTCGCTCGGCCTCGCGGAGCACGGCCTCGGCGACGTGGACGGCGTTGGTGCCCTTCTTCTTGGCGACGCCGATCGTGACGGCGGCGACGCTCTGGCTCGCCGCGCCCGGCCCGGCCGGGGCGCGGGGCGCGTGCGCATCCTCGCCGATCACCGTGCCGGCGCCGTGGTGGTGCGCCTCGAAGCCGCGCCCGGGGCCCCAGCCGTGGCGGACGTAGGTGGCCCGCTCGCCCGGTCCGTCCTCGATCCGGGCGACCTCGCGGAGGAAGACGGGCCGGCCCTCGGCGACGCCGACGACGAGGGCGCCGAGGTCGTCGCCGTCGCGCACGATGTCGCCGGCGCGGACGGCGATCGCCTCGTCCTCGCGCTCGATGTCGCCCGCGGGGGCGGTGGTGTTGGACGACTCGACGGCGCGGCGCACGTCGAGGAAGGAGAGCCCGCGCCCGGCCATGGCCTCGCGGTCGAGGTAGGCGGTGATGGTGCGGGGCAGGCCGCCGGTGAGGGTGACTCGGGAGGTGTTCTTCACCGAGGCGAGCCGTGCGGCGAGCTCCTCGGCGACGCGCCGGAGGGTGAACTCGTCCATGCCGGGGCTCGTCTCGTCCCGTCCGCGCAGGGTGAGCGTGACGATGGGGACGTCGTCGATCTCGACGGGCTTCATGACCCATCCGGCGACGCCGGGCGGGATCAGGTCCTTGCTCTCCTCGAGCTTCTTGAAGAGCCGGACGAGGGAGCGCTCGCGGTCCTGGCCGACGTAGAAGCGCACGGTCACGATCGCCGAGTCGGTGCGCGACATCGAGTAGACGTATTCGACGCCGTCGATCTGGTAGAGCACGCGCTCGAGCGGCGTGGTCACCAGCCGCTCGACCTCGGTGGCGCTGAGCCCAGGCGCGCTGACGTAGACGTCGGCCAGCGGCACGACGATCTGCGGGTCCTCCTCGCGGGGGGTGATCAGGAGCGCGGCCGCGCCGAGGGCGACGGAGACGACCAGCAGGATGAGCGAGAGGTTCGAGTGCAGGAAGATGTGGACGATGCCGTTGATCCATCCCCGCTGGTGCTCGGGGAGGGCCGGCGCGCCGGCGGCCTGGCCGGGGGGCGGCAGGTCGCTCATGAGTCGCCCTTCCCGGCGGGCGACGCATCGAGGACGACGCGCTCCCCTGCGCTCAGGCCCGCGAGCACCTCGACCCGCCCGTCGAGCCGGCGCCCGGTGCGGACGGCGCGCCGCTCACGGGCGCCCTCCGACACGACCTCGACGAGCTCGAGCTGGCCGACCGTCCGCACCGCCTCGCGCGGGACGAGCAGGACCTCCTCCTCGCCCACGGGGATGAACAGCCGCCCGAACATGCCCGCGTAGACGCCGGGCGGGCAGGGGCCGGTGACCTTCACCTCGAACGTGCGGCTGGCGGACCGGGCCTCGGGCACGATCTCGCTGACGGTGCCGGAGCACTGGTGGTCGAGCCCGTCGACCATGACCGAGACGGCCGAGCCGACCTCGAGCCGGCGCGAGAGCGACTCGCGCACGCTGGCGACCAGCTGCATGCGCGTGGGGTCGAGCACAGTGACGACGGTCTGGCCGGGCGAGACGGTGTCGCCGGCGTTCACGCGCTTATCGATCACCACGCCCGCGATGGGGCTGCGGATGGTGGCGAAGTCCAGGACCGTCTCGGCCTCGGTCAGGGACTGGCGGAGGCGGGCGAGGTTGGCCTCGGCGGATCGGAGCGCGTTGACGGCGCGCTCCAGCTCGATGTCGGAGACCGCGCCCCTCTCGAACGCGTCGCGCAGCCTCGACTCCTCCGTCCTGGCCTGGTCGAGCGCGGCCTGGGCCTCGGCCACGGCCGACTCGGCCTGGGCGCGCCGGGCGAGGAGGTCGGTGCTGTCCAGACGCACGAGCACCTCGCCCTCCCCGACGCGCTGACCCGCGATGACGTTGACCTCCAGCACGCGGGCGAGAAGCCGGGAGGCCAGCTCCACCCGGTGGACCGGCTGGATGGTGCCCACAGCGCTCTCTTCCAGGGGGAGCGTGCGGGCGACGACCTCGACGACGGACGCGTCGCCGACGGGCCGAGAGCCCGCGCCGGCGGCCGCATCCGCTTCGATCTTGGGCTCGAACGCGCCGACGAGCCAGAGCATGAGCGCGACGACCGCCAGGGTGAAGCCCAGGAGGACGGCCGCCGGCCGGAGCAGGCGGACGACTTGATGTCTTGCGACCGGGTTGCTCACGGGTGCCTCCGAGCCGGTGTGGCCGTGACTTCGAGTCCGCGGGGGGCAACGAGGTTCCGGGCGCGCCCGGAGGATTCGGCGGGGCGGTTCCCGGACGTTCACTCGGGGATTGCGCGGCGTCGGGGAGCCGACCCGTCGGCGGCGCGGATCGCGCCCAGGATCGCTGCTCGAACCTCCTTGGGCATCGTGCCCTCGGCCAGGCGGGAGCACGTGGATTGGGCGAGGTCGAGTTCGGCGAAGACCTCGCGGCAGCGCTCGCAGACGACCTCCTGTCCGATGGGAAAGCCCCTGCCGCGGTCCATCGCGTCGAGCTTGGCTTTGAGCAGGTCGAGGCAGACGCGCCGGTTGTACCGCGGGGTGGGGGCGCGCCGGGCGGGCAAGGAGCTCCGCTCGAGCATCGTCTTGCGGAGGTGGAGCCTCGCCCGGTGGACGCGGGTCTTGACCGTCTCGGGCTTGATCCCGAGGGCCTCGGACACGTCGCTGATGGGGAGCTCGAGCATCTCCTTGAGCACGAGGGGCACGCGGAAGTGCTCGGGCAGAGAGAGGATCGCCTCGCGGACCGCCTCGGCCGACTCGCGCTCGATCGCGGCCGCGACGGGCCCGTCGTGGTCCGCGGCGGCGGCGATGTCCACGGAGCGTTCCTCGCCGAAGGGGGCGAGCTGCGAGAGGGCGGGCATGCGCCGATCGATCCCGCCCTTGCGCCGGAGGCGTGCCTTGCAGGACCTGGCAGCGATGGCGTAGAGCCAGGTGGAGGGGCTGGCGTCTCCCCGGAACAGGTGCCACTTGCGGTGTGCCTGGAGGAAGACCTCCTGGACCATGTCCTGGGCGTCGGCGGGGTTGCCGCACATCCGCAGGGCGAGGCTGTAGAGACGGGGGCCGTAGAGGTCGATCAGTCTGGCGATCGCCTGCCCGGGCGGCGTCCCCGGTGCGGGCTGGGCGGCCGAATCGCTCATGGGTCAGTGTAGTAGCGGTTGGGGTTCGGTCGCCGAACGCTCGGCGTGCCGGGGTTCTTCGCGGCGGGGACTGATCTAGAGTGGACGACCGCTCGATCCGACCCCACGGAGGACCGCGATGTTCCTGAGGATGCTCTACGACGACCATCTCGCCCAGGCGGCCTACCTCATGGGGTGCCAGCGCACCGGCGAGGCGGTCGTGATCGATCCCGAGCGGGACGTGGACCGTTACATCGAGATGGCGAGGTCCAACGGCCTGCGGATCATGGCGGTGACGGAGACGCACATCCACGCGGACTTTCTCTCCGGGTCTCGCGAGCTGGCCGAGCGGGTGGGGGCGCGGGTGTACCTGTCGGACGAGGGCGGGCCGGACTGGACATATAGATGGATTGACAAGAAGCCGGGCGGCGGGCGCTACGACGCGGAGCTGCTCAAGGATGGGGACACGTTCAGGGTCGGCAACATCGAGATCAGGGCGGTGCACACGCCGGGCCACACGCCCGAGCATCTGATGTTCATGATCACGGACCTCGGCGCGGGCGCGACCGAGCCGGTGGGGATCACGACCGGCGACTTCGTCTTCGTCGGCGACCTCGGGCGCCCGGATCTGCTCGAGTCGGCCGCGGGGATGCAGGGGGTCAAGGAAGGCTTCGCCAGGACGCTCAACCGGAGCGCGTCGAGGTTTCTCGACCTGCCCGACTACCTGCAGGTGTGGCCGGGGCACGGGGCGGGGAGCGCGTGCGGCAAGGCGCTCGGCGCGGTGCCGAGCAGCACGGTGGGCTACGAGAAGCGGTACAACGCGTCGCTGAAGCTCGCGGGGAGGGAGCGGGAGTTCGTGGACTTCATCCTGAGCGGGCAGCCGGCGCCGCCGCTCTACTTCGCGCGGATGAAATACCAGAACCGCGACGGGGTGCCGCTGCTCGGGGAGCTGCCGAGGCCCAGGCGGCTCGACGCGTCGGACCGTTCGCGGCTCGACGGGCGGCGCGTCGCGATCGTGGACACGCGCGAGTGGCCCGCCTTCCGGGATGGGCACGTGCCCGGGTCGCTCTGGTCGCCGCAGGGCGTGCAGTTCCCGATGGTGACGGGCAGCTACATCGAGCCGGAGGAGGCGATCGTGCTCGTGTGCGAGCCGGAGCGGGTCGAGTCGCTGGTGCGGGTGCTGGTGCGGATCGGGCTGGACCGGGTCACGGGATTCCTGACACCGGCGGATGTGGCCGGCGCGGGGCCGCTCGAGCGGACGCCGGAGATCTCGGCGGCCGAGCTGCGGTCGGAGCTGGGGGCGGCTGGACCCTTCGTGCTCGACGCCCGCAACGAGCACGAGCACGCGGAGGGCGCGATCGAGGGGGCGCTCAACATCGCGCACACGCGCCTCAGGCCGCGCCTCGGGGAGCTGCCCAGGGGCGAGCGGATCGTGGCGCACTGCCGGAGCGGCGTGAGGTCGGCGGCGGCGACCGCCTTCCTCCGGCGCGAGGGCTACGACGCGACCAACCTCGCGGGGGGCTTCATCGCGTGGGAGCAGGCCGGCGGGGACGTGGTCGCGCGCGGCGCGACCGCCGCGGCCGACTGATCCGCATGGCGTGGATCGTCATCATCCTGGGGGCGACGCTCATCGGGCTGAGCCTCGGCCTGCTCGGGTCGGGGGGCTCGATCCTGACGGTCCCGGTGCTGGTCTATCTGCTGCGGCACGAGGACAAGGCGGCGATCGCCGAGAGCCTGGCGATCGTGGGCGGGATCGCCCTGGCGGGGGCGATCCCCTACGCGTGGCATCGGCGCATCCACTGGCGGAGCGTGGTGTGGTTCGGCGTGCCCGGGATGGCCGGAACGTATCTCGGGGCCGCGATCGCCCGGTACGTGCCCGGCGCGGTGCAGCTTGGGGTGTTCGCGCTGGTGATGCTGTGGGCGGCGTGGATGATGGCGCGCTCGACGAACGGGCCGGCGCCCGCGGGGGAGGCCTCGAACCATCGCGCCGCGTGGAAGATCGTCGCGGACGGTCTCGCGGTGGGGGTGCTCACCGGCTTTGTCGGGGTGGGCGGGGGTTTCCTGATCGTGCCGGCGCTGGTGCTGCTGGGCGGGCTGCCGATGAGCGCCGCGGTGGGCACGAGCCTGCTGATCATCGCGATGAAGTCCGGGAGCGGGTTCGTGAAGTATCTTGAAGTGCTGGGGGCGCTGGAGCTGCGCGTGGATTGGCTCGTGGTCGGGAGCTTCATCCTCGTCGGGGCGGTGGGGACGTTCATCGGCGGGTCGTTCGGACGCCGGCTCGATCAGCGGGTGCTGCGCCGGGTCTTCGCGGGCTTTCTGGTGCTGATGGGGATCTTCATCCTCGCCCGCGAGACGCCCCGCCTGATCGCGGAGGCGAGGCCGGCGCCGCGGGTCGAGTCGGCGCCGGCGGGGTGAGGCCCGCCAGGGGCGGGAGGAGGTGCGGCATGGTCGCAAAGGGAAGTCACACAGGTCGGGCCGTCGGGCTGGTCGAGGTCGAGCCGTCGGAGCTGCGGGCGATGCTCGAGCGGGGCGAGGCGACGCTGATCGACGTGAGGGAGGCGGACGAGCACGCACGGGAGCGGATCGAGGGGGCTCGGCTCCTGCCGCTCTCGCGGTTCGACCCCTCGCAGATCGCCGAGGAGGCGGGGCGCCAGGTGGTGCTGCACTGCCGCAGCGGCGCCCGCTCGGCCCAGGCTGCGCGGCAGCTGCTCGGGGCGGGTCGGCCGGCGGCGCACCACCTGAGGGGCGGGATTCGGGCGTGGCGGGCCGCGGGCCTGCCGGTCGTCGAGAACCCGCGGGTGCCGATGAGCATCATGCGCCAGGTGCAGATCGTGGCCGGGGCGATGGTCGTCCTCGGCACGGCGCTGGGCGCTTGGGTGGACCCCTGGTTCCTGGCACTGAGCGGGTTCGTCGGCGCGGGGCAGCTGTACGCCGGGCTCACCGGCACCTGCGGCCTCGCGACGGTGCTCGGCTGGATGCCCTGGAACAGGCTGACCAGAGGGACTCCCGGGGCGTGCGGCTACTGATCGTGCTCGTGCCGGTGTCCGCCGAGTGAGGGATCGACCTCGACCTGCACGGGCCGCGGCGGGAACTCGCACCCGCCGAGGGGCACGATCGGCTCGGCGATCAGGTCGGCGATCGACGTCTCGGCGAGGCGGCGGCCGGTCTCCTCGACGAGCGAGGCGAGGACGTTGTGGAGGGGGCAGAGGGCGCCGGCGTGCTCGGAGAGATCGAGGGGGCAGGTCTTGATGCGGGGGAGGGGCTCGACGGCCTCGACGACCTCGAGCATCGAGAGGCGCGCCGGGGGGATGGCGAGGGAGAAGCCGCCCGTGGGGCCCCGCTGGGAGGTGACGATGCCCGCCCGGGCGAGCGTGTTGAGCACCTTGGACATGTAGCCCTCGGGTACCATCGTCACCTCGGCGATGCGTTGGGCCGTGGTGTTATCGCCCTCGCCCCGGGCGAGGAAGACGACGGCTCGGAGTGCGTATTCGGTGGTTCGTGAGAGCATCGCGCGAATCCCCGCGGTGGTCGGGGAGAGGATCGGAACGGATCTGCTTGACCGGATTCTATTTCAAGAGAAAGATATCTTCAAGTCCTATGTGGGTCGTTCTGGGAAGAACGGCCTGCTGGGCGATCGGGGTTCGCTTTCTGTCCGGAGGCGTCGACAGGAAAGGGGTTTGGCAGGATGGCTGATCACGCGGAGACGGCCGGCGCCCGTCCGGCCGAGGAGTACGTCTTCGACACTGCGGCGGGCGCGGCGGGAGAGGCGGCTCCGCTGGAGGAGTTCGTCTACGACGACGCGATCGTGCGGAAGTTCATGGCGGCGACGCTCCTGTGGGGGCTGGTGGGGATGCTGGTGGGGCTGGTGATCGCCCTGCAGCTTGCCCTGCCGCAGCTTGGGTTCGGGCTTCCGTTCCTCTCGTTCGGCCGGCTCCGTCCGCTGCACACCAACGCGGTGATCTTCGCGTTCGCGGGGAACGCGATCTTCGCGGCGATCTACTACTCGACGCAGCGGCTGTGCAAGGCGCGGATGTGGAGCGACACGCTGAGCGCCCTGCACTTCTGGGGCTGGCAGCTGATCATCGTGGCGGCGGCGGTGACGCTGCCGCTGGGCGTGACGCAGAGCAAGGAGTACGCGGAGCTGGAGTGGCCGATCGACCTGGCGATCGCGGTGGTGTGGCTCGGCTTCTTCGGGACGAACTTCTTCATGACGCTGGTGAGGCGTCGCGAGCGGCACATGTACGTGGCGCTCTGGTTCTACATCGCGACGATCGTCACGGTGACGATGCTGCACGTGTTCAACAACCTCTGGATCCCGGTGGGGATCGTGCACCTGGCGACGACGGGGCAGGTGCCGACGCCGGAGCTGATGCTCAAGAGCTACCCGATCTACGCGGGGGTGCAGGACGCGTTCATGCAGTGGTGGTACGGGCACAACGCGGTGGCGTTCTTCCTGACGACGCCGTTCCTCGGGCTGATGTACTACTTCCTTCCCAAGGCGGCGGAGCGGCCGGTGTACTCGTACCGGCTGAGCATCGTGCACTTCTGGTCGCTGGTCTTCATCTACATCTGGGCGGGGCCGCACCACCTGCACTACACGGCGCTGCCGGTGTGGGCGAGCTCTCTGGGGATGCTGTTCAGCCTGATGCTGTGGATGCCGAGCTGGGGCGGGATGATCAACGGGCTGCTCACTCTCCGGGGGGCGTGGCAGAAGGTCGCGGCGGACCCGATCCTCAAGTTCTTCGTAGTGGGCGTGACGTTCTACGGCATGGCGACGTTCGAGGGGCCGCTGCTGAGCGTGAAGACGGTGAACTCGCTCAGCCACTACACGGACTGGACGATCGCGCACGTGCATTCGGGGGCGCTGGGGTGGAACGGCTTCATGACGTTCGGGATGATCTACTGGCTGGCGCCGCGGCTGTTCCAGGCGCCGCTCTTCAGCAAGAAGCTGGCGACGGCGCACTTCTGGATCGGGACGATCGGCATCCTGCTCTACGTGATCCCGATCTACACGGCGGGGATCACGCAGGGTCTGATGTGGCGGGCGTTCGATGTCTCGGGCGAGCTGGCCTTCCCCGACTTCGTCGAGACGGTGATGCGTCTGATGCCCTTCTACTGGGCGCGCGCGGTGGGGGGCACGCTGTTCCTCACGGGCGTGGTGCTGTGCATCTACAACGTGACGCGGACGTGGATGGCGCGGCCGGCGGTCTACGAGGAGCGGGTGAATCGCGCGCCGGCGCTCTCGGCTCGGTACGCCCCCGGCCCCGACGAGCGGGCCGAGAGCCGCGTGCACGGCGTGGTGGCGGCGGGGCACGCCATGGACCGGTTCGTGCAGGCGGCGTGGCACCGGCGGTGGGAGCGGCTGCCGATCAAGTTCACGCTCTGGGTGGTCATCGCGGTGGCGGTCGCGTCGCTGTTCGAGATCGTGCCGCTGTTCATCATCAGGAGCAACGTGCCGTCGATCGCCAGCGTGAAGCCGTACACCCCCTTGGAGCTTGCCGGTCGCGACGTGTACGTCGCCGAGGGCTGCTACAACTGCCACTCGCAGATGATCCGCCCGATCTTCGCGGAGACGGAGCGGTACGGGGAGTACAGCAAGCCGGGCGAGTTCGTGTACGACCGTCCGTTCCAGTGGGGCAGCCGGCGGATCGGGCCGGACCTCGCGCGTGAGGGGGGGCGTCAGGCGAGCTTCTGGCACCTGCTGCACTTCGAGAACCCCAAGAACACCAACCCGCAGTCGATCATGCCGCGCTACCCGTGGCTGTTGAGCGCGAAGGTCTCCTTCGAGGAGATCCAGAGCCGCGTGCACGCGATGGCGATGCTCGGGGTGCCCTACGGGGACGCGATGGAGGGGGCTCCGGAGATGGCGCGGGAGCAGGCGCGCCTGATCGCCTCGGAGATCGTGGACCAGGCCGGCGGCTACGAGCGCGGGGTGCTGGCGCAGCCGCAGCTGTGGGAGCTGATCAACGGCGGCGCGATCCCCGCGAGCCGCGAGGAGGCGGTGGAGTCGCTGGCGCAGAAGAAGGTCACGGCGGTGATCGCGTACCTGCAGCGGCTCGGCCGTGACGTGAGCGGTGGCGAGTCGGGCGCGCCGGGCGTCTCGGCGATGGCGGAGGGCGAGTGATGCTGGGCTCCATCGATGTGAACGGTCTCTCGGTGTTCGCCGAGGCGGGGCTGGTGATCTTCCTCGCGGTGTTCGCGGCGGTGACGGTCCGGGCGATCCGGGCACCCCGCGGGGAGATGTCGAGCTGCGCTCGGCTTCCGCTGGAGGACGGGTGCGAGGAGGGCGCGGGCGAGAGGGGAGGTGCGCGGTGAGCGAGAGCGGGCGCAACGAGCAGCTGCTGAGCCACGAGTACGACGGCATCCACGAGTACGACAACCCGACCCCGGGCTGGTGGCACGCCATCTTCGTCGCGTCGACGATCTTCGCGATCGTGTACTTCCTGGTGTTCCACGTCAGCCCGTACGGGGCGCGGCTGTGGCCTCAGTCGCGTCTGGAGGCGGCCGAGGTGCGGGCGGAGCAGCGCGTGCTGGCGCAGCTCGGCGCGATCAGCGGCGATCGCGAGACGCTTCTGGCGCTCAGCGTCAAGCCCGAGGCCGTGACTCGCGGCGCCGGTGTCTTCAAGATGCGGTGCATCGCGTGTCACGGGGCGGACGGCGGGGGCGTGCCGGCGCTGGGTCTCAATCTCACCGACAACTACGGCAAGAGCGTGAGGATGCCGGAGGACATCTACCGCACCATCGAGCAGGGGGTCCCGGGGACGGCGATGGTGGCGTGGGGGCCGCAGATGAGCCCCGACGACATCGCGCTGGTTTCGGCGTACGTGGTTTCCCTGCGGGGCACGAGCGTGCCGGGCGGGCGCGAGCCCGATGGGGAGGCGATGCCGGAGTGGGCGCCCGCGCCCGACGCGGGCCGGTGAGCCCGCCGGGCGAGCGCACTGATCGGAGGTTGGTCGAGGATGTCAACGGGCGAGGCGTCTGAGGCCGGGTCGAGCGTGCTCTCTACGCTGAACGCGGACGGGTCGCGCCGGTGGCTCCGCCCGCGCCCGTCGCGCGGGCGGTTCTGGCGTCGTCGCCGGGTGGTCGCCTACGTGCTGATCGCGCTGTTCACGCTGATCCCGTACATCCGGGTTGGCGGGCGCCCGATGATCCAGCTTGACATCGCCAACCGGGTCTTCTCGCTGTTCGGGTCGGTGTTCTACCCGACCGACACGGTGCTGCTGGCTCTGCTGGTGGTGAGCGTGTTCGTCGCGATCTTCCTGGTCACGGCCCTCTCGGGGCGCGTGTGGTGCGGTTGGGCGTGCCCGCAGACGGTCTATCTCGAGTTCCTCTTCCGGCCGATCGAGCGGCTCCTCGAGGGAGAGCCGGGCAAGCAGCGGAAGACGGGCGGGTGGCGGAAGCCGGTCAAGTACGTGATCTACCTCGTGCTGAGCATGTATCTGGCGCACACGTTCCTCGCCTACTTCGTGGGCGTCGAGGCGCTGGCGAGGTGGATCACGACCTCCCCGGCGAACCATCCGACCGCCTTCCTCGTGATGGCCACGACCACGGGCCTCATGATGTTCGACTTCTGCTTTTTCCGCGAGCAGACTTGTCTGGTCGCCTGCCCCTACGGGCGTTTCCAGTCGGTGATGCTGGACCGGAACTCGTTGATCGTCGCGTACGACCCGGGGCGCGGCGAGCCGCGCGGCAAGAAGCGTCGCGCGCGTCCCGCGCCGGGGGGCGACGTCGCGCTCAGGGTGCTCGACGCGGACGCGGGCGCCCCCGGCGACTGCGTGGACTGCTTCAAGTGCGTCACCACGTGCCCGACCGGGATCGACATCCGCAACGGGCTCCAGATGGAGTGCATCCACTGCACGCAGTGCATCGACGCGTGCGACGAGGTGATGGACAAGATCGGCAGGCCGCGCGGCCTGATCCGCTACAGCTCCCAGGCCGCCATCGAGGGGGAGAGGGGGCGGCTGCTCCGTCCGCGTGTGGTGATCTACCCGGTGATCCTTGCCGGCCTGCTCGTCGCGCTGGGCATGGTGGTCGCGTCGAAGGATCGGGCGGAGGTGACGGTGATCCGCGCGGGCGGGGGGCTCCCCTACTTCCGGGCGACCGAGCACGGCGAGGAGTGGATCGGGACGCGGGTGAAGATCCGCGTGCGGAACCGCACTCCCGAGCCGGTGTCGTACACCTTCGGCATCGCCAACGTGGAGGGCGGGCTGATCAGCGGGGCGGAGGATGGTCTGAGCGCGGAGCCCTTCGCGCTGGCGAGCGCGGAGGTGGTGCTGCTTCTGCCCCCGGAGGCGTTCGGGCCCCGCGGGCACCTGGACGTCGCGATCACGGTCGCGGGGAGCGATGGATTCGAGGAGGAGGCGACGTACAGTCTGGTCGGTCCGGCGTACGTCGGCGGCGCCGGTGGCGGGCCGGGGGTCGCGGACGAGGGGACGCGGGGAGTGGGCGGGGAGAGCGGCGGCTGAGATGAAGACCGGAGGGCTCCACATCCCGCCGCACATCTTCTGGCCGGGCATGGTCGTCGCCCTGCTGTGCATGAGCCTGACGGCGGCGACGATCACGGTGATCGTGGCGGTGAGCGATCCTTCGTTCGCGGTGGAGGAAGACTACTACGGGCGGGCGCTGCGCTGGGACGAGCAGGTCGCGCAGCGGTCGCGCAACGCGGAGCTGGGCTGGTCGGCGGAGATCGCCGTGGCCGGCGGTGCTCCCGGCGGTCCGGAGCTGCGAGTCACGCTGCTCGACCGGGCGGGCGAGCCGATCGAGGGCGCGGCGGTCACGGCGACGTACTTCCATCACGCCTTCAGGGGGGAGGCGGAGACGACCGGTCTGGCCGGCGTGGGGGCGGGCGGGTACGCGGCGCCGGCGGCGATGGGCCGGTCGGGCAAGTGGAGCGTGTCGCTCGCGGTCACGGCGCGCGGCGAGACGTTCACCGCCGACGAGACGCTGACGCTGGTGTGGGGGGAGGTCGGCGGGTCATGACGGCGCTCATCGCGAGCGTGTTCCTCGCGAGCCTGCTGGGCAGCCTGCACTGCGCCGGCATGTGCGGGGCGTTCGTGGCGTTCGCGGTGGGGCTGGACGAGGAGGGCCCGGGGGCGCGGCGCTGGACGCTCCACGCGGCGTACAACGGGGGCAGGCTGGCGACCTACGCCGGGCTGGGCGCGGCGGCGGGAGCGATCGGCGGCGCGTTGGACCTCGCCGGCTCGATGGTGGGTCTCTCGAGGGTCGCGGCGGCGGTGGCGGGGGCGACGCTGATCCTGTTCGGCGGGGCGCACCTCCTGCGGGCGATGGGCGTGCGCCTCGGGGCGGTTCGCCCGCCGCGCGTCATGCAGCGCGCGCTGCTCGCGGCGAACCGGGCGGCGATGGCGCTCCCTCCCGTGCGCCGTGCGCTGGTGATCGGGCTGATGACGACGCTGCTGCCGTGCGGGTGGCTGTATGCGTTCGTGGCGGCGGCGGCCGGGACGGGCGGCGCGGCGGCGGGCGCGCTGACGATGGCGGTTTTCTGGGCGGGCACGCTGCCGGTCCTGGTCGGGGTGGGGGCGGGGCTGCGGGCGATCGCCGGCCCGCTGGCGTCGCGGCTGCCGGTGCTGCTGCCGCTGCTGGTGATCGGCGCGGGGCTGTTCACGATCGTGTCGAGGCTCGGGGTGTCGCCGGGGGCGCTGGAGAGCGCGGGCGCGCGTGTGCAGCGGGCGAGCCTGGAGGGGACCGCCGAGGCGGTGAGGGATCTCGACGCGGGCGCGATGCCGTGCTGCGGCGAGGACGCCGACGCGGTGACGGCGACGGACGGGCACGGGCACGATGGCGACTGAGGCCGTGATCAGCTCGGAGGTCGGCGCACCCGCGGCGCGCGTCGCGTGCGCGCACTGCTCGCTGCCCGTGCCGGCGGGACTGGTGGAGCCCGGGGCGGAGCGGCAGTTCTGCTGCTCGGCCTGCCGGGCGGTGTACGAGGCGATCCACGGGTGCGGGCTGGAGCGGTACTACGAGCTGCGCGACCGGCAGGGGGCGGCCGGCCGGCGGGCGCAGACGACCGGGCGCAGCTACGAGGAGTTCGACGACGCGACGTTCCGCTCGCTCTATTGCCGGGCGCTGGGGGGCGGGGTCTGGACGGCGGAGCTGTTTCTCGAGGGCGTGCACTGCGTGGCGTGCGTGTGGCTGGTGGAGAAGCTCCCCGAGCTGGAGCGGGGCGTGCTCGAGGCGAGGCTGGACCTGGGTCGCTCGCTCGTTCGCGTGACGTGGTCGGAGCGCGCGGTCGCGCTGTCGCGGGTCGCGAGGGCGCTCGACAGGCTGGGCTACGTGCCCCATCCGGCCAAGGGCGCCGGGGCGAGGGATGCGCGGCGTCACGAGGACCGGGCCTTCCTCTCCCGGATCGCCATCGCCGGGGCGCTCGCCGGGAACGCGATGCTGCTGGCGGGGGCGCTCTACTTCGGGATCTTCAGCGGGATCGAGCGGGAGTTCGAGCAGCTCTTCCGCTGGGTGAGCATGGGCCTTGCGGCGGTCAGCCTGGCGTGGCCGGGGCGGGTCTTCTTCAGGGGCGCGCTCGCGGCGCTGCGCACGCGGACGAGGCACCTCGACCTGCCCATCGCGATAGGGCTCATCGCGGGCATGCTCACGAGCGCGGTGAACACGGTGAGGGGCTCGGGGGAGATCTACTTCGACTCGATCACGGTGCTGGTCTTTCTGCTGCTTTGCGGCCGGTGGGTGCAGCACCGGCAGCAGCGGGCCGCGACGGACGCCGTCGAGCTGCTGTACTCGCTGACCCCCTCGCGCGCGCGCCTGTGGGAGGGAGGGGCGACGCGCGAGGCGCCGATCGACGCGGTCGCCCCGGGGTCGCTCGTGGAGGTGCGGGCCGAGGAGTCGTTCCCCGCCGACGGCGAGATCGTGGAGGGGGCGACAAGCGTGGACCAGTCGATCCTCACGGGCGAGTCGCGCCCGGTGGACGTCGGCGTGGGGGGGCGCGTCAGCGCGGGGAGCGTCAATCTCGCGGAGCGCGTGCTCGTGCGGGTGGACGCGGCCGGGGCCGAGACGCGCGTGGGCCGGTTGATGAAGCTGGTGGAGGAGAGCGCGCTGCGTCGGGCGCCGATCGTCACGGCCGCGGACAGGGTGGCGGGGTGGTTCGTCGGGGTCGTGATCGCGCTTGCGGGGCTGACATTGGGCGTGTGGCTGCTGGTGCGCCCGTCGGAGGCGCTGGGCCACGCGCTTGCGCTGCTGATCGTGACGTGCCCCTGCGCGCTGGGGCTTGCGACGCCGCTGGCGGTGACGGCCGCGATCGGGCGGGCGGCGCGCGGGGGGATCATGATCAAGGGCGGTGAGGTGCTCGAGCGGCTGGCGAGGCCGGGGACGATCCTGCTGGATAAGACGGGGACGATCACGGAGGGACGCCAGCGGCTGGTGCGCTGGGAGGGGGACGATTCGGTGAAGCCGGCGGTGGGGGCGTTGGAGGCGCGCTCGTCGCACCCGGCGGCGCGGGCGCTTGCGGCGGCGCTGGGTGGGAGCGGGCTGGAGGCGCGCGACGTGCGCCAGCGGCAGGGGGAGGGGATCTCGGGGGTGGTTGAGGGCGAGCGGATCGACATCGGCTCGCCGGCGTTCGTTCTGGAACGGCTGGGGTGCGAGGCGGGGCCGTCGGTGCGGGCGTGGATCGCGGGCGCGGCGCAGCGGGCGCAGACGCCTGTGGTGGTCGCGCGCGGGGGGCGGGCCGTCGCGGTGGCGGCGCTGGGGGACGAGGTGCGTGCCGACGCGCGGCGGGCGATCGAGATGCTCAGGCGCGACGGCTGGAAGGTCCGCATCCTCTCCGGCGACCACCCCCGGGTGGTCGCCGAGGTGGCGGCGCAGCTGGGAATCGACGGGAGCGATGCGCTCGGGGGCGCCTCGCCGGAGGACAAGATCGCGGCTGTGGAGCGCGCCGGCGCCGCGGGCCCGGTGGTGATGGTGGGGGACGGGGTGAACGACGCCGCGGCGCTTGCGAGGGCGACGGTGGGGGTGGCGGTGAGCGGCGGCGCCGAGGCGAGTCTGGCGGCGGCGGACGTGTATCTGCGCGAGCCGGGCCTGCTCCCGATCGTGGCGCTCTGCCGCGGCTCGCGGCGCGCGGTTCGGGCGATCCACGTCAACCTCGCCGTGTCGCTCTCGTACAATGCGCTCGCCGCGTCGGTCGCGGTGCTCGGCCTGATCAACGCGCTGACGGCGGCGGTGCTGATGCCGCTGTCCGGGCTGACGGTGCTCACGATCGCGCTCCGCGCCCGCACGTTCGGGGATCGCGTATGTCGGTGATCTACATCGTGCTTCCTCTTGCGCTGGTCTTCGCCGGTGTGGCGGTGTGGGCTTTCATCTGGGCGGTGCGGCAGGGGCAGCTCGACGACCTGAAGACGCCGGCGGCGCGCATCCTGCTCGACGACGACGACGAGCCCGGCGGACGGCCGGTCCGCGGGGCGGCGGCGGATGAGACTCCGTCTCATCAGGACGGGGGCGGGGCTGTCGATGGGGCCGGCGGCGCGCCGGACCGATAGCCTTTGACGCCGATGCACACGCAGATCGCGATCCCTGGCGCACCGGCCGCGGAGGACCGCGGCGAGTTCGTGCTGTGGCGTGCGCGCGTGCAGCTGTGGCTGGCGATCGGCGCCGGGGCGCTTCTTGCGGGCGGCTTCGTTGGGGAGCGGGCGCTGGGTGTCGAGGCGGCGTCGGGTCTGTACTGGCTCAGCCTGGCGATCGGTCTGCTCTACGGGACGCGCGCGGCGTTCATCGCGCTCACCGAGCGGCGTGTGGACATCGACGTCCTGATGGTGGTCGGCGCGGTCATGGCAGCCGCGGTCGGGCACGCCGAGGAGGGGGCGCTCCTGCTGGTGCTCTTCACCTTCGCGGGCGCTCTCGAGGAGCTGGCGGTCGCGCGGACGCACAAGGAGATCAACGCCCTCCGCGCCGTGATCCCCGACCGCGCGCTGGCGCTCCGCGGCGGCGAGTGGCTGGAGTGTCGGCCGGAGGAGCTGGGGGTGGGGGATGAGATCCGGGTTCGCCCGGGCGACCGGGTCCCCGTGGATGCGCTGGTGCTGGAGGGGCTCACGTCGATCGACGAGTCCACGCTGACCGGCGAGAGCGTGCCGCGGGGCGTCGAGCCCGGGGCGCCGATCTACGCGGGAACGATCAACGGCGAGGGAGTGCTGCGGGCCCGCGTGACGAAGCGGGCGTCCGACTCGAGCGTGCAGCGCATCCTGGCGCTGGTGACCGAGGCCCGGGAGCAGCGCGAGCCGCTCCAGCGGCTGATCGACCGCATCGGCCAGCCCTACACGCTCGCGGTGCTCTCGATCAGCGCGGCGGTCTTCGTGCTGTGGTGGCTCGCGTTCGGGGAGTCGGTGGAGTCGGCGGCGTACACGGCGATCACGTTCCTGATCGTCGCCTCGCCCTGCGCGCTGGTGATCGCGACACCCACGGCCACGCTGGCGGCGATCGCGCGTGGGGCGCGGGCGGGGGTGCTCTTCAAGGGCGGCGAGTCGATCGACCGGCTCAGCCGCACGGGCGCCGTCTGCTTCGACAAGACGGGGACGCTGACGAGGGGGCGTCCTCAGTACCGGGAGATCCTGGTTCGGGAGGGGGCGGACGCGTCCGGGCTGCTCCGCATCGCGGGCGAGCTGGAGCGGGGCTCGACGCATCCGACGGCGCAGGCGATCACGGCGGCGGCCGACGGGGCGCCGGGCGAGGCGGCGCGGGTGACGGAGATCCGGTCGGTCGCGGGGCGTGGGATGGTGGGGCTGGTCGAGGGGCGTGAGGCGCGCGTGGGCTCGCTTCCACTCGTGGGGGAGGTCACCGGGGAGGAGTGCCGCGCGTGGCTCGCCGAGACGCTGGCGCGGGTGCGCGAGCGGGGGCAGCTGGGGGTCGCGGCGGCGGTGGCCGGGGGCGCGTGCGGGGTGATCGTGCTGCGCGACGAGGTGCGCGAGGGCGCGGGGGCTCTGGTGCGCGAGCTTCACGCGCTGGGCGTCAAGCCCGTGCGGATGCTCACCGGCGACGACGAGATCGTCGCGAGGCGCATCTCCGGCGAGCTGGGGCTGGACTCGTACGACGCGTCGCTGCTCCCGGAGGAGAAGGTCGCGATCGTCGAGGCGATGAAGCGGGAGCGGGGTGCGGGGGCGCGCACGGGCGTCGCGGTGATCGGCGACGGCGTGAACGACGCGCCGGCGCTGGCCGCGGCGGACGTCTCCATCGCCGTGGGCTCGATCGGGTCGGACGCGGCGCTTGAATCGGCGGACATCGTGCTGCTGAGCGAGGATCTTTCCCGTGTGCCGTGGGCGCTGCGGCTCGCGCGGGCGACGCGCCGGACGGTGCTGGTGAACATCGTGTTCGCCGTATCGGTGATCGCGGTGATGGGGCTCGTGGTGCTGGCCGGATCGCGCACGGGGCTGAGGGTGCCGATGGCGCTCGGCGTGGTCGCGCACGAGGGGGGCACTGTGGTGGTGGTGCTCAACTCGATCCGGCTGCTGTGGCTGCGCGATCGCGGCTCCCGCGGATAGCGGGCGCCGGGCGGGCGCGGGCGGGCCTCCGCTCACTCTGGACGCGTGTCGGGGCGCTGGGCGCGGAGGTCGTCGAGCACGCGCTGATCGATCGAGCGGATGTGCAGGTCCTGCTGGGGGAACGCGATCTCGATCCCGGCCTCGCGGAAGGCGCGGTCGATGCGGAAGTGCAGGTCGCTCCTGGCGGCGAGGGCGCTGTTCACGTCGCCGACGTACGCGCGGAGGTCCAGGCTGAGGCTGCTGTCGCCGAAGCCGAGGAACTGCGCCTTGGGCTCGGGCTTATCGAGCACGTACTGGCACTCGCGGGCGACCTTGAGGAGGAGGTCTCGGGCCCGCTCGGTATCGGATCCGTAGGCGATTCCGACGGGGACGATGATCCGGGTCACGGGGTCGGAGAGGGTCCAGTTCACCACGGGGTCGGTGATGAACATCTTGTTGGGGATCACCAGCTCCTTGTTGTCCCAGTCGATGATGGTCGTCGCGCGCATCCGGACGCGGCTGACCGTGCCGCTCACATCGCCGACGGTGACGGTGTCGCCGACGCGGATCGGCTGCTCGAAGAGGATGATCAGCCCCGAGACGAAGTTGGCGAAGATCTCCTGGAGGCCGAAGGCCAGCCCGAAGGTGAGCGCCGCCGCGAGCCACTGCGCGCTCTTCCAGGAGATGCTCAGCACGCTCGAGACCGCGACGATGCCGAGGACGATGATCACGTAGCGAGCGACGGTGTAGGCCGCGTAGCGTCCCGCGGCGTCGAGGGGGAGGCGGGGGAGCACCGTGATCTCCAGCAGCCCGGGCACGTTCTTGGACGCGGAGACGGCGAGCACCAGGAGCAGCACGGCGAGGCCCAGGTCGGCGAGCGACACGCGTACAAGCGCCGGCTCGCTCGTCTGCGTGTCGGCTCCGAAGAGCTGCGTGGGTGAATCCGGGGGCGAGGGTTGCGCCTGGGCGCCCCCCTGTGCGCCGGGCGGCTCGGCGGCGGGCTGCTCCGTGACGGCGGGGCCCGGCGCCGGGACGCCCGCGCCCGCCTCCGGGTCCACGTAGGCGATCGTGGGGAAGATCTGCACGCGCTCGAACCATCGCAGGGCGGGGAGCACGTCCGCCCACACGATATAGAGGCCGACGATGAGGACGACCGTGAACGCCACCTGCACGATCTTGCGGCTCTGGAGGCTGATGCTCGTGATGTCGATCTCGGGAGCCGGTTCCAGCTCGCGGGGCGTGTCACGCTCGCCCTCCCCCTGCTGATCCCCTCCCACGCGCTCGGCCTTCTCCGCCGCGGCGGCGCGGGCCTTGGCGGCCTCGATCGCCAGCGTGCGCCGGGCGAGCTGCATCCATCGCAGCACGAGGGCGTACCCAACGATGGTCAACACCACGAAGAAGGCCGTGTCCCCGGTCTCGCGCTGGATCTGGAGTGCGGTGTAGACATAGCCGGCGAGTGCGGCGATAGAGAGAGAGACCGGGAGCGCGACCAGGAGCGGGAACCACGCCCACGCCGCGCGCTCGATGAGGCCGCCCCGGTGCTTCTTGATGTACTCGCCGACCAGGGGGCGGCGCGGCGAGAAGACCACGGAGTAGAACGCGGCGATGACGAGGAGCGCGCCCGCGAACGCGCTCCGCCCGAGCGCGTCGGCGCCCACCTCCGCCCGCCGGTACTCGAACGTCTGGATCGCGGCGGCGGTGATGGCGGCGAAGGGGACGAACCAGCGCAGGTGCCGGCGGAGGTGGGCGAGGCCCGCCTCCGACCAGCGGAAGTGTGCCGCGCCGACGGCGCCGGGCTGCGCGAGCTCGCGGAGGAGGTTGAGCGCCAGCAGGATGTACGCGGCGCGGGCGAGGCCCGTGGAGACGGCCGCCGGCGCCGACCGGATCTCCGCCGAAGCGCCGAGCCACGCGCCGAGCATCCACAGCGCGACCGGGAGGGGGAACGCCGCGGCCATGGCGAAGGTGAGCTTGACGATCGTACCGCCGATACTGTTCTGGCCGAGCCGGCCCTCTCTGGGGAGCGGCGCGGCTGCACGCTGGCGCAGTCGCCAGCGCGCCGCGTACGCCAGCACGAGCAGCAGCAGCGCCAGGACGGGCGCGGTCGCGAGCCGCGCCGCGCGCCCCAGGAGCTCGGCGCCCGGTACGACGCGGCCGGTGGCGTTCGACGCCGCGCCTGCCCACGCCGCGGGGTCGAGGAGCCATCGCATCTCCCGCGCGACCGTGTCGGGACGGGGGATGATGGGGCCGGAGGTGCTGCGCACCCAGAACACCCGCTCCTCGATGAGGTCCCGGAGCGAGCCGGAAGCGGTGATCAGGCGCTCGTAGATGCGCATGAGCTCGTCGAGCGTTCCTGAGTACTCGCTGTAGGTCCCCAGCGCCTCGCGGACGAGCGTGCGACGCTGCTCGAGCAGCTTCGAGGCCAGCTCGAGCGTCTGCGGCGGGGCGTCGGCGCCGAGCTCGGCGCGGAGCGTGGCGAGGGCGCGCTCGACATCGCTGGACTCCGCCTCCAGATCACGGAGCTCGAGCAGCTGCCAGTGCGCCTCGCCCGACTCCCTCGCGTAGCGCCGGAGCTGCCGCTCGAGGGGGATGGCTTCGGGGAGCGTGGCGAGGGCGTTGCGCAGGTATTGCCCCTGGGCGCTGCTCAGACGCCCCGTCGACACCCGCTCGTGAACGTCGCGCCCCAACTCCTCGATCTCCCGGAGCTTGGAGGTTTTCTCGGAGAGGTCCTTCGCGGCGCCCGTCAGCCGCTCGGGCGCCGAGAGCCTCCCGGTGTCCCTCCGGCGAGCGTCACCGACCAAGAGCGAGCGGAGCGACTCGACCTGGGCGGCGATCGGACGCAGCTCAGGGATCTCCCTCGCCCGCGCGAGGTCCACCTTCATCGCCTCGCCGGCGATCCGCTCGGCCTCCGACTGGCGCCGGTGGTTCACGATGGTCTGCCACGCGTTGAAGCGCTGCTCGGCCGCGGCGGCCCGACGCACCGCGCGGTCGCGTCGCAGCGGGAGCAGGTCGCGCCTGGCTTCGTAGCTGACGCGCTCGGCGTCGAGCTCGGCCAGCTGCGACCGCTTGGCGGCCAGCGAGGCCTCGAGCGCCAGACGGGTGGCCCCGGCGACGACGGCCTCGGCGTCGGGCGCGGGGCCGGCGCCGAGCTGCTCGCGCAGCAGCTCGATCTCGGTCGTGAGGGCCGCGGCGCGATCGGCGATCTCACGCAGGCGCTCGTCCCGGCGGGGTTGCTCGAGCTGGATCTGGTCCAGCTCGGCCCGGGCCGCCTGCAGCTCGATGTCGGCCTGGGCGAGCTCGCGTTCGAGGTCGGCGAGCGTTGCGCCCGGCGCGCCCCGGACCGTCGTCGCCTCCAGGGGGCGAGCCAGCTCGGCCCGGATCTCCTCCATGAGCGCGGGCGCCGCGTCCGCGAGGTCTCGCCACTGCGAGATCTTCGCTCTGGATGCCTCGGCGGCCTCGGCGCTCGCCTTCGCCTGGAGCAGCAGCTCCCGAGCCTGCGCCTGCGCGGGGCTGAGGGACCCCTCCGGCCCGAGCCGCTCGATCTCCCGCTGGATCTCCGAAGGGACGGGGATCGGGGGCGCGTCCTGTCCCAGCGCGGCCGGTGAGGCAAGAAGGTGGGCCGCGGCGAAGAAAAGCGTGAGGAGGGCGCGGAAGGGCATGGGGGTTTCCCGGGACAGGCGGCGCCTGCCCATCGAAGATGCTAGCGAGGGAGAAGCGGATGCGGACATCTTGTTCAATCGATCGATTGAGCTCTGGGGGGCGTGCCTATGCTCACGCTTCATGTCCCCCGCCGACGACACGACGAGGTCCCGCCTGCTGGACGCCGCCGAGGAGCTGTTCGCGGAGCGCGGGTACGAGGCGGTGGGCATCCGCGAGATCGCGGACCGGGCGGGGGTGAACCTCTCGGGCATCAAGTACCACTTCGGCTCCAAGCGGGGGCTCTACCTCGAGACGATCCGTCGGTCGATGGATCGGCGCGGCTCGGCCGCGGCGTGGGCGCTCCTGCGGGAGCGCGTGGGGTCTCGGGCGGAGGCGGCGTCGGCGTTCGGCGCGTTCATCCGGGCGTTTCTGAAGGTGCTGCTCGGTCCCGCGGAGGACGCCTCGTGCGCGTGCCTGATCATGCAGTCGGCGCTGGAGGGTGGCGACGCGAGCGACCTGGTCGCGCGAGAGTTCATCGGCCCGCACCACGAGCATCTGTGTGCGCTGATCGGGGAGCTTTGCCCGGGCGCCGGCGCGAGGCAGCGGTCGCGGTACGCCCAGTCGGTGATGGCGCAGATGCTGCACCAGCGGTTGTTCCGGGAGTTCATCGACCGGATCGAGCCCGCCTGCCTCCGGGGTGAGGACGCCATCGAGCGGATCGCGGACGAGATCACCGAGTTCTCGCTCCGCGGCATGGACTGCGCCGACCTGCTCGACCACGCGGTGGGTGCGGCGGACGGCGCGGAGTTCGGAGAGAAGGTATGAGACGCAGAGCATCGGCGGCGGCACTCGCTGTCTTCTCCAGTCTTCACATGATCGCGGGCGCGTGGGCTCAGGGGGGCGCGCCGCCGGCGCCCGTGCGGGTCGCCTCCGTCGTGCTCGAGGACATCGCCGTCCGCCGGATGGTGACGGGCCAGCTGCGATCTCTCCGCATGGCGGAGGTCGCCTCGCAGGAGTCGGGCGTGGTTGCGGAGCTGCTCGTCGACGCCGGGCGGCGGGTGGAGGCGGGGCAGGTGCTGGCGAGGCTCGACGACGAGCGGCTCCAGCTCGAGCGCACCCGGACCGCGGCGGAGCGTGCGGCGGCGCACTCGTCGATCGCCGCCGAGCGCGCGGTCGTGGACAGGCAGCACAGCGAGATCGAGTCGCTGCGGGCGGCGGCCGAGGTCGGGGCCTCGAACGCGCGCGAGCGGCGTGACGCGGAGATGATCCTCGCCCAGGCCGAGGCGCGGCTCGAGAAGGCCGAGCGCGACGTGGAGGTGTACGACGCGCGCCTCGCACTCCTTGATCGCCGGCTCAAGGACATGCGCATCGTCGCTCCGTTCTCGGGGACCGTGACGCGCAAGCTCACCGATCTGGGCGAGTGGATGGCCGAGGGCGCCTCGGTCTGCGAGATCGTCGACACCGACCAGCTGGAGCTGGTGCTCAACGTGCCGCAGGGGCAGCTCCCGGCGCTCGCGGCGGGCTCGCTCGCGGGCGATGACTTCGTCGTGAAGGTGGACGCCGCGGGCGAGCAGGTGACCATCCGGGACGTCCGGATCGTGCCGCAGGTGGACGAGCGGTCGCGGACCTTCCAGCTGGTGGCGAAGGTGGGCAACGAGCAGGGGCTGCTGGCGTCGGGGCTCTCGGTGGTGGGGTGGGTGCCGACGGGCGTGAGCGGGGAGCACCTCGTGGTCCCGGTGGACGCGATCATGCGGAACGACATGGGCGCGTACGTCTACGTGGCGCGGCAGCTCGGCGAGGGCCCGCCGCAGGCGATGCCCGCGAACGTGAGCGTGCTCTTCGAGACCCCCGGCCGGGTGGTGCTGGCGCCGGGATCGCTGCAGGCTGGGGACCTGGTTGTGGTCGAGGGGAACGAGCGGCTGTACCCGACGGCGCCGCTCGCGCCGAGCGGTCCCGGGGCGCCGGGGGTGGCGTCGGGTGGCGACGTGCCGGCGCCTGATCGCGAGGGAGACGGCTGATGAACCCTCTGAAGATGCTGATCCGTCAGCCGGTGACGGTGATGGTCGGCGTGATCGTGGTGATGATCTCCGGCCTGCTGGCGGTGGAGCGGATTCCGGTGCAGCTCACGCCGACGGTCGAGGACACGATCGTCTCGGTGCGCACGTTCTGGGAGGGGGCAAGCCCCCAGGAGATCGAGCAGGAGATCATCGACGAGCAGGAGGAGAAGCTCCAGGGTCTCAGCAACCTGAAGGAGATGAACAGCTTCAGCGAGCAGGGGCAGGGCTCGATCCGCCTGGAGTTCGCGCTCGGCACGCCCAAGGAGGCGGCCCTGCGAGAGGTCTCCGACAAGCTCCGCGAGGTGCCGGAGTACCCCGAGACGGCCGACGAGCCGATCGTCGAGGCGTCCGACCCTCAGGACCGCGACTACATCGCCTGGATCGTCCTCGGCACGACCGACCCCGCGTTCGATGTCCGCACGCTCCAGGATTTCGCCGAGGATCGCATCAAGACCGTGCTCGAGCGCACGCCGGGCGTCTCCGAGGTGAACGTGCTCGGTGGACGCGAGCGGGAGGTGCAGGTGCGCATCGACCCCGTCCGCCTGGCGCAGCGCCGGATCACCGCCGCGCAGATCGTCGCGGCGATCCGCGCGACGAACCGGAACGTCTCGGCGGGACAGGTTGCCGACGGCCGTCTCGACGTCCGGGTCCGCACGATCGGGCAGTACGAGCGGGTGGAGGACGTGGAGCGGACCGTCGTAGCGCACGTGGACGGGGTGCCCGTGCTCGTCAGCGACGTGGCCGAGGTCGTCGAGACGCACAAGGAAGCGATGTCCTTCGTTCGCGCGAAAGGCCGGCCCGTCCTGGCCATCAACGTGCAGCGGGAGGTCGGCACCAACGTCATGGAGGTGATGGCCGGCGTCAAGCGGGCGATCGTCTCCCTCAACGCGCCGGGGGGCGCGCTGGAGACGAAGGCGAAGGATCTCGGGCTCGGCGGGGGGCTGTTCCTCCAGCAGGTCTACGACGAGACGGTCTACATCGACCAGGCCATCGCCCTCGTGCAGGGCAATATCTGGGTCGGAGGGGCGCTCGCCGTGGCGGTGCTGGTGCTCTTTCTCCGCTCTCTCGCGGCGGTGGGCATCATCGCCGTCGCCATCCCGCTCTCGATCGTCGGCGCCTTCGTGGTGATGGTGACGATGGGGCGGTCGATCAACGTCGTCAGCCTCGCCGGGATGGCCTTCGCGGTCGGCATGGTGGTGGACAACGCGATCGTCGTGCTCGAGAACATCTACCGGCACGTGGAGATGGGCAAGCCGCCGATGCGGGCCGCGTACGACGGCGTGCGCGAGGTGTGGGGGGCCATCCTCGCCTCTACGCTGACCACCGTTGTCGTCTTCATCCCGATCCTCCTCATCCAGGAGGAGGCCGGCCAGCTCTTCCGCGACATCGCCCTGGCCATCTGCGCCGCCGTGCTGCTCAGTCTCGTGACCTCGATCGCCGTCATCCCCTGCGCCGCGGCGCGGGTGCTCCGCCCGCGGGAGAACGGGGGGAGGAACGGTCCGCGCCACAGCCTGCTGCGGCGGGCGTCCGATGCGTGGGGGCGCATGATCGACTTCCTCGACCGCCCCTTCAAGAGCGTCCCGGGCATCGTCTCCGGCCTGGTGCACCGGGCGTGCGGGAGCTGGACGGCGCGGATCGCCGTCGTCACGCTCCTGACCGCGGGCTCGCTCATCGGCAGCTGGCTCCTGCTCCCGCCCTCCGACTACCTGCCCACCGGCAACCGCAACCTGGCCTTCGGCATGATCGTGCCTCCGCCGGGGTACAACATCCAGCAGCAGAGCGAGCTGGGCGATCGGGTCGAGGCGACGGTCCGACCCTATTGGGAGGCGGGAGACCTCGACCCCGACGACCCCGCCTACAGGACGGCGGCGGGCGTGCTCCCGCCGGTCCCTACGTTCGACTGGGAGACGATGCAGCCCGGCCCCTCGGTCGTTCCCCCGCCGATCTCCAACTACTTCCTGGTGGGGTTCGGCGGGATGATGTTCCACGGCGGCGTGGCGGCGGAGGACGAGCGGGTGGTGGACCTGCTGCCGCTGTTCCAGCACGCCACTCGATCGGAGGTGCTCCCGGGTGTCATCGCGTTCGCGTTCCAGGTGCCGCTGTTCCGGCTCGGGGGGGCGACCGGGTCGGCCGTCAAGATCGACCTCAAGGGGGATGAGCTTTCCGACGTCACGAGGGCGGCGCAGTCGCTCTACATGCGGCTCGGGACGGCGTACGGCTTCGGCGCCACGCGCTCGGACCCCAACAACTTCAACATCCCCGGGCCTGAGCTGCGCATCACGCCGGACCGCGTGCGCCTGGCCGACGTGGGGATGACGCCGACCGAGCTGGGCCTGGCGGTGCAGGCGTCGGGCGACGGGGCGATCATCGGCGAGTACCGCATCGGGGGCGAGACGATCGACCTCAAGGTCATCAGTGCCGACGCGGTGGATCAGTCCTCGCTCGCGGGGATCGGCGACCTGCCGATCGCGACGCCGAGCGGGCACGTGGTGCCGCTCTCGAGCCTGGCCGAGGTGCAGCGGGTGACGAGCCCGACGCAGATCAACCGCGTGAACCGGCAGCGAGCCGTCACGCTCGAGTTCACCGCGCCCCGGGGCCTGCCGCTCGAGACGGCGCTCAACGAGATCGACCGGCTCGTGGCCGAGGAGCGCGAGGCGGGCAACGTCGCCCCGGGGGTCAACGTCTCCTATACCGGCTCGGCCAGCAAGCTCCGCGCCGTGCGCGAGGCCATGCTGGGGGACGGCCACGTTGTCAGCACGGTGACGAGCGCGATGTTCCTCGCCCTGCTGGTCTGCTACCTGCTCATGTGCGTGCTCTTCCAGAGCTGGCTGCGCCCGCTGGTGATCATGTTCGCGGTGCCCCCGGCGACGTTCGGCGGGTTTCTCGGTCTCGCCCTCGTGCACTACTGGAGCGTCAAGGAGCGCTACATGCCGGTGCAGAACCTGGACGTGATCACCATGCTCGGCATCGTGCTGCTCATCGGCACGGTGGTGAACAACGCCATCCTCATCGTGCACCAGGCGCTCAACTTCATGCGCGGACGCGGCGAGAGCGAGGACGACCTCGTGCCGGCCATGGCCCCGCGCGAGGCGATCGCCGAGAGCGTCCGCACCCGCATCCGGCCGATCATGATGACGAGCCTCACGAGCGTGCTGGGCATGATGCCGCTGATCCTCAAGCCCGGCTCGGGCTCGGAGCTCTACCGGGGCATGGGCTCGGTGGTCGCGGGCGGCATGCTGATGGCGTCGATCTTCACGCTCGTGCTCGTGCCGCTGCTTTTCAGCCTGGTGACCGATCTCCAGGCCATCGCGGCGCGGCGGTTCCAGCGTGCGCCGCGCGAGCCGGCCGTGGCGGGCGTGCGCGAGGTGGCGATGGTGCGGGATCCGGGGAAGTAGGCGGATTGGGCGGAGATGAGCTTCGGGGACGCCTCCGCGTTGTTCCGAAGCGTTCCATCTTTTCGCGTCCGACAGTGCGGTATCCTGCGCCAGTCCAAGTTCTACAGGGGGCGGACCATCATCGGCGCAGGGTGGCTGACGATCGTGCTGGGGAGCTGCGGCCTCGTGATCGGTCTGTGCGGGGCCGCGGGCACGGTTCTCGGCGCGGTCTCCGGGCTGGTTCGCGAGCTCAGCGAGACGCGCGCCGCCGAGCCGGGTGACAACGCCGGCTGGTCGATGCCCCCTGGTTGGCCTTCGCCGCGGTACTGGGCGTGCCGACATGCATCGCCGGCTGTCGGATCGTCCGCGGCTTCGTCCGCGACGAGCGCCGCAGGCTCCGCACCGGCCTGTGGCTCGGGCTGGGGATCTCCGTCGGCTGGCTCGTCCTCGGGCAGGTCGCGCCCGGGCTTTGGCTCTGTCCGCGTGACGCCGCGCTGATCCCGACGGTAGTCGCGCTGAGTCAGGCGCGTGCGCTCTTGTCAAGCCCGGGGATCGACAACGCGCAGTGAGATGGCGCGCACGCGTGAGGCCGCGAAGCCGAGGCAAGGAACCGCTGGAATATGGCCCTTAAGCCAATGAGGTTTGTTCAGCCCCAACGACGGTCGTGAGCCACGATGGTGCGGCAGCTAACTTGCGCCGGTTGCGCGTCTCATGGGCCGTGAATGAGCTTGTACAGCTTGACCAAGGCGTCATAGATGTCAACCGTGTGCAGATCGTCGACGCCACTCTCGAACTCCCAGTCGGTGATGACTTGCGGTGGATCAGAAGAGTCGGTAGCGCGGAAGTGGGTGTGGGTATAGTTGGGCGTTCCGCTGATTGCCGACATGCCGACGACAACGGGATCCGCGGTGGTGCTGCTGAGGTAGGTGCCGTCGGAGGGCACGTATTCGTGGGCGACTCCGTCCGCATACGGATCGACCTCGTAGGGCACGGGGAGGCCCCCTCCACCAACCGATTTCGTGAGCATGCCCCAGTTGGAGCCTTCGTCGCGGTTATCCCACATCTCCACTACGACACCGACCGTCGTTCCTCCGGGCGGCTGATGTACCCAGCGCTGGTACCACCCGGGCAGGATCGCCTGGTCGTTGGGCCAATTGGACAAGAGCAGACCCGTCTCTCCGCTCGGTGTCTCGGCGAATATCCCCCTGCGATCGGAGGGGTCCATGAAGAACATGGGAAGCGGGAAGCGATAGGCGCCTGATCCGTCCGCGACGCCCGCGGCGGTGTAGATCCGGTGCACGAGCACGTCGGTATCCGCCTCGTTGACCTCGTGCGTGTCCTCGTCAACCCCGGGGAAGGCGGTGTGCAGGACGATGAGCTGATCGTCGCCGAGATCAGTCTTGGTCTGCCGGAGAAGGCGTGCGTAATGCGTATTGGGATTGAGTGCGTCCGTCGCGCCGTGAAGGGCTGTGCTGGTCACGTAGGCGACGATGCCGTCGATCACGTCCTGGATCAGGTACGCGTCGTTGGGGGCGCAGACCAGCCGTTTGGCGAGCCGGCCCTCCGCGGGATCGTCCGGGAGAAGCGGCGTGCAGTCTCCGTCCACGTGGCAGCGGCAATCGTCGTTGCAGAGGGTGCCGAAGAGGTCGAACCACGCGCCGAGACACGTGCCCTGCGGGCAGTAGGCGTCCGGGTCGGCGACGGTCTCGAACTCGGGGGTGAGTGGGAAGACGAAGTGCGCTGGACCGTCGTCCCACCACGCCCAGTACTCGAGCTCGACGCCCCAGATGCGCCACCAGTCGCCACTCCCTCCGCACCCGCTCGTCACGATGTTGCCGCAGCCGTCGTTATAGCTCGGCTGCGGGGCATTGAGCCGGAGCTCGATCCGGTTGTGGCCCGGATCAAGATCGAACCAGTGCGCGGCGTACTCCACGCTTGGCCGGTCCTTGTCGTGGAGAGACGACCACCACACCTCGATGGGTTCCTCGCCGTCCTTCGCGACCCAGATCGACTGGATCATGTCGTCGTCGGTGCTGCTCGCGGAGTGGAAGAAGCTCAGCTTGGCCGCGTATGGATCGGGGAGGAGCGGAACGTCGAACTGAAGGGTAATCTGATCGGTCTCGCTCATGCGGACGCCGTAGTTCGTGCCGAGCACGTAGCCCGGCGAGATGAAGCTCCCGACATCGGGGAAGGTCAGCGCGGGGTAGAAGCCCAGGGTGCTGTTGGGGTGCTGGTGGCAGGCGTCATGGATGCGCGCGATTTCGCTCTTGCTGAGGCACAGCCCGTTGATGCAGGTCGGGAAGGCGGGCTGCTCCACGTAGAGCATGAAGTCGTTGATGACGAAACCCACGAGCGTATCGGGGTAGGCCGCCGACAAGAGCGAAAGGTCCCTGGCGGCGCGTTCCCACGCGCGGAGCCAGTGGTAGATGTATTCCCGCTGACACTGCCAGGCGTGGCGACCGTGACCCCTGCGGCCGCAGTCATATTCCGGCGGCGGGTCACCCGCGCTGCCGTCTCCATTCGTGTCGAACCAGCGGCTCTGGGCGTGCGCCAGGTGGGGCGGATTCATCGCCGCGTAGATCTTCAGGTCCGTGAGACTGGCTCTGGCGACGAGCTCCTGGAATTGCGTCCAGTTGGTCTCGGAGTCGATGTGATAGATGTAGAAGTCCTGCCGGGTCCCGATCAGTGCCTCGAGCGTGTCCGCCGGGTCGTCGCGTTCCGAGTAGTTCTCATCCTTGATTGTCTGCCCCCAGGAGCCGAGCATGGCGCCGGGGATTTGGAGGGAGCCCACCTCCGGTGGTCGGTCCCCAGGGGTCTGCCCCCCCGCCGGAGGGCTGGCGATCGCGACGAGGCTTGCCGGGATCGCGAAGATTCGCGCACGGATCGGATGTCCGACGGTCATGAGTCACCTCCTCCAGCGCTGAGCGCTCGCTTTGGGACGCTCTTCCGGCACGCGGGTGCAGTGAGGGGTCCACAGAGCCCCCACCCCATCCCGCACTGTCGCCGCGGGTACGGGCGGGGTCCCACCCGCGATCAAGGCCAAGGGATCGCGATGGCGTCGATGTGGTCGGCCGCCCGTACGATCGTCAGCGCCGACAGCGTGGCGCCGCCTGTCGAGCCGATGGTGGTGAAGGTCGGAGGCGACGTTCTGGGGTCGATGCGGAGCAGATCCGTGTTTCCGCAGAACATCGTACCGTCTGTGTCGAGGGTGAGGCTGGTCGGAACAGAAGAGCAGGCCCCAGCGCAGCCCAGCGGCGAGGTGGAGCCAGTCACGGGGTCGAATTCGTAGAGCTCACCGCTCAGATCGACCATGTAGAGCGTGCCGAGCATGCCGCGATCTGGATCGAATGCGATGCCCCACACCGACGAGGGAACTGTTGCTACCGCGGGGCCAGCAGAGGCGCTCCCAATGTTGATCTCGTACAGCTCGTACTCTGGAGAGTCCTGAACTACGGCGTAGAGGAAGCCAGAGTTGGCGTGTCTCGTGATGTCGGTCACCTGGAGGGACGCGAGCCCGGCGACCGTGAACGCGTCAAGCGGCACCGACGGATTGTTGACATCCACCTCGATGAGGGTATCTCCATCGATCACCCACACGTTCCCGTCGGCATCCGCTCCCATCTGCGGGTAGAAACCTGATACCACATCTATTTCGCCAAGGCTGACCGCCGCGCCCGTCGAGCGATCGACGCGATACAAATCGGTTGTGCCTCCAGAGGTGCTCCGATCCAGCCCGTACATTACTGTTGGGGCATCGAGGATCTTGAAGCATGTTTGGCGGTACATGACGGACCCGTAGATCGCTGCGGGATCGAGGCCCCCCGATTCGTCAGCCGGCGTTGTCGGATCGTCCTCATCCACCGTGAAGATCGCGATGAGAGTCTTCAGTCCAGTCACAGGATGCTTGATCCATGCGACCTCGAAGTCGTTGAGGTCCGTTCCCACCGGGAGCCTGAGCCCGGTCGACGAGTTCACGAGTTCCGATACGGCATAGCCGCCGCCAGCCAGCTCCGCCTCATAGATCGAGCCGGGACGGAGCCCGTAGTGCGCCTCGCTGTCGGCGCCGAAGAGGAAGCGCCCCTGGATCTCGCCGCGGAACAGTGCGTCGATATCATCGTCCTCTTTCTCGGTGCTGTCGGGGTTCGGGGTAAGGTCCGTATCGAAATCCTCCTCTGACTCGAGGCCGTACATGTCCGCGACCGCGAATATCGCGTCCGGGTACCCCGTCAGGGAGGCGCGGAGCGTGATCGAGACGGTTTCGTCTTGTCTCTTTGTGGTGCCATAGGTGCGCCCGTTCAGAGACAGGCTCTGTACCGGAACCTCGTACATGGGATGCGACCACCGCGTGGGGGCGTCATCATCGAACGAGATGACCAAAGACCGGTTCGTGTTGAGAGTCGGGACCGTCGCCCCCAGCAGCTTTCTCAAGGCCGGGGTCAGCCCGCCCCACACGACACGTTGGCTGCCCACACCGATGGTTGCTCCGTTGACGGGCAGCCAGGAGAAGCCGTCCAGATCGAAGTACTCCGCTGCCGATCCGATCCCGAACGGCACGGCGGTACTGTACAGCGGCTCGGGATCGAGTCCCCCGAACAGGTCGGCGTCGTTGATGAACCCGTCGTCCCCCGGGAGGACGATCGCGGAAGTAAAATACATGTCGCCGGGGTCAAAGCCGTGACCACCGTTCGGGTCGCTACACACATCAGAGCCAATATCAAGTGAGAAGATCGTCTGCGCCCGTACCGGTGCGATGAGCGCGAGCAGCGCCGCCAGACATGTGAGGCGTGTGGGGATGGTCGGGACTTGCGCGATCGTGCTCATGCTGGCCTCCGTTCTCGCTGTCAGTAACTGGGGTTCGGGGAGTGAGGAGAGCTGATCGGGGGCTGTTCGCCGGCGCCGCTCGCGATATCAAGGTGCGTCTATTTGCACAGAGCTCCGAGCGGCCGACGGGAGGTCCGGAAGCGACCGTGCCCCTTGATTCCGCCCACCTGTCCACGATAATGGCGGCTGACCCCGGCAACTTTTCTCGTCGTGGGAGGGTCCATGGGCGGTGATCCGTCGGCGCTGCTGGCTCGGGCGGTCGGGGGCGATCGAGAAGCGGCCACCGAACTGACGCCGCTGGTCTACGAGCAGCTGCGGACCCTGGCCGGCGACTACATCGACGACGTGGGGCAGGACCGGGTCCTGCTGCAGCGGACCGCGCTGGTGCACGAGGCCTACCTGAAGCTCGTCGGAAGCGGCGGGGACGACGTGCGCTCCCGCACGCATTTTTTCGCGGTGGCCGCCACGGCGATGCGCCAGGCGCTGCTCGACCACCTGCGTGAGCAGAACCGCGTCAAGCGCGGGCGCGGATGGCGGCGGGTGACCATGAGCGGCACCCCCGCGGGCGCTGACGGGGAGAGCGCCGTTGATCTCGAGGGTCTCGACGCCGCGCTGCGGGACCTTGCGGCCGTCGATGCGCGAGCGGCCGAGATCGTGCAACTGCGGTTCTTCGGCGGCCTGAGCGAACCGGAGGTGGCGCAGGTGCTGGGAATTTCCGAGCGGACGGTCCGCGGCGATTGGTCTATGGCGCGGGCGTGGCTGCGGACGCGGCTGCACGACGCATCAGGGGGTCCCGATGCAGCTCGACCGTGACCACTACCACAGGCTGAAGTCGCTCTTCGCGCAGCTGATCGAGGTGGGCGCCACTGAGCGACCGAGCGCTATTCAGCGCGAGTGTGGCGGCGACGAGGTCATGCGCGCGGAGCTGGAGCGACTGCTCGCGGCCCACGAGGACGAGAAATGGCTCGGCGATGCCAGCGGCGCGGCGCCGTGCGGCCAGAGCCATCCGTCCGAGATCGCGGGCTACGCCATCATGGGGGTTCTCGGCGTGGGCGGCATGGGGGTGGTGTACCGCGCCCGCCAGCGGCAGCCGGCGCGCGACGTCGCGCTGAAGGTGATGCGCTCCGGCTTCGTGACCCCGTCCATGCGCCGCCGCTTCGAGTACGAGGCGGAGGTGCTCGGGCGCCTCCACCACGCGGGGATCGCGCAGGTCTACGCCTCCGGCCTGACGGGCGAGGCGGCCGACGCACAGCCTTACCTGGTCATGGAGCTGATCGAAGGCGCTCCCCTGACAAGCTACGCCGCGGAGCACGGGCTGGACGTCCGGGCGCGGCTGCGGCTGTTTCTCGACGTGTGCGAGGCGGTGGAGCACGCGCACCAGCGTGGCGTGATCCACCGCGACCTCAAGCCGGTGAACATCCTCGTCACGGAAGGCGGCGAGGTGAAGGTCCTCGACTTCGGCATCGCGCGCATCATGGGCGAGAACGTCCAGCTCACGCTGGCGACCTCCGCCGGGGAGCTGCTCGGCACGGTGGCCTACATGAGCCCCGAGCAGCTCTCGGGCGACCCCAAGGCCATCGACACCCGCAGCGACGTCTACGCGCTGGGCGTGATCCTCTACGAGCTGCTCTCGGGAGCGCTCCCGCACGATATCGAGGGTCGGAGCGTGTCCGACGCGGTGCGTGTGATCCAGAGCCATGCGCCGACGCGCCTGGGCAGCGTGGACCGGGCACTCCGCGGCGACCTGGAGGCGATCGTCTCGAAGGCGATCGAGCGGGACGCCGCGCGGCGATACCAGTCGGCCTCGGAGCTGGCGGCCGACATCGTGCGGCATCTGTCGCAACAGCCGATCCTCGCTCGGCGTACCAGCGCGATGTATCTGTGCCGGAAGTTCGCGGCGAGAAACAAGGCGACGGTATCGTTGGGCGCGGGCTTCGTGCTGGCCGTCTCGACGCTCGCGGTGGTGATGACCATCTTGTTCTTCCGGGCGCGCGCTGCCGAGCAGCGAGCGGCCAGAAACGAGGACGTGTCGAATCGCGTCTCGAGTGTCCTTCAGAGCGTGTTCGATGTGGGCTATCCCGGTCGGTCCGGGCAGGCGACCACGGCGAGGGAGCTGCTGCGGCAACAAGCGGCGATCATCGAGCGGGATGAGCGCCTGAGCGACGTGCCCGGGCGCCGGGCCGACCTTCTCGAGGCCGTCGCGGTGAGCATGCTCTCGTTCGGCGCTCTGGGGGAATCGCGCCGGCTGCACGAGCAGGCGCTCGCGCTGCGACAGACGATCATGCCGGATGATGCGCCGGACATCGCCGTGAGCAGGTCCAATCTGGCGGACGTGTGTCTCGCGGAGTGCCGCTTCGCCGAGGCGGAGCGGTACGCGCATGACGCTCTGCTCGTGCTTCAACGAGCGTACGACCCGCACTCGTTCTTCCCGATCTCCACGATGATCTCCGAGGCTCTGGCGGTGCAGGAGCGAGACCCCCGCGCGGCGGAGGCGATGTTCCGAGAGATCATCGCGATCCAGCAGACGTGGGATCCTCCCGACCCGCACCGGGTTGCGAAGAGCCTCGCGCGGCTGGGAACGCTCCTCGGCCGAGAGGGCCGGACGAAGGAGGCCGCGGCCGCGTCGAGTCACGCGGTCGAGCTGCTCGTCCAGAACTGCCCGGACGACCTGTTCTGGCAGGTTCCCGCTCTGTGGGCCCTGGGTGAGGCGCTGATCGCGGAGGGGCGGCTGGACGAGGCCGAGTCCGCGCTGATTCGCGTCGAGCAGATCACCGAGCAGCATGTCGGGAGCGATCACGCTTGGCGGGTTCGGGCGATGCGATCTCTCGGGCGGCTACACGCGGCGCGCTCCGATGTTGAATCTGCCGAGTTGCGGTGTCAGCAATCGCTCGACATGGCCCGACGGCTCTTCCCTGATTCACATCTGGAGACAGCCGAGTCGCTCGACGCCCTTGGCATGCTCTACGCGCACTCCATGGGCCGGATCGACGAGGCGATTCCATTGCTCGAGGAGTCGCTGGCGATGCGCGAGTCGATGCTCGCTGACGAGTACTTCGAGAAGGCAAGGGGCATGCTCTCGCTGGGGCGCGTGCTCGCCAAGGCCGGCCGCTTCGCCGAGGCCGAGCAGCACCTGTCGAGGTGCTATGCACTCTGCGATGCGCACGACGCCTGGCCTTCGTATATAGGCCGGAACGCGGCCGCAGAACTGGCGGCGGTCTGTCGGGCCAGGGGCGATATGGACGCGGCGGCGAAGTGGCTCGACCCCGCTTCGACACTTCCCCAGGATCAAGCGGGCGAGTAAGCCGCGAAGCGTCTGCGACTGCCTGTCCGATTCGCAGAGCCCCAGTCGTCGTGCGGAAGCGGCTCAGGTCACAGCCGCTCGGCCGCGAGGCTCGCCAGCTCGCTCCGCTCGCTCCGCTGCAGCGTGACGTGCCCGACGATCGGCAGGCCCTTCATCTTCTCGACGGAGTAGCTGAGCCCGTTCGACGACTGGTCGAGGTAGGGGTTGTCGATCTGCCCGATGTCGCCGGTGAGCACGAGCTTGGTGCCCTCTCCGACGCGGCTGGCGATCGTCTTGACCTCGTGCGGCGTGAGGTTCTGGGCCTCGTCCACGAGCATGAACTGGTGCGGGATCGACCGGCCGCGGATGTAGGTGAGCGGCTCGAGCACGAGCGTGCCGTCGGCGACGAGCTTGTTGATCCGCTGCTCGCTCGAGTGGCTCTCGGGGGCCTGGTTGGGGGCGCCGCGCGTCGAGAGCAGGTAGGTGAGGTTGTCGAAGATCGGCTGCATCCAGGCGGTGAGCTTCTCGTCCTTGTCGCCGGGCAGGTAGCCGATGTCGCGCCCCATGGGCATGATGGGCCGGGCGCAGAGCAGCTTCTCGTAGCGTTCCTCGCTGAACGTCTTGGCCATGCCCGCGGCGAGGGCGAGCAGGGTTTTGCCCGTGCCGGCGCTCCCGAGCAGCGTGACGAACTTCACCTGGTCGTCGAGGAGCAGGTCGAGGGCCATGGTCTGCTGGAGGTTGCGTGCGATGATCCCGCTCACCGGCTTGCGGGGCCCGGTGACGGGCACGACGTGCGAGGTGTCGCCGGGGCGGCGCGCGAGCCCGGTGTGGCTCTCGTCGGCCTCGTCGTGGAGCACGATGAACTGGTTGGGCGCGATCTCGCGCTGGTAGGTCGAGCCGTCCGGCGCGGTCGCGCTCAGGAGCGGCTCCAGCCGCTCGAGGCTGAGCATCTTGTCGTCGTAGAGATCGTCGATCGTCTGCCCGTCGGCCTCGATCTCGATCCACCCGCGGTAGAGCCGGTCGGCGTCCACCTTCTGGTTCTCGAAGTCCTCGGTGTGGATGCCGAGCGAGTCGCTCTTGATGCGGGCGCTGATGTCCTTTGAGACGAAGACGGCGCGCTTCCCGTCGTGCATGAGATCGAGGGCGACCGCGATGATCCGGTTGTCGGGCTGGTCGTCGCGGAGCAGCTCGGGGCGCTCGTGGTGCCCGACATCGATGCGGATGCTCCCCGTCTTGCCATTACCCCCGGACTGGCGGCGGGGCCCAGCGCCGATGGGCGCCTCGCCCCAGTTGACCCCGTCGGTCAGCGAGCCGATGTTTCGGAGCCTGTCGAGGTGGCGCACCACCTGGCGGGCCGAGCGACCGATGTCGTCGTCGCGCCGCTTCATCTTGTCCAGCTCCTCGATCACGGGGAACGGGATGATGACGTGGTTGTCCTGGAAGACGAAGAGGGCGTCGGGGTTGTGCAGCAGCACGTTGGTGTCGAGGACGAAGTGCTTGATCTCCTCGCCCGTGCCGCTGGCATGTCCTTCGGTCATAGGGGGTCTGGTCTCCGGTCCGTGGAGGGCTCCGCTCCGTCGCCAGCATATCCGGCCGGGCGCCCGGGAGGGCTCGCCAGCAGGCGCAACGCCTCCGGGAGGCGCCGGGACGCCTCCCCGACGGAGGTCACGAACCGGACCGTCATCGGGGGCGCCCCGCGCGGACGCAGCAACGCCCGGAAGGGGTGGGCCCGAAAGTGCTCCTGGTCCTCGGCGTTGCGGGCCGAGCCGACGAGCTCGACGGTGAGGCCCGCGAGCGGATGCTCCGAGTCGGCGAGCGAGGAGCGCGTCAGCGGCCCCCGGGCCCTGGGGTCGATCACCCAGAGTCTGCGGTCGCTCAGCACGAGCAGCCGGGTGCGGGCGATCTCCGCGGCGAGGATCACCCCCGCCACGGGCATCACCGAGAGGAGCGCGACCATCGCCTGCGCCCAGAAGGAGGGATCGACGCGCACCACGGCCCAGCCGACGAAGCACTCCCCGGCCTCGAAGCGGGTGCGCGCGATCCGGCGGAGGGCCATGGGGCCGAAGGGCGCTCCATCGAATCTCGTCTCGCGGCATCGACGCGCACGGCGGCGCACGGGCTCCCGGGCGCTCATGGCACGAACGCGGCGATGGTGAGGAGCGCGGCGACGGCGGCCGCGATCGACGTCTTCGCCACCAGCGAGAGCGCGCGCCCCACCGCGGCGCCCTGGGCGACGCGCCACGACTCCGTCCAGCCCTTGCTCTTGATCGCCCGCTCCGCGACCCCGGCCGCGACGCCCGCCCCGGCGACGCCGCCGATCACCGTCCCCGCGATCGGGATCGGCAGCAGCACGGTCCCGAGGATCGCGCCGGCGATCGCGCCGACGAGCGACGCGGCCATGGCGGTCTTCGAACCCTTGGCCTTCGCGGCCCCCGCGGCCGAGGCGAACATCTCCACGATCTCCGCCAGGCCCGCGAGCCCGACGGCCACGCCGAGCGTCCACCAGCTGAAGAGCTCGGGCTGCCACCACTGGCAGAGGAGGGCCACCACGACCATCGCCCAGATGCCGGGGAACGTCAGGAGCGTCAGCGCGATCCCTGCCAGCCCGGCGAGCGCGACGATGGAGGCGGCGACGTAGACCATGGGACCGTCCGTGCTCCCGCGCCCGCCTCATCTGTCGGAGACGGCGGCGGACTCCTCGCTCTGCCCCTCGGGATCGGCCCGCGCCGGCTGGTCGCCCTGGGCCGCGTGCTCCGCCTGCGCCGCTCGCTCGGCCTCCTCGCGGGCCTTCTTCTCGTCGGGGAATTCGAAATCCGGGTCCGCGCCTTTCACCAGCACACGGATCCAGTCCTCCAGCGGGTGGTGGCGGAACAGGTCGAGCTTGACCTCGCCCTTGAGCCGCTCGTGACCCGGGCGCGGGCGCAGGAAGATGATGAACTTGTGCCACTTGGAGAGATCGGCGGGATCGGCGGGATCGAGGTCGGCCGGGGAGACCTTCTCGCCGCCGGGCAGCGTGAGGGTGCGGGCCTCGGCGTCCCACGCGTAAGTGCGAGACTTCACCATCGCGAAGAGCACGAGCATGTAGGCGCCGATGCCCCAGCACACGACGCAGATGAGCCACTGCATGGGGATGTCGTACGCCGAGAGCCCGGCCGGGGCGCCGTGCTTGTCGAAGTACTCCCGGAGTCGGGCGATCTCCGCCTCCGGCTCGGCGATGTTGGTGTGCTCGGCGTCGAGCATGCCCAGGCCGGGGACGGCGAGGGCCTCGAGCCACTGGCGCTTCGTGCGATCGACCTCGGTCATCTGGAGCACGTCGCGATCCCGCAGCCTCTCCAGCTCTCCCTTGGGGTCGAGGATCGCCGCCTCGGTGAAGAGGCGTCCCGAGGCCCGCGCCGCCTGGAGGAAGTCCAGCTGCAGCTTCTCGGCGTGGATGCGCCCGCGCTTCGGATAGGCGACCGTCGCGTCGTAGACCGCCCAGGCGCCGAAGCCCCAGAGCACGGCCGTGATGATGATCATGCGCACGAGCCACGGGCGCGCCAGCGTCGTGCGTGCGGCGGCGGTGGGGGTGGACGGTTGTTCGGTGCTTGTCATAGCGATCTCGGGGGCTCGTTCCGGGAGAGAGGGTATCGGCGTTCGGGGCGCCGGGCATCAGAGGCCCGCCGGATGCCCGCGATCAACGGAGGCTCGGCGGCGTGAGCCGCTCGAGCGCCGCCAGGGTCCGTCGCCACCAGCGGTCGCAGATCCGCCGGCCCCGCGGGGTCGCAAGCAGCGCGTCGTAGCCGCCGTCGCGGACCGCCTGGCGGGGGATCCGGGGCAGCCTGGCCTCGGACGAGAGCGCCCACGTGAGCCACGCGCTGTGGGCGCGCCGCGCAAGCTCGCCGCGGGTGGGAAGGTGGAAGGGATCGCGCTGGTTCCAGAGCATGCCGGGTCGATTGTACGGGATGCCTCGGGGAGGGATGCGTCGGGCGGCGCAGGGCCCGGACCGGTGCCCCGGCGGATGCGCCGGCCCCGTCATCAGAAGGGGAGGAAGGGATCGATCGCCCCGAAGAGGGCGACGGCGGTCGCGGCGGACCCCTGCGAGACGAGCCACGCGGCCGCTCGCCGGCGCACGGGCAGGCGCCACCGCACCGCGCCCGCCCACATGAGCACGATCCACATCCAGCTCGCGCCGATGCAGACCACGGCCACGACCTCGCTGTCGCTCTCCACCACGCCGAAGCGGAGGTACTGGTAGACGTCCGCCATCGCCGCGAGCGCGAGCGCGGTCCAGAGCAGAACGAGACAGACGCACGCGTAGAGCGCGGCGGCCGCGGCATGCGGGGCGAAGGGCGAGCCTCGGCGCGCGAAGGGCAGCGTGCCCGCGACGCTCCCGAGGAGCCACACCAGGAGATAGATGACGGCCTCGCGCGAGTGGGCCCCGTAGCTGTCCGCAAGGAGAGAGCGGGCGCTGAACGGGCGCCACGGCCGGGCCGAGCCCGGGCCCGGCGCGAGGGCATCGGCCGTCCAGAGCGCGCCCAGGGCCGCGAGCACCAGGCCGCAGAGGGCCACGGCGCCCACCAGGAGCGCCACGCGCCGGGGGTGCGCCGAGCGCGCCCCGCGCATCGCGGAGAAGAAGCTCATCGGCTCGGCGAGCCGGAGGAGCGTCACGATCGCGGGCCGCACGCCGGGCGAGCGGGCGTGCTCGAAGGACCATGGCGGAGGCTGGTCCGGGCGCGTGAGCAGCGCCCGCCAGTCGAGGGATCCGCCGCACTCGGGGCAGACGCCCCGCAGCGGGCACGCCTCCCGCCAGCTCTCGGCGATGCCCGAGAGGTCGTAGGCGCAGGCGGGGCAGCGCGGAACGAGCGGCATGGGGACAGCCTACCGGCGCGACGGCGCGGGAGAGCACAGCGGGAAGCGGTAGACTTGGGCTGCAGCCCGAGCAGCAGGAAGGGACGAATGAGGGACGGCGAAGATGGCATTGATGGGATGCATGAGCCGCGGCGCGCTCACGGCGTCTCGCTGACCGAGGGCGATATGGTCTTCCTCGGGAGGCAGGAGTCGTGGCGGTGGGGCCCGACGTTCGACCTGCGACTGTGGCGCCGCGCCGCCGGTGACTCACTGGTCGAAGCGCTCCGGGCAGACGAGATGATTCTGTGGGGAGCGCTCGCGAGCCTCCCGTGGGTCAGGGCGCGGAGCGACGAATTCGGGCAGCAGCTGTGCGTGTGGTGTCCGCCGGGGATGGCCGCCATCGGTCTGTGCGTCGATCTGAGGGATGATGCGGCCAGGGAGCGGTCGATCTGGCTCTACCCCCCGCACTTGGAGCGGGCGAACGGGAGGCCGTTCCTGGCCCCCGGCGACGGACGCGACCCGAGGGTGTTCCGGTTCCTGAGCGCGTGCATCGATCTCGTGCGCCGATTGCACGCCCGCTGCCCCCTCCGATCGGCGGTGATCTCCGACGAGGTGCAGTGGCACGACCCCGTTGAGGGTCGGTTGTTCGTCTGGCCGCCCCTGCGGGGATCCGAACGGGATGCGCTCGGATGGAGCGAGCTCGCGCTGGCGCCGGAGCGCTGAAGCCACGAGCGCCTGGCTGCCGCTGCCTCAGGTCTCCACCTTCTCGGCCTTCTCGATCACGACCGGCTCGAGCGGCACGTCCTGATGGCCCGCCTTCGAGCCCGTCGGCACCGCCCGGATCTTGTCCACGACGTCCATGCCCTCGACGACCCTGCCGAAGACCGCGTACGCGGCCCCATCGGGCTGCGGGCGGTCGAGGAAGTCGTTGTCCACGACGTTGATGAAGAACTGGGCCGTCGCCGAGTCGGGCCGGCCGCCGAGCCGGGCCATGGCGATCGTGCCGCGCTTGTTCTTCAGGCCGTTGCGCCACTCGTTGGGGATGCCCTCGTGGGTCCCCTTCTGCCGCATGTCGGGGGTGAAGCCGCCGCCCTGGATCATGAAATTGCTGATGACGCGGTGGAAGATGGTGCCGTTGTAGTGCCCGGCGTCCACGTAGCGGGCGAAGTTCTCGCTGCTCTCGGGGGCCTTCTCGGGGTCCAGCTCGAGGGTGATGTCGCCCCTGCTGGTGGTGAGCTTGAAGCGCATGCGGTGCTCCTTGTGCCTGTGAGGGGAGCGTAGGCCCCTGCGCGCGTGCGGCGCGGTGGAGCGCGTGACGGGCGGCGCATCGCGCGAGCATCGCAGGATTGGGCCCTGTCCGGGTACGCGTGCCCTCCGGCGGTGCTAGATTTGTCGCCATGACGACCGAGCAAGAGCAGCAGGGCGCGGGCGCCCCCCCGCGCGCGAAGATCGAGCCGCAGCCGTTCATCGCCTACGAGCTGTGGGAGAACCCGGGCTTCACGATCGAGCCGGCGCAGATGCGCCGGCAATGGATGGACGACTTCCCGCACCGTGTGCCCTATCGCTGCCTGCCGCTCGACATGGCCAACCAGGCCGGGTGGGTCGTGCGCTCGCCGGTCGCCTTCAGCGTCGCGTGGAACGGCAAGCACGACCTCGCCGGCCTGAAGATCACGTTCCTCGACAAGCTGCCGGCGCAGCGGGAGGAGGCGCTCCGCCGGCACATCAAGAGCAACTTCGGCGGGGGGATCGTGACCTTCGCCTTCCCTTGGCTCTTCCGCACGCCCCCGGGCATCGGTCTGTGGGTGCGCGGCCCGAGCAACGAGTTCCCGCACAACGCCCGGGCCCTCGACGGACTCGTCGAGACCGACTGGGCGCACTCGCCCTTCACCATGAACTGGAAGATCGAGCGGCGCAACGACCCCGCCTACTTCCGCGCCGGCGACGCCCTCTGCATGCTCACCCCCTTCCCCCTCGACCTGCTCGAGAGCCTGAGGCCGGAGATCCGACCGATCGCCTCCGACCCCGGGCTGCTGGAGCGGTGGGAGGCGGCCAAGCGCGAGCGCAACGAGACGATCCGCCGGGCGATGGAGGGCGCCAAGCAGGGCTTCGAGCTCAACTACATGCACGGCAACCAGCTCGACGGCGACAAGTGGGCCAACCACCGGACCAACCTCAAGCTCCAGGACTTCGACCGGGGCGGGTAGCCGCCATCCGCCGCTCGCTGCGCTACACGCAGGCCATGTGAAAGGGGGCGCCGGCCCGACCGGCCGACGCCCCGAGGGGGAAGCGGGATGGAGCCTCTCCGCGGCGCCGTCACCTGCGCGTGACGGTGACCTCCGCGTAGTTCGACCAGGCCGAGTCGCCGGCGGCGTTCCGGGCGAGGACGCGGTATCGGAACGTGCCCGTGCCCGAGTTGTCGATGTACGAGGTCGTGTCCGCCCCGACGCTGATGAGCGTGGCGCCGCCCCAGCTGCCACGCTTGTTCTGCTTCTGACGCTCGATGACGAAGCTGGTCTCGTTGTCCGAGTTGTCCTGCCAGGTCACCGTCGCGGTGCGGTTGGCGTTGTTGGTCGCCGCGGCGTTGCTCGGCGCGTCGGGGATCGTCCCCGCGGGCGGGTCGATGATCACCGTCACCGTATCGCTGTCGGGCAGCCCGCCGGAGTCCGTCACCGAGGCGGTGACGACGTGGGTCCCCACGCTCAGCGTGCTCGTCGAGAAGCCCGCGCCGCTCCCGATCCCGCCGTCGAGGCTGCTCGTCCAGGCGATCGACGCAGAGAGGTCGCCGTCCTCGTTATCGAAGGCCGAGCCGGCGAACGTGACGCCGTCGCCCTGCGTGAAGGTCGAGTTGTTGGCCGGGCTCGAGATCGCCACCGTCGGCGCGGTGTTCCCGCCGCCCCCGCCCCCGCTCAGGGCCGCGAAGGCGTTGAGCACGCCGCCGGTCACGCACCGGCCGCCGAGCGAGGCGACCGGGCGCGTGGTCGAGAGGATCTTGCCCACCACCTGCGAGTAGGTGAACCCCGGGTTCCGCTGGTAGACCAGCGCGGCGACGCCCGCCACGTGCGGCGAGGCCATCGACGTGCCGCTCGACCACACGTACGAGCTGCCCGAGTACGTGCTCGCGATGTCCACGCCCGGCGCCCCCAGGTCGACGCTCGTCGCCCCGTAGTTCGAGAAGCTCGCCCGGTTGTCGCGGTTGTCGGTCGCGGCCACCGAGATGATGTTGTCGAGGTTGTAGCTCGCCGGGTAGAAGGGGGAGGAGTCGTTGTTCGTGCCCGCGTTCCCCGCGGCCGCGACGAACACGTGCCCCACGCTCTTCGACGCGTTGATCGCGCTGTAGAGCGAGGAGGAGTAGCCGCCCCCGCCCCAGGAGTTGTTGGAGACCTTCACGCCCAGGTCCGCCGCGTAGTTGAGGGCCGCGACCGCGTCGGAGGTGGCGCCCCCCGCCGGGCCCAGGAATCGCAGCGGCATGATCCTGCACCGCCAGTTCACCCCGGCGACGCCCTGGCCGTTGTTGCCCTCGGCCCCGACGGTGCCGGCGGTGTGCGTTCCGTGCCCGTCGCCGTCGTCGGGGTCGTTGTCGTCGGCGTAGAAGTCCCAACCGCGCGTGTCGTCCACGTAGCCGTTGCCGTCGTCGTCGATCCCGTTGCCCGCGATCTCGCCCGGGTTTGACCAGATGTTGCCGTCGAGATCGGGGTGCGACCACTGCGTCCCCGTGTCGATCACCGCGATCACGAAGCTCGGATCACCCGTGGTGATGTCCCATGCCTCGGGCATGTCGATGTCCGCGTCGGGCGTGCCGATCACGCCGCGGATGTCCTGCCCCGTGTTGTGCATGCCCCACTCGAGGCCGAAATAGGTGTCGTTCGGCGTCGTCGCGGCCTTGCGCTGCACGTAGTCGGGCTCGGCGTACTGCACCCACGGGTTCGCCGCGAGGGCCGCGATGGCCCTGTCCGTCGGCAGCGTCGAGCGCACGTGCACCAGCCCGGGCACCAGCGAGTATCTGCGCACCACGCTCGCCTGCGCCCCGGCGAGGGCGGCGTCCACGGCGACCTGGGGCGTCTTGGCGTCGAACCGCACCAGCAGGCTGCCGGGGATGGCCCGCAGCCCCGGGTCCGCCAGCAGGGCCTGCTTGTCCTGCTGGAAGGCCGCCAGCTGCGACGGCGTCGAGACGACCTGCGCACGCACCGCGCCCCCTGACGCAAGGGCGAGAGCACACCCGAGACGAGCGAGATTCCTCATGATGTTCTTCCTCTTGCATGAACCCCACGGCCGGAGAACCCGGCGAGACCCCGGAACCAAGTTACCGAGATCGCCCGGTCAGAGCAAGAGGATCGGCCGTCCGGCGGCCGGGCGCCCCCCGGGGCCCCTACAGCCGGCTCTCGATCTTCTCGAGAACGAGCGAGGACTGCGCCTCGTCTCCGAACATCCCGATCCGGATGCTCGTGTGCGTGAGGTTCTCGCCCTTGGACTCCAGCGAGATCTTCACCGACGTCTCGTCCGCCTGCTCGGCCCGGATGAGCGCCTCCGCCCCGTCCTTGCGCCTGCTCTTGACGGCGTACTGCATCTCGTCCATCACCGCCAGCGCGGCCTCGTAGACCCGGTCGATCGGCGCCTCGATGTTCTTCTCCAGGTCGCCCGAGACGTAGGCGTATGTCCCCACGCCGGCCCCGGCGGCGGCGATCGCCACGCATCCCCCGGAGATCGAGATCGAGAGGACCGAGGCAAAGGCGAGCGTCGTCCGGATCATCACGGGCTCCTCCCTGGGTCGCGCGGGCCGGGATTGCGCGGGCGCGCCCATGCCCGCATCGGCGGAATGCCCCCTTCCCCTCAGTCGATCTCAATAACTGCACGCGGGCGTGGGCCGCGCCGGGGCGCCCAGACGGCGCCACCCGCGCATGCGCCCCCCGCGAGGTCCGCATCGGCCGGCGTTCCGAGCGTGTCCACGACAGAAAAGAGACCCGACGGACCGGGTCTCTGGGGGAGTCTGCGAGAAAGAGGAGTCACCCCCCTCCTGATCAGGCCTCCTCGGTCTCCTTGAGCTTGGCAAGCACCGAGAAGTCCTCGAGGGTGGTGGTGTCCTGGCTGATCTTCTCCTCGCCCGCCGCGATCGAGCGGAGCAGTCGGCGCATGATCTTGCCCGACCGCGTCTTGGGCAGGTGGTCGGTGAAGCGGATCATGTCCGGCTTGGCGATGGCGCCGATCTGCTCGGCGACGTGGGCCCGGAGCACCTCCTTGAGGGCCTCCGCGGCGGCGAGGTTCTTGGGGGTGTGGCCCGGCTCGAGCGTGACGAAGGCGGCGATGCCGGTGCCCTTGATCTCGTGCGGCATGCCGACGACCGCGGCCTCGACAACCGCCGCGTGCGCCACCAGCGAGCTCTCCACCTCCATCGTGCCGAGTCGGTGCCCCGACACGTTGATGACGTCGTCCACGCGCCCCATGATCCAGATGTAGCCGTCCTCGTCGCGCCGAGCCCCGTCGCCGGTGAAGTAGTAGGGTTCGCCGGTCGACGGGTTCTTCACACGGGTGAAGTATGTGTCCACGTAGCGCTTGTGGTCGCCGTAGATGCTCCGCAGCATCGCCGGCCACGGTCTGCGGATGCACAGCAGCCCGCCGGTGTTCGCCGGCTGCTCCTCACCATGCTCGTTGACCACCGCCACGTCAACGCCGAAGAAGGGCAGGGTGCACGAGCCGGGCTTGGTGGGGGTGCACCCCGGCAGCGGCGTCACCATCTGGCCGCCGGTCTCGGTCTGCCACCAGGTGTCCACGATCGGGCAGCGCTCGCGTCCGATCATGCGGTGGTACCACATCCACGCCTCGGGGTTGATCGGCTCGCCCACGGTCCCGAGGAGCTTGAGGCTGGAGAGATCGTGCCGTGTGACGTGCTCGTTCCCCCACTTCATGAACGAGCGGATCGCGGTGGGGGCCGTGTAGAACTGCGTGATCTTGTGCCGCTCGATGATGTCCCACACCCGGTCCTCCGCCGGGGCGTTCAGCGCGCCCTCGAAGATAAACGACGGCACCCGGGTTGGAAGAACGCCGTAGACGATGTAGGAGTGGCCCGTGACCCAGCCGATGTCGGCCGTGCACCAGAACAGCTGACCGGCGTCCGGCACCAGGTTGAAGACGTACTTGCTCGTCAGGTACGTGTAGACCATGTAGCCGCCGGTGGTGTGCAGGACGCCCTTGGGCTTGCCCGTTGAGCCGGAGGTGTAGAGCAGGAAGAGCGGGTCTTCGGCGTCCATGGGCTCGCAGGGGCACCGGTCCGACGCCCGCGACACGAGCGCATCCAGCCAGTGGTCGCGCCCGGGGCGCATCGTCACGTCGTTCCCGCACCGGTGCAGCACCACCACGTGCTTGACCTCGGATGGGGTTCCCTCCAGCTCGGCGCACGCGGCGTCCACGTTGGCCTTCAGAGGCACGATCTTCCCGCGGCGCCACGCGCCGTCGCTCGTGATGATCACCTTGCTGTCGGCGTCGTGCACGCGGTCCACGATCGCCTGCGAGCTGAAGCCGCCGAAGATGATCGAGTGCGCCGCGCCGATCCGCGCGCACGCGAGCATCGCGATCGCCAGCTCCGGCACCATGCCCATGTAGATCGTGACGACGTCGCCCTTCTTGATCCCCAGGCCCTTGAGCGCGTTCGCCAGGCGCGCGGTCTGCTCCCGCAGGTCCGCGTAGGTGAGCCGGCGCACCTCGGGCTTCCCGCCGGGCATCGGCTCGCCCTCCCAGACGATCGCCGCCTCGCCGCCGTGCCCCGCGTCCACCTGGCGGTCCACGCAGTTGTAGCAGACGTTCGTCCGCCCCCCGACGAACCACTTCGCGTCCGGCGCCGTCCACTCGAGCACGCGGTCCCACGGCTTGAACCAGTGCAGCTCGCGCGCCACCCCGCCCCAGAACCCCTCCGGATCCTTGAGCGAGCGATCGTGCATCGCCCGGTACTTCTCCATCGAGTCGACGTACCACAGCGGCATGCCGAGGTCCGCGGCCGGCCGCGGCGGGAACGTGCGGGTCTCCTGCAGAACGGAATGGATCTCGGCGACGCTCGTCATGGTGCGGCACTCCCTTCGGCCGGCTCCCCGGGGGGCTCGGTTGCGCGGCGAGCCGCGAGGCGCCGGGAAGAAGCATACGGCGCTCGTCCGCTGGATGCGCCCGATCTCGGAGCGCGTCCGCACGGCGGGGGCTTCGCGGAGATGCGGCAACCCTCCGCAGGTCGACGCGCGGCCCCCGGCGCCCGCCCGCCCGCGTGCCGGCGAGAGCGCCGACAGCGCATTCTAGCGGCGCCCGCGCCGCGCCGACGCCCTCAGCCCCTCCGCCGGGCGAACGCCAGACCGGACCACGTGCTGTCGATCGCGCAGATCTTGAAATCCACAAACCCCGCGCTCAGGCCGTGCTCGCGGACCTCCCGCTCGCCGAGATCCGTCGCGAGCCCGGAGGTCTTCTTGGGCCACGCAACCCAGACGCGTCCGCCGTCGCCCGCCGCCTTGGCGGCGCCGGGCCAGCGCCTGCGGAGCGACGCGGCCGAGTCCGCGAAGACAACGGCGACATCGGCGCGCCCCCGGGCCGCGGTCTTGATCGTCACGCCCTCGGGCAGCATCCCCATGCGCCCCGAGAAGCCCGGCGGAGCGCCGAGCAGCATCAGCGTGCTCCCGGGCTTGATCCCGAGCTTCTTCGGGAGCGGCGTGCCCGAGTAGCCCGCGAAGACGCCCGGCACCGCCGGGTCCCGGACGGGCGCTCGCAGCGCCCGCGTCAGCGAGGATCGGATCGTGCGCCACGTGCAGAAGTGCGCATCGGGCAGCAGGGAGCGCACGCCGGCGACCTTGTCCTCCTCTCCGCCGACGAAGACGACGGGGACTCGCCGAGTCGCCTTCTGCGTGCGCAGGAAGCTCCCGACCTCCCGACCGTGCGAAGGCAGGCGAGATAGGTCGATCACCACTGCGTCGGGGGGGCTGCCGCGCAGCGGGCGCCACCACTGGCCGTCCCGTCGCGATTCGAGGCTCACCGCGTGGTGCTTCCGCAGGCGCGCGACGGCGGCCTCGATCTCCTCGGGCTTCCAATGGAAGACGAGCACGCGCGCCACCATCGCATGATACCGGACGATCCACCGGCGGCGCCGGCCGACCGGAGCACCGTCGCGGAGCCGTTCTCCGGGGCGAACGGGGGCCGCGCGGCGTCGCGCATCACTCCTTCTCGCCGGCGTCCGCCGTCTTCTTCTTCGAGAACGACGCGACGCCCTCGGCCGCGGGCGCCGTGCTCGACGGGCTCTTCACCAGGCCCACCCGCTGCGTCCAGGTCGGCTGCGCGGGCGCGCCCGCCACTCCCTCGGCGCCCGCCGCCGGCCCCGTGGGCGCGTCGGCCTTCACCAGCCCGACCCGCTGCGTCCAGGTGGGCTGCTGCTGCACGAGCGCCTGCACCCCGGGCTCGGGGCTCGCGCCGGCGATGTCCGCGCTGCCGGCCGCCTCCGCGCCGGGCGCGTCCTCGGCCGGCTCGCCGGAGGTCGAGAGCAGCGCCCCGGCGAAGCTCGGGAGCGAGATGCGCCACCCGACGTGGCGCTTCCCGCGCGTGGTCGGCGAGAAGCGTGTGTTCTCGTCCATGGGAAACGTGATGAAGATCCGGCAACTCGAGGTCCGCAGCCATCTCGCGAGGACGGCGATGCCCGGCGTGGCGGACGGGGCGGCCGCTGCGCCCTCGGCGCTCGCGGCCGCTTCCGCGCCCTGTGTCGCCTCGGCCCCGGTGTCGGGGGCGGCATCCCCGGGCTGGGCCTGGGGGGCGCCCGCGTCGGTCGGCGCCGCGCTCTGGGCGTACGCCCCCGAGGCGAGGACCGCCGAGAGCGCGAGCAGAGAGAGACGGCGTGCATGCGTGCTGAGTGTGGGCGACGGCATGGTGATTCTCCTTGTGCCTCAGACTGCCGCCTCGGTGACGCGGAAGATCTCCGCGACGGTGGTGAGTCCCTGCGAGACCTTGCGCATGCCGTCCACACGGAGGGTGACCATGCCGCGTTCGATGCAGAGACGTCGGAACTCACTGACATTCGGGTTGCGGGCGATGACGTCGCGGAGCGAGTCGTCGACCGTGAGCAGCTCGTAGATGCCCACGCGCCCGGAGTAGCCGGTGTTGCGGCAGCGGTCGCACCCCTTCGCCGCCCACGCGCTGGTGGCGTCCAGCCCCTGCATCTCGAGGTACTCGGCCATCTCCCGGCTCGGCGCCTCCTGCGCCTTGCAGTGGGGGCAGAGCCGCCGCACGAGCCGCTGGGCGAGCACGCCGTTCACCGCCGCGCCCACGAGGAAGGGCTCGAGGCCGATGTTCACCAGACGCGTGATCGAGCTCGGCGCGTCGTTGGTGTGCAGGGTCGAGAGCACGAGGTGGCCCGTCAGCGCGGCCTGGATCGCCGTGTGCGCCGTCTCCAGGTCGCGGATCTCGCCCAGCATGATCACGTCCGGGTCCTGACGCAGCAGGGCCTTCAGGGCCTTGCCGAAGGTCATGCCGATCTTCTCGTGCGTCTGCGTCTGCGTGATCCCGTCGAGGTGGTACTCGATCGGGTCCTCCACCGTGGAGATATTGAGCTTGTTCTTGTCCAGCTGACGCAGCGACGAATAGAGCGTGGTCGTCTTGCCCGAACCGGTCGGCCCGGTCACGAGCACGATCCCGTGGGGCGCGTGGATCTGGTTCTTCCAGATCTCCATCGTCCCCGAGTCGAACCCGAGGTCCTCGAGATGCACGTTGATCGACCGCGTGTCGAGGATTCGCATCACGGTCTTCTCGCCGTACCCCGTGGGCAGGGTCGAGACGCGCAGATCCAGCTTCCGCCCCTGCACCGTGCACCGGATCCGCCCGTCCTGCGGCACGCGGCGCTCGGAGATGTCCAGGTTCGCCATGATCTTCAGACGGCTCGTGATCGCCGCCGCCATGGACGCCGGCGGGTTCATCATCTCGAACAGGATCCCGTCGATCCGGAAGCGCACCTTCAGCTTCTTCTCCGCCGGCTCGACGTGGATGTCCGATGCGCCCTCCTTGATCGCGGTCTGGATGATGAAGTTCACGTAGCGGATGACCGGGCTCTCGCCGGCCTGCTGCTCGAGATCGACCTCGTTCTCGTTGCTGACCGCCGCGACGGCGACGTCGGACTCGTCAACCCCCTCCAGGATGCTGGAGAGATCGACGTCGTCGTCCTCCTTGATCGTCTCGCCGACGATCTCGAGGGCCCCGCGGATGTCGAACCACGTCACCAGCACGAGCTTGACGCTCGCCACCCCGAGCCGCTGCTTCACCTCGTCGAGGATGAAGACGTTGTGCGGCTTGACCGAGCCGATCACCGCCCGCGTGCGCTCGCTCCGCAGCGGGATCACCCCGTGCTGCTTGCAGAACTCGGGCGTGAGCCGCTGCAGGAGCTTGCCGTCGAAGCCCCCGTCGAGCCCGGCCTCCAGATCGATCCGCTCGAAGGGCACCCCCGCGTGCTCGGCCACGACCGCCTGCAGCGCCGCCTCGTCGGCCCCCTGCTCGAGCAGGATGTCCGTCAGGTGCCGCCCCGGTGTCTGCTTGAGGATCTGCTCCGCGGCGGTAAGCGCCTCGCGCGTCACCGCGCCCCGCTCCAGCAGCAGGGTCGCCAGGCCCGCCTCCTCCGGGGTCCCCTCCTGCTCGGGCTGGTAGATCTCGAAGACCACGCCCCCCACCGAGGGGCCGGGGTCACGCGCCGGCGGGTCGACCACGGCCGGGTCGCGCTCCACCGCCGCGGCCGCCTCCTCCCGCGACATCCCCTGGTGTGACGGGAGCGGCGGCAGCGGGCTCATCTCCGGCCGGCCCGGCTCCTGCGCGGGCCGCGCGGCATCCCCGCGCGCGGAGCGCCGCCGCCCGTTGAGGTCGCTCAGGATGTCGTCGATCCGGTGCTTTGCCACGATGAGGCCCTTGACCTGCGCCCTACTTCCTCTGCCCCGGCCGCGTGGTCTCGCTCTGCTCCATGGTGAGCACGAACGTCAGGTCGTCCGCGAGCAGCGTGACCTCGCGACCACGGATCGAGCCCACGGTGAAGTGCTCGCCGACGGTCATGCCGACCTTGACGATCTGGTCGCTGATGCGTGCCACCGGCACCGAGCCCTCCATGACGCTCTGCAGCGTGAGCTTGGAGAACGAGTCCCGCAGGACCCTCTCGCGCTCGGCCCTCGCCCGCAGAGCGTTCTCCTCCATGCGCTGCCGCTCGGCCCGCGAGAGGGCGTCGGGATCGAAATCCGCGCCGGCGTCGGTCGGGAGCACGGCCAGCTCGAACGGGTCGTGCTTGATGTGATCGGCTGAGACCTGCACCGCCTTGCGCGACCGCTCCAGGTCGGCGAGGACCTGCTTGGGCGAGGCCCCGCCCGCGACGGACTTGGGCTGGTAGTCGAGGTCGATGCCGGCGAGCGAGGCCGCGGGACCAAGCCCGAAATGGCGCATCGCCAGGATGCAGACCACCGCGCCCACCAGGAGCAGGACCGCGACGGCGAGCTGGTGGGGGCGCCGCCGCGCGGGGGGCAGCCCGAACGCCTCCTCCGGCGTCTGCATGTCGTGGAGCAGCAGCGGGGCCTGGCCCTCCCGCTTGTGCTCGGCGCCGGTCTCGGCGCCCGCGCCCGCGTCGCTCTGCTGGTCGTCGAGGAACATGCTCACCCCTTGTCTTCCTGGAAAAAGATGCTGAGCGTGAACTCGATCATCACGTTGCCGTCGTTCTTGGCGTCGCGCGTGAGCGCGAAGTCAGGGATCCGTGTGATGCGGGGCAGCCGCTCGAGCTTCTGCAGGAAGCGGTAGAAGCCGTTGAAGTTGCCCGTGGTGGACACGGTCAGGGGCTGCTCCCAGTAGGTGCCGGCCTCGATCGGCTTGCCGCTGCTGAGCGTCGGGGGCGTGAGCCCCGAGTCCACCGCCAGGTCGGAGATCTGCCGGACGATGTTGTCGACCTCCTTGTTCGTCGGCAGCCTCGCCTCGATCTCCGAGATCCGGGTCGCGATGTCGGTGTTCGCCTGCGCCAGGTCCTCGTTCCGCGCCGTCTCCACGCGGAGCTTGTCCAGCGTCTCCTGCTTGAGGGCGATCTCCTGCTGCGCCGCGATGATGTCGCGGTTCTGCGGCGAGAACACGAGCACGTAGCTCGCGACGGGGATCGCGAGCACGAGGGCGAGAGCGGCGGATTCGCGTGGTCCGAGCTTCACTGGCCGTCCTCCTTGCTGGTCTCCGCGGCCGCGAGGTCCAGATCGAACTCCTCGGCCTCGTCGACCTTGCGCGCATCGGCGTTCTGCGGGAGCTGGGCCTGGATCTCGAACCGGCGCAGGTCCAGGTCCTCGAGCTTGGTCTGCTCGATGAAGTTCAGCTCCACACGCTCGAGAAGGGGCGACTCCTGCAGACGCTTGAGGTAGTCCGCCACCTCGTTGTTCGTCGGCGCGACGCCCGTGATCGTCAGGGTGAACTCGAACTTCGGCGGCAGCACGGACGCCTTGGCCGGCTCCTCCGACCCCTTCGGCTTGGCCTTGGTACCCGTGCGCGACTTCGCTTTCGCCGCGTCGTCCGCCGCGGCCGTGGCCGGCGAGAGCTTGACGCGCTTGCTCGCCAGCTTGACGGAGAGGAGCGTGGCGTCCTCCGGAAGCGTCGTCACCAGCTCGGCCAGCAGGACCGACCGCGGGGCGTTCTCGAGCAGCGCCGTCGTGATCCGGGCCTTCGAGAGCATCTCCTCCCGCTGCGTCTCCAGCTGCTTGAGCTGGTCCAGCTTGGCCGTCTCCGAGCCGTACTGCGCCGCGATGGCCTGCTGCTGCTGGCGAACGCTCGCCCAGCGACGGTTCGTCACCAGGAACGCGCCCAGCACCGCCAGCATCACCACGAGGAAGAGGCTCACGGTGATCGCCACGAACCGCATCTCCTGCCGCCCCTGCACGTAGTCCTTGGGCAGGAAGCTGGCCGCGGGGTCTTCTTGTTGCCAGGGGAGCTTGCTCATCGCGATTCTCCGTGGGTTCACAGGTCCGTCGGGCTCTGGCAGAGCCCCACGGCGACCGCCCAGCCCGGCTGGGGCTGCCTCAGATCGACCCCGACCACCTTCTCCTGGCCGGACCTCGCCACCCGCGCCAGCGGGTCGGCGATCTGCGCCGACATCCGCAGCGTCCGCGCGATGTGCTGGCACAGCCCGTGGTGCCTCGCCTCGCCCCCGACGAACACGATGTTGCTCACGCGAGTCTGGCGGAACATCTCGTCGTGGTAGCGGACGCACATCCCGATCTCGTCCGTCAGGATCTCCAGCGGCTCTCGCAGGCTCGCACCGGCGGGCGCGGGCGCGCGCGGCGGCGCCGATCTCACGTCCGCCGTGAACCCCGGGGGGGTCGCCGAGATCCGGCGGTCGTCCTCTACCATCAGGCCGCCGCCCCCTGTCGCGGGCGCGCCGGTGCGCGCGGGCTCGGGGGCCCGTGCGATGGAGAACTGCGAGGGGTCGGCCATCGCCAGCCGGCTCTGCCGCGCCTGCTCGAGGGTGCAGGCCATCTCCTTGGCCAGGCACTCGTCCAGCGCGAGCCCTCCGACATTGATGATCCGCGCGAAGACAAGCGTCTGTCCGTGGGCGATGCACACCCGCGTCTGCGCCGATCCGAGGTCCAGGTACAGCGTCGCGCGCTGCTTGTCGGTCTCACGCCGGTTGAGGTGGGCAAAGGCCCGCAGCACGCTCTCGAACTCCGAGTGCATGCCGACCGCCTCGAGCCTGGCCGCCTTGAGGCTCTTCATCAGCTTCTCGACGATCTCGCGCCCGGTGGCGAGACAGATGTACTCCGCCTTCGCCCCGACGGCCCGCTCCGCCTCGCTCACCTCGATAAGCCGCCGCACGAGCGTCGACGCGTCCCGACCCAGCTGCTCGGTCAGCATCGAGTCCGCCAGCACCTCCGCCGGCATGCCGTCCTGCCGGGCGAGCTGCACGTGCTTGCAGAAGGTAAGAGCCGACGGTATCGCACACACCGCGCGCCGCCCCTTCAGGGGGAGCGACCCGATCAGCCTCGGAAGCTCCTCGAACTGATGCTCCAGCCTGCGCTTGACGTTATGGAGCAGGTTCTCGGGCGTCGGGACGCACCCGGCGGTCACCAGCGACGGGGTCTCCTCCCCCGAGATCTGCAGCACCTTCAGCGAAGAGGAGCCGAAGTCCAACGCGATCGGCGCGCCCGCCGGGCGCTGCAGGCCCACGCTCCCGACTCGCTTGAGGTTGAGCAATGCCATGGCTGACCACCCCTCCCGAGGCGCACGTGGACCAGGCGCAGGTCCAACAACCGCGTCATCGGCGCGACGCTTCCCCAGGTTGAGGCCCGCCCCCGCCCGCGCGGAAGGAAGTGCTTGCCGCTCTCTCGCAGGCGGACCCGTCCCCCGCATCCCCCGGTCTTCCCCCTCCGTCACGACCCGCGCAGACGGCTCAGAGCGCCCCGGCAACCCGCTCCAGCGTCGCCAGGGCCAGCCCCAGGTCCCATCCCTGCTCGCCCCGGTTACCGGTCCTGTTGCTCACCACCCGGAGGCACGCGAAGGGCAGCCCGAGACGGTGCGCCACCAGCGCCACCGCCGCGCTCTCCATGTCCTCGGTCAACGCCCCGGTCCGCCGACGGATCTCCGACGCACCCTCGTCCGTCCCCGAGCAGGTGGACACCGTCGCCGACCCTCCCACGCGGTCCGCCAGGGGCTCGAGCGCCCGCGTCCACGCCGCATCCGTCGCGAAGCGCTCCCCGATTCCCTCCGCCGCCGGGAAACCCATCGCACCCTGCGAGAGGAAGCCGCCGGGTGTCGCGACCCCGTCGTCGGCCAGCACGCACCACTCCGAGGCGACTACCTCGCCGGGGCGCAGGCCCGAGCCCGGGAGCGAGCCGGCCAGCCCGATGCTCACGACGCCCCCCGCGAGACCCGCCGCCGCGCCCGCGACCGCACCCGCCGCGTTCGCCTTCCCGACGCCGGTGACGACCATCTCGCCCCGTCCGCCCAGCGCGACGCGTCCCCACGGAGGCACGCGCCGCGCTGAGAGACCCGCCCCGCGCAGCACCGCCTCCGCCTCGGCCGGCGCCGCGACGGCGACCAGAAACGGGCGTCCCCCCCGGACCTGGTCGAGCAGGTTTTTCAGCGGCATGGTGCGCCCCGTCGATGGGTCACGGGCGGAGCCCCCCGCGGGCCCGTAGCATCAATCCTTATACAGCACCCCATGGCACGGCATCCCGCCCCCAAGCCCAGCCCCACACGCGTCCGGTCGCGCCGGCGGCGGGGCCTGCTCGGCCTGCTGGCCCTGGCGATCCTCGTGGGGCTCCCCATCGCGCTGACGAGATCCCCGCTCACCAAGCTCATCCTCCTCCCCGGGCTTTCCTCCCAGCTCGGCGCCCGAGTCCGCGCCGAGCGCATCGTCATCGAGCCCGACGCGACCGTCGTCATCACGGGGCTGGAGATCCTCGCCCGCGGGCTGCCCCCTCCCCAGGGAGAGATCCTCGCCGCCGAGCGCGTCGAGGTCCGCACGACCTGGGCCTCGATCCTCTCGGGCGCGCCGCTGATCAGGGAGATGATCTTCGACCGGCCGCGCCTGCGCATCAGCCGCGACGCCGGGACGGGCTCGATCAACCTCGACGCCATCGACATCCCCCTCTCCGACGCCGGGCCTTCCCAGCCGCTCCCGCGGTTCTTCGTGCAAGGCGGGACGATCGAGCTCGGTGAGCACACGGCCGGCGACTACGAGGTGCTCCGCACGCTCGCGGTCCAGGGCTCGATCCGACCGACGCCCGATCCCGAGCACCTCGGCTACGTCGTCGCCTTCTCCGAGGGGATCGTCTCAGACCCCCAGGGGAGAGGGCTCGCGCTCCAGGGGCGTGTCACCCCCGACGGCGTCACGCTCACCCTCGAGGGCCTGCTCCTGAACGAGTGGCGCCCCGAGCACATGCCCACGCAGTACCGGGAGGTGTTCGACCTCATGGGGATCGAGGGCGAGATCCCGCGCACGGCGATGAGCTTCGCCACCGACGGCTCCACGCTGCTGCGCATCGAGCTCGACGGCGTCTCGTTCAACCTCCCCTTCGACGCCGAGGGCCACCCCGCCGAGCGGGACAAGCTCGTGCGCCTCCGCGACGTCACCGGCACCGTCGAGGTCTCGGGGGAAGGGGCCGACGCCCGTCTCACCGGCATCTTCGGCGACCTCCCGTCCTTCGTGCACCTCCAGTACCGCGGTCTCGACGCCGATTCGGCGTTCCGGTGCGAGATCACGACGACCGGCTTCGAGCTCCGCAGCAACCCCGAGCTCCTCCCCCTCGCCCCCGGCATCGTCGTGCGACGTCTCGCCGACTTCTCCAACCCCACCGCGATCGTCGACGCCACCGTCACCGTCGAGCGCGCCGAGCCCACCGAATCCGGCCCCGCCCCCATCCGCGTGCGCGGCGAGGCCGCTTTCCGCGAGGGCACCGCCGCCTTCCGCGACTTCCCTTACGTCTTCCACGATCTCGAGGGGCTCGCTACCTTCGACGAGGAGAAGATCGAGGTCGTCCGCGTCACGGCCCTCGCCGACAGCGGCGCCACCCTCACGGCCCACGGCACGATCGCCCCGCCCCTCCCGGGCGCGGCCGTCGATATCTCGGTCCACGTCGAGAACGTCCCGATCGACGACCAGCTCCTTGCCGCCATGGGCGAGCAGCGCCGCAAGATCGTCGAGTCGCTCTTCAACCGCGAGCGCTTCGCCCAGCTGGTGGAGCGCGGACTCGTCCGGCCACCCGGTTCCGAGGGCGATGCGCCCGAGTTCGAGCTGGGAGGCGAGGCTGTCGTCGATGTCCGCGTGCGCCGCGCCCACGGCCCGCACACCGGCTACCGAGAGACGGTCAACGTGCGTCTCGACCGCGCCGGGGTCGTGGCCGAGCCCTTCCCGCTTCCGATCTTCGCAACCGGCGTCGAGGTCGAGATCGCCGAGGACCGGGCAACGATCGTGCGGGGCGCATTCTCGGGCATCTCCGGCGGCAGCGCCGAGCTCACCGGAGCGGTGGACCTCTCCGCCCCCGACGAGTCCGGCATCCGCCTCAGCATCCACGCCTCCGACGTGCCCGCCGACGCCCTGCTGCTGGCCGCCATCCCCGGCGGCCTCGAGCCCGACCCGAGCCCGTACGCCCCGAGCGAGGTGCTCCGCCGACTCGGCGTCGAGGGACGCCTGGAGTGCTCCGCCGAGATCGGCCCGCGAGAGAGCGGCACGCTCGGCTACGACATCGACGTCGACTTTGACGAGCTGACCGCGCGACCCGTTCACGCCGCAGGCGCGCCGGGCATCCCCGTCGGCCTCACCGGCGCCGTCGGGCGGCTCCGCGTCAGCGAGCACGATCTCGCGCTGAGCCTCGACGCCTCGGTCGTTCCCGCCGCGCAGGCCGGCGCCCCCGCGCTCCCGGCCCCTGCCGGAGATCTCGCCCTCGAGGCCTCGATGACCACCGCCGGCGGGGAGCGGAGCTTCGCCGCCCGGGTCGGCGCCGACCTCGCCGACGTCTCGCTCGCGGCGGAGGACCTCGTCGCCGTCGTCGGGCCCGACATGGCGGCCCGCCTGGGCGAGATGCGCCGGGAGCGCCGGCCCTCCGGCGGGCTGAGCCTGCGGGCCCACGCCGAGGGTCTGCTGGGCGACGAGCCCTCGCTCTCCCTGCTCGATGTCGAGGTCCTTGCGTGCCGCGGCCTTGCGTTCGACGCCGAAGATGGCCGCCTCGAGATCACCAGCCGGGCCGGCGCGCTCGCGCTCTCCGCCCTCGCGCACGACACCCTGCGCTTCGACGGGTTCGAGGCGACACTGGGCTTCGACGGCGCGCCCGCCGCCGGTGCGACGCTCTCGGGCCGCTACCCGGTCGGCCGTCCCTGGGCGGTGGGCGACAGCCTCGACCTCTCGCTGCGCGACGCGGACCTGGATTCCGCGATCGTCCGGCGCGCTGTGGTCCGTGCGGTCCCCGCGCGGGCCGCCGAGCTCTTGGAGACCGCCGAGGTCGACGGCGTCTTCGATGCGGACGTCACCATCGTCGGCCACGACGGCCCGCTGCCCCGCGTTTCCGGCGAGATCCGCCCCCAGGCGGCCGCGCTCACCATCCGAGGGCAGCGGGTGCGCATGACATCGATGGCGGGCGGCATCACGCTCGACGAGACCGGGGGCGCCTTCGAGCGGTTCCGCGCCGAGGGCGAGGGATGGTGGACGGAGGTCGCCGGCTCGTGGGTCGCGATCAACGAGGGGGCCCTCGTCGTGGACTGCACGCTCTCCGGCCGCAGCGCCCAGGGGCTCACGCCGGAGGTCCGGGCCATGCTGCCCGCCGGGCTGCGCGGCGCGATCGACACCGTCGCCATCGAGTCCGGAGGGGCCCTCGGCGCGGACGATATCACCCTGCACCTCTCCCTCGACGAGTCCCGGGGCTCGGCCTACCGCTCCTCCGGCCGGGTCACCTTCGAGAGCGCCCGCGCCGAGGTCGGTGTCGGGGTCGAGGAGGCCTACGGCTACCTCGATTTCGAGGCCGAGAGCGTCCCCGGCTCGAGCCTCGGCAACTTCGGCCTCGGCGTGATCATCGATCGCTGCCGCGCCGCGGGCATCAACCTGCGCGACGGTGCGCTGCGCATCGCGTCCGACCCGCTCTCGGGCATCGTGACCGCGCCGGTCGTCGTCGCCGACGCCTACGGCGGGCGCCTCTCCGGCTCGGCAGTGGTGCGCCTGGCCGAGGGGCGCGAGCCGGTCTACGAGGCCGATCTCCGGCTCAGCGGCGCGCCGCTCGGCGAGATCCTCGCCGATTGGGAGCACGCGGCCGGGATCGAGCGCGCCGCCGAGCGGGAAGAGGCCCCGCCGGAGCGCCCCCGCGCCGAGTCGCGGGGCATGGTCGACGCCGGGCTGCGCCTCACCGGCGTCGCCGGGAGGAACGCGACGCGCCGCGGACGGGGCACCATCCACGTCGGCGGGGGGGAGGATACCGAGGTGCTGCGCCTGCCCCTCCTGCTCCCCCTCATCCAGGTCTCCAACCTCCAGATCCCCCAGAACGACCGGCTCGACTTCGGTGAGGCGGTCTTCTTCCTCGAGGGCGACCACGTCGTCTTCGAGCGTCTGGGCGTTTTCGCCGAGAGCGTCGAGATCTTCGGCTTCGGGCAGATGGACCTGCCCGGCATGAACCTCGACCTCCGCTTCAACTCTCGCGCCACAACGCGACTCCCCCTGGTCAGCAGGCTCGTCGAGAACTTCCGCAACGAGCTCATCACGACCAAGGTCGAGGGCACCGTCGCCGAGCCGGAGATCTCCGTCGTGCAGTTCGCGCGCACCCGCCAGGTCGTCGCCGCCGCGACCGGACGCCGCCTGAGCCCCGAGGAGCAGCGCATGCTCGAGATCGAGCGCCTCAGCCGCGAGTCGGCGCAGCGCGAACGCAGGGTGGGCGGCCACCCGGAAGGCGCGTTCCCCAGCCGCAACTGAGCGCCGGACCGCGCCGAGCAGGGTCCAGAGTCGCGCCGGAGCCGGCGGACGGCCCGAAGCCAGGTGCGCGCCCCGCCGGCCGCCGACGCGGCAATAATCACGGTTGTTGCAGCCGAGTCCCCGCCCGAAGGCGGGGAGCGGGGGAACCAACGCCGCGTGCCTTGCGCGGCAGGGGCGAAGGGATCGCGGGATCCCGGACCACTTTCAGGGTCTAGCCCGTCAGCTCACCCCGTAGGCGTGTGAAAGGGCACGACGCCGAGCCTTCCTGGCGCGCCCCGTGCGCGTTCCCGGCTCCCGTGCGTGCGAAGAGGCGGCGCACCGGCGCGGGCGGGACCGCGCGCGTGTGCGTGCGCGCCTCACGGGGTTGGGGCCATGAAAGCTCGGAGGAATCGGCGGCACGCATCTCGCACCCTCGCGTCGCAGCTGAACGCAGCCGCGCGGAGCGTCGGACCGTGGCGACGGTCCCTGGTCGCGGCGGGGCGCATCGCCACGTGGGCGGTGATGGCGCCGCCGCGGGCGAGCCTGCGGGCATGGGCAGCGCTGCGTCCCGCGCAGCAGATGGTGGCGGGCTTCGCGGTGTATGCGCTGGTCGGCGCGACGCTGCTCTGCCTGCCCTTCGCCCGGGAGCGCCCCGTCGCGCCCATCGACAATCTCTTCAACGCGGTCAGCGCGATCTCGACGACGGGCCTGGCCACCGTCGGCGTGTCGGATCACTACACCTTCGCGGGAGAGCTGATCGTGCTGGCGCTCTTCCAGATCGGCGGCGTCGGGTTCATGACGCTGGCATCGATCGTGATCATCGCGCGGGGCCGGCCCCTGCCGGAGAGGCACCTGGGGTTGCTCAGGGCGGGGTTCGCCGTGCCGCGATACTTCGTGATGCAGCACTTTCTGGTGCACGTGGTGGTGTTCACCCTGGTCTGCGAGGCGGCGGGGGCGATTGCGCTCTGGTGGCGGTTCAGCGCGCTGGGCGTCGAGGGCGCACTGTGGTCCGCCGTGTTCCACGCGGTGTCGGCGTTCGCGACCGCCGGGTTCGGCCTGTACGGCGACAGCATGGAGCGGTTCGCGGGGGAGCCGGTCGTGAACATCGTGCTCGGCGCGCTGTGCTACCTCGGCGCGATCGGCTTCATCGTCGCGCAGGACGTCTGGTACAGCGTCAAGCTCCGCGAGCGGATGCTGACCTTCACCTCCAAGGTCATCCTGTGGATGACGGGCGCGGTGTTCGTGCTCGGCGCGCTCATGCTCTTCATCGCCGAGCCGAGCCTGCGGGGGATGCCCCCCGCTCAGCGACTGCTCGCCAGCGCGTTCCAGACCATGACCGCCTCGACGACGGCGGGCTTCAACACCGTGCCGATCGGCGCGATGTCGGCGCCGGGGCTGGTCGTCGTCATGCTCGCCATGCTCATCGGCGCCTCGCCCAGCGGCACCGGCGGGGGGATCAAGACCACGAGCGTCTCGGCAATCCTCGCCAACCTCACCAGCGTGCTCCGCGGGCGACAGAACGTCCTCTGGCTCGGCCACGAGCTGCCGATGGCGCGGGTGCTCTTCGCGTTCGCGGCCAGCTCCCTCTACCTGATCGGTCTGTGCGCGGGTGTCCTCGCGTTGTGCCTCACCGAGGAGCAGCCGTTCCTCCCGCTGGTGTTCGAGGCCGCGAGCGCCATCGGGACGGTCGGGCTCTCCACGGGAATCACCGCCGACCTCTCCGCGCCGGGGAAGCTCGTGGTCATCGCGCTGATGTTCGCCGGTCGTTGCGGCCCTCTCACCATCGGGCTGGCGATGCTGCGCCCGGCCGACGCCGCGCCCGAGCCGCGCCGGGACGACCTGGCGGTGTGAGGCCCGTGCGCGAGCGCCGACGCCGGCCCGGTCCGCCGGCCCGGCCGCGCCGCGGGCGATCCCGGCCTGGATGGCCCCGACCCACCCCCTCCCGGGATCCTGTCGGCCCCCTGCCCCCGCCGTCTCCCGGCCCGGACGCCGCCCTCCCGGGGGGCCGGGGGGGCTCGCATACCCTTCAGCCCCATGAACCCCGAATCGAAAGAAGCCCGGCGGGTGGACCCGACGTCGTCACCGACCGAGCGCGGGGCGGAGACCCCCGCTGCGGCGGACGCCCCGCCGGAGCGCCCCGTCCAGAAGCGAGCCGACGACCCGGCCGTGCAGCAGGCGATCGACGACCTCATCGAGGCCGTGTGCACCGACGCGCCGGAGACCTTCGACCAGCGGCTCGTGCGTGAGGCGATCACCGCCTGCCTCAAGCTCATCCCCGACGGGCGCGACACCGGCGAGCTCAAGCTCCTCAGCGCTGCCATGAAGGAGCTGCGCTACGCCTTCCGCGTCTTCAGCCAGTATCCCGAGCCCCTCAAGTGCACGATCTTCGGCTCGGCGAGGACGCCGGAGGGGCACCCCGACTACAAGGCGGCCGTCGAGTTCGGCACGCTGATCGCCAAGGCCGGGTGGATGGTCATCACCGGCGCGGGCGACGGCATCATGAAGGCCGGGCACGTCGGCCCGGGACGAACGGCGAGCTTCGGGGTCGCGATCCGCCTCCCCTTCGAGACAACGGCCAACGAGATCATCGCCGGCGACGAGAAGCTGATCCACTTCCGCTACTTCTTCACGCGGAAGCTCATGTTCCTCTTCCACGCCGACGCGGTCGTGCTCTTCCCGGGCGGTTTCGGCACCATGGACGAGGCGTTCGAGACGCTGACCCTCGTGCAGACCGGCAAGGCCGCGATGATGCCGATCGTGCTCGTCGAGGGGGAGAACCCGCCGGGGGTTCGCAGCTACTGGCAGCACTTCGACAGCTTCGTCCGGGACACGCTGCTGGAGCGAAAGATGATCAGCCCGGAGGACCTCGGCCTGTACTACCTCGCCCCCTCCCCCGCGCACGCCCTGGAGCACATCCAGCAGTTCTACCGGAACTACCACTCCTCCCGCTACGTGCGCGACCAGCTCGTGATCCGGCTCAAGCACGAGCTCCGCGACGAGGACGTGCGGGCGCTCAACGACGAGTTCGGCGTCCTGGTGAAGACGGGGAAGATCCGCAAGTCAGGCCCGCTGGAGAGCGAGGAAACCTTCCTGGATCTGCCGCGCATCGTCTTCACACACACGCGGCACAAGTTCGGGCTTGTTCGGGCGATGATCGACCGGATCAACGGCTTCGACCCCGCGTGAGAGGGCGCCGGCCCCGGCCGGGTGCCGCCCGCGCACCCCCGAGCCCGATCGCTTAGGATCGAACCCCCCATGCGCCGACCCCGGCACATCCCCGCCCTCCTCTGCGCGGCCTGTCTCGCGCTCGGCGCATGCGCGGGCAAGCGCGAGCGGGCCACGCTCGAGGCGCCCGACGACCCGATCACGCCGGTGGTGCGCGGGGCCGAGGCCGGGCTCGAGACGCGCCTCTGGGTGGTCGAGAACCGCGCCGGGAGCCTCGCGACCACCATGCGAGCCTTCGGCCCGCCGACCGCGGCGCCGCCGGCCGCCGTGGAGCTCTGGCGGAAGAACGGCTTCCGTGTGCTCGAGGTGCCGGTGGATCGGCTCGAGGAGCTGCGCGAGAGCCTCCCCACCATCGGTCCCCGGCACCGGGAATGGCTCGGGTTGCTCCCGGAGTGGGTGGAAGTGGTCAAGGGGGCCCAGCTTGAGCCAGATCGCCCGGTCGAGCTCGACAGCGGGGCCGTCCGCTTGGGACCGGGGCGCCTGCGCCTGGTCAGCCGCTGCTGGGCTATGCCCAGCGTCGGGGCGCAGCCCGACGGCTCGGCCACCGGCGCCGTGCTGAAGCTGGAGATCATGCCGGAGCTGGAGATGCGCGAGCCGGGCGGCGCCGAGACGCTTGCGCGCCTGCTCGAGAGCCCGGAGGCGCAGCCCCGCGCAGGACTGCGCGGGATCGCGTTCGACCGGCTCCTGCTCGGGATGGTCTGCTCGGGCTCGTCGGCGATCGTGATCGTGCCGGAAGATCCCGGGCTCGACTGGGCGGCGGAGCGTGCCGCACGGCCCGAGCGCGCCGGAGAGGGCGCGGCGGGCGTGACCTTCGGGCCGCGCGCGCCGACCGTGCCGACGCTGGGGGAGCTCATGCTCACGAGCCTGGCCCTGCCGGAGTCGGTGGGAGACGCGAGGATCGTGGTGGTGCTCGTGCCGCGGGTCCCGGAGCGGTTCGAGCTGCTGCCCCGCTGATGAAAGGAAGGGGCCGCGTTCCTCATGCCGCTCTGGCTCGCGATCGGACTCTTCGTCATCGGCATGGTCCTCCTTGTGAAGGGGGCCGACTGGCTCGTTGATCACGCCGCCGTGATCGCCGAGGGCCTCGGCGTGCCGCACATGGTCGTCGGGCTCACGATCGTCGCGTTCGGAACCAGCGCGCCGGAGCTCGCGGCGGGGATCGGCTCGAGCGTGCGGGGCGTCGGGGAGCTCGCGCTGGGGGCCGTGGTGGGCTCCAACATCGCGAACGTCGCGCTGATCCTCGGCTCCGCGGCCCTGATCTTCCCCATCGTGAGCGCCCGCACGATCCGGACCAAGGAGATCCCCCTCATGCTGGCGGCGATGCTGCTGGGCTGGGCGGCGATGCTCGGGGGGCGGGTCGGGCGGGTGGAGGGCGCGGCGCTCTTCGCGTGCGTTCTCGTCTATACGTGGCACACCTACGCGGCCTCGAAGAAGGAGCCTCGGGTCTTCGAGCACGAGATCGTCGACGGCGAGGAGATCGAGCGGGAGCTCGCGGCGCGCCACGACAGGCGGTGGTGGCTCAAGCACTCGCTCCTCGTGCTCGCCGGGATCGGCGCCCTGACGGCCGGCGCGGAGCTCTTGGTGCGGGGTGCGGTCGCGATGGCCCAGCGCTTCGGCGTGCCGGAGATCGTCATCGGGCTCACGATCGTCGCGGTGGGCACCTCGCTCCCGGAGCTGGCGACGTCCGTCCGCGCGGCGATGAAGCGGCGCACGGACATCCTCCTCGGGAACGTGATCGGCTCGAACGTCTTCAACACGTTCTGCGTGCTCGGCGTGACGGCGATGGTGCGTCCGGTTCCCGTGCCGCGCTCCACGATGTGGGTGGACTCGCCCGCGATGATGGGCGCCGGCCTCATGGCGTGGGCGGCGGTCGCGACGCGGAAGCACATCGGCAAGGTGGAGGGCGCGGTGATGCTCGCCGCGTACGGGGCGTATGTCGCCTACGTCGTGCTCGCGGCCAAGCCCGCCCCGTGACGCCGGCATCCCCGAGCCCGCGCTCAGGACCGGGAATCGACGATCAGGGTCACCGGACCATCGTTGACGAGGCCGACGTGCATGTGCGCCCCGAAAACACCGGTCCGGACGGGCACGCCCCGCGATCGCACCGCCGTCACGAGGGCCCCGAAGGCGGCCTCGGCCCCGGGGGGCTTCATCGCGCGGTCGAAGCCGGGACGGCGGCCCTTGCGCGTTTCGCCCGCGACCGTGAAGTTGGAAACGAGGAGCATCTCGCCCCGCGTCTCGAGGAGCGAGAGGTTCATCTTGCCGGCGGCGTCGGCGAAGACGCGGAGATTCACCAGCTTCTCGGCCATCCACTCCCGGTCGCGGTCCGTATCGCCCTCCTCGACGGCGGCGAGCACGAGAAGCCCCGGACCGATGCCGGAGACGAGGCGCCCCTCGACCTCGAGCGATGCGGAGCTGACGCGCTGGACGACGGACTTCATGGTGACAGGGATGAGATTTCTCTCTCAGCGTCAGATCTCAAGCCTCGAGCCTACCTCAACAGGTTGTACTTCACGATGCAGCGGATCGCGGAGACTCCGTCCCGCCAGGTGATCTTCTTGCCCTCGGCGTAGGTGCGCCCGCTGTAGCTGATCGGGACCTCGTACACCCGGGCCGCACGCGTCGTCCCCCCCGGGGAGCCGGCCATCCTCAGGCGAGACACCTTCGCCACCAGCTCCGGCTCGACGCCGAAGCGGGGCTCCTCGACCGTGATCTGCGCCAGGGCCTCGCGAGAGAACGCCTTGAAGCAGCACTCCACGTCGCTGAGATTGAGATTGGTCAGCATGTTGCTGAGCGTGGTGATGGCGCGGTTGGCGACATAGTGCCAGTAGTAGAGGACCCGGTGCGTCCGGCCGAGAAACCTCGAGCCGATCACGACGTCCGCGCGCCCGTCCAGGATCGGGCGGACCACGGCCTCGTGCTCCGCCGGGTCGTACTCGAGGTCCGCGTCCTGGATGATGGCCAGATCGGCGCCCAGCTCCAGCGCCCGGGCGAAGCCGCTGGCGATCGCGGCCCCCTTCCCGCGGTTGCGATCGTGGCCGATCGTCGAGAACCCCTCGCGCCCGCCCAGGGCGCGGACGAGGTCGGCCGAGCCGTCGGTCGAGCCGTCGTCGACAACGACGATCGTCCGCTCGCACCTGCCCCCGCCGCCCGGGAGCGCCGGGGGCGGCGCCGCGACCACGCGCTCGATCAGCGTCGGCAGCGCATCACGCTCGTTGTACACCGGGATCACCACCGCGAGGCGCATGGCGCACACGATAGTGGCGCGCCGGACGCACCGCTCACGCGCGCCCGACGCGACCCATCTCGAGCAGGATCCTCCGCTGGGGCGAGGCCAGGCCGAGCGCGCCGATACTCTCCGGCCCCACGAAGACCCACGACTCGGGCGGGCGCGCCGGGGCCGCGGCGGCGTAGACGTCGAAGGTGCAGTCCCGGTGCGTCGTCCGGAACGGGAAGGAGCCCAGCCGCCGCAGACGCGGGACCCCGGCTGCGAGCCCCAGCGCGGCGCGGACCTCGCGCGTGGTCGGGGGCCGGTCCGCCCGCTCGACCGTCGGGGCCTCGTGCAGGCCCGCCCAGAGCCCGGACGCCCCCTCGGCGGGGCGGCGGGTCACCGCCACGCGCCCGCCCGCGTCGGTGACGACCACCGAGGCGAAGTACAGACGCTTGCGAGCGCCCGACTTCTTCGGGACCGGGATGGCGCGCGTCAGCCCCTGGGCGTGCGCCGCGCACCACGCCCGGACCGGGCACGCCTCGCAGCGGGGGTTCCGCGCGGTGCACACCACGGCCCCGAGCTCGATCAGGGCCTCGTTGAGCAGGGAGGGCGCTGAAGCCGACCTCGGCGCCGACTGGTGCAGGTCGGCCGCACGAGACCAGGCGAGCCCCACCGTGCGCGGGTCGGAGCCCGACCACCGCCGGCCCTCGAGGCGCAGCACCACCCTCGTGACGTTCGCGTCCACCGCCGGCGTCCGCTCGCCGAAGGCGAGCGAGGCGACGGCGCCCGCCGTGTACCGGCCCAGGCCCGGCAGCCCGGCCAGCGACGCCGCGTCTGGCGGGAATCGCCCCCCGTGCTCGGCGAGGATCACGCCCGCGGCCCGGCGAAGCAGCCGCGCCCTGCGGTAGTAGCCCAGCCCCGACCAGAGCGCGAGCACCTCGGCCTCGCCAGCCCCGGCCAACCGCTCGATCGTGGGGAACCGGCGCACGAACTCCTCGAAGCGCTCGGCCACCCGCGCCGCCTGGGTCTGCTGGAGCATGACCTCGCTGACCAGCACCCGGTAGGGATCGCGCGGCGCGCCCAGGGGCCGCTCACGCCACGGGAGGTCCCGGGCGCCGGCGACGAACCAGCGCACGAGCGACCGCACCAGAGCCCTGTCGTCCGCCAGACCCATCTCGCGTCGATGGTAGAGGTGCCGTCGGGCGGCGGTCGAAGTAGACTCCAGCGTCAACGACCGAGAAGAACGGGGGTGTGCGCCCTGGAGACCTGGCCCCGCCTGATGGAGATGCTCGACCGGCTGGCGTCCTACTCGCTGGCGTCGGTCGTCGTGGAGCTCGCGGTCATCTGGCTGCTGGTCTTCGTCGTCGTGCGCTTCGTGCAAGGCACCAGGGCCGCGGGCGCGCTCAAGGGCGCGCTGCTGGTCATCGTGGTCACGGCGCTCATGGTGCAGATCATCGGCGGGCGCGACGCCTTCCCGCGCCTGGCCTACCTCTACGAGCGGGCCCTCGCCGTCGTGGCCATCGGCCTGGTCGTCATCTTCCAGCCCGAGCTGAGGCGGGCCCTGGTTCGGCTGGGCGAGACCTCGCTCCTCCGCGCCGGCTCCGCCGGCGTTGCGGCGATCGTCGAGCCCATCGTCGAGGCCTGCGGCTACCTCAGCAAGAACCGCATGGGCGCACTCATCGTCATCGAGCGCCAGGTCGGCCTGCGCGGGCTCGTGGAGGGAGGCACGATCCTCGACGCCGACCTCAACGCCCGCCTGCTCCAGACCATCTTCTACCCAGGCACCGCGCTGCACGACCTGGCCGTCGTCATCCGCGGACGGGTCATCCACGCCGCGGGCGTGCAGCTGCCGCTGGCCGACCCCTCCGACATCCCCGACCGTACCCTGGGCGCCCGCCACCGGGCGGCCGTCGGCGTGAGCAAGGAGTGCGACGCGCTGGTCGTCGTGGTGAGCGAGGAGACCGGCGCCCTCCGAATCGCCGAGCGGGGGAGGCTGTCGCGACCCATGACGCTCGAGGAGATGCGAGCCGAGCTCTCCAGGCGGCTGGGCGAGTCGCCCCCGACCGTGCAGGAGGCCAAGACGGCGGCCGAGGCGCAGACAGCCGCCCTGGCCGAGCCCGACGGGCTGAAGGGTGACTGATGGCCAAGCTCCGCACGATCATCCTCGTCACGTTCGTCACGGTGCTCATCTGGGCCTTCGCCGAGGGCCAGAGCGTCCAGACCAAGCGCACGGTGGCGGAGATCGAGTTCCCGGCGATCGCCTCGGGCACATACGCGCTGCGCGTGCTCGACGACCAGGGCTGGCGCGGCCGGGTCGAGCTCCTGCTCGAGGGCTCCACCACGAGCCTCGAGCGGCTCGAGTCCGAGCTGCGACGCGCGATCAGCCTCGCCCCCGGCATGGAGGGCGTGCCCCGCGAATCCGGCGAGCACGCGATCGACCTGCGCGAGGCCCTCCGCAACCACGCCGAGTTCCGCACCCACGGGGTGACGGTCGTCTCCGCCGAGCCGGCCTCGGTCCGCGTCGTCGTCGACGAGCTCACCACGATCGACGCCGCCGTCGTGGTGGAGCCGCCCCCCGGCGAAATCGAAGGCACCCCGGAGGCAAGGCCAGGGCAGGTGCGCGTCCGGCTGCCGGCCCGCGTCGCGTCCCGCCTGGTCGGACGGGCGGCGGTTGTCGCCCCGATCCGCTCCGAGGACCTAGCCCGCTTCGACGCCGGACGCCAGGTCACCGTCCGGGGGGTGCGCCTGGCCGCGGGACCGGAGCTGGCGGGCGTGCATCCGCTGGAGTTCGACCCGCCGCAGGTGGACGTCCAGCTCGTGGTGCGGTCCAAGACCGAGACGATCACCATCGACAGCGTCCCGGTGGATATCCGCATCGCCCCGACCGAGCTGGCGAGGTGGGAGATCGATGTCCCCGAGGAGGAGCGGTTCCTGCGCGACGTCCAGGTGACCGGGCCCAGCGAGCTGATCGAACGCATCCGCCGGGGCGAGCCGGGGACCGAGGTCAGGGCCTACATCCGGCTCCCCTACGAGCAGCTCGAGCAGGGCGTCTCCTCCTTCCAGGTCGAGTTCACGAGCTTCCCCTCGCCGCTCACCATCGACGTCGAGGACCGAGAAGTGCGCCTCACGGCCCGGCGGCGGCAGCCCGAGGGTCCTCCGGGTAACGGACTCTCGCCCCCCGACTGAGACCGGCTCCGCCCCGGCCCGGGGCGGGCGCGGGGCCCCGGAATGGGCGCGCCGGGCCGTTCCGGCGGGGAGACTTGGACGGGGTCCGCGGCTACCGTATTGGCCCCCTGTGGGGCGGGCACGCGGCGCGGTTGGCGCCGTGGCCCGGCAGGGCAATCGCCAGCGCCGAGCCGCGGGCCCACCCCGGGTGAGCGATATCTGAGGGCATCCACCGTGAAGATCAAGACCGACGAAATCGCCAGCGTCATCAAGCAGGAGATCCAGCAGTTCGCCGCCGAGCTCGAGGTCTCCGAGGTCGGACGCGTGGTCGAGGTGGGCGACGGCATCGCCCGCATCTACGGCCTCTCCCGGGCGATGGCGGGCGAGCTCGTCGAGTTCCAGACCGGCGAAGGCGCGGTGATGGGCCAGGTCATGAACCTGGAGGAGGACACCGTCGGCTGCGTCATCTACGGCAACTACCTCGCCGTGAAGGAGGGGGACATCGTCAAGAGCACGGGCCGCCTGCTCGAGGTGCCCGTGGGCGAGGCGATGCTCGGGCGCGTGGTCAACCCCCTCGGCCAGCCCCTCGACGACGGCCCCGCCCTCGAGGGCACCGAGACCGCGAAGGTCGACATCATCGCCCCGGGCATCGCGGAGCGCCAGCCGGTGCACGAGCCGCTGCAGACGGGCATCAAGGCCATCGACGCGATGATCCCAATCGGGCGCGGCCAGCGCGAGCTGATCATCGGCGACCGCAAGACGGGCAAGACCGCCGTCGCCGTGGACGCGATCATCAACCAGCGGCAGTACTGGGGCACGAAGGACGCCGTGGTCTGCATCTACGTCGGCGTGGGACAGAAGGAGTCCACCGTCGCCGGAGTGGTCGAGACGCTCAAGAAGCACGGCGCTATGGACTACACCATCGTCGTCAACGCCGCGAGCTCCGACCCCGCCCCCATGCAGTACATCGCACCCTACGCCGGGTGCGCGATGGGCGAGTACTTCATGTGGACGGGCAAGAACGAGGGCGCCACGCTCAGCGACGGCAAGCCCATGCCCAAGCACGCCCTGTGCATCTACGACGACCTCTCCAAGCAGGCCGTCGCCTACCGCCAGCTCTCGCTGCTGCTCCGCCGCCCGCCGGGGCGCGAGGCGTATCCCGGCGACGTCTTCTACCTCCACAGCCGCCTCCTCGAGCGCGCCACCAAGCTCTCCGTCGAGAACGGCGGCGGCTCCCTCACCGCCCTCCCCGTCATCGAAACCCAGGAGGGCGACGTCTCGGCCTACATCCCCACGAACGTGATCTCCATCACCGACGGCCAGATCTACCTCGAGCCCGAGCTCTTCTTCGCCGGCATCCGCCCGGCCATCAACGTGGGCATCTCCGTCAGCCGCGTGGGCGGCAACGCCCAGGTCAAGGCGATGAAGAAGATCGCCGGCTCTCTCCGCCTCGACCTCGCGGCCGCCCGCGAGCTCGAGGCGTTCGCGCAGCTCGGCACCGAGCTCGACCCCGCGACGCAGCGCCAGCTGGATCGCGGGCGTCGCATGGTCGAGCTGCTCAAGCAGGGCCAGTACACGCCCTACCACGTCGTTGACCAGATCATCTCGATCTACTCCGGCACCAAGGGCTTCCTCGACGACGTCGCCATCAAGGACGTGCCCGCCTTCGAGAAGGGGCTCCTGGCCTTCTTCCAGACCAGCGGCAAGCCGATCTGGGACGAGCTGGCGCAGAAGCTCACCATCAGCGACGAGCTCGAGAAGAAGCTCGCCGACGCGATCAGGACGTACAAGAGCGGGTGGAAGGCGTAGAAAGCGGCGCCGTGCGCTGGGCCGGCGACGTCGATCTCGACCCGGATGTCGTGCGCTCGATGCTCAGGGGCCGGCCGCTGCCGGGCCTGGAGGCCGCCGAGCAGGAGACCGCTGCTGTATTCCGAATCCCACGGGCGCAACGCGCGCGGGCCGGGCGCCCGGGTCGCGGTTCGGTGGATTTGGCTTGCGGCGGTGAGGACGCCCATTTAGGATGGGGGCGTGCTGCCGGCGGCGCGCCGATCGCCGACACAGACGCGGGGGGCCTCGGCGCGGGATCGACGATGGCGAGAGTCACCCAGAGGGGACGCTCGGACGTTTCCATGGTCGCCCTATCGATCGCGCTCGGGACGCGAGCGCAGCGGTCGCCCGCGCAGTGCGGGCGACCGTGGGAACGAGGAGCCGCGACATGCACAATCCAGGTGGAGCGTGGATGGCCTCGGTCGGCCTGGCGGCGGCAACGGCCGCGGGGCAGGTCGTCGACCCCTATTACGAGTGCGCGTACCGCGTTCTCGACCTCGGCACGCCGCCGGGCGTGCCAGGGCGGCTCGGGGGCCTGACGTTCGACGCCAGCGGCGCGGACACCCTGCTCCTCGGGGGCTGGGCCAATCATCCGGACGGTGCGATCTACGCGGTGCCCCTCGTGCGCGACGCGGAGGGCCACGTCGTGGGCTTCGGCGCCGATGCGACGCCGATCGCGGCGGCCCCCAACATCGACGGCGGGCTCTGCTACGGCCCCGACGGGGTGCTCTTCTTCTCTCGCTACAACATGAACCACGTGGGCCAGATCAGGCCGGGCTTCGACGCGCCCGACAAGGATGTCGATCTCGGCGCGCTCGGCTACGCCGGCTCCGTCGGCGCGCTCATGTTCGTCCCGCCGGGCTTCCCGGGGGAGGGCCGCCTGAAGATCGCTCCCTACACCGCCAGCCGCTGGTACGACGCGACCGTGAGCCCCGACGGCCTGGGCACCTTCGACATCTCGCCGGCGGGGCCCTTCATCCCGATCGGCGGCGGGCCGGAGGGCATCGTCTACGTCGAGGCGGGAGCGACGCTCTTCCCCCGCGAGAGCGTGCTCGTGAGCGAGTACGGGAACGGGGCGATCACGTCCTTCGAGATCGACGGGAACGGCGACCCGGTGCTCGGCACGCGGCGGGTCTTCATCTCCGACCTCACCGGGGCCGAGGGGGGCGCGCGGGATCCTGTGACGGGCGACTTTCTGTTCTCGACGTTCGGCGGCGGGAACCGCATCCTCGTCGTGACCGGCTTCGATCCCGCGTGCGACGCCAACTACAACGCGGATTGCGCGGTGAACACCCTGGACGTGCTGGCCTTCTTGAGCGACTGGGCCGCGGGCGACCCGAGGGCGGACTTCAACGCCGACGGGGCCGTCAACACGCTCGACGTGCTCGCCTTTCTCAACGCGTGGTCGGCGGGGTGCTGACGCCGGCTCCTCTCCGGCGGGAGGAGAGGGAGTCCTGTATTGAGAGGATTGAACGCCGCGAGGCATCGCGATAGGGTGGTCATTGCGGATCCCATCGCACGCAGGAGGCCGGGAGATGAAGCGTTTGATCGTGGCGGCGTGGCTGGCGGCGGCGCCGCCGGCCTTGGGGCAGACACAGGTCTCGGGCGACCAGAGCGGGACGTGGACGCTCGCGGGGAGCCCTTACGAACTCGTCGGCGACGTGACGGTGCCGGCCGGGCAGGCGCTCGTGATCGAGCCGGGTGTCGAGGTGATCGGGATGGGGCACTACTCGATCACGGTCGCGTCGGCGGCGACCCTGACTGCCGTCGGCACCGAAGCGGAGCCGATCCTCTTCACGAGCGCCGATCATTCGGAGGGCTGGCGCGGGATGAGGCTCATCGGCTCGAGCGACGCCTCGCATATCAGCTACTGCGTGCTCGAGCACGCCAAGGCGGACGGCCTGGCGTACCCCGAGGTCCGCGGCGGGGCGCTCTCCATCGTCTCCTGCTCGCCAACGGTGAGCCACAGCGAGTTCCGATTCAACCTCTCGCGCAACGCGAACTTCAACGGCGTGGGCGGGGGGATCCTCACCGAGACCTCAAGCGCGGTGATCCACTCGAACTACATCCACGATAACCAGGCCGACAGCGGCGGGGGCATCTGCGTCACCGAGTACGGCACGCCGCGGATCTACGGGAACGTCGTCGTGAAGAACCGCGGCAACTACGCCGGCGGCGGGATGTACTTCGGGGCAAGGTCCACGCCGGAGGTGTTCGCGAACTTCATCGCCGACAACTTCGCCGCGGGCTGGGGCGGCGGCGGGATCAACAGCTGGACGTCGTACATCTTCTACGGGACGTACCCGACGATCCACAACAACGTCATCGTGCGGAACCAGACGAGCACGGCCGGGGGCGGCCTGTACTGCCGCTACGACCGCGCGGTGATGGCCAACAACGTTATCGCGTTCAATCAGGCGTCGCAGGGCGGCGGCATCTTCGCGCTCAACCAGGGACAGGCGCCGCTCGTGGACAACTGCATCGTGTGGGGCAACGCCGCCGGCGCCGGGGCGCAGATCGGTCTCGAGGGCTCGACCGGGTCGCAGATTCTGGTGCGCTACTCGGACGTGCAGGGCGGCTACGCCGGCGCGGGCAACATCAGCGCCGACCCGCGCTTTGCCGACGCGGACGCCGACGATTACTCGCTCCTCCCGGGCTCTCCGTGCATCGACGCGGGGAGCAACTTCGGCGTGCCGCCCGGCGTGGCCACGGACTACGCGGGCAACGACCGGTTCGTCGACGATCCAGGCACGCCCGACACCGGCGAGGGCTCGCCCCCGATCGTGGACATGGGGCCGCTCGAGTACCAGGGCTGCCGCGCCGACTTCAACGGCGACGGCGAGGTCAACACGCTCGACGTGCTCGCGTTCCTCAACGCATGGGCGGCGGGCGATCCCTCCGCGGACTTCAACGGCGACGGCGCCATCAACACGCTGGACGTCCTCGCGTTCCTGAACGCGTGGGCGGGGGGATGTGGCTAGCCCGCAGTGCTCGGAGGGCCGCGCGTCCCCGGCTGGAGGGGCGTCGTCCCACCGTCTGGTGGGGCCTCGCGCCGACGGATTGGCCCATAATGATGGCGAGAGGAGCGTGCCATGATCACGCGCAGATCGCTTCGGGCGGTGTTCATCATGGGCGCGATCGCGCCCGCGGGGCAGGGGCAGCCCGACACCCGGCAGGACCTGCCGGTCGAGACCGACACCATCGTCGGCGAAGTGCGGGGAGACCATTTCGGCTGGCGGGTGGTTCCGGTCGGTGACGTCAACGGGGACGGGATCGCCGAACTGCTCGTCGGCGCGCCGGCGGCGGTCAGCGGCGGCGAGTACGGCGGCCGGTGCTACCTCTTTTATGGGCCGCTCGACCGGCCCATGCGGGCCGAGCACGCCGACGCGATCTTCCTGGGGCAGGCGTTCGGCGACAATCTCCTGGCGGGCGCGCGCATCGACGCGAACGGCGACGGGGCCGCCGACATCATGCTCGGCGCGCCCGGCCACGACGAGCCGGTCATGGGCGCGGGGCGCGTGTACATCTTCCACGGGGCCGTGCAGGACGGCGTGCACCAGGTGGATCGAGCGGACGCGGTCATCGCCGGCGAGAGCGATTTCGACGGGGTCGGCGCGGTGCTCGCGAGCGGCGATCTCAACGGCGATGGCGTCGATGACGCGATCCTCGGCTGCCCCGGCTCCGATATCGACGGGCGCGTCTTCGTGCTCTACGGCCCCCTCGGCAGGCAGCAATCCGTGGCCGACGCCGACGCGATCGTCACCGCGGCGCTCCCGTTCGAGAATCTCGGTGTCGCGCTCGCGGCGGAGGATATCAACGGCGACGGGCAAGACGACCTGATCATCGGCGCTCCGGCCGCGCCCATCAACCAACTCCCGCCGGGTCGGGTGTACGTGCTCCTCGGCCCCGTCGCCGGGACGATGTCCGCCGCGGACGCGGACGTGATCATCGAGGGCGAGGGCGTGAACGACCGGCTCGGATCCGCTGCCGGCGTGGGAGATTTCGACGGCGACGGATCGGCGGACGTGCTCGTGGGCGCCGACCAGTTCTATCTCACCGAGGGCGCGGGCAGGGCGTACATCTTCCGCGGCCCGCTGCTGGCGGGGCGTTACAACGCGAGCGCCGCGGATGCGGTCCTGCTCGGAGAGGCGACGCGAGATCAGTTCGGCTTCGCGGCGGCCTCGGCGGGTGACCTGAACGGCGACGGTATCGACGATGTGGTCGTGGGCGCGCCGAGCTATGGCGATGACAACAAGGGGCGGGCGTACTTCTTCCTCGGCCCCGCGCGCGGCGTGGTGCACGGGGTCGATGCGGACCTGACCGTCGATGGCGCCCCGCTCGATTGGGTGGGCTACGCGGTCGCGGGCGTGGGCGATGTCGACGGCGACGGCGTCGGTGACGTGGCGGTCGGCGCGCCGGCGCATCCCGCCGCGAACAGCGCGGGGGTGGTCACCGTGGTTCGCCCCCGGGCGCGGTGCCGCGCAGATTTCAACGGCGACGGCCTGGTGAACACGCAGGACGTGCTCGCATTCCTGAACGCCTGGGGCGCGGACGACGCATCGGCGGACTTCAACGGCGACGGCGTCATCGACACGCAGGACGTGCTGGCGTTTCTGAACGCCTGGGCGGGCGGGTGCTGAGCCCGCGCCGGCAGCGTCGTGGCGTGGACCGCGCGGGCCGAGGGGGTCGCGACGGCCCAACGCACGGCTTCGCGAGAGGCCGCCGGCTGGGCGGGGGCGCGCGATATCGGACCTTGAGGCCGGATCCAGCGTGTTTCGGCGTGAGTTGGGGCGTGGGAAGCCGCTCCCGCGTTGACGGGGGGAGCGTGCGGCCCATACTGGGCGAGGAGGTGTGGGATGGGGCCCAGAGCATGCGCGTTGGCCTTGGTGGCGGCTGTGGCGTTCCCGGTGCGGGCGGGGGGGGTCATCTACGTCGACGCCGACGCCTGGGGAGCGAACAACGGCCTCTCGTGGTTCGACGCGTTCAATGAGCTGACGATCGCCCTCGGGGTGGCGAGCGCTGGGGACGAGATCTGGGTCGCGGAGGGGACATACATCCCGCTCGGCACGAACGACGACTCGTTCGTCATCCCGCCCGGAGTGAAGCTGCTGGGCGGGTTCCGCGGCACCGAGACCGACTCGGGCCAGCGCGACCCGGCTGCGCACATCACCGTTCTGGACGGCGATGTGAACGGGGACGACGAGCCGGGGTTCGTCAACCGGTCCGATAACCGGCGGCACGTCGTGAAGGCGATCTCGCCGACCGTCGGAACGGTGCTCGACGGGTTCGTGGTGCGCGGCGGGTATGCGGTGAACACGATCGACGGCGACTTCGGCGGCGGGTTGTACGTCTGGGGCGGGTCGATGAAGGTCGCGCAGTGCACGTTCATCGCCAACGGCGCCGGCGACCAGGGGGGCGGGGCGTTCTTCCTCGACTGCGATGAGGGCCGCGTGTACGACTGCTTCTTCACCGGGAACGCCACCCACCCGGCCAGCACGGTGAGCGGGGGCGGAGCGATCTCGTTCATGGGCGATGTGCTCGACGTGCAGCGGAGCACGTTTTTCCTGAACCTGGCCAACGCCGCGACTGTCGCCACGGCTGGCGCGGTTTCAGCCGTCGGATCGCTGGGCGGCTCGTTGGAGGCGAGCTTCCGCGATTGCAGCTTCACGGCGAACGCCGCGCTGGCCGCCGGCAACGCCAGCGGCGGGGCTTGCGCAGTGTCGAGCGATACGTACGCGAGCTTCACGCGGTGCACGTTCCACCTGAACCAGGCGGGGTCCTCGGGTCCCGGTTCGGGCGGCGCGATCTCGGCCGTATCATCGGCCGGCTCGGGCGCGCTGGTCCTGACCGCGTGCGGCCTCACCTCGAACACCGCCGGGAGCTACGGCGCAGCGATCATGGCCGATATCGAGCTCGAGGTCGCCGGGTCGCTCATCGCCGGCAACAGCGGATCCGCGGCCGTGGTGACCCTGTCGGACACGACGCTCACGCTCTGCACGATCGCGGGCAACTCTCACGCGGACATCGGCGCCGCCGGCGTCTCCGCCCTGGGGCCGCTGCAGGTCTCCGGCAGCGTGCTGTTCGGCAACACGAACGGGGTCGGCGGCGGGCAGCAGGCGCAGCTCTCGGCGCTCGCGGGCGCGACGGTCGACTACTCGTGCGTCGAGGGGTGGGACGGCTCGATCGGCGGGACGGGGTCGTTCGACGCCGACCCGCGGTTCATGGACCCCGACGGCGCGGACGACGACGCGGGCACGCTCGACGACGACTACCGCCTGCGCGGCGGCTCGCCCTGCATCGACGCCGGGGACAACACGGCGGTTCCGGCCGACAGGGGCGACCTGGACGACGACGGTGACACGGGGGAGAAGATGCCGCTCGACCTGGACCTGAACCCGCGCCGGCTCGACGACGCGGGGATGCCCGACGTGGGGAACGGCACGGCGCCCTTCGTTGACATCGGGGCGTACGAGTTCCAGGGCGCCACGTGCGTCGCCGACTTCAATGCCGACGGCGCCGTGGACACGCGAGACGTGATCGAATTCCTCAACGCCTGGGCGGCGGGGGACGGGTCGGCCGACATCGACGGGAACGGCGCCGTGGACACGCGGGACGTGATCGCGTTCCTGAACGCCTGGACCGTCGGCTGCTGAGCCCCCGTGCCGCGGGGGCGCGCGGCTAGCATTCACGGGCGCGACGCGCGTGGTGCGCGACGCCCCGGGAGTGCGTGCCATGGCGTGGTCGCGGGCGGTGCTGGCCGGTGCATGCGTCGGGAGCCTCTGGGCTGCGGCGGTCGCCGCGGCGCAGAGCGTGCCGTGCGAGAAGTACAAGCTCGACAACGGCATGACGGTGATCCTGCACGAGGACCACACGCTCCCCATCGCGACCGTGAACATCTGGTACTACGTGGGTTCGCAGGACGAGCCGCCCGGGCGGTCGGGGTTCGCGCACCTCTTCGAGCACCTGATGTTCATGGGGACCGAGCGCGTGCCCGGCAACCAGTTCGACGTCATCATGGAGACCGCCGGCGGGGCGAACAACGCGAGCACCGACCTGCACCGGACGAACTACTTCTCCTGGGGGCCGCGCGAAATCCTCCCGACCCTGCTCTGGCTCGACGCGGACCGGCTCGAGGCGATGGGCCTGGAGATGACGCGCGAGAAGCTCGACAAGCAGCGCGACGTGGTCCGGAACGAGCTCCGCCAGGGCGTGGAGAACGCCCCCTACGGCAAGGCCGGCGAGGCCGTCTCCAGGCTGCTCTACACGCCGGACCACCCGTACTACTACGGCGTCATCGGCACGCACGAGGACCTCGAGGCGGCGACGGTCTCCAACGTCAAGGACTTCTTCGCCAACTTCTACGTGCCGCGCAACGCGTCGCTGGTGGTGGCCGGGGACTTCGACCCCGCGCAGATCAAGCCGCTGATCGAGGGCCTCTTCGGGACGCTCGACGGCGGGCAGCCCGTCACCCGCGAGCACCACCCCCCGACGGAGGCGATCCCCGTGCGCCTCGACGGCGTGCGCCGCTTCACCGCGATCGACCGCGTCCAGCTCCCCAAGGTGCAGTACACCTACCACAGCCCCGTGGGATACGGGCCCGGCGACGCCGAGATGCAGCTCGCGGCGAGCGTGCTCGCCGAGGGCAAGGCGAGCCGGCTCTACGAGCGGCTCGTCGTGGAGGAGCAGCTCGCGGCCGAGGTCAGCGCCGTGCAGTGGGGCTACCCGCTCGGCGGCATGTTCCAGATCGATGTCCTCGCCCTCCCCGATGCCGATCTCTCGCGCGTCGAGCGCGTCATGGACGAGGAGCTCGCCCTCCTCATCGAGGCAGGCCCGACCGATGCGGAGCTCGACCGCTGCAAGGCCACGATCGAGATGGGGGCGCTCACCGCCCTGCAGCGGCTCGCGTTCAAGGCGGACCGCCTGAACGAGTACGAGCACGTGTGGGGCGAGCCCGACAGCTTCGAGCGCGACCTCGACCGCTTCCGCAGGGCGACGGCCGACGGCGTGCGCGAGTGGTCGGCCCGGACGCTCACGCGCGACGCGCGCGTCATCGTCCGCGTGCTCCCGGAGGAGCCCGAACCGGCGCCCTCGGCCCGCGACGAGCGCCCGGCGGACCTGACCAACGGGGACTTCACGCCCCCACGCCACGAGGCGTTCACGCTCGCCAACGGTCTGGAGGCGATGGTATGGACGCGTCCGGGTCTGCCCCTCGTCTCCATGCGCCTGGTGAGCCGCGAGGGCGCCGCGTGCGATCCCGACGACAAGCAGGGCCTCGCCGCCATCGCCGCCAGGATGATGGCCGAGGGCGCGGGCGACCTCGACGCGCTCGAGTTCGAGGACGCGGTGCGATCGCTCGGCGGGGAGTTCACCGCAGGCGCCGACCCCGAGGCCACGACCGTCTCCCTCACCATCCTCAGGAGGAACCTCGACCGCGGGGCCGACCTCTTCGCCGACGCCATCCTCCGCCCCCGCTTCGACCGCAGCGCGTGGGAACGTGTCCGCTCGCTCTGGCTCGAGGAGCTTGAGCAGCGCGCCGAGGTGCCCGCGGCCGCCGCGGCCGTGGTCGCCGAGCGGCTCCTCTTCGGCGACGGCAGCCCCTACGCCTGGCCGGCCGACGGGATGACCTGGACCGTCGAGGGCATCACGCTGGACGAGGCGAGGGCGGCGCAGCGATCGCTCCTGCGCCCGCGCGGCTCGCTCCTGCTCATCGCCGGAGACGTGACCGCCGCCGAGGCGAGGTCGATGGCCGAGCGGGTCTTCGGCGGCTGGGAGCCCACCGGCGCGCCTCGGGCGCCCGTCGCGCCCGGGCCGGCGCCCGCGCCGAACGACGCCGGGCCGCGGGTCGTGCTCGTGGACCGGCCCGGCGCGACGCAGACGTACATCCGCTTCACGGCCCCCGGGCTGCCGTACGCTGACGCCGCCCGCGTGCCGGCGCAGCTGCTCAACGTCATCCTCGGCGGTAGCTTCACCAGCCGGCTGAACCAGAACCTGCGCGAGGACAAGGGCTACACCTACGGGGCCCGCTCGCGGTTCCGGATGCTCACCGGCGCGGGCAGCTTCAGCGCGACCGCCAGCGTGCAGGCGGAGGTGACCGGGGCCGCGCTGCGCGAGTTCCTGAACGAGTTCGAGCGCATCCGTGCCGGCGATATCACCGACACCGAGGCGACGAAGGCCGGCGAGAGCCTGCGAAACGACACCGTCTCGGAGTTCGAGAGTCTCGACGGCCTGCTCGGCGCGGCCGAGGAACGCCTCGTGCACGGGCTGCCCTACGCCTCGATAGAGCAGGACCTGGAGGCGATGGGGGCGGTCGATGCCGCATCGCTCAACGGCCTGGCACGCCGCGCCCTCCCGATCGACTCCGGCGTCCTCGTGCTGGTGGGCGACAGGGAGCTGATCCTGCCGCAGCTGGAGGGTCTCGGGCTCCCGACACCGGAGGCACGCGACGCCTCGGGGAACCCCGTCGCGGGCCGCTGAGCGAGCCGGGCGCCTGTCGGTCGGCCGTCCCACCGGGGGCGCGCCCGCGGGCGCCCACTCCGCGTGAGGGCCGGTCGGGGCTTGCGGCCCTCGGCGCCAGTTTCCTTGCGATGCGTGGCAGCCGCCGATGCGCTCTTTCGCAAAAAGAATTGACGGCGGCCCGGCGCGGGCCCCGCCGAGCACTCTGACAGGGAGGCGGGCACATGTGGAAGCACGCGGCGATCCTGACGAGCCTGGCGGCCGGTTCGGCCCTGGCTCAGCAGGGGAGCAACGTCTCGCCTGCGCACAAGCACGCGTGGGGCGAGAACATCGGCTGGATGAACTGGCGCGACGCCGGCGGCGGCGCGGCCGGGGCGGTGATCGGCGAGACGTTCCTCTCCGGCTACGTCTGGTGCGAGAATGTCGGCTGGCTCAACCTCGGCGACGGAACGCCCGCCGACGGCGTGGCCTACGCGAACACCGACGGCGCCGACTTCGGCGTCAACATCTCGAGCGGCGGCGACCTCGAGGGGCTCGCCTGGGGCGAGAACATCGGCTGGGTCAACTTCGACACCTGGCCTCAACTGGGCGACTTCGGGCAGCAGGCCAGGATCGATCGAGACGCCGGACGCCTCCGCGGCTTCGCGTGGGGCGAGAACATCGGCTGGGTCAACCTCGACGACGACGAGCACTTCGTCGGCTTCCTCTGCCCGGCGGACTTCAACGGCGACGGTGTCGTGGACACGCGCGACGTGCTCGCCTTCCTGAACACCTGGACGTCCGGCGGGAGCGGCGCCGACTTCAACGGCGACGGCGCCGTGGACACACGCGACGTCCTCGCCTTCCTCAACGCCTGGACGACCGGCTGCTGACTGACGAGGGGTGTCGAGAGACGCCCCCGGAGAGCCGCCCGTTGCGAGCGGCGGCCGGTGAGTGGCCGCCTCTCCGACACTAGCGGATGTGCATCGTGCGCGAGTCGTCGGGCCCGGGCCCCTAGCCGGTGCGGGGACGTCCCCGCGCCCGAGTCTCGCCGAACGAACGAAGCGGAAACCTTTGACTGATGACCTCGAAAGGAAGTGGAACATGATGCAGAAGACGATGACGATGCTGGCGGTGGGGGTGCTGGGCTGGGGCGCGGCGGCGGGGCCGATCGATCCCCCCTTCGGCCCCGTAGGACCGACGATGAAGGCGCTCGACGTGGTCGAGCCGCGGACGCCGATCAGCGCGGCGACCACACCGGGTGACTCGGACTCGCTCTTCCGGATCAGCCAGCCGGGCTCGTACTACCTGACGGCCGACCTCGTGGGCGTCGCCGGCAAGCACGGCATCGAGATCGCCGCCTCCGACGTCACCATCGACCTCATGGGCTTCACGATGACGGGCGTCTCCGGGTCGCTCGACGGCGTGAACTGCGCCCTGGCCGCCAACGTCGCGGTGCGCAACGGCGCCGTGCAGGGCTGGGCCGGCGACGGCCTCGACCTCCGCGCCGCCGCGAACTCGTCCGCCGACCGGGTGCGGGTCGGCGGCAGCGGCTTCGCCGGCGTCGCGACGGGCGAGCGGGCGGTGGTCACCTCGTGCGTCGTCACGGCGAGCGGGCGCAACGGCATCGAGGTGAAGGACGGCTCCGTCATCACCGACTGCGTGGTCCAGGCCAACCAGACGGGCATCCTCACGTTCGGCGACACCACGATCTCCCGCTGCAGCGTGACCCTCAACACGGGCACGGGGATCAGCGCCGCCGACAGCAACACCATCTTCGGCTGCACCATCAACCGCAACGGCGCGCACGGCATCGTCCTCACCAACGGCTACGTCTACGGCTGCAACGTGAGCGAGAACGTCGGCAACGGCATCGACGTGACCTCGGACTGCTCGATCGTGGACAACCACTGCGTGTCCAACGGCCAGGCCGGCATCAACGCCCGGAACCGGCGCAACCGCATCGAGCGCAACTACGCGACCGACAACCTCGTCGGCATCAAGACCAACGACTGGCACAACTTCGTCGCCTCCAACATCGCCCTGGCGAACGGCACGGAATTCAGCCTCTCCGACGGCGGCCTCGCGGGCAAGATCATCCTCCACACCGGGACGATCGACGACAACTCGGCGTGGGCGAACCTCGGGTTCTGAGCACCCACAGCGAGATCGGCAGGCGGCGCGTCCGGCACGAAGCCGGACGCGTTCGCGCGCCCGCGCCGCCCGCCGCCGCGTCGGCGCCACGCCGCCCCCCCCCGGGAGGCGTGTCAGCCCGGCTCTCGGATGCGCAGGCCCCGCCAGCGGACGCGCAGCGGGTCGCTCCGCGCCCCCACGCCGTGCACCTGCAGCCCGATGAAGCCCGAGGCCTCCGCGCCGTCGATGAGATCGGCGACCGGCACCCCGTTGACCCACGTGCGGATCCTCGACCCCCGGGCCTCGATCCGGTACAGGTTCCACCCGCCGGCCTTGAACGGCGAGTCCGCGGCCTGGTCCGGCGTGGGCTGCGCCAGCCAGCCCCGCCGGCCGCCCTCGTCATAGACGCCGCCCGCATAGCCGCGCTCGGTTGCCTCGATCTCCACCTGGTAGCCGTACACCTCGCCGCTCTCCCTCGCGTGCGAGCGGATCTGCACGCCGCTGTTGAGCTCCGCGTCCACCATCACCTCGAACTCGAGGACGAAATCCCCGTAGTCCCGCGCCGTGCACAGAAACGTGTTGCCGGTGTCAGGGCGCGTCTCGCCGACGATGCACCCGTCCTCCACGAAATACGCCGCCTCCCCGCCGCGCGTGACGAAACCCTCGATGGAGCGCCCATCGAAGAGCGGCGTCCAGTCGTCCCCGGCCCGGCCGGTCCGCCCGCCCGGCGGCGCGGCCGCCGGCCCCCAGGCCGCGCAGGCGAGAAGCGGGAGTGCCGCGAGGATGATCGGGGCGGTGCGCATGGCGGGCCTCCGTGGCCGCATCACTCTATCTCGAGCAGCTCCGGCTCGGTCCACGGGGCGGTGCGCCGCGCGCTCTCGGCGCGCATCCGGGCGACGGCCTCGGGCGGGACCGGGCCGGCGGTGTTGCCGAACGACCTCCGGATGTACGTCAGCACCGCCGCCACGTCCTCGTCCGCCCCGAAGGGGGCCGCGGGCATCTGAGCGTTGTACTCGATGCCCTCGCGGACGATCGGGCCCTCGAGCCCGTGCAGCAGCACGCGGACCGCCCGCGACTCCGGCCCGGTGACGATCGGCGAGCCCGCAAGCGGCGGCGCCTGACCGAGCAGCCCCATCCCGTCGAAGCCATGGCAGGCGGCGCACACATCGAACAGGCGCTGGCCCCTGCGGTAAAGCTCGCGATGCGCGGCGCTGAGCGGTGGGGCCACCGAAGCGCCCTCGTCGTGCCCGGGCCAGCGCAGGCGGCCCGTCATCGCCGCCGCACGTCCCTGCACGTGCCACATGCCCTCGCGCAGCAGACCGGTCCAGCGCGTCGGCTCCGCGGCCAGCTCGAGCGAGCCTGGGCTCTCCGAGTCGAGCTTCAGGCTTGCCCCGAGCCGGTCGAGCAGGATGCGGGCCAGCCAGCGCTCGGCCGCGAATGTCTCGGCGATGAGATCGAGATACCGCGTGCGCTGCGCGGGCGAGCCGCGCAGGCTGGTGTCGGCCAGCTCCGCGATCGCCTCCCTCTGCGCATCGCTCGGCCCGGGGCCCGCAAGAACCTCCGGCGCCAGCGCCAGCGCGAGCACCTCGCGCTCGTGCAGCCCCGAGAGGACGGCCGAGCGGTGAACCGGGTCGTCCGCGTCGCCGAGCAGCGTGCGCGCAAGTTCGCGTGTCGCCTCCGGGATGCGCGACTCGCCGAGGGAGAGCGCCGCCTGCAGCCGGAGCGACCGATCCGCCCGGCCGCCCGCCCGGCGCATGGCGAGAATCGTGTCGGGAGAGTCGGCCCAGCGCTCGAGCAGCCGCACGCCCTGCGCCGCGACCAGCGGGTCATCGTCGGCCGCGGCCGTCACCGCGCTCGCGCGCTCAAGCTCGCCCATGCCCTCGAGCGTCCAGAGAGCATGGATCCTCGCCAGGGGAGTCGCCGCGCCGTCGCCCGCGAGGGAGGCCAGCCGCGCCGCGACCCCGACGGCCCGGCGCTCCACGAGCAGCCTCTGCGCGTGCTCGCGATAGAAGGCCTCGGGATGGGAGAGCAGCCCGACGAGCTGCTCGCTCGTGCGCTCGCGCAGCGGGAGCAGGTTCGACGGAGGGGGCGACGCTGGCTCCGCGCCAGGGCCGCGCGCCCCCGAGCGTGAGATGCGCCAGATGCGCCCCAGGTGGATGGGGCCCTCCAGGCCCCGCGCCTCGACCTGCCTGCGCAGGAACGTGGTGACGTACGTCTTGTGCTGGATCACGCCGCGGTACATGTCCACGACGAAGAGCGAGCCGTCGGGGCCCGTCGCGAGGGCGACAGGGCGGAAGCGCTCGTCGGTCGAGGTGAGGAACTCGCGGTCCGGGTAAGCCCGCCTCGCCGCGGGCGTCCCTTCGCGATCATCGACGATCACGCGCATGACGCAATTGCCCGCGGGCTCGCACGTGAAGCCGTTGCCGTAGAACCCCGCCCCCAACGCCCACGAGCGGTAGATCAGCGGGCTGCACGCGCTGGTCGTCACCGCGAGCGTGTAGTCGTCGCGGAGCATGTGGTCCTGGTAGCCGCGGTTGATCCCCGGGTTCATGCGGGCGGGGAACACCGACTTGTCGGGGCAGACATCGACGTTCATGCCGCGAACGCCGCGCTGGCCGGGGTTCCTCGCGCCGTAGTGCTTCGGGAACAGGTCGGCGCGCAGCACGTCGGAATTGGGGCAATAGTAGATCCGCCCCCGGTCGTCCTGCGTGATGCCCCACTGGCCGTGCGCGGGGATGCGCCGCGTCTCCAGCCTCTCCCCGTCGAACCGGACCTCGACGCCGTGCTGCGAGATGTGGACCCAGTTGTCGAGCCCCCGGAGCAGGCCGTTGCCCGCGTGCTCTGGGTTCTCCAGGCCGCCGAACCCGTCGAGGAGGACGCGGGTCTCGTCGGCCCGCCCGTCGCCGTCGGTGTCGCGCGCGAAGACGAGGTTGGGCGGCGCGATGACGAGCGCGCCGCCGTAGCATGGGAGCACCGAGCGGGGGAGGACGAGGCCGTCGAGAAAGGTGGTGGCCTTGTCGAAGACCCAGTCGCCGTCGAGGTCCTCGAGCACGACGACGCGGCTCGTGGGGACGAGCTCGCCCTCTCCGTCGATGTCCGGCATGTAGCTCTGCATCTCGACCACCCACAGCCGCCCGTCGGCGTCGAAGACTGCGGAGACGGGTGCGACGACCATGGGCTCGGCGGCGGCGAGGGAGATCTCCAGATCGGGCTCGGCGAGAGCGAAGGTGGCGAGCGCCTCGGCGGGGGAGAGCGCGGGGGCTTCGGGGATCACGAGGTCGGGCGGAAGATCGGGCTGTGCCTCGCCGGCATGGTCGCCGCGCTGGGCGACCGCGGGCGCGGCTGCGAGGAGGAGGAGAGCGAGCGGAAAGCGCATCCGGGCAGTGTAGAGGATGAAGGCGTACGAGGGAGCGACGAAGAGCCAGAGATGAAGGGCCCGAAAGACGAAGAGATCAAGAGACGAAGAGACCTGGAGACGAAGAGACCAAGAAACGGAAAGAGCGGAGAGAGGGGCAGAGCACGCGGGGCGGGAGATGCTTCATGCGAAGAAAGGCATCGAGGCAAGGGGCATCGAGGCACGAGGCGATCGACCACGGCGCCCATGCTCGGCCTCAACCCTCACCCCTCAAGCCTCACCGCTGCGTGTAGAGCAGTATTCGATCGCCAAGCTCGTCGATCAGCGTCAGGTCGGTATCGCCGTCCCCGTCGCGATCGTGCAGCACCGCGCACGAGCCCGCCACGATCGCGGGAATCGTGAATCGCATGGTGAAGTTGCCGGCGCCGTCGTTGGTGTAGACGTGGAAGTCGCCCGAGCTGTAGCTGGAGGTGACGATGTCCAGGTCGCCGTCGCCGTCGAGATCGCCGATGTCGATGGCGATGGGGAACTCGCCCGAGTCGAAGTTGATCTCCGGCCCGAGGGCGCCGGTGCCGTCGCCGAGGTAGATGCCGGCCCGTCCCGATCCGGAGCACGCGGCCGCGGCGTCGGGGAAGCCGTCGCCGTTGAGGTCGCCCGTCGTGACCATCCACGGACGCGAGCTGGTGGGCACGACGGTGTGCGTCGCGAACCCGCCCCGGCCATCGCCCAGGAGCGTGGCGATCCGCGAGTTGCCCCAGCCGATGACGACGAGGTCCATGACTCCGTCGAGGTTGAGGTCGGTGGCCGCGACGCCGGTCTCGCCGGTGACGCCCGCCTCGAACGGTGAGTGCGCGTCGAAGGTGCCGTCCCCCCGGTTGCGGAGGATCGAGCAGCTGCTCCCCGTGCGGTTCGCGGTGATCAGGTCCGCGTCGCCGTCCGCGTCGATGTCGAGCGCCGTCAGGCCGCGGGGCTGCGAGCCGACGGCGTAGCGGACCTGCGGCCTGAACGTCCCGTCGCCGTTGCCGATCAGGATCGAGACGTCGTGGTCGAGGATGTTGGAGACGGCCAGATCCACGACCCCGTCGCCCGAGAGGTCGAGCCCCTCGCTCGGGCTGCAATGGAATCCGACGCCGAAGTTCTGGCGCGGGCCGAACGAGCCGTCGCCGACGTTGAGAAAGACGGAGACGTCGCTGGACTCCTCGTTGGGGATCGCCAGATCGAGGTCGCCGTCGTCGTCGAGGTCGCCGCCGTGCCCGCCGTACGGGACGTCCCCGGGCACCAGCGTCGCCGTGTGGACGAAATCGAGCGAGCCGGGATCGGGGCGGGCCCAGAAGCCGGCCGCATAGCCCCGCGGCAGCGACGCGCCGTCGAGCGCGCGGAGGTCGCGCGAGAGCGAGACGCTCACCCGCTCGGCGGGCGAGAAGCCGCGCCCGCGCACGAACGCCACCGTGCGATCGTCGATGAGCACGTACGAGCCGGAAACCGGCCCGCTCCAGCGCCCGAGGACGTGAAAGCTCGAGGGACCGAGCGTGGCGTGGTCGATGGGCTTGTTGAAGGTGACGGTCACGGCCGCGTCGCGCGGGGCCGCCAGCGACTCCGGCGCCGGCGAGACCGAGACGACCCGGAGCGCTTCGGGCGCGTACGCATGCGCGTCGAGCGGCACGGGCGTGCGCTGCGCCAGCGCGGGCGCGGCGAGCAAGGCCGCGAGGAGCACGGGGCGGCTCGGACGCATGTCGGTCCCTCCGGCAGGGCGGTGGTGAGCGCGGATCGGTGCCCGGCCGCTAGGCACAGCCGGACACCCACTCGTTCAGGAACAACAGCATGTCCATCACGTCGACATTCCCGCTCCAGTTGAGGTCGGCCGAAACCTCCTGCGCCGCCCACTCGTTCAGGAAGCCCAGGACGTCCAGCGTGTTGACCACGCCGTTGCTGTCCCAGTCGGCGATGCAGGCGGGAACGTAGACGATGCGGAGCACGGGGCGCACCGACGGGTCGGGGTTCTCGCGCGTGTCGAAGCGCTTCGCGGTGATCGACTGCGACTCGTCGCCCGCGAGCAGCCAGCCGTAGTTGGGGTGCGACCCCTCCAGCCAGGCCTGGGCGTCCGCGGCCAGCCCCGCGGACCGCCACGTGTAGTGGCCGTTCCGCGCGACCTCGGTCGTGGCGCTCGGCGTGGGCTCGAAGTCCCCGCCGGAGCGGCCCCAGTAGTACGTGTCGTACTCGGTGTGGATCCACGTGGCGTCGCCGGGCTCGGGAGGAGCGCCGACGCCCTCCTCGCCCGGCGCGTCCGATCCGCCCTCGCCCCAGTGGCTCAGCACGCGGTGCACCGTCACGTCGGTCGCGCCGGCGATCGTCTTGGACATGTGCAGCGTGAGCGAGCACTCGAGAATCGTCGCGCCGGCAGGCACCGCGCTCCCCACGTCGAAGGCCATGAGTGTCCGCCGCGTCAGCGGCTCGCCCGTGATGCCCACGAAGCAGTGCCAGCCCGCGCCGTTGCTCTGCGACCCGTCCGGCGTCTCGTACAGCGTGTTGTCCTTCGAGGCGCCCACCTCCGCGATGCCCGCGCCCGCCACCGACGCCAGCCCGCACACCAAGACAGCAGTCCGGCACCACCACGTATTCATGGCTCTCTCCCTTCTCCGCTTCCTCCCGGCTTCCCGCGCGCAGTATACGTGCGCGGGGTCGAGCCACAACCCCTTTGCAGGCCCCCGCGACCGCCAGCGGACACCGATGTCCGCCAGGCTCCTCGGTCGAGACCGTCCGTGTCCCGGTGCGGGCCGCGCACCCCCCGACAGCGCGCCGTGCGGGAGACGCAGCCTCCGCCGTCGCGCCCCGGGGAGCCGATCTCGCGGCCCCTCCCAGTGTCGGACCTCGCCCGCTCGAGTCCCACCGCACCCCGCCACCCGCCCCGCGCGCAGGCCGGTACAGTGGCGGTATGAAGCACGCTACCGGATTGCGGCTGAGCCTGTGCGCGGTCCTCGTCGCGGCGGGCGCCGCGAGGGCGCAGGAGGCCGAATGGATCTGGCTCTCCCCCAGGGCCGAGCCCGACCAGCCTGCCCACATGCTCCGTCTCTTCGTCACCTCGGGCGAGGTCACCCGCGCGAGGGTCCTCGCCACCTGCGACAACCACCTGATCCTCTATGTCAACGGCGAGGAGGTCGCCAGGAGCGACACCTGGGAGAGCCCCGTGTCGGCGGACGTCGAAGGGCTGCTGCGCCCGGGACGCAACGTGCTCGCCGTCCAGTGCCGCAACGACGGCGCCGCCGCCGCGCTCGCGCTGCGCCTCGATATCACCTACGCGGACGGCCGCAAGGCCCGGGTCGTCTCCGCCGACGACTGGCGCGTCAGCGAGACCGCCCCCGAGGGCTGGGAGAAGCCCGGTTTCCTCTTCCGGGACTGGGCGCGTGCCGTCTCCCTCGGATCGACGGCGGACGCCTCCCTCCCCTGGGGCGCGGTGATGATGCAGCGCGACGCGACCCCCGCCTCGAGGGTCACCGTCCCCGACGGCTTCAAGGTCGAGCTCGTCCACTCGGCCCAGGCGGGCGAGGGCTCCTGGGTCAGCCTCGTCATGGACGATCAGGGCCGCGCGGTGGTCTCCCCCGAGTCGGGCGGGCTGCTCCGCCTCACGCGCGCCGGGCCCGAGTCCGCCGAGATCGAGCGCCTGCCCGTCGACATCGGCATGTGCCAGGGGCTGCTCTTCGCCCACGGCTCGCTCTACGCGAGCGTGAACGAGAACGCCGACCGTCAGGGCGGGCTGCACCGCCTGCGCGACACCGATGGAGACGGGAGCTTCGACGAGCACCAGGTGCTCGCGGAGTTTCCGGCCAAGGGCGAGCACGGACCCCACGGCCTCGCCCTCGGGCCCGACGGGATGATCTACACCGTCCACGGCAACCACACGCCGCTCTTCGACGAGATCGACCGCGAGGGCTCGCCCCACCGGAACTGGGCCGAGGACCTTCTCCTCCCGCGCATCTGGGACCCCCGCGGGCACGCCGTCAACATCATGGCCCCCGGCGGCACCGTCCTGCGCACCGACGCCGAGGGCGAGCGATGGGAGATCGTCGCCGCCGGCCTCCGAAACAGCTACGACATCGCGTTCGCGCCCAACGGCGAGCTCTTCACGTACGACTCGGACATGGAGTGGGACATCGGCGCCCCCTGGTACCGCCCGCCCCGCGTCGTCCATATCGTCGAGGGTGGCGAGTACGGCTGGCGGAGCGGCACCGGCAAGTGGCCCGACTGGTACGCCGACAGCCTGCCCCCCGTCGTGGATACCGACCTCGCCTCGCCTGTCGGCGTCGCCTTCGCCCGCGGCGGGATGTTCCCCGAGCCGTGGGCGAGCGCCCTCTTCATCGGCGACTGGGCCTACGGGCGCATCGCCGCGGTGCACCTCGAGCCGGCGGGTGCGAGCTACTCCGGCGTCTACGAGACCTTCGTCCTCGGGCTGCCCCTCAGCGTCACCGACCTCGACTTCGCGCCCGACGGGTCCATGTGGTTCACCACCGGCGGCCGGGGAACGCAGTCGGGACTCTACCGCGTCACCTACGAGGGCCAAGCGGCCGCGGCCCGGGACGCCAGGCTCGCCGACCTGACCGAGGAGGCGCAGCTGCGCCGCCGCCTCGAGACGCTCCAGCCCGGCGGCGACGGCGCGGCCCTGCGCGAGGCAAGCGAGCACCTCGACCACGGCGACCGGTTCGTGCGTCACGCGGCCAGGCTGGCCGTGGAGCGTCACCCCTTCGACGCGTGGCTCCGGACCGTCATCGAGGCCGGCCCGGGCGCCCAGCCCGCGTCCTCGCTCGCGATCGCAAGGCATCAGGACCGCCTGACCGTCGATCGGGCCATCGAGTACGTGACCGAATACGCCGAGGACCTGGAGGGCTCGGGCGATGACCTTGTCTACCTGCGCGCGATCGAGATCGCGTGCGCCAGGGGCGGCGAGCCCGACGCGGCAACCAGGGAGACGGTGCTCCGGCGCTTCGACGTCCTCTATCCCGACGACGAGACCGAGCTGAACTGGCTGCTCGCGAACGTGCTGACCTACTTCCGGGCGCCCGAGATCGGGCGACGCCTCCTCTCGATGGTGGAGGGCGGGACGACGCGGGAGCAGCAGCTCCACGCGGCGCTCTGCCTGCGCCTCGTCGTTGACCAGCTCGACGAGGGCGAGCAGGACAGGTACTTCGCCTGGCTCCGCGCCGCCCGCCGATGGCCCGGGGGAATGAGCTTCGCAGGATTCATCGACGCGATCGAGCGCGAGGCGCTCGAGCGCCTCGACGAGCGCTCAACGACGCGCATTAGGGAGATGCTCGCCGCGATGAGCGACGCCGAGACCACCGCGCCGCCGCAGGTGCGTCCCTTCGTCCGACGCTGGACCGTGGCCGACGCCCTCGAGGCCGTCGAGGGGGCGGGGGGGGAGCGGTCGCTGACGCGCGGGGCCGAGATGTTCGCGGCCGCACGCTGCGCCGAGTGCCACCGCTTCGCCGGCGCGGGCGGGGCCACCGGGCCCGACCTGACCGCCGTCTCGCGCCGCTTCTCCCGGCGCGACCTGCTCGAGGCCATCGTCGAGCCCTCGAACGTCGTCAGCGACCAGTACCGCGCCTCGGTCGTGAAGCTCAAGGACGGGCGCGAGCTGACCGGGCGCATGCTCCAGATCACCGGCGGACGCATGCATATCCTCACCGATCCCTTCTCGCACGCCGTCGTGCCCGTCTCGCCGGCGGATATCGAGAGCGTCGAGGAGTCAACGGTTTCGCCCATGCTCCCGGGGCTGCTGGATACCCTCAGCGCCGGCGAGATCGCGGACCTGGTCGCGTACCTCGAGTCCGGCTCGCAGCGGTGAGTCGGTCAATGGAGGGGCGTCCCACGCGCGGACGCCCGGCACGGGAGCGGCGATGTCGTTCGGCCTGGGGCGGGGCAGAGTTCTGGATGACGCGCCGGGCGTGGTCGGCGTCGGCGCGGGCGAGCTGCCTCCGCTCCCGGACTCGATCGGCGAGGATCCCCTCGCCGGCCGCACCGACCCGCGCGAATGGTTCGAGGAGCCCGGCCTCCCACTCGAGATCGAGATCGGCTCGGGCAAGGGCACCTTCCTGGTCCAGCAGGCGATGCTCCAGCCGCGCGTCAATTTCCTCGGCATCGAGTGGGCCCGCGAGTTCTACCTCTACGCCGCCGATCGCGTGCGGCGCCGGCGCGAGCGGGGGCTGCTCACCAACGTGCGCCTCCTCAACGCCGACGCGACGAGCTTCCTCCGCTGGCGCGTCCCCGACGGCATCGCCCGCGTGATCCACCTCTATTTCAGCGACCCCTGGCCCAAGACCCGCCACCACAAGAAGCGCGTCGTCCAGGACCGGTTCCTCGCCGACGCCTGGCGCGTGCTCGAGCCCGGCGGCGAGCTGCGCGTCGTCACCGACCACGACGACCTCTGGGCCTGGGACACCGAGCACTTCGACCGCTGGACCGCTCCGCGCGGGTGGGAGCTGCTGCAAGGCTGCGCCGGCGCCGCCAGTTCCGGCGGGCCCTTCGAGATGCTTCCCTTCGACCGCCCCCAGAGCGCAGGACAGGGCGAGCTCGTCGGGACCAACTTCGAGCGCAAGTTCCGCAGAGCCGGGAGCGGCTTCCACGCCGGCGTGCTGAGGAAGGTCGCGCACGGCTGAGCGGCCCCGCGTCCGCCCCGCCTCGACCACCGTACGATCCGCGGTGGACGATCCACGAGCCAGGGCGGTGGTGCTCCTCTCGGGCGGGCTCGACAGCGCGACGGCGCTGGCGTGCGCGCGAGAGGCCGGCTTCGCGTGCTGCTGCCTCAGCGTCGACTACGGCCAGCGCCACCGCTTCGAGCTCGAGGCCGCCGCACGCGTCGCGGCGCAGCTCGGGGCCGCCGAGCACCGCGTCGTCCGCCTGGACCTCCGCGCCATCGGCGGCAGCGCACTGACCGCCGATACAGACGTGCCCAAGGACCGTTCCGAGCACGAGATCGCCTCGGGCGTCCCGGCCACCTACGTGCCCGCGCGAAACCTGATCTTCCTCTCCGTCGCCGTGGGATACGCCGAGGTGCTCGGCGCCCGCGATCTCTATATCGGCGTCAACGCGGTCGATTTCTCCGGCTACCCCGACTGCCGCCGCGAGTTCGTCGAGGCCTTCACCCGCGCCGCCAACGCCGGCACCAGGGCCGGCGCCGAGGGCCGGCCCTTCCGCGTCCACACGCCGCTCATCGACATGACCAAGGCCGAGATCATCCGCGCCGGCCTCCGCCTCGGCGTCGACTACGCCCTCACCCGTTCCTGCTACGACCCCGACGAGCGCGGCCGGGCGTGCGGGCGGTGCGACGCCTGCCTGATCCGCCGCCGCGGCTTCGCGGCGGCGGGCGTGGAGGATCCGACGCCCTACGCCGGCACGGCGTAGCGCCCGCACCCCGTGCACCAACAAAAGGACCTATGAATAGCGCGATGCCGGACGCCGTACTCCCCATCTCGGAGACCTTCGTCTCTCTCCAGGGCGAGGGCAAGCTCACCGGCGTGCCGAGCTGGTTCGTGAGGCTCAGCGGGTGCAACCTCCGCTGCGCATGGTGCGACACGCCCTACGCGAGCTGGAACCCCGAGGGCGCCGGGCGCGAGGTCGCGGGCCTGGTCGAGGAGGCGCGCGGCAGCGGCGTCGGGCACGCCGTCGTGACCGGGGGCGAGCCGATGATGTTCGAGGGCGTCGGCGATTTCACGCGGGCGCTGCGCGCCGCCGGCCTCCACGTCACCATCGAGACCGCCGGCACGATCCACCGCGACGCGGCGTGCGACCTCATGAGCATCAGCCCCAAGCTCGCCAGCTCGACGCCGATCACAGGCGACCCGCGCGACCCCGCCGGCGCGTGGCGCCGGCGCCACGAGGAGCGCCGGCTCAACCTCGACGCCCTCCAGCGCCTCATCGACGCGTACCCCGAGCGCCAGCTCAAGTTCGTCGTCTGCCGCCCGGACGATCTCGACGAGATCGAGGGCGTGCTCGGACGCCTCACCGGCTGGTCGCCCGCCGATATCCAGCTCATGCCCGAGGGCGTCGCCGTCCCCGACCCGGCCAGCGTCGCCTGGGTCGTGCGCGCCTGCATAGAGCGCGGCTGGCGCTACTGTCACCGCCTCCACGTCGAGCTCTTCGGCAACCGGCGCGGCACGTAGCCGCACGCCCGCGCCCTGCCCCTCAGCACCACAACGCCAGATTTGCTCAAGTTCTGCGGTCCGGCAGGACGAGGAACCTTCCTGTGGAGTGGTGGTCGAGGAAGGAGCATCGGCATGGAGGCCGCTGCGCTGGCATCGCTGCTGCCGGAGTTGGAGAACTTCGTGCGTCGGTTCGACGACTGCTTCGTG